>CASEHD010000032.1 GCA_949287655.1 uncultured Christensenella sp. | reverse complement strand
GTGGTTTCGAGCAGAGAGCGGGAAAAGGCGGGGAGTTCTTCGGGGTGCGTCATGTAATGTTGAAAAAGCAGCTCTATCAGCGCGAACGTCTTTTTTTCTTCTGCTTTCGCTACGGGATTGGTGTAAACGCTTGCGAACATGAATTTGTGCAGTTTGAGGTGCATCGCTTCAAACTCGGGGGATTGCTTTACGAACGGTTTGCCGAAGCTGTTGCCGACGATGTCGAGTATAAGGCTGTTGATTCTCGCGCTCTTGCTGTGACCGAGCACTTCGGTGCAGTCCTTTGGAAGATCTTCTTCTTTGAGAACTCCTGCGGAGATCGCGTCCTCTATGTCGTGGTTTATGTAGGCAAACCTGTCTGCGTATTTTATTATCTCGCCCTCCAACGTCGCGGGCTTGCCGCTGAATTTGTGATTGACGATGCCGTCCCTGATTTCAAACGTCAGGTTGAGACCTTTGCCGTCGTTTTCGAGAAATTCGACAATTCTCAGGCTCTGTTCGTTGTGCGAAAAGCCGCCATCTATCAGCTTGTCGAGCACGCTTTCTCCCGCATGCCCGAACGGCGTATGTCCGAGATCGTGCCCGAGAGCGATCGCCTCTATGAGGTCCTCGTTGAGATTGAGGGCGCGCGCAATCGTCCTGCCTATCTGCGCGACTTCGAGGGTATGAGTGAGTCTGGTGCGGTAATGATCTCCTTCGGGAGAAATGAAAACCTGCGTCTTGTGCTTAAGACGACGGAAAGACTTGCTGTGTACTATTCTGTCGCGGTCGCGCATGAAGTCGGTACGTAAAGGACAGGGGTTTTCTTCGCGCCTTCTTCCTTTCGTCATGTCCGAGCGGCATGCGTAAGGGCTGAAAAACTTTGCTTCTTTTTCGTAAACTGTTTTTTTGAAATCTTCCATGATTTTATTATACAAAATAAAAGGCGTCGCTGTAAAGAGGCAAAATGCGCGTAACAAGGCGTTTTTTGAAAAAATCACATTTTTAACGCTTATTTTACATTTATGTGTTAAAGTATTTTGCGAAAAACGGTTGAGGACGGTTAAAATCGCCCAATATCATATAAAATCTTTGCAGATAAGTTATATTTGTGTTATAATATTGCAAATATCTATTTTACAGAGGCATATGATGAAAAAAAAGGTAATTTACAGCGGCATTCAACCGACGGGTATCATGACTCTCGGCAACTATATCGGAGCTGTAAACGAATGGAGCGAGATTCAGAACGAGGAGGGCAATTTCTGCCTGTTTGAAGTGGCTGATCTGCACACGATAACGGTCAGACAGAATCCCGCGGTCTTGCGCAAAAACTCGCTCGATATGCTCGCGCTCCTGCTTGCCGCAGGAATCGACTTCAAGAAAAACATACTGTACTTGCAATCGCACGTTCACGAACACAGCGAGCTGTCATGGCTGCTCAATTGCTACACCTACGTCGGCGAGATGAACAGAATGACGCAGTTCAAGGAAAAATCGGAAAAACACGCCGACAACATCAATATGGGACTTATGGATTACCCTGTACTCATGGCGGCGGACATACTGCTTTTTAAGACGGACTGCGTGCCGGTAGGCATTGACCAGCGTCAGCACCTCGAGATCGCGAGGGATATCGCCATAAGGTTCAACAACATCTACGGAGATACGTTCGTAGTGCCTGAGGCGAGAGTCAGAAAGTTCGGCGCGAAGATCGCCAGCCTCCAGAATCCGCTCGCAAAGATGAGCAAGTCAGACCCCAATCCCAATGCGGTGATAGGCGTGCTCGACAGCGAAAAGGACATAATTTCCAAGGTGAAGAAGGCGGTAACGGACAGCGGGTCGGAGATAGTTTACGACCCCGAAAACAAACCGGGCGTTTCCAATCTTCTGACAATACTTTCCATCGCGAGAAAACAGGATATGGACAGTCTCGTCAGAGAGTTCGAGGGCAAGATGTACGGGCATCTTAAGCTGGCGACCGCTGACGCCGTCGTAGAAATGCTCAGACCTTTCCGCGAAAAATTCAACGAGATAAGAGCGGACGAATGGTACCTCGTGCAGGTGGCGAAATACGGCGCGGAAAGAGCTTCCGCGATCGCCGAAAAGACGCTGAAA
>CASEHD010000031.1 GCA_949287655.1 uncultured Christensenella sp. | reverse complement strand
TATCTTGAACTCTACGCTATACTTCTTTTGCTTTTGCCCTTTTTTTGCCATAAAATATGCACCTCCAAAAGTGTCTAACTTTTGGGGTGCACATCACTTTCGGAGCGCTGTATTATTCGATCCGGCATTTTACACCTGAAAGCCGCCTTTGATATGGTTGGTCAGCGATTGCAGCAGATAATTTGCTTTGGGCGTGCCTATGTCCTGCAGGTTGTCGCATATCGTCTCCACAAGCCCTGAGATAAGGAAGCATACCGAGTATTCGAACATAGTCCTGTCGCGGTAGCGGTATGAGTTTTCCTGCAAGATCTTGTTTTCGAGCAGTCCTTTCAGTTTTCTGCGGAAATCGGAGTGAAAATTGTTCTGCAAAAGATTGATGTAAAGATCCAGGTCTTTTTGCAGAAAATCAAATACGTATTTTAAAAAAGGCTCCGGATTTGTCAGTATCGTCGCAAAATCGAACTTGTCCAGCACACTGGTGATGTTGGCGATGATATCGTTGTGCACCTGTTCTATGACGTCGGTCGCGTCGTAGTAGTGCAGATAAAAGGTGCTGCGGCTTACGTCGGCGAGAGAGCATATTTCCTTTATCGAAAGTTTGTTGATCGGCACCGTGTTCAGAAGCTGCACGGTCGCGGTGATGATTGCTCTTTGCGTCTTTCTTATTCTTCTGTCCTTGGGCATAAAATGATACTCCTTGTTAAAAATTTGACAAAACGCGCAATTGTGTACGGTAATGTTCAATAAAACCGTATTTATACTCGCAAAATCTTACGCGGGCAGCGCGGATTTGTTCTATAATTATTATAGATTAAAAATTTACACTTGTCTATTATTTGACATACCTTTGGAGGCAATATGATTCATATCGTAACTGACGCAACGACTGATTTTCCCAAACAGTTTTACGAGGAAGATTTTACCGTTCTCCCGATGGGCTTCATGCTGGACGACGAGGATTTTGACGGGGAAACAAAAAACCTTTCCGCAAAAGAGTTTTACGACTATATGCGCGCGGGCAGAAAGACGAATACGCGCATGGTCGACGAGGCGACCATACTCAAATACGTCGAACCGCTTCTGAAAGAGGGCAAAGACGTGCTTTACGTCGTGTTCTCGTCCGGGCTTTCCGGCACCTACGACAACGCGGTCCGCGTATTCAGAGACCTGCGCGAAAAGTATCCGACCCGCAAGCTTGCGGCGGTGGACAGTTACAATGCGAGCATGGGCGAAGGGCTCCTCGTCTGGTACACTCTGAAAAAAAGGGCTGAGGGCGCTTCTTTCGAAGAGCTGTGCAAATACGTTGAGGACACGCAGGCTCATCTGTGTTCTTATTTTACAGTCGACGATCTTAAACATCTCGCCAGACTCGGAAGGGTGACCAAGACCGCGGCGTTCATCGGTTCGCTCGCCAACATCAAACCCGTGCTGTACGTCAACTCAAAGGGCAAGCTTATCCCGATAGGGAAGGTTGTGTCCCGCAAGAAGTCGCTCAAAGCGCTCGTAGACAAGATGGAAGAAAAGATGCTGCCGGCAGGCGAGCAGAAGCTGGTGCTTATCGGCCACGGCGATTGTTACGACGACGCGCTTTATGTGAAGAGCGAGGTTGAAAAGAGGTTCGGTCTGGACTGCGTCGTCATCGACTATATCGGACCCGTTATCGGCTCGCATGCGGGCGCGGGCGTCGTCGCACTGTTCTTCCTCGGCGCGGACAAGTTCGAGAAGAACGATACTCAGCAGGACTGAAAACGATAATATCTTCCCCGAAGCGCAAGTTTCGGGGATTTTTTTACGTTTTTTCGACATAACGTATTTAAAATGACTTGAAATAATATACGTTTTAATGCACAATTAAAGCAGATAAACACGGGGGATAAGATCATGTACGATTACAGATCCAAGGTTATCGACCTTAAAAAGGCGCTTTCGCTGGTAAAAGACGGGTGCAACATCGTTACCGGTCTGGGCGCCGCCGAGGCTTGCGCTTTTCTGAGTTCGCTGCACAAGATCGCGGGCAAGGTCAGAAACGTCAAGGTCACGACCTGTCTTTCGATATGCGAATACGAGTACACAAAGCCGAAATATGCGGATTCCTTTATTACGGAAAGCTGGTTTTATTCTTCAAAACAGCGTAAGGCGCACGCTCACGGCAATCTGTCTTTTATTCCCAACCATCTCCACCTTGCCGCCAGCAAAAGGCTGTGGGCGGCGCATCCCGACATCGTCGTCGTCAACGCCAGTATGCCGGATAAGCACGGCTATATGTCCGTCGGGCTTTCCAACGTCTACGAAAAGGCGATGATGGAGGCGGCGGATCTCGTTATCGTTGAGATAAATCCGCACGTACCCCGCGTGTTCGGCGACTGCGATCTGCACGTGTCGCAGGTCGATCATATCATTGAAACGGATTACGAGCTGCCTGAGATCCCCGACATAGTTCCCGGCGAAAAGGACAGAGTGATAGGAAAGCTGGTCGCCGATTACGTCAACGACGGCGATTGCATACAGCTGGGCATCGGCGGCATACCCAACGCGTTCGCACAGGCGCTTATGAGCAAACACGACCTGGGCATACATACCGAAATGCTGACCACAGGCATGGTAGACCTGATAGAGGCGGGAGTAGTCAACGGCAGCAGAAAACAGCGCAATAAAGGTAAGGTCGTCACCGCTTTCGCGCTGGGCAATAAAAGGCTTTACGATTTTATGGACGACAATATCGGCATTGAGGTCAGAAACTGCGCAGAGGTCAACGATCCTTACATAATCGCGCAGAACGACAATCAGATATCGGTAAATACGACCTTGGAGGTAGATCTGACCGGGCAGTGCTGCAGCGAATCTCTGGGCTCAGTTCAGTTCAGCGGCACGGGCGGGCAGGCTGACACCGCAATAGGCGCGCAGATGTCCAAAAACGGCAAATCGTTCATCGTGCTTTATTCCACCGCTATGGTCAAGAACAGTCATACCGGGGAGAGAGAAGAAAAATCCAAGATCGTCTGCCAGCTCAAAGCGGGCGCGGCGGTCTCCCTTTCGAGAAACGACATCGACTTCCTCGCCACCGAATACGGCGTCGTGTCGCTGAGGGGTACCAATATAAGAGAAAGGGTACAGAAGATAATCTCCGTCGCGCACCCGATGTTCAGAGATCAGCTTACTTTCGACGCGAAAAAGCTGGGACTGATATGACGCGAGATAAACGTCTTAACAAAACCCGCCCCGCTTCGTGAGGTGAACCCCAAAAGTTGGACAAAGAATTAATTAAATTGTATTTGAGTGAGTTCTGTATTGTACAGGACTCATTCCTTTTAATTTGAGAGATAT
>CASEHD010000030.1 GCA_949287655.1 uncultured Christensenella sp. | reverse complement strand
AAAGACGTTGCCGGTTACAAAAAAGAAGAACCACAAATCGTGGTTCTTCTTTTTTGTAACCGATAACACCGATGATAACGGCAAGGCGTGTAGAACGGTGCGGATTTCGTCCGTGCAAGAGCGGACAAACGTTACAATTTTTTATTAGCTTTCCCATTATACCGGGAAGAGTCAAATCTGCAAAAACCACGCTTTTTGCCGAAAGTACCTTGCAAAAAGTTGAGTCAAGGCGAGACTTTTTTTCGGAAGGGATAAAGTAAGGGGAAACATAAACCGCCGCATATATGAGGAGCTTGCGACGATTAAGCGTAGTGGTTTTGACGCCTCTTGCTAAGCGAAGCGCCGTGTTATTTTATCCGTTCGCTCTTAGGTAGTATTTATCGGGAATTTTTGCTATTTACAAATCAAACTATATTTGATATAATTATTATAATAATAAGTGAGGGCAAAAAATGAAACAGGTTATTTTTGTAGTCGAAGACGACGCGGGTATCATGAGACTGTACGCGATGGCTCTCGAAAACGCCGGTTTTGAGTTTTGCGGGTTCAACTGTGCAGAGGACATGTTCGCAAAGCTAAACGAGGGCAAACATTGCGATCTGATCATTCTGGATATCATGCTTCCCGGAATGAGCGGACTGGAAGCTCTCGGCAAGCTGAAGAAAAGTCAGGAATACGCCGCTATCCCCGTAATTATCGCAAGCGCGAAGGATGACGAGAAGAATAAGATCGGCGGTCTCGACGCGGGCGCGGACGATTACGTTGCAAAGCCGTTTTCAATGAACGAGCTGGTCGCACGCATAAGAGCGAACCTCAGAAAAGCGCCGGTTGCGGCGGACAAGGACGGCGATATCCTCGCGTACGGCGACATTGTGATAAATGACCGCGAGCACGAGGTGCACGTGAACGGTCAACCCGTTCAACTTACTTTAAAAGAATACAACCTTCTTCATCTTCTGATGGAGAATATGGACACCGTCGTAAAACGCGACCGCATTTTGTCTGTGGTATGGGATTACGATTACGTCGGGGAGACGAGAACTCTCGATATGCACATAAAGTCTTTGAGAAGCAAACTGGGAGAGAAGACGGATAAGCAATATATCGTTACCGTCAGAGGTGTCGGATACAAATTCTGTAAGATATGAACAACAAAAAACTCAGAAAAATATTCTGGCTGACGACGCTGGTCCTTTTGCTCAGCGTTGTCATTTGTTTTTCGCTGATATACGGCATTACCTATTATTCCAAGCGCAAGCTTATCGAAAAGAATATGACGGCTTATAACGAAAACATAAAAGCCGCCGAAAATATCGACGAACTTGAGAACGCTGTCGGCGACGGAGAAGGGCTGATGTATGTCGGCGTGCTGTCATCCGCAGGGTCTTTAATATCGTCAAACACGACGATAAGCGGCGAAGAACTGTACGTAAAGGACGCTGAGTTTATTCAGAAAGTACATGAAAAAGGCAGCGTTCACAGGCTGGAAAAACTGTACAAGGACGGCGAGACGATGGTCATCGTCTACGTTGCGATAGACAACGCCGCGCTGGACGATAATGGATTTATCGTCGTCGCGTACGGCACGGACATGAATTTCAACGACTTGTATTTCTGGCTGACGATAGGTTGCTGTATCGCGGTCTGGATAGTTATCGCGATAATCACTTACGTGATATTTACCAGCTACGTCAAAGATGAGGTCGTGCCCCTCGAAAAGATCCAGATAATGCTGGAAAACTTCAATAAGGGCAACTATAAGCCGGTCGATTACGAGGCGAAATACGTTGAGATAAACAAGATAGTCGACAACATAAACACGGCGGCGAGCAAGATATCCAATACTCTTGCGGACCTCAGGTACGAACAGAATAAGACGAAATTCATTATCGAAAACGTCGCGCAGGGCATTATCGCGCTGAGCGGGCAGAACAGGGTGCTCGTGTCAAACGACGTCATCGCGGAGATATTCGATACGAGAGCGAATACTGTCGGTATCCCGATAGATTATCTTATTAAGGACGAAAAGGTCTTAAACGAGATAAAGCGCGCAGCCGACGCGGGCGAAAACATCATGGCCGGCGAGATCGTCGTCGAGGATAAATACTACAGGGTCGATTGCAGGATAGTAGGCGATGAGATGTTCGAAGAATTCAAGGATATCAAATACTTCCTGCTTATCACCGACGTCACCAGCGAAGCGAATATCGCGAAGATGAGAAGCGAATTCTTCTTCAACGCGTCGCACGAACTCAAATCCCCGCTTACCGCGATCATGGGATTTTCAGAGCTTCTGATGACCCCCGGGCTTTCGGAAGAGAACCGCACCCAGTGCGCTAAGGACATACACGAAAGTTCGCAGCGCATGGCTACGCTTATCGAGAAGATGATAACATTGGGGAAGCTGGATTCGGCGCAGTATGCCGAAAAGACCGTTGAAGACGTCGATCTCAGAAAGACGAGCGAAGACGTGATCAAACGCCTTCGGATCATCGCCGATACGATCAACGTAACTATGAGCTGCGAGGGTGAAGCGACGCTAAAAGGCGACCCAAATCAGATGTATACGCTGATATCCAACCTGGTCAGCAACGCGATAAAGTACAATAAGGAAAACGGCACCGTCATTGTCTCGCTTTCACAGACCGACGACGCCGTTACGGTAGCGGTCAAGGACAGCGGTATCGGCATACCGAAAAAGGATCTGCCGCATATTTGCGAAAGGTTCTACCGCGTGGACAGTTCTCATTCCAAGACTTCCCTGGACAGCAACGGGTTGGGGCTCGCTATCGTCAGACAGATAGTCGACGACTATGGCGCGGAGCTCAAAATAGAGAGCACGCCGGGCGTAGGTTCGACGTTTACGATAATATTCAAGAGGTAAAAAATGTATCCTTTTAAACTAAAAGCCGCAACAAAAGACTACGTATGGGGAGGCATAAAACTCAAAGAGTTCTATGCGAAAGAAGGCGAGGGCGACGCCATTGCCGAAAGCTGGGAAGTATCCTGCCACCCCGACGGGCCCAGCGTCATAGAGAACGGACAGTACGAAGGTATAACGCTATCCGACGTGCTGGACGCGAACCCGGGATATAAAGGAAAAAACAGTGAAAAATTCCCGTTTTTTCCGATACTTGTAAAGCTTATCGACGCTAAGGCCAACCTTTCGGTACAGGTGCACCCGGATGACGGGTACGCGCTCGAAAACGAAGGGCAGTTCGGAAAGACGGAGATGTGGTACATTGTCGAATGTGAAAAGGGCGCGGGCGTTTATTGCGGCTTCAAAAAACCTGTCACGAAAGAGCAGTTGCGCGCATCGCTCGTAGACGGTACCGTCACAGATCTTCTCAATTTCGTAGAGGTCAGAAAGGGCGACTGTCTGTTCATAGAGTCGGGCACTGTGCACGCGATATGCGGCGGTTGCGTGATATGCGAGATACAGCAGAACAGTTCGCTCACTTACAGGCTTTTCGATTACGGCAGAGTGGACAAGAACGGCAAGCCGAGGCAATTGCATATAGACAAAGCGGTCGCGGTCACGGATACGACAAAGGTCGTAAGTCCAAACGCCGGCAGCGTAGATCTCGGGGACGGAGTGACAAGGCTTGCAAAATGCAAATATTTCACCGTCGACAAGATAGTCCTCGACGGAACGAAGGCGCTCGACGTGGGAGAGGACAGCTTTCTTACCGCTACCTGTGTGGACGGCGCTGCGGAATTCGTATACAACGGAAAACGGTATCCCGTGCACACGGGCGACACTTATTTTCTCCCTGCGGGCATGGGAAGAGTGGAGATCGAAGGCGCTGCGGAGATCGTCGCCGCGAGAGTGTGACAAAGCGTGAAACCGCGGCAAAGGCGGGCAAGTAAAGGAACTGACGCAAAGAAAAAAAGAGTACAAAGGACGGTCTTTCAGCCGTCCTTTTTAAATCGTAAATGATAAAAATACGTGCTTGAACCGATAAACAATACGAAAAGCAAAGAAAGGACAATAAAAATAAAAGCTCCCGTTTTTGATGTGCACCCCAAAAGTTAGACACTTTTGGAGGTGCATATTTTATGGCAAAAAAAGGGCAAAAGCAAAAGAAGTATAGCGTAGAGTTCAAGATA
>CASEHD010000029.1 GCA_949287655.1 uncultured Christensenella sp. | reverse complement strand
ATATCTTGAACTCTACGCTATACTTCTTTTGCTTTTGCCCTTTTTTTGCCATAAAATATGCACCTCCAAAAGTGTCTAACTTTTGGGGTGCACATCAGTCAAGGGGTTGCGTTATTTTATGCGCGCTTTTCCGTCCGCGGTCCCGAGGCGCACGCTTTTCCTTATTCCCCGGCAAAAAAGCGGAGAGTTTTTTCTCCGCTTTTTATTCGTTTTATTTTTCCTTCGTTTTATTTTTTCCCGAAAGGGTTTTACGCGACCCGTATCGCGTTTTTCGCCTTTTTGATTTACTTTATAAACACGGTGCGCTTAAGCGCCTCGAGATATACGTCGTACATCTTTCTGAAATCTTCTAAGGTCGCGTTCTCGTTTTTCTGGTGTATCGTACTTTCCTGCCACGGGAACATCGGACCGAAAGCTACGCCGTGTTCAAGCGCCCTCGCGTAAGTCGCGCCGCCTATCGAGAACGGTTTGTCATTCCTTCCCGTCACATCGTTATACGCGCCCAGAAGGTTTTTTACCAGCGGTTCGTCTTCCGCGACGAAATGCGGATCGTGGTAATGCTCTGTCTTCACGCTCTTCACTCCGTCGACCTTTGAAAGTCTCTCTTCGACCTCTCTTCTCGCCATTGAGTTTGGATGCCTGATATCCAGAGTAACGCAAAGGTCGTCGCCGTCCGCGCGGACTATTCCTACGTTGCAGGACAGCGCGCCGCTTTCGTCTTTCGCGTCTATACCGAGGCCTTTGCCCGTCAGGTCGCACAGCTTGGCGCGCAGTTTTTCGTATTCGCCGCCGAAATTTTCAGCCGCGTAAGACAGGATATGCCATACCGCGTTGTCGCCCAATTCGGGAGTGGAGCCGTGCGCGGGTCTGCCCGTCGCCTTTATATACGTTCTGCCGTCCTGCACCGTCGCCGTCAACTTATCTCCCGCGACCTCTTTGCCCTCGCCTTCTATCACCGCGGACGCGTCGTCTATCACTATGTTAGCGCGCACGCCGCCGGTCAGTGAAACAAGGCTCTTCGGCTTTGAAAACTTCACGAGTATCTGCGCTACGCCCTTTTCGCAGTGTATAACGGGAAAATCGCCGTCGGGCGAAAACCCTGTCGCCGGCTTTTCTTCCTTTTGCATATATCTTTCAATGCATTTCCATCCCGTCTCCTCGTTTCCGCCGAAGATAAAGCGAAGCCGCTTTGCCGGCTTATAGCCTTCTTCGAGAAGCTGGAAAGCGGCGTACATACAGCAGATCATCGGTCCCTTGTCGTCCAGCACGCCCCTGCCGTATATCCTGCCGTCCTTTATCTCGCCGAGCGGGCTCGCGTCCCACTTTCCCTCATACGGCACCGTATCCACGTGCCCGAGAACGCCGAACAGCTCTCCTTCGCCGACTTCAGCCCATACATAATATCCGTCGCCGTAACAAGTCTTAAAACCGTGCTCTTTCGCCGTCTTTTCAACGAATCTGAGACATTTTGCCACTCCTTCGCCGAAAGGGCTGTCCGCGCAGGGCGCGCCCTGAACGCTGTCCTCCGAAAGGAGCTTCATCGTGGCTTGCAAAGCCTGATCAAAAAGATACATCTTTCACCTCTGAAAAGTTTTCATATATATAATATACCAAATTTCAAAAAAATGCTATACTCCCGCCCGTCTGCCGAAAGATTTTTTCCGGCAGGATCGCGTTCCGCCCGCCGCGCTTTTATCCGCTTTCCGCGCCTCTCTTCATTTTTCACTTTGTCTCTCTCCTTTCTTCCGACTCCCGCAATAAAAAAGCCGTCGCGGTGCGACGGCTTTTCAGTTTCGTACTTGATGTTCAAACACGATTTTGCGCGCTTGTAAGCGTCATATCTCCGTTATCCCCAGAAGATAGTCGACCGATACGTTGTAGTATTCGGCAATTTTGCGCAGAGTATCCAGCGACGGTTGACCCGTACCCAATTCGTAACGGGAATAAGATTGCTGTTTTACGTTCAGGATCTGCGACAGCTCCCGTTGCGTCATATGGTTCTGGGTGCGGAGCTCTTTTAGTCTTTCCGCAAAAATATCCATATTGACCTCCTGCCCTTGGCTACAAAGAATTTTACCTTACTTTGAAGTCTTCTCGCGTCTATACAACGTTTTGCTGTAACATCGGGCTTCCGCCAAAACTTATGTTTATTTTATCCCGCTCCTCCGTGTTTTTATATTATAGCCTTTTCGGCATAAAAGCAAACTGCTCGCCTTTACCCCCGTGTATATTAAACAAATTTACCCTCTCCTTTTATTGCCCCGTATGACGGGATCACAAGTCGCCGCTGCGTATTGTAAACTTATTGCGCTTGGCGGAACGTTAAAACCGTTGCGGCGTTTGTCCGTAATTATATGTTACGCTTAGCGATGCCGGCCGGGCAGCGCGGCTGCCATTTTTAGTTTTTATACTTTTTTTATGGTCTTTTATTTAAACTTGTGTTAATATGTAATAAGTAATTTTATTTGCGGGCGCGCGAGCGTACCGCTTACGGAGTTTCGAGATGGAAGAAAAAGTAAGAACCAGATTTGCGCCCTCCCCCACGGGCTTTATGCACATCGGCAACCTGCGCACCTGCCTTTACGCGTACCTTTTCGCGAAACAGCACGGCGGCGATTTCGTGCTGAGGATAGAAGATACCGACAGGGAACGTTACGTCGAAGGCGCGATCGACGTGATATACCGCACGCTCAAAACGGCGGGCATCGAGCACGACGAAGGTCCGGACAAGGACAAGGGTTACGGTCCTTACGTGCAGAGCGAGCGCAAGGCGATATATATGGAATACGCGAAAAAGCTGGTCGAACTGGGCGGCGCGTACTACTGCTTCTGCACAAAAGAAAGACTGGCGACTCTGGGCGGTGGCAACGAAGCGGGCGTGCACAAGTACGACAAACATTGCCTTTCCCTTTCAAAAGAGGAAGTCGAGGCTAAACTCGCGGCGGGCGAGCCGTACGTCATTCGCCAGAACGTGCCGACCGAGGGCGTAAGCGAATACGACGACCTCGTTTTCGGGCACATAAGCGTACCCAACGCCGATATGGAAGACAATATCCTGATAAAGTCGGACGGCATGCCGACCTATAATTTCGCGAACGTCGTCGACGACCATCTGATGAAGATAAACTACGTTATCCGCGGCGTGGAATACCTTTCCAGCACCCCGAAGTACAACCTTATGTACGACGCTTTCGGTTGGGAAAGACCGCATTATATGCACCTTTCCCCGATAATGAAGGACGCGCAGCGCAAGCTGAGCAAGCGTTACGGCGACGCCAATTTTGAGGATTTCCTCGCGAAAGGCTACCTGCCGGAAGCGATAGTCAACTATATTGCGCTGCTCGGCTGGAGCCCGAAGAACAACGACGAAAAGATGACGATGCAAGAGCTTATCGAACAGTTCAGCGTAGACGGCATTTCCAAGTCGCCCAGCATCTTCGACGAGACCAAAATGAAATGGCTGAACGGCAGGTATATCAAAGAGCTGACCCCCGCGCAGTTCGTCGAAAAGGCGCGCCCGTTCCTGGACGCGAGCGCGGTAAACGGAAAGTTCGATTACGAAAAGATAGCAAAGCTTCTCATTCCCCGCGTCGAGACTTTCGGCGAGATAGCGGAAAAGGTCTCTCCGCTCGAAAAATTCGAGGCGTACGACCCCGCGATGTTCGAGCATAAAAAGATGAAGATAACCCTGCCGACAGCATATTCTTCCCTGCTCGCGTGCCGCGACGTTTTGCCCACCGTGGACGACTGGACGGACGAAAGGCTAAAAGCCGTCCTTAACGACCTGGCGGTAAAGCTGGGCGTAAAGACGGGTCAGGTGTTCCTGCCCCTGCGACTTGCGATAACCGGCGCGGCGACGACCCCGGGCGGCGCTACCGAAATGGCTGAGCTGTTCGGCAAAGAAGAGACGTTAAAGCGCCTCGACTTCTCGATAGATCTTCTCGCAAAGGCGCTCAAATGATAAACGTCGTTCTCGTAAATCCCGAGATCCCCAACAACACCGGCAACATCGTCCGTACCTGCGCCGCAACCGGCGCCGTGCTGCACGTTATAGAGCCGTGCGGGTTCAGCTGGGAAGACAAATACCTGAAAAGAAGCGGTCTGGACTACTGGGAGATCGCGGACGTAAAACGCTATCCCGATACGGACGCGTTCCTCAAAGCCAACTTCGGCGACAGGGCGAAAAGCGGAAAGACCGAGGGCTTAGCGGTGCGCGCGACCGCGGAAAACGTCGATACTCAGATGCTTTTCGCTTCAACCAAATCCGCGAAAAACTTTACGCACGTACATTACGACAAGGACTGTTTCGTATTCTTCGGCAGAGAGACCAAAGGCCTTCCCGAAGAGCTTTTGCACGAAAACTACGAAAAGTGCGTGCGCATACCCATGCGTGCGGAAGCGCGCTCTTTGAACCTCGCCAACAGCGTCGCGATAATAATTTACGAATACCTGCGCCAGCACGATTTCGAAGGGCTCAAAGAACAGGGCAGGCTGACAAAGTATTAAGATAAGAAAAATGCGGACTTGCCGTCCGCATTTTTCGTTTCTTTCCCTCTTTACTTCTTTTTCCCTTCTTGTTTTTCCATAAACTTTTCTTTCTTTTAAATATCCGTTTGTCCTACACGGACGGGAAAATTTTGCTTTTTGCAAGCGGGCGCGTTTCATCTTAAACCGTACCGCGAGAATGAATCTTATTCCCTTCCTTTTCCGCCGCCGTATTCACCCGTTAAGATTATACGGCGCATGCCGTAAGATACGCCGGGCATTTTTTCTCTCAAAACTTATTGATACTCGCAGCGTTTTTTCTTTGCCGGAGTTTTCGCACTCCTTTGCAGTATGGCGCAGACCGCCGCATTTTCCTTTTTGTTTAAATTGAGTCAAAACATTGCTAAATCGTCTTTTTGCGGATATAATATAAGAGAACAAAATAAGAGAGGTGCAATCATGATAAGTTTGATGCAACAAGAGATATTCAGCGAACCCGAAATGCTCAAAAGAACGGTCGCGGCTTGCGCTCCCGTACTGCCCGGAATAAAAAAAGCTTTTAGAGACAAGGGTATTACCAACATCATAACGATGGCGAGAGGTACGTCCGACAATGCGGCTACCGTGTTCTCTTTCGTCTGTCCGCTGTACAGCGGCATGAAGGTCGGCAAATACCACCCGTCCCTTACGACCGTCTACGACGCGGACGTCGATATGAAAAACACCTGCATGGTCGTTGTCAGCCAGAGCGGTATGTCAAAAGATACCATAGCGGTGCTGCGCAAGGCTAAGAAGCTGGGCGCGATGACCGTCGGCGTGACCAACAACAAGGAAAGCGACACCGCGAAAGAGTGCGATTTCCACCTTTTTCTCGACGTTGAAGAGGAAAAGTCGGTCGCGGCGACAAAGACTTATATCGCAGAGCTTATCGCGCTGTATATGCTGACCACCGTCGTCGGCAAGGAGTGCGACACCAAGTACGAAAAGACGGTTTCCCTCCTTGGCGAAATGATCGACCTGAACGACAAGATCAAAGAAGTTGCCGGCGCGCTTCACACGCTGAACAACTTTATCATTCTGTCCCGCGGAACGATGCAGGGCACGGGCGACGAACTTTCGCTCAAACTTACCGAATGCTGCTATCTGTTCAACCGCTCCTACTCTTCCGCAAACTTTATGCACGGTCCGCTCTCTCTTCTCGCGGAAGGGGCGAACGTGATAATGCTGGCTCCCAAAGGCAAATTCGACGCGGAGTTCATCGAAATGGCTAAGCGCGTAAAGGACGCGGGCGCCAACCTGACCGCGTTCAGCGATATCCCCGAAGTGCTCGCCTGCGCTAAGCAGAAGGTCGAAATGCCCAAGGTTTGCGACCTGTGCGGACCTGTTCTTTACGGCACCGCGGTTTCCCTTCTCGCGCTCAATATCGGACTTGCGAAGGGTCTCAACGTAGACAGCCCGAGAAACCTTAAAAAGGTCACCGTAACGCTGTAATAAACGACAAAAAAACGACCGCCGCTCCCGTAAAAGGAACGGCGGTATTATTTACCGCATAAAAAAGCCGCCCGACAGTGATGTGCACCCCAAAAGTTAGACACTTTTGGAGGTGCATATTTTATGGCAAAAAAAGGGCAAAAGCAAAAGAAGTATAGCGTAGAGTTCAAGATA
>CASEHD010000028.1 GCA_949287655.1 uncultured Christensenella sp. | reverse complement strand
TCCGATCGCCTGCAAAATAAGCGTCATTACCGGCAGGGTCGCTACGCTGAAGACGGTGCCGAGAAGTACGAGGTTGGCGGCGTTTTCCTGACCTTCGCCAAGCATTTCGGCAAAGTTGAGGACTACGCTGGCGACTGGCGCCGCGCAGAGAATGAACATTGAATATTTGACGTACTGTTCAAAGGGCAGGAACCATATGAGAAGCATGCCGATGAACGGAAATATCATCTGTTTTACAAATACTATCGCGTATTGAGACGGGGTGCAGAAAAGCGACTTGGGTTTTACGGTCGCAAGGCGCATACCCATTATCAGCATACACATAGGGGTCGACATTTTGCCCAGAAGAGTAAATATGTCCGCTACTTTTTCAGGCAGTCTCCAGGTCGTGAAGAAAAGCGGCAGGCAGATTATCATCGCTATTGCCGCGGGGTTTACAATCGCTTTCCACGGCTTGATATATTTTTTGTCGCGCGTTATTATCGCTGAGCCGATCGTCCAGCCGAATATGTTCATGCCGAGGAGATAGGAGACTGAAAGTATCGTTACGTTGGGGTTGTCGGGGAAGAGAGCCTGTAAAAGGGGTACGCCCATGAACGCGCAGTTTCCGAAGCCGGTTGCGACGGTGTATACGCGGTATTTTACGTCGTCGTATTTCTTTCTCAGGATAAGGAAAGCAAGTCCCAGCATTATCGCCTGAGCCGCCATCGAGATAAAGAAGAAGCCGACGATCTGAATTATCAGTTCTTTTGTATAGACAGGTACGGCATTGACGGAATAAACGGTGAGGCACGGACTGCATACGTACATGAGCACGACCGCGAAAGCGGATATGCTTTCCGGCTTTATCAGTTTAGCCTTTACAGAAATATATCCCGGTACGGCGTAGACCAGCATGGTCGCGACCGCGATCAGCGTTGTGATGAAAAACTCCATAAACTCCTCTTTGCGCCGATATCGCAAGCGGCGCGCGTATATATGCTTGATTGACCAAAGGTATTATATTACCGCACGCAAAAACAGTCAAATAAAAGTAAGGGGCAAAATATGGATTTTTTGAAAGGGTAGAGAGGATGAGAACATACGGTTTGTCCATAAACTAATAGGCGAGAAAATGAAATGAAAAAGCCGCCTTCCTTTAGCGGGAAAGCGGCGGATTTTTTAAACGTCGGCTTTATTTTTTGACAAATGCCGATTTGGGTTGCTTGCAGACGGGGCATCTGAAATCTTCGGGAAGATCTTCAAACGGAGTCTCTCCGTCGTATACGTAGCCGCATACGGAGCATACCCATTTGCCTTTCTCCTGTTTTTCTTCGATATAGGTCGGCGCGTTTTTTGCCGTCTTGCCTTTGACGACGTTATGGTAATACGCATAAGTCATCGGGGGCTTGTTTTCAAGGACGTCAGCGTCGGTAACTTTTCCCAAAAATACCGTGTGCGTGTCTGTTTCAAGCGTTTTTTCCACTTCGCAGACTATATACGCAGCGGCGTTGTCAACTATGGGCATCATGCCTTTTACCGAATAGTCGACCTTATCGAATTTATTCGTATCTCTGCCTGAAGAGAAGCCGAAAGTGCCGATTATGTCGGGTGCGGACTGTTCATGCAGAACGCTTACCGCAAACCTTTTGCTTCTTTCGATACATTTGTGGGTATAGTTGTTTTTGTTCACGCTTACGGCGATGGTAGCGGGTGAGGACGTTATCTGCATAACGCTGTTTACGGTGCAACCCGTAGGTCTGCCGTTATCCCACGCGCTTAAAATATAAACGCCGTAACTTAATGCGCGGAAAGCCGAATTGTTCATATCAATAGTTTTTGCTTCTCAGTTGGAAATATGCCTGCGGATGAGCGCAAACGGGGCATACTTCGGGCGCTTCTTTACCGACGTGGATATGTCCGCAGTTGTTGCAGATCCATTCGTTTTCGCCTACCTTCTTGAATACTTCGCCTTTTTCGATATTCGCGAGCAGGGCGCGGTATCTTTCTTCGTGCTCCTTTTCGATAGCGGCAACGCCGTCGAAAAGCTTAGCTATTTCTTCAAAGCCTTCTTCGCGTGCTTCTTTTGCGAAAGTAGCGTACATATCCGTCCATTCGTACATTTCGCCCGCAGCAGCGTCAGCGAGGTTTTCAACGGTGGAAGGGATGCCGCCGTGAAGAAGTTTGAACCATATCTTAGCGTGTTCCTTTTCGTTGTTTGCGGTCTCCTCAAAGAAATTCGCTATCTGAACGTAGCCGTCTTTTTTTGCCTTTGAAGCGTAGTAAGTGTACTTGTTTCTCGCCTGGGATTCGCCTGCAAAAGCGGTTTCGAGGTTTTTCTCGGTTTTCGTACCTTTGATGTTCATAGTTTTATCTCCTTTTTTGATCCCGGTCCCGGGTCAAAATTATTATAAAATAATGATTGACCGTTGTCAATGCCTATTTTTTAGCGCTTTAGATGCAGTTGTCGGTTTTACTCGGCGGTATTGACGGCGGTGTAACGTGTTGTTATTATATAGGAAAAGAAAGCGGGCGCGCCCGCGGCAGAGAGTAAGGGGCAGAATGAAAAAGATCGTATATATTTTATTTCTTATACTGATTATCTGCATTTTCGCGTGCGCTTGCGAAGATATTTACGAGATACCTGTGAATCATACTGTCTCCGTCAATGTGTGCGGTGAAAAGATATGTTCCGTTGAAGCCTATGAAAGCAATTTAAACAGGTTTAAACTAAATGAAAGAGAAGAGAAAAAGATGATTGAAAGCTTTATGTCTTCTCCTTATTATATAGGACGGTTTACTGTAGGATATGCTCCGGACGAGATTTTCCGTTACGGCGAAGGCGAGAGCGGGTACCGGTTTGATTTCGGGGATATGAACGTCGGCTACGTCGTTAAAGACGGCGACAGTTACGTTGCGTATTCACATAGCGCCATGTTCGGTTATATTTCTGAAAACGAAGAAGAATCTACGATCATCGGTACAAAAAGCTTTCTTACGGGTGAGACTTATAGTGGAGAAACTCTGTTAGGAAGAAGCGATATGTTTCTGAGCGGTTGGTCGTATCCGGTCGGTTACGGTTGGGAAGAGCTCAAAGAGATATTCGCAAATTACGATATAGACGAAAGCAAGCTTACGATAGGGGCGCAACTTGTAGAATACGTTTTCGGAAATGAAGCATATCTGACTTTAAGCTATGATGAAGACACTAAAAGTATAGGCGTTGACGTGAGGATATTATCGTATACCAGCCCAGTATGCGTTTTTTAGCGATTCTCACTTGAAAATATTATAATATTATCTGCGTTCGCCTCGCTGAAACACACACTAAAAATCATCGCCTGAGGGTGCATGCGGTTTTAAGCCGGCAAATTTTTGTCGATACAAGACAAATGCCGCAGGTAATATTAGACATATTATCAAGGCATTTAACGCAGTAGCTACGGAAATTTGCCGCTTTAAACCGGGTTCGTATTATTCTGGTCTGGTATGATAAAAACGAAGGAGCTGTCTGAGTCTTACATAAAAAAAGAAGTACTGAACGACGTAAATTTTGAAGCGAACGCAGTAGAGATCGTCGGGTTTTTTTGAGGACCGGCAGTATATTCTGATATGCGGCATGCAGTATTTGCTTGTCAAAAACCGCAGAAAATGGTAAAATAGTCGTATATCACAGGCGGTGGATCTATGAAGATACAGGAATCGGGCGAAAATTATCTCGAAACAATTTTAATGCTGAGAAACAGGCAGGGTAACGTCAGGTCGATAGACCTTGCCGTAGAACTCAATTATTCAAAGCCGAGTATTTCAAGAGCGGTCGCGCTTCTCAAAAAGGCGGGCTACCTCACCGTCGACGAGAACGGATATATTGAGCTTACCGCCGCCGGACTCGAAAAGGCGAATTCTGTCTACGAAAAACATAAGATAATAAAGAGTTTTCTGATAAAAGTTCTCGGCGTAAACGAAGAGACCGCTGAAAACGACGCGTGCCGGATAGAGCATATTATCAGCGACGAGAGCTTCGGCGCGATGAAAAACTACGTGAAGAAGCTGGGAAAGTAATTCGTCGAAAACTTGCAAAGGTATTATACGCCTGCTTTTGCGGGCGTTTTTTCCGTTTTTAAAGGAGGGCCGCGCCGCAACGCGCTTTGAACCGCGTTTATGCGTAAGATATGATGACCGACCCGATACGGCAGAAAATCCGAATAAAAAATGATAAAAATTTTTAGTTAGCTATTGCTAACCGTTTGACAACGCAAGACCTGCGATATATAATTTAGTCGTAACAAAAAGGAATTTTGTTATTTTTTTGCGTCAGGGTTAGCGGACGCTAACCCGATGCAAAAGATAAGCGGAAAGAAAAACGGCTTTGCCGCAGCTTGTGCTGCGGGGCATTACGGAGGCGAACGTCGTGACTGCTTCGGAATTCAGATATCTCAATGCGATAGAGAGAGTAAAGAGTGAAAAGGGAAGGGCGATCATGACCGACATCGCTCAGAAGCTGTGCTATGCGCGCGCCAGCGTTTACAAAAAACTGCTTGCGCTGGAGCAGCGGGGGCTTATCGTCAAAAATGCCGGCAAGTTCGTCGAAATGACGAAAAAAGGCAAAGAGGAATACCTTGCGGCGCAGAAGTTTGCCGGACTGTGCGCGGATATCCTTTCGGAAAAGAGCGGACTTGACAAAAGGTTTATAAGCCATGACGCGGTAGAGATGGCGTGCGCGCTGTCGTCAAGGTGCAGGAACGCGCTTTTAAACCATTCTTCGATATCGTGACAACACAACTTACTGTATTTATTATAATCTCCGATGGCGGGACGGCGGCAGTCGTCCCGTTCTTTATGCAAAAAACGCGCATAACCGTTGAACGGAGCGGGGCAATGTGATATCATATTTATATGGATAAACTGATTGTCTTGCTTGACGCCGACGACACCTTGCTCGATTTTTCAAAGAGCGAAAGGGAAGCGATCGTGACGACCTTAAAAGAATTTGATATACCGGTCACACAGAAGATCGTAGACAGATACGTTCAGATAAATCTGCATTGCTGGAAGCTTCTCGAAACGGGGCGGATCACCCGCGCGTATCTGGACAGACTGCGTTTCGATATGCTGTTTGAAGAGTTCGGGATAGTCGGCAAAGATACGGTTGCCGCGGGCGCGGCTTACCGCGCGCATCTTACCCAAAAGGGGCACGTCATAGACGGCGCGATCGGATTTTTAGAAAATATTTCTGAAAAATACAGGTTGTTTCTGGTCACCAACGGTACTGAGCCGACGCAGACAGTAAGGTTGAAGACGGCGGGCATAGACGGTTTTTTTGAGGACAAGTTTTATTCTGAGCAGATTGGCTGCGCAAAGCCGTACAAGGGATTTTTCGATTACGTTTTTTCGCACATAAAGAATTTCGACAAGTCGCGCGCGGCGCTTGTCGGAGATTCTCTTTCGTCCGATATACTCGGTGCGAACAATGCCGGGATAACGGGTATATGGTTCAACCCGAAAGGGGACGCCGTCGACGGTGCAGCGTCGCCAGACTATACCGTGAAAGGATACGATGAGCTTGAAAAACTGCTTGATGAGCTGGACAAAATAAAAAGGAGATAACAAAAAAGCACCCTCGGGTGCTTTTTTGATAAAACGTATTGTCTTGATCGGTTATTGATCAAATATCCACCACTTAGTAATTTTGTATGAGTATTCGTGTTGAGTCCAGGCTTTGTATCCTCGGTCGCTCTGCGCCATAAGTACTGCCTCGTCGCCCGGCGCTAAGGTAACATAGTCAGCCTGATCTTCTCCGAGGAGCTGACCGTCGGCATAAAAATTTGCTTCGAAAGACACTTTTTTCGTTGACGAAGAATTGTTTTTTACTTTCACCAGTAATATCGGGTAAAGGTTGTTTCCTATAACAGTATAGATTACGTCTGTAACGAGTTGTTCTTCTAATACGGATATTCCGTTCAAAGAAGTCGACGTACTGCACATTGATGCGTTGCTTAGCAGATAGATAATTACAATCAAAGCAACAATTGCTATGACTACAAAGATTACTTTTTTGTTTTTTTCCGCGTTAACGTTATTAGCGCTTTTGTCCGGTTGGTTTTCCATAAACATTATACTCCGAGAAGACATTAAAAATATACATAAACTGTATATTTCCACCTACCATTATACATAAACTGTATTATTGTGTCAAGAAAATAATAATATATCGAGGCTGTAAATGTTAAAAAAAGAGGTTGGCAAAAGATTGAAAGACGCTCGTCTCGCAATGAAGCTTACGCAAAAAGAGGTTGCGGATAAATTAAAAGTAGCGCAGCCTGTGTATCAAAGGTTTGAAAGCGGTATTTACGAGTGCGATTACGAACAACTCGTAGCTTTGTGCGATCTGTTTGATCTGTCGCTGGATTTTTTGTTGGGCAGGACGGAGTACTGACGGAAAAATACGATAAACCTTACGCCTGTCAATTTGTTTGCGTTTGTATTTTTAATGCCGGTATTTATGCGACTGATCTGCTCTTATAATATAAAGGCGGTTGACCGTTAAGACAGCGGAAAAAACGGATTTCACAGCGTGGGATCAAACTGTGTCTTTTAAAGAATATACCTTTTTTAACACTTTTTTAACGATTTTTTTACCAAAATTTGTCATAGCGCCGCCATTTCGCAGTTTACAAATACGCATACGTGTAGTACAATGATTAATGGCAATAAATTTTATTCGGCCCGCCTTTATAACGGGTTTTCGGAGAATCAATGTGACAAAGACTATTTTCAGATATTATGTAAAATATTGGTGGATCATTTTGTTGTCGCTGGCTTTTCTTACTTGCGAGGCGCTTTGCGAACTGCAGCTGCCGACTTATATGTCGCAGATAGTCGCGGAAGGCATCGCTGTCGGTGATATGCCGACGGTCTACAAATACGGTCTCATCATGCTGGGCGTCGCTCTCGCGGGCAGCGTTTCGTCGATATGCGTCAGCTTTTTCGCTTCGCGCGCGGCGGCGGCGATATCGAGAGATCTCAGAAACGACGTGTTTATCAAGGTCAGCAATTTCGCCAACGCAGAATTCGATAAATTCTCGATATCCTCGCTGATCACCAGGGCGACCAACGATATAACGCAGGTGCAGACGTTTACCGTCATGTTCCTCAGAATGGTCATGTACGCGCCGATCATGGGCGTAGGCGGCGTTATCAAGGCGGTAAGAATGAGCGAGGGTATGAATTCGATGATAATCGTCATCGGCGTTGCGGTAGCTACGCTTCTCGTCCTCGTCGCCGTGCTTATAATCACCGTTCTTCCCAAATTCAAGGTTTTGCAACGCCAGATCGATCGTGTGAATCAGGTGGCGAACGACGAATTGAACGGTCTTATGGTCATCAGGGCTTTCAATACTCAGAATTACGAAGAGGAGAGGTTCGACAAGGCAAATAAGGATCTCACCAAAACGAGTCTTTTCGCGTACAGAGTAATGGCGCTCCTGTCGCCGTATATCACTCTCGTAATGTTCGGCGTTTCGGTCGCGGTTATATGGATCGCGGCATATACGGCTGAAGACATAACCCAGGTTGCCAACATGATGGCGTTTATCCAGTACGCAATGCAGATAATCATGTCGTTTATGATGCTGTCGATGGCGTTCGTGCTTATGCCGCGTGCGGCTGTCTCCGCGGGCAGAGTCAGCGAAGTGCTGACTACGCCGATAACCGTAAGCAACAAGGACGTCACCGTAGACGCTCCCGTGGACGGCGACATCGTTTTCGACAACGTCGGTTACAGTTACGGCGGAGAGACTGAGGCGGTCGAGGACATAAGCTTTACCGTAAAGAAAGGCGAGACGGTCGCGATAATCGGCAGTACAGGTTCCGGCAAATCGACGATAGTCAACCTGCTGCCGCGCCTTGCCGACGTCACGGAGGGCAAGATAACGATAGGCGGCACCGACGTGCGAGACTTCGATTTGAAAAAATTGCGCGCGAATATAGGTTTCGTGCCGCAGAAGAATATACTTTTTTCAGGCACGATCGCGACCAACGTAAAGTATTCAGATCCCGGAATGCCGGACGAAAGAATGAAAGAAGCCGGAGAGATCGCGCAGGCGAAAGAGTTTATCGAGGAAAAGGAAGAAGGCTACGACAGCGAAATAGCGCAGGGCGGCGACAACGTCTCCGGCGGGCAGAAACAGCGTATCGCGATCGCCCGCGCCATCGCAAAGAACGCGCCGATATACGTATTTGACGACAGTTTCAGCGCGCTCGACTTCAAGACGGACGCCAACTTGAGACAGGCTATCAAAGAAAAACTCGCCGGCGCGACGGTTATTCTCGTCGCGCAACGCGTCGGCACTATAAAGAACGCGGATAAGATAATCGTGCTCGACGACGGAAAGATCGTCGGTCAGGGCACGCACGAAGAGCTGCTCAAAAATTGCTCCGTATATGCGGATATCGCAAAATCCCAGCTTTCGGAGGAGGAACTCGGATTATGAAAGACAAAAAGAAGATGTCTTTAAAGAGACGCGGCCCGATGGGCGGCGGTCCGGGCGGAGCGGCTATCCCGGGAGAAAAGGCGAAGGACTTTTTCGGCACGCTGAACAAGACGGTGCGCTATATGAGAAAGGACCTCGCGGTCATAATAATCGCGTTCGTCCTCGCGGTATTCAGCGTTATCGCGACCCTTCTGGTGCCCGATATCCTGGGCGGCGCGACCGACGAACTTCTCGCCGGAACAATGAGTAAAACTTTTTATAAAAACGCCGTCGAGGTGCAGAACTCTATACCCGAATTTACAGACGAACAGCTTGAGATGATAGAGAACTATCCGGATCTTACGGTAAAAAACGTTGCGGATATGGGCATGCTGCCCGAAGGCGTAGAAATTGACGATTCTATGATGGATCTTAAACTGTCCGCGCTCGTCGAGGCTAAGAACGCGACCACGGTCGGAGAGCTGTTCCGCGCGCTGGGCGCGACGAGTTCTCTCGACAGCCTGGCTGTCACTTACCGCGCGAGGGTTGAGAGTACTTCGCTGACTGCCGCGCCGAAGATAGACACCGACGTCATCGTGTCCATATTGACAAAAATTATCGCGCTGGTGTGTGTTTCGGCAATACTCGCGTACGTTCAGGGTTTGCTTCTCGCGGGCGTCGCGCAGAGGGTCTCGTACCGCTTCCGTCGCGATATCAACAATAAGATAGACAGTCTTCCGCTCAAATTCTACGATACGACGACCAACGGCGAAGTGATGAGTTATATCACCAACGACGTCGACGCGATATCCAACTCTCTCAACCAGAGCTTGTCGCAGATAGTCACCAGCATCACCACGATAATCGGCGTAATGATAATGATGTTTACGATAAACTGGATACTCACGCTGATAACTCTTCTTATCGTGCCGATATCCATGTTCATAGTGATGATGATAATAAAGCGTTCTCAGCGTTACTATCTGATGCAGCAGGAATACCTCGGACACGTCAACGGACATATCGAGGAGATGTTTGCGGGGCACAACGTGATAAGCCTGTTCAACGGCGAGGAGAAGAGTATAGAGAAGTTCTCTGAATACAACTCCAAATTGTACGAATCCGCTTGGTCGTCGCAGTTCTTCTCCGGCATGATGATGCCGGTGATGAAATTCGTCGGCAACCTGAATTATGTTATCGCGTGCGTGCTGGGCGGCGTATTCGTGCTGAACGGCAACGTAGCCGGCATACAGATGACCGTCGGTAACATTCAGTCGTATATCCAGTACGTCAGGCAGTTCAACCAGCCTATCAACCAGATATCGGGTATCGCCAACACCTTCCAGTCCACGGTCGCGGCGGCGGAAAGGATATTCAATTTCTTAGAGCAGCCCGAAGAGAAAGAGACGGGCGACGCGGTGCCCGAAAACGTAGAGGGCAACGTGACTTTCGACCATGTGCGTTTCGGTTACAACGAGGACAAGATAATCATAAAAGACTTTTCCTGCGACGTAAAGAAAGGTCAGCGCATCGCGATAGTCGGACCCACCGGCGCGGGCAAAACGACGATAGTCAAGCTTTTGATGCGCTTTTATGAACTCAACGGCGGAGGCATATATCTCGACGGGACGAATATCCGCGATTTTACCCGTGAAGGACTAAGAAACGAGGTCGGTATGGTCTTGCAGGACACCTGGCTTTTCAGCGGCACGATAATGGAAAATATCCGTTACGGCAGGCTTGAAGCGACAGACGAAGAGGTAAAACGCGCGGCAAGGATCGCCTGTGCGGATCATTTTATCCAGACGCTTCCGGGCGGCTACGACTTTGAGATAAATACAGAGGCGGACAATATCTCGCAGGGGCAGAAACAGCTTCTGACCATCGCCCGCGCGATACTCGCCGACCCGACCGTGCTTATTCTGGACGAAGCGACTTCTTCAGTCGATACCCGTACCGAGATCCTGATACAACAGGCAATGGACAGACTCATGCAGGGCAGGACCAGCTTTATCATCGCGCACAGACTTTCCACGATCCGCGACGCGGATAAGATACTCGTGCTCCGCGACGGCGATGTGATAGAGCAGGGAAAGCACGAAGAACTGCTCGCGAAAGGCGGTTTCTACGCGACGCTGTACAATTCGCAGTTCGAAGGCTAATAAGGCAAAAAACTCAATACTTGTAAAAAAAGATACGGAAAGCTCCGTATCTTTTTTGTTGAGTTGTTGCGGATATGTTTATCCGTGGAGAATTGTTTTCAGGCTTTTACGCGGCGTTTCAATAGTCGTAGTTCGCGCTTATGTCGTCGATAACGTCTTCCATATCGGGTAGATACTTGTCGACGTTTCCCGCGTCTTCGCTTCCGACGGGGTAGTCTATCGTGACGAATACGACGCTTCCGTCGTCGTAATAGGCTACGCTTATTAACTGCGTTTTGTTTTCGTATATCGCGAACTTAAGAGTAAGATCGCTTAAAAGATCGCAGTTGTAAAACAATCGCAACACAGAATCGCTTATCGCGTTTTCGATATCGGACAAGAAAACCCGTGCCGTCGACTGAATTATCGTCACGGTCAATCCGTCTTTTTCGTAGACGGACTTGTAAACATCGGGCTTGTCGTCTGCGGTCAGCAGATAAAAGTCGCAGTCGCCGTTTATTTTCAAAAGCGAAAGATCGTTTTTTTCGCAATAGTCGGCGAAAGTCTCTTTGATCTTCGTTTGTTCGAAATCTTCGAGAGACGGCATTGCCGCGTCCGAATCGCCGGGGGATGGATCGCTGCCGTAATCGGGCGCGGGGGAGTACGATTTTACATTAAGCGCGATCGTTATGAGTATCGAGACCACGCATAGGACCATGACTGCGAAAGACGAAACTGTAGCGCCGAACGCGCGCCTGAAAGTCAGCTTGTTTTTGGCTTTTTTGACTTCCTGTTCGGGGATAGGCTCGGCTTGTATTCGCGACTTTACGTTTTCGAGTATAAGGGGAGACACATTGTCCGTTCCGCGTACGGCGGCGTTGAGTTTTTTTTCGATATCTTTCATACGTTCTCCTCCTTTATGTATTTTTCCATAGTTTTTAACGCCGTCTTGTATCTTCCGTAAAGAGTGGTAAGCGGCAGTTTCATCTCTTCCGCGATCTCTGAAAACGTGTAGCCTCCCCAGAATTTCATTACTATTACCGTGCGGCTTTCTTCGTCCAGAGAGGAAAGCGCGGCTTTTAACGCCAGGTCGGCAATGCAGTCGTCGACGAAATCGGACGAACACGCGCTTACGTCTGAAAGAGAACTTTCGTCGCGTGAAATATCCGCGCGCGTGTAGGTTAACGCAGTATTCTTGACGATCGTGTACATCCAGTTACGCGCGCTCCGAGAGGGCTTGTAGCTTGCGCTCGCGCGGTAAATTTTGAAGTATGAGTCGTTGAGGACGTCGGGTATCTTGCTTTTGTCGCGTAAGTAACGGTAGGCTACAAAATACATTTGCTCCTTAGTCGAATAGAAGAGTTCGTTAAGCGCCGAATTCTTTCCGCAGGCGATAGCCGTGATCAGCTTGCCTATTTTCTTGTCGTCCCTGTTTCTCACTTGACTTCTCTCGTATTATATACTTGCGAATAATACGGATTTTCGGCAGAATTTAAAAAATTCGTCATAATTTTATTTTATGGGCGAAGAAACCTTATGTCAATATCAGTTTTACAAAATGCCCGCTTTTATTTGAAAAGAAGAGCGTAATAGGATATAATAAGTAATTGGCAGGCACCCGTAGCCCAGTTGGATAGAGCGTCAGACTCCGACTCTGAAGGTCAGCGGTTCGAATCCGCTCGGGTGTACCAGATAAGAACTGTGCTTAAGCCTGAAAAAATGAGAAAGGAATTGCCTTTCTCATTTTTTCAGTCGTTTGGCTTGCGTTT
>CASEHD010000027.1 GCA_949287655.1 uncultured Christensenella sp. | reverse complement strand
AAGTCTTGTGTTATACTTGCCATAGCGAACGAATCTCCTTTTTGTTTTTTGGGTTCAATTAAAGTTTAACATTAAAGAGACAAGTTCGCTACTTTTTTGCCCAATTTCGCGCGCCTCCCCCTCGGGGGAGGCAGACTGCTTTCTTTCGCTTAAACGCTGCCTTGCTTTGCTTTTACCTCCTTTTTCGTTAACACCATGACTTTGTAACAATTGTATTGTAAACCTACATTTTTCTTACTAGTACCGGTATCTGCTCAGACTGACGCAAAACATATCTGCAAATGTCTAAGTATTTCGACCGCCTCAACGCGGCTTTACTGCCTTAAAGCGCAATCTTACATAATCGGCTGTCCAACCCGAAGGCGACAGCAGTTTGTTTGCGCATCTTTCCTGCGCTGCTAATGCGCAATCTCTTCTGTCCTTTTCATTCAATGCCGACAATTCGTATGCGGCAAACATTTCTATCCAATCAGCTATTCCGTCCTGTCCGCAAAGAGGCGTGGGTCTGTCAAAACGGACAATATATTTTACCTCGAAACCGCACTCTTTCAAAAGATCGCCGTATTCTTTTTCGTCAGGAAAAAAGAATGCGTGCCTATATTCTCCGCCTCTCCTCATTATCTCGTCTTTCAACGCGGAATGGATAATTTCGGCATTGCCTTTTCCGCCCATTTCAGCGACAAATTCTCCGCCTCTTTTCAACGCTTTGCAGACGTTTACGAGCGCGGTTTTCTGCTTTTCCGAATCTATCCAATGCAGAACGGCGTTGGAGAACACTGCATCATAAGGATTTTCGGTAGAAAATCCCGTTATGTCTTCCCTGAAAAATCTGATTTTCGGGAAAAGCCTTTTCGCTTCATCAAGCTGAGATTCGGAAGCGTCCATTCCTTCGGCGTCGTAACCGAGAGATCTCAGATACGCCGTCAGCTCTCCTCTTCCGCACCCGAGATCGAGCACACGCGCTCCTTTGCCTGCGCTCAGAAGAGAAACCAGCCCTTTTCCGTATTCTCCGACAAAAGAAAACTTTTTGCCGTATTCATCAGTTTTCCAATCAATATTCATAATATGTCTTTCAATGATTTACCGCTACTTTTCAGAGCGTCATCAGAGCGTCGAGCAGACTGTCCATCGCAACGTCGGCAACGTCGGCAGTGGTATTCAGGTGACGGTAAAGTTCACGGTACTTAAAAATCTCGTGTATATCGTCGGTATCGAAAAGCTTAGCGAGAGCCTTATAGTAAGCCGCGCCTATCTTGTTCTCTAAGCTCTTGACCTTTATCGCCTCGTCTCTCGATATGCTCTTATGCTTTTCCATATTCGTCACCGCCTTAGTTATATGGTGAGTTATGTCGAGAAGGATAGAGACCATTTTTACCATATCTTCGTTGGGCTTGACCTTAAAGAGCCTGGTCTCGTCCACGGTCGTCTTAGCATAGTCGAGTATCTCGTCCAGCTGACGCGAAAGATCGAAAATATCGTTTCTTTCCATAGGCGTGATGAAAGTCTTGTTGAGTTCGTCAATAAGGATACGTCTTACCATATCCCCTTCGTCCTCTATCGAAATAACGTTGTCTCCGTACTTTTCGTCATAAGTGGTACAGTAATCGTAAAGCGCCTGCATTCCGCGCACCATCGCGTCGCATTGTTTTGCGAGCAATTCGAAAAAGTCCGTTTTTTTCTTAAATAAAGCCATAATTGCCTCCCCGTTATCTTACGAATATCAATTTTAATATACAGCCGACGAACGCCCCGACGCATGCCGCGACCGGAAACGTAAGCAGCCAGCTGGAAAATATCTTTTTTGCTCTTCCCCACCTCACCGCGCTCACTTTTTCCGCAATGCCGACGCCGATAATGCTGGACGAAACGACCTGTCCGGTACTTATCGGAATACCGGTGAAAGAACACGTCAGCGCAACCGCTTCGGTTGCCACCTGCGCGGTGAACGACTGCAGCGTACCCACGCGGTATATTTTCTTTCCGACCGCATATATCAGCCTGTACCCGCCGAACACGATACCCATCATTATCGCGACCGATATCAGCGCGACTATCAGGAACGAAAACTCGTACGTCTCGATATCCGTGCCGTTGATGACCGCAAGCGTAAGCAGATAAATACCCATCGTCTTCTGCACGTTGTTTATCGATATCGAAGTGCTCATTATCACTACGTTCACGACCTGCGCGACTTTAAAATATTTTTTTACGCTCCTGTCGAGGTATACGCATACCAGCCTGAAAAGCTTGTCGAGCAAAAAGCCCGCGGTCATACAGATAAGCGGCGTAAGAAATACCATTAAGATCACTTTGAGACCGACCGCCGTCCAGTTCACGCAGTCAAAGCCGAAGCACGCTATCGCCGCACCGACCAGTCCGCCCAGAAGAGTGTGCGACGTACTGTTTGGAACGGATACGAGCACGCATATCACAGACCAGACCAGCGCCGCAATCATCGTCGACAGCATAAAGGCGAAACCCGCCTTGGGGTCGACGTTTTCAAGCGATTCGCTGTATACCAGGCTCCCTACCGTCCTGGCAACGCTGTCGCTTCTGAGAAAATAACATATGACTATCGGCGCGATAAGCATCACCGCTCCTGCAATAATAAGGGCGTAACGCGCTTTGATAGCACGGGTTGCGACGCATGTCGCGACGGCATTGGCTCCGTCGGAAAACCCCATATAGAATGTATACAGCATGGCGAATACCATGACGATAATTATGTACGCGTTCATCTTTTGCCCTTAAATGTCTATTGCCGGATCTCTTTCGTATTAAAATTATACAACATCCGGTCGTCTTATTCAATACCTTTTTTGCGCAGATAAATAATATATTATATTATATTTTAGAGCGCCGCAGAACACAATGCAAAATTGCAATTATTTTATGGATAATCCGGCACGCATATTCGGCGCGTTTAACAGCATCCGACACTTTCTTTTTCTAAACAGTTTACTTGATAATAATTGATAATAATTAATAATAATTGTTAATATGATAATTAAATAGCTTATGTCGGCGACTTTACCTCATTTAATTCTGAATAAATCGTTTGAGATATTTCTGTTCGATTTGCAGAATTTAGTGTAAAACGGTTCCTGAATGAGCCGCAGCGCCTCTCTTCTTTTGTCTTTTTTCCATTTTATTTATATCGCCCGAACGCGTACTTCTCGCGACAGGTTGCGATCTGAAGAAACAACCGGCTTGATCCTCTTTGCCGTAAAAGTTATTCATTATCGGAAACCTCTTTCACGTTGCCGTATATCCTGCATTTTTTGCGTCGCCTTTTTATCCAAGGTGTTATTTTATCATATATCGCCCCTTACCGAAGGATATCTCCGCAGATATTTTTCAAAAAAATCAGTTTGTTTGGTTCTCGATAAATCATACTCTCAACATCGTTTTTATACCGTTATCAGAGACAAAAGCGTACCTTAAAAGCCGTCGCATATTACATCTCGCGCGGATAAACCCGCATTGAGCACAAAAAAGTCCCGCATTTCTGCGGGACATTGATTTTAAGCGTTTTTATTCTGCCCTCAAAAACTCGTCAGCCTCTTACGCCCGCGTTCTGCGGAATATCGGGCAGGCTCTTGAAGCCCTCTTTGAGATCGGCGTCGGTCGGGATAAAGTCGTTCATCGTCTTATCGTTGAAAGCCTTGTACGCGCTCATATCGAAGTACCCCGTGCCGGTCAGACCGAACAGTATCTTCTTATGCTCGCCCGTCTCCTTGCATTTCAGCGCTTCGTCGACCGCGACTCTTATCGCGTGAGAGGATTCGGGAGCAGGCAGAATGCCTTCGCATCTCGCAAACATTTCGGCGACCTCGAATACTTTGGTCTGTTCAACGCTTCTCGCGGTCATATAACCGTCGTGATAGAGTTTAGAAAGTATCGGGCTCATGCCGTGATATCTGAGACCCCCTGCGTGGTTGGGCGACGGCAGGAAGCCGCTGCCCAGCGTGTACATTCTCGCGAGCGGCGTAGTCTTGCCGGTGTCGCAGAAGTCGTACGCGTAAACGCCTCTGGTAAGAGACGGACAGCTTGCCGGCTCTACCGCGATAAACTCAATATTATTCTTGCCTTCCAGCTTTTCAGCCATAAACGGAGCGATAAGACCCGCGAGGTTTGAACCTCCGCCCGCGCAACCGATGACGATGTCGGGCTGAACGCCGTACTTGTCGAGCGCCGCTTTCGCTTCGAGACCAATGACGCTCTGATGCAGCGTTACGTGGTCGAGAACGCTTCCGAGGACATATCTGCAATCAGGCGTCGACGTTGCGACCTCGATAGCTTCGGATATCGCGCAGCCCAGCGAACCGCCCGTATTGGGGTGTTCTTTAAGAATGGCTCTGCCTACTTTGGTCGTCTCTGACGGAGACGGAATCACCTCGGCGCCGTACGTTCTCATGACCTCTTTACGGTAAGGCTTCTGTTCGCTGGAGACCTTGACCATATACACTTTGAGGTCGATGCCGTAGAACGCGCATGCCATCGAAAGCGCCGTGCCCCATTGTCCCGCGCCCGTTTCCGTAGTCAGCGAGGTAATGCCTTGCTCCTTAGCGTAATAAGCCTGCGCGACCGCGCTGTTCAGCTTATGCGAGCCGGACGTGTTGTTGCCTTCGAACTTATAGTATATCTCCGCGGGAGTGCCCAGCGCCTTTTCCAGTTCGTAAGCTCTTACGAGCGGCGCGGGTCTGTACATCTTGTAGAAATCGCGGATACCTTCCGGGATATCTATATATTTATCCGTACAGTTGAGTTCCTGATCTATGACCTTGTCGCAGAATACCGGGCGAAGGTCGTCTTTCGTGCAGGGTTTAAGCGTTGCGGGATTGAGGAACGGGTCGTGCTGCTCTTTCATGAACGCTTTGAGGTTGAGCCATTTTTTGGGGATCTCTTCCTCGGGCAGATATATTTTATAAGGTATTTTGTTCTTTTCCATTTTTAATTCTCCTTGATTTTACGTTAAATGCGACTTTCGTCGGTCGCTTTAAAAAGCGTTTGCGCGGTTTGTCATAAAAAAATCGTTCGGCATAAAAATGTCAAACGAAAATACTACCGCGAACGCCATCGCGTAAAATATGCTGAGTTCATAGTCGTCTTCTCCTTTCTTTTCTTGTCTTGTCTGACCAGCATATCCACTAAGATACGCTCGGTTTATGTATTAATATTACATTATTTATATCTATGTTGTCAACGGATTTTTTGTGTTTTGCAGGCATTTTGTCTTTTGTTTACGGTTGAGTAAAGTCTGTCTTTAAGCTACGACGGCAGCGGCGGGAAACCGTCGGACATTCCGTTAAAAATTGCCGACGACTCATGCAGTTGATGATTTACTTGCGGAAGGTCTTTTTGTTTTAAAAGCAGCTTCTCTGTCCTGCCGGACAGGTAAACCGCGCGACAATCACGTTTTGCCGGAAAGGCATTATACCGAATATCGTCGGAATATTTATATCGCAGCTTTTTTGCAGATATGCAGATTTGAAGCTTGCCCGCACCGTCTACGCGGATTTGCCGGTTTAAACCTTATCCGTGCCGTTAAGGTCTCGCATTTAAATTATCCCGCGTATCTCGTCAACAGTACGAGCTGGATATCGGACAATTCTATCTCGTAAGTCACGTTGCCGTCCTCGTCCGGATCGGACGGAGTGACTTCCCAGAAATTGTCGTCGTCATAACTGCCCGTTCCCAGGTTCTGTCCGTTGAATTTAAGATATAAATTATTAAAAAAGTCGCTTATCTTTGCAAGGCGCATTTTCTTTGATCTCCAGAACTCTGCGACCGCGGATATCTCTTTTCTTATTACGCTGTCCTCGTTGTAGATCGCGCCGTGATAGGCTTCGTACTTATCATTATCGAGGACCTCGACGATATCGAGTACGCGCAAAAAGTACGAATACATCGCCGAATATCTGAGCAGATTATTTTCGCTGTTTAAAAGCACGTATGCCGCGACGAGGTTTGCGTCCTCTTCACGCATTATCCCTATCGAATGCGCCGTCTCGTGCGCAATGGTGAAAATCTTATCCGTTATCGGCATTTCGTCGTTGACGTTGGCTTCTCCGATCGGCGTAAACGTAATGCCGCCCAGCGACGCTTCGCTCATAAGCGAAGAAAAAAACATCCCTTTTGCGCGCGGCACATAGTCGCAGTAATATTCGTCGTCTAGCTTTTCATACTCTTTTCCGATAAGATCCGATATCTCTTCCACGGACAATTCGCATACCGGGAAGCCTTTTTTATCTCTTTCGAGAGAGTCGGCAAGCGCGATAAAATCGTCGAAAAACGCGTCGGAAGCGGCTAATATCTCTTCGTCGGAAAGCTCGCCGTTTTGATATACGTCGAGCGGCGGCGCCTCTCTGTTGTATGCAAACGTGGTATCCAGCATATATATCGAAACGACGCAAAGTACGGTTGCGACAAGGGTCGTGAACGAACACAATCCGCGCGCCGTCTTTCTCTTCGCAAGAAGAACGATACCTTTTATTATCAGAAAAAGCGCGGCTATAACCGCAATGCAGACAAGCAGTTCGAAAAGAGAAAAAGGAAGCGCGGAAGAAAGCCTGCCCAGAGAATTCGTAAACGCGAAAGTGACCGTCCTCGTCGCCTTTTCGCTTAATGCCGTATTCCGACTGAGAGCCGCAACGACGACGATAAGCGCAACGGCAAGCGCAGTCATAACGCCGTTGAATATAATCCCGGTCTTATACTTATCCATGCCGCCTCCGTTGCCGTTTTTCTCTCTGCAAAACGCAGATCCGCTTAACTTTATTATGTATATATTACGCCGTTTAGTCGCTCTCCGCGTTTTCACGGATATCCTAAACGCCACAACCGTCTTCGGCTTTATTTTCGACGCTTTCCGCTTACCCCACCTTCTCGCCGTTATCTTCGCCTTTATCGTCTCCGTTATCCGCTCCGCCTGCGTCGCCGTACCCGTCGAATATGTCTCCTTCGAGAGGTTCTACGCTCGACGTCGGCGCGTTCTTCTCTTCGTGTCTTCCGGAATTGCGCCTGCTACCGCCGATGTACTTATTTACTATCCTGCTCATATTGATAAATACGAATCTGTAAAGCGGGTCGTATACGCAAAAAGCGATAAACCCCAACGCCATAAGCAAAGGTATCGTCCATTTTATGCCGAAAATCGCGATATCCGTCACGACTACTTTCATAAGCGTAAGACAGCCGTAGAACGCCGCGCCGAAAAATCCGAGTTTGACCACGGTTATTACAGCTATTTTCGCCCACTTGGGGAGCTTGACCTTTGCGGAAGTATAGAAAATAAAATCGAGCGCGTACGTTATTATTGCGTAAGGCGCGTAAAACATTATGAACGGCAAAGCCTTTATATTGACCGCGAAAAAGCCGATAAGACCCGCCGCAACATAAGAAAAAACCGCCCCGCCTATCGACTTTTGAGTGAGCGGAAGCGATATTGCCAGCGCGGCGATCACGCAGACGGCTATGCTCACCGTCGAAACGTACGCCTGCGCGACGACAGCAATGACCGCTATCGCAGACGAAACGGCGGCAAGAGCTATCTTGTAACTGCGCCTCATTTCAGCAACAGGGAATCAGATCCCCGCCCATCATTTCACAACAACAGTCGCAGCAAATAAGCGTCGAACAGGTGTTGCAGCAAGTCGTCGCCGTATCCACTCCGGGGTCAGCCTGTTGTGGACGCGCATAACCGCCCCTCTGTTGAGCGTACGGGTCGCTCTGTTGTTGATTTGTACTGCCTGCGCCCGCGTTTCCCGCGCCTGCGCCGTTCAGCATATTTGTCAGTTTTGTATAACTTCTCTTATACTTTTCGTTGCTCGGGTCGAGCGTAAGCGCCAGTTCAAGCTGTTTTTTACTCTCCACGTGCCAGTTGCGTTTGAAATATACGATCGCCTGAACATAATGCCACTCCGCGTCGCGGGTCTCGACCATATCGAGTTTTTCCTGCGCCTCGTCCAGCTTGCCCTGCTTTATCAGTTCCTCGACCGATCCGAGAGAGCTGCCGCTTTCGGTGACCGAAACGCGCCTTTGCAGGTCGTCCATACAGTCTGCGTACGCCCTGTCCAGTTCGCCAAGGGCGCGGCTTGCCTCTGCGCCTTCTTCGCCTTCGCGGAAGCGCAGTTCCTCGTACTTGCGCCTGAGCGTGCGGTACGCGTTTTCCACCTGTTCCTGAGTCGCGTCGTTTTTGAGTCCGAGAACTAAATACGGATCCTTTGTTTGCACTTATCCTTCCTCCTTAACAGTCTGTCGGTCTGTTCTCTGAGTCCGTACCAGACGATATTGGTGACTACCCCTTCGTAATTTTTAAGTTTTACATTGTCGAAAGCGTCCATTATCTCCTTGCAGCAGCAGTTGAGAATAAACGCCGCGTCTTTGCCTTTATCGTTTACGAAAGTTTCTCTGTCCTTGTATTCGTAGTTTATCAGAAAGGGATTGAATTCCCTTTTTTTCGCGTCCTCGTCCGCGTCGTCGAAAGCGTCCGCGAAATATACCCACCTGCCCAGGTTGTACATCATATCGCCCGCCGCGTCGACGTAATCCTTGCCCGCGTAAAGCCCGGTCATCTCTTTTAATATCGTCGCGAACTGATGCGCGATGAGATCGATGTTTTCGCACCTCGCGGCTTCGAGCCTGTTCAGCTTTTCAAAGCCGGCGCGTATTATCTCTGCCGCTTCGGGCTGATTTTTGCACGCCTTTTTGAAATGCCTTTTGATCACCAGCTTATCCGCCGCCCTTTTGCCGAAGCTGTTGTCGTCCGTCACGTCGTCGACCGCCTTATAGTGCGCGAGTATAGTATTTGCGTCGACTATCTTTTCCATCAGCGGACTGTTCTTTGCTACCGATTTTTTTCTGACCGGATTGAGTATGCACCCTTCGTTGCTTATCGTTATCTCCGTACCCGTCAACGCGTGTATGAATACGCTGAAAAAGGTCATATCGTAGTTGGTAGTAAGCCTCATAAGCTGACCGCAACGCTTTCCGATACTTTTACACAGTCCGCAGTAAAACGCGCGGTACAGCGTAAAGTCCTTTATGAACATATTGGGTTTGTCGGGAATGACATAACCGAACATTACAGCACGAATCCTATCTTTTCTTTTACCGTTTTCAGCGTCTTTTCGGCGATCGCGGAAGCTCTTTCCGCGCCGTATTTCGCCACCTGCACGAGGTACCATTCGTCCGCTCTTATCTCGTTGAATTTTTC
>CASEHD010000026.1 GCA_949287655.1 uncultured Christensenella sp. | reverse complement strand
GTACAGCCCCCGCTACTGTAAGCGGCGTTAAGACGTTGCAATATGCCACTTGAAAAGGGAAGGCGCAGCGTTTTGCCGCAAGTCAGGAGACCTGCCGACAAGGAGAAAAGCGGAATTTCGGAGGGAGATTCACGGGCTTTGAGGCGCGTTTTTCATTGCGCCCGGCTTGCTTTGTTTTCCGCCGCCTTTAAAGCGGCTTTTCTTTTCTTTCCGATATTTTGCGAGAGCGCCGATTGAAGTACGAGGAGACGGAAACGCGGGTTTTTAAGTATGAAAGCGCGTAATATACGCGTTCGAAAGGCTCCGCGTGATCAAAAAGCGCAAAAAAGTCAATAAAATTTACCGCTTAGCGTAAGAAAAAAGCGGGAAAAAGGAGTATATATGAACAAAAATAAGATTTTGGCGGTATTGCTCGCCGCGGTACTCGCGCTCAGCCTCGCGTTCGCTTTCGCGGCGTGTACGGACGATACAAAGACCCCTGCCGACACTCAGGGCACTTTCAAAGTAGTTCTCATACCCAAAACAGGCGAGGCACAGGAATACACCATCGACATATCTCTGCTTGAAGGACAACTCAACGGAGAAGCGGCGATCATGCAGCTCGCAGGCAACCACGGGGTCAGCGTAAGCTGGGAAGAAAGCTCTTACGGCAAATACTTTAACTCGATAGGTTGCGTACAGCCTACCGAGGCAAACGAATACGTCAGACTGTTCACGACTGTCGAAAAGGACAAGGGCGTTGACGCATATGCTACGACTATTGAATACAAAGGAGTCAGTCTCACGTCGTCGGGAGTCGGCATTACTCAGATGAGCGTTGAAAAGGATTGCGTCATCCTTATCAGAGTAGATTCGTATTGAGAATAAACCGCAAAATTTATGCGTGATATTTAAAATTGGACAAGAGCAGGTATCTGAATAAGGGCAGACTTGCCGCAAGACAAATCGCGCTTACCGCGCTTGCCGCCGCTACGATAGAGGCGGTCAAGTTCGCGCTGAACGCGGTGCCCAACGTCGAGGGGGTAACTCTCCTCTCGGCGGTGTACGGCTATTGTCTCGGCGCGGGCGGAGTGGTCGCCGCACTCGTGTTCTGCGGCATAGAAACGGCGATATTCGGCGCAGGTCCGTGGGTTATATCGTATTTTATCCACTGGCCCGCGGTCGCGCTCGTCTTTATGCTGCTTGCCCGTTTAAAGGTAAAAAACAGATGGATATTGACCCTTGTCGCGGCGGTGATGACGACCCTTTTCGGGGTGCAGACCTCGCTGGTCGACACCGGGCTTTTCAGCGGCTTTTTCGACAGGTTCTGGTACCGCTTTTCTATAATCTACGTCAGGGGCGCGGTGTTTTATATCGTACAGATAATCTGCAATCTCGTCGTTTTTCCGCTGCTTTTCGCGCCGTTGACGAAGGTGCTTATTCCTGCGGCGAGAAAGGCGAAGATGTGTCCGCTTCCCGAGAGCAATGATATAAAAAAGAAGCGTGAAATTGCAGAAAACGGCGAAAATCCGCCGCAAGACGATGATAACGGCGGCAAAAAACAATAAAATTTTGCGGGCAAACGGTAAAAATCGCTTTACTTAAAATATTACGTGTGCTATATTATAAAAGCAATTTTGAATATATTTTCAAAATCCTTGCTTCCCCTGAGACGGGAAGACATCAGACCAAAAGGAGGTTTCTATGAACAAGTACGAGCTTTTGTACATCATCGACAACGACGTGACTGAAGAAGGCAAGCAGGCTGTCATCGACAGGATCGAAGCGGTTGTCACCGGTGCGGGCGGCGAAATAGTCAGCCTGGACAAGTGGGGCACCCGTAAGTATGCTTACCCGATCAACTTCAAGAGCGAAGGCTACTACGTGCTGACCACGTTCAACGCTCCTGCGAGCGTTCCCGCGGAAATCACGCGCCTCGGCCGTATCGTCGACGAGATCGTCAGACTTATGATAGTCCGCAAGTAACAAGGAGGACCTATGAACAAGATAATTCTTATAGGCAATCTTACCAGAGACCCTGAAAGCGGCACGACCCCCAGCGGCGTAAGCTATTGCAGGTTCTCGATTGCGGTCAACAGAAGATTCAGCAAAGAGAATAACGAGGCCGATTATTTCAACGTTATCACGTGGAGAGGAATTGCAGAAAGCTGCGCTAAGTCGCTCAGCAAGGGCAGAAAGGTCGGGGTCGTAGGCTCCATCCAGATCCGCAACTACGAAGGTAACGACGGCGTTAAGCGCACATCGGTTGAAGTTACCGCCGACGAGGTTGAATTCCTTTCTTCTCCGTCGGGCAGCAGAGAGGAAGCTCCCCAGAGCAGATCCTCGCGTTCGGACGTCACCAAGCTCGAAGAAGTAGAGCCGTCCGACGACAATTTACCATTCTGATTATAAGGAGATATAAAAATGAGCGAAGAGAAAGTTGTTAAGAGACCGGCAAGAAAGGCTCCCCGCAAAAAGGTCTGCACCTTCTGCGTAGACAAGGCTACCGAGATCGATTACAAGGACGTTGCAAAACTGCGTAAGTTCATCACCGAAAAGGGCAAGATCGTTCCGAGGCGTATGAGCGGCGTTTGCGCAAAGCACCAGAGACTTCTCGCTGAGGCTATCAAGCGTGCGAGAGTTATGGCTCTGCTCCCCTACGTTGCGGAGTAATAACGAATAAAGCAAAAAGTAAACGGCTTCCGGAAGGGAGCCGTTTTTATTTTCTCTACCTCTTTTAAACCGCAAAAGCAAAAGTTGACACTTTGAAAAGAAGGATACTATAATTATGTAAAGGGAAGATACGGTCATGAAAAAAATTGTTACGCTGATCTCGATACTCGTGCTGACCGCGCTGTCTTTGACGGCGTTTGCCGCTTGCGACAATGCTCAAGGCGAAAGCGGCGGGGAACTCGTGTCGGACAAGGTTACCGCAGAAGAGTGGGAAAGCATAGGCGACTATACCTTAGCGCATCTCGATAATTGCCGGATAGTAGTGTCTTACGACGTCAGCGGCGAAGACGGTGAAAAGGGAGACGGCAGGAAAACGACGGCGTTGATAACGTCGGACGTCAGGTATATGACAGAAGAGAGAGGAGATAACGTCGCCGCCGAGTATATCGACGTTCTTGTCGGCGAGGAGTGGAGATATTTTGTTAAACATGCCGGCGGGAATTGGGAAGAGATAGAAAACGCCGTTTCCGACGAAGGTACACGGATTGAATACGTTATGAACATTGCCTCTTACGGATATGCGGATATTGCTTATGAAGAGGCGGAGTATTCCGAAGAACGCAAAGGTTATTATGCCCGTATCGGTTATGACGAGGACAAAGACTGTTCAATATTGATCAAGTTCAAAAACGGAACGGTCGTCGAAACGACGCGGACCGAGAGGAGGGACGGTATCACACGCGTATATAAGACAAGTATAGAGAAGATAAGCGGCGCGTGGGGGATAAGCGTTCCGGACGAGGTAGGAGCGCTTTTGCAGGCGGAAAGATCAAGATTTTAAGTGTATTAGCGCGGGCAGGAATTTTCCTGCCCGTGTTTGTTAAACTTGTTTTTATCTTAATATTTTTTGTGCAGGCGCGCTTATTAAAGCGCGTTTGCTCTGCTTTATGAGGATAGTTTATCCGAGTGAAGACAGCACATCTTTCATATCGTCGGCGAGAGCGTTCAGAGTGCCGTCGCCGAACGGGTAGGCTATGCCCGCCGTTTTTACCGTTTCGGAGAAGAACTTTTCGCCGCCCGTCCTGCACATCTCCTTATACTTTTCAAGCGCGAGCTTATAGTCCTTGCGGGAAAGCGCGAGGAAGCCGAGCGCGACCGTCTGCGCTAAGCAATAGTCGATATAGTAGAAAGGCGATTCGAATATATGCGCCTGAAACTGCCAGCGAGTACCTTTTTCGAGGTAGGGGATACCGTCGTAAGAGAGGTAGGGGCGGTATTTTTTGGAAAGTCTCAGATACAGCGCGTTTCTTTCGGCAGGGGTCATCTCCGGGTGATCGTAGACCTCGTGCTGGAACTCGTCGACGATGCTGCCGTACGGGATAAAGGTCAGCGCGTCCGAAAGGTGCTTTCTGCGGTAAGCGGAAGCTAAGCGACCGAAGAACTTGTCCATATACGGCCAGGCAAGGAACTCCATACTCATAGAGTGGCATTCCGCGGTCTCGCAGCCGCCGATACCCAGCTCGTCGCCGTTCTTTTGCATTGCGTAATTCATCGCTATCGCGTGGCCGAATTCGTGCGTTATTACATCTATATCGCCGCTCGAGCCGTTGAAATTGGCGAGGATGAATATTTTGCCGAAGTCGTCGAAGGTCGTGCAGTAACCGCCGCCCGTCTTGCCGTCTCTGGGGATAACGTCGAACGCTTCCTCATTTACCATACGCGTAAACAGCGCGGCAAGCTCCTTGTCCATATCGGAGTACATCTCTTTCGCGCGGTCGAAGAATTCTTCGACGGAGCAGTCGCGCGTCGGCACTTCGTCTTTTGAGTAAACCGCGTCGTCGTAATATTTAAAATCGTCAATATTGAGGTCTTTCGCGACTTTGGCTTTCATCTCGGCGACGACGGGGGTTATCGCGGAGACGACGTTCTTGCGGAATTTTTCCACCGCTTCGCGGTCGTAGTCTATTCTGCCCATACGGTAATAGCCCAGCTCCGTAAAATTCTTATAGCCCATTTTTTTCGCCATCTTGTCTCTGACTTTTACCAGGCGGTCGAACACGTCATCGAACTTATCGGCGTGCGCCTCGAGGGCTTTTCCGATGCTTTCCGCGGCGGCTTTTCTTACGCTTCTGTCCTTGTCTTCCATAAAGCCGCGCACGTACGCGAGCGGTTTTTTCTCGCCCCGGAATTCACATTCGACGGTTGAAAGCAACTTTACGTATTCGGTCGAATAAGAGTTTTCCAGCTTTACGTCCTCTTCTATGATGTCGTTGTAGGACGCCTTTTCGAATTCGAAAGAGCGGTAAAGGACCTTTCCCAGTTTTTCTTCCAGCTCTTTGCGGAAAGGAGAGGACAGCATTACGTCGACGTACTTTACGTACAGTCCGCTGAACGCAGGAGAGACCTCGTCGTAATATGTGACTTCGCCGTCATAAAACTCGTCGCGGGTATTCTGCGTGAAGCGCGCGTTGGCAAGAGAAGCGGCGGTACCGAACGCGTTTTTTGCGGCAAGCACATACTGTTCGCGCGCTGAGAGGATATCTTCGGCGCATTTCGCGTTTTCGGCAGCGGCGAAGAACTTGTCGAAACTTTCTTTCGCCTGTTCCGCCGTATAGCGCTTATACGGCAAATCTTTGATCTTAACGTTTTCGTATTTTTTGAAATTCATAAAATACCTCTTTTAATTTTATCTTTATTATCATACCACCGATAAAGACAAATATCAACAGAAGACTGAGATCGGGGAGAGATTTTCGGGCGTGCGGGGTGCAGACAATTGCCGCGATGGGGCGGAGATTGATGTGCCGGGATATGGTAGTCTGTATTCGGAGAATTTTTCTCTCTGCTGTCGGGTAAAAAAGGTCCGATCAAAAGAAAAACACGGGCAGGAATTTTTCATGCCCGTGTTTGTTGATTGCAAATCGGCTTCGTGTTCAGCGGCTTGCCGCGCGGTTTGAGGCATTGTATTTCAAGCCGCGTTGCCGAAACAGATTTCTCTGGCGATGTCTGTGAACCAGGCGATATCGTTTTGCAGATAATACTGTTGACCCATGACGACTATGACGTTTTGCGTCAGATGCCTGAGAGAGAAAGTTTCGCCGTCCGAAGTATGTATAGTTATCATTGCGCCCACTTGATCTATCATTCTGTCGATGCGGATCAGGGTGGCGGAGCGCAACTCGCGCACGAGCTTAGCGGTGTTTTCCGCATCTATTTCAGCGCTGTAATGATCATAGGGAGTTGGATCGAATTCTACCGTCGCGCCGGTGACCTTTTCAGCGTCTACCGCCACGACCTTGTCGCCCTTGACAAGCAAGCACAGACATACCGTGACGACGGCGACGATTATGACTGCGGCAATCGCCAAAGAAACGACAATTCTCTTCTTTTTGTTTGCGGCTTTCACTTGTTGGCTCCTCCTTAATCATATATTTTAACGCTCATGCACCAATAACCGGCATGATAACCATAATTTATGAATCTTAAAAAATCATTCCAGGTGTCGGCAATTGCCGAAAATCCGGTATCGTATTCGCTGATGTTGTCGATAGGGAAATTTTATTAAACGATTTAACCATATTTACCCCTCCCTTCTATCTGAATGATAACACATAAAACAAAGAAAGTCAATACCTCTTCCTTCTTGCGCGGGTGCGCCGGACGACTGACGAGGAATGTTTTGCGTTAAGTAACAAGCGACGATACGCACCGGCTTGTGTTTAAGCTCTCCGCCACGCGGGGAATGTATTGACAAATCGCGCAAAATAGTGGATAATATATAATGACAGACAAAGGAGGGGTTTATGAAGAATTATCCCAACGTCACTATTTTCGATCATCCTCTTATAGGGCACAAAATAGCTATTTTAAGGGATAAGAACACCGGTACAAAGGAGTTCAGGGAGCTTGTCGAAGAGATCACGATGCTGATGACTTACGAGGCGTTCAAGGACGCTCCGACAAAGGAAGTCGAGGTCGAAACTCCGCTTGAAAAATGCACTCAGCGGATAGTGCAGGAAAGAAAGATAGCGATAGTGCCGATATTGCGCGCGGGTCTCGGCATGGTCAGCGGCGTGCAGAAAATATTCCCGCTCGCAAAAGTCGGGCATATCGGGCTGAACCGGGACGAAGAGACGATGGAGCCGCACGAATATTACTGCAAGCTGCCTGAGGGGATAGAGAATATGCAGGTAACCCTTCTCGATCCGATGCTGGCGACCGGCGGGTCCGCAAACGCGGCGATACGGTTTTTAAGACAGCGCGGCGTGAAGATAATAAGACTTATGTCGATAATAGCGGCGCCGCAAGGCGTGGAAAAAGTCGCGGAAGCCAACCCGGACGTAAAGGTCTATGTTTCCACCCTCGACCGCACGCTGGACGAACATTGTTATATACTGCCCGGGCTCGGCGACGCCGGCGACAGGCTGTTCGGCACGAAGTGACAACGCGTTAAGCGCGAAAATTACGCCGTACCGTAAGGCGCGGCTTTTTATACGTTTTGCGCGTGCGGCAGCGGTACGTATGTGCCGCCGCGAGAGATAACGCGGATAAGGCGGTATCCCGGGCGCGGATATCCTGAGTTTTCGGGTGAGACGAGCGGGAGGGAAGAGACCGGATAAAGGCGTAAAAGCCAGCCGCATTATTAAGATAACGGCATATAAAATATATGATAATCGACACGGGCAGAAAAAACCGTAAAAGATAAAAGCGGTAAAAAAGGAAATAAAACCTTTGAGCCGAGAGCAGAAAAGAAGGAAAGGAGAAGAAGATGAAATACGATACCGTAATAATCGGCGCGGGCCCCGCGGGCATATTCACCGCGATCGAGATGATCCGCCACAACTATAAAGGTTCGATACTCATTGTCGAAAAGGGCGTCGCGATAGAAAAACGCCGTTGCCCCAAGGCTAAGACCAACGTCTGCGTGAACTGCAAGCCGTACTGCCACATCACGACCGGATTCAGCGGAGCGGGCGCGTTCTCTGACGGCAAGCTGTCTTTAAGTCACGAGGTCGGCGGCTCGCTTCCCGAACTTATCGGCGAGGACTACGCGCAGAGCATGATAGAGTATACCGACAAGATATACCTTGAATTCGGCGCGGACACTCACGTCGAGGGCATAGGTCAGGACGAGGAGGTAAAGGAGATAAGAAAGCGCGCGATAAAGGCGGGTCTTAAACTCGTCGACTGTCCGATACGCCATCTGGGTACCGAAAAGGCGCAGCAGATATATTACGCGATAGAGCAATATCTTCTTAAAAACGGGGTCGACATACTGTTCGGCTACCAGTGCGAGAACATAATTTTAGAGGGCGACAAATGCAGCGGCGTCATAATCGACAACGGCAAGAAGGTCGAAGAGGTCCGCGCGAAAAACACCGTCATTGCGACCGGCAGGCGCGGCGCGGACTGGCTGGAACACCTGTGCGCGGAGCATAACATAATGCACCAGCCCGGCACCGTAGATATCGGCGTAAGAGTAGAGGTAAGAAACGAGGTAATGGAAAAGGTCAACCGCGTCCTTTACGAATCCAAACTGATCGGATATCCAAAGCCGTTCAAGAACAAGGTGAGAACCTTCTGTCAGAACCCCGGCGGATTTGTCAGCCAGGAAAACTACGACAACGATCTCGCGGTCGTCAACGGGCACAGTTATAAAGAACTGAAATCTCCCAACACAAACCTCGCGATACTCTGTTCCCATAATTTTTCGGAGCCGTTCAATCAGCCGATAGCTTACGCGCAGAAGATCGGCGAACTTACCAATATGCTGGGCGCGGGGCACATACTCGTGCAGAGATACGGCGACATAATCGACGGCAAAAGAACGTGGCAGAAAGAACTGGCGAGAAGCAACGTGCGCCCCACTCTTCCTGACGCGGTCGCGGGCGACATAACCGCGGCTATGCCTTACCGCGCGATGATAAACATAATCAACTTTATCCAGGCGGTGGACGAGGTCGTGCCCGGCTTTGCGGCGGCTGAAACGCTGCTTTATTCGCCCGAACTCAAATTCTATTCCAACAAGGTCAAGATGGATGAGGATCTGAATACGAGCATCAAGGGACTGCATTGCCTGGGCGACAGCAGCGGCTGGACGAGAGGTCTTATGATGGCTTCGGTGATGGGCGTCATCATGGGTCAGAAACTCGCCGCAAAAGAAAAAGAAGAATAAACTTGTATCGCCGCAGAGGTAATGCTTTGCGGCGATTTTATCCGCGCGTTATATTCAGAGGCGGTCATCGGCTTTTACGTGCGTCAATAAGGCGGGCGGAAGGGAGGGCATACCGCACCGCTTGACGGGATAAACCGTAAAGCGCGCAATACAGCGACGGATAAGCGCGGCTTGGCGATAATCAAAACACGGACAACAAAAAGCGGAAATTTGCGAAAACCGCAAAAAACCGCGCGGACATAAGGGGAGAATATGAAAAAAAGACCAGATATAATCTTTATTTTCAGCGATCAGCAAAGGGCGGATACGATAAACGAGTCCGTGACCCCCAATCTGGTCGGCTATGCGGCAGAGGGCGATATCTTCAACGAAACTTATACCTGCCAGCCGGTTTGCGGACCCGCGCGCGCCTGTATTCAGACGGGAACTTATCCCAATAAAAACGGCTGCGTGACCAACGGCGTGCCGATGAAAAAAGAGGATATTCACCTTGCAGACGCGTTCAACGCGGCGGGGTACGATACCGCGTATATAGGCAAATGGCACCTCGCTTCAAAAGGTCTCGAATACAGGGAAAAGGGGGTGCCGGAAGAACTTCGCGGCGGATACAAATATTGGCTCGCCGCCGATCTTTTGGAGTTTTCGTCCAATGGCAGCGGCGGCGTTTTGTGGGACAACGACTGCAAAGAGGTGCGCTTTGACGGCGTGCGGGCGGATAAGATGACGGACTTCGCGCTCGACTATATAAACAAGCCGCACGAAAAGCCGTATTTTTTGTTTGTTTCTTACTTAGAGCCGCATCATCAGAACACGTCCGGGCGCTTCGAATGTCCGCCGGGAACGGCGTCAAAATTCAAGGATATGCCTTATCCCGAGGATATAAAAGGTCTCGTCGGCGACTATATTTTCCATTATCCGTCATACCTCGCGTGCTGCGAGGCGCTCGATAAGAACGTCGCGAGGATAGTGAACGCGCTGAAAGAAAGCGGCAGATACGACGACACGCTGATAATCTACACGTCCGACCACGGATGCCATTTCAGGACGCGCAATATCGAATACAAACGTTCCTGCCACAGTGCTTCAACGCATATCCCGCTTATTATTTTCGGCGGCGCGTATAAAAAAGGCGAACTCGACGCGGAAAAACTCGTTTCGCTTATCGACCTTCCTCCGACAGTACTGACCGCGGCGGGGGCGGAGGTGCCTGCGGCGTTCCGGGGCGTGCCGCTGCAGTCCGGCGAAAAGCGCGACTGCGTATTCGTCCATATCAGCGAAAGCGGCAACGGCAGATGCGTTATCACTCAAAGGTATGTTTACAGCGTAACGTCCGGCTTTAACTACAATACGAACATATATAAAGACGACTACCTTTACGACAAGGAGAAGGACAAAGGCGAGCGCAAAAACCTCATCAATTCGCGCGAATACGCGGGCGTAAAAGAAGAGATGAGAAAGCTGCTGACCCGCGAAATGGTAAACGCCGGCGAACAGCCGCCGGTATTCAAACGCAGAATATTCAAAAAGAATATATAAAAATTCTTTACAACCTTAAAAAGTCGAAACATATCGGCAATTTTCAATCTGAAAACAAAAAAATCCGC
>CASEHD010000025.1 GCA_949287655.1 uncultured Christensenella sp. | reverse complement strand
AGATATCTTGAACTCTACGCTATACTTCTTTTGCTTTTGCCCTTTTTTTGCCATAAAATATGCACCTCCAAAAGTGTCTAACTTTTGGGGTGCACATCATCGCGCGGGGCTTTTTCACGCCTGTCGCAATATTTGCGGTCTCGGTCTGTCCGCGCCGCTTTTTTGTGTTCGCGCTTCATTGTCTGCAAAAAAACCGCTTGTAAGCGCTGTTTAATATCCGGTTTGCCCGTAAAATCATCGGTCTCGGTTAATCCTGCGAATTTACGTTCGTTTGCAGGTTGCTAAGAGGTGCGTTTTGCGCTCGCTTTTTCGGACTCCGCGTTGCGCTTTTCCGCTTTTAAAAATACGGACGTGAAACGCGTTTTTAAAATCCGGAAAATGAATACCGCCGCGACCGACCCGCCGCACGGCGAGCGGTTGTAAACGCGCTTTTCCCGCTTCCGAAGGCAGAAAAATCGCAATTTAATAAACGTTTGTCTCTCAGTTCGCCTTTTCGCGGCTATATCGCGCCTTAGAGACAACAGTTTTGCGTAAATATTCATATGTACAAAACATTTGCCGACTACGCGGAAGAAATATGAATTGCAAAATAAATTTTTATGCAGCTATATTGAATAATATTAATTTGCGCTTATAACGGAACAGACTGAATCTAATGTAAAAACTATGTAAAAAACAGGCAATTTTTTTGTCGGTAAACACTTTTGTTCCGGGGAGGTAACGGAAAAAACGGTACGATTTCAGCCAAAACGTTTCAAATTGCCGTCGTCGCGGTGTTTTTTTTGAGACAGCGTTTAATTGCGACGCAAATTAAAATATTCATAAAACGGTTTTTCAACAGCATTATTCGGAATCGTAAAAAGAAGGTAATTTTCAGTCGAAACAGTATATTTTTGTTAAAAAGCACGGTTTCACGAAAAAATGACGATTGAAAAAACGTTTGAAATTCTCTGAAACACATGATACAATCTATATGTATACTATGCGCGTATTGTATCATACGCACGCGTCGCTTGGGCAACGCAACCTGAAGTCAAGAGGTGGAGAACTATGAAAAAATTCAGAAAGATATCGGCGTTGGCGCTTATCGTATTTGCAGCGGTTATCCTGCTTTCCGTCGGGCTTATCGCTTGTGACGGAAAGACGCAGGTCAGGATCGTGCTGGATTGCGACGGCGGCTCTCTGGGAGACGATTTAAGCGTTACGCTTGACGCAAAAGTCGGGCAGACGACCGATCTCAGCGGGTACGTGCCGGTAAAGAACGGTTACGCGTTCGGCGGCTGGTCGGACGGAAGCAACGTTTACAAGACGGATTACGTGCCGACGGACAACGTCACTCTGAAAGCGGTATGGCTGCAATCATCTTCGGCAACTACTTTCAATGCTCTGAAGACGCTGTTTGCCTCGCTCGACGGCGGGGACGAGGCTTTCGCGTTCGCTTTCGAAGGCGAGGGAAAGAATGCGGAAGGAAAAGTGACGGGACTTGCGCTGAGGGCGAGGATTTCGGCTGAAAACGACTATACCCTCGGTTTCGAATTTTCGGAAGACGGAGAAAAGGCGGCTGGAATTTACGTTATGGACGGCGTGTTATACGTATGGACGCCCGACCTCGGCGGAATTGCGCTTGAAGATTTCGACGCCGATTATCTTATCAATGTGGCAACGAGCCTGCCCGGTTTCGTCGGAGGACTGCTGGACGGGATCAACCTTTCGGGTATCAGCGGCGAAAGTCTTGTCACGATGCTTTTCGCGCTGTTCACAAAGACGACTGCGTATGATGACGGCGGAAACACCGTTTACAACGTTCAGATAACCCCAAAGAACCTGCAGAACATAGTAAACATAATCAATCTCATAAACCTCGACTCGATATTGCAGGGCGCGGGACTCAACATCAAACTCACGGGGCTCATAAACTGGTTCAAGGAGCTGCTTCCCGACATGACGATAAACGTCAAATTCTCTGTGGACAAGGAGACGGGGCGTTTCTCCGGCATGACCTCGGACGCGACTTATGAAGGCGAATATTATTTTGATTTCGCTGCGACTAAGGCAGGTTTCTATCCCGAAAGCGAGATAGAGCCTTTTGAGCCTTCCGTACTGCAGGGCTATCAGCAGATCTCGCTCGGCAATATCGACCTCGGCGTTGATATCTCCGTGCAGAACGAAGGGGCAGATCTCGGCGCGCTGATAAACGCGCTGACGAATACAGAGACTTTTGCGGCGGGCGCGCTGAAACTTACAAGCGGGCTCGATTACAGGCTCGATCTAAAAACCTCTCTCGACATCGCGCAGAAAGATGGCGGCGACAACAACCATATCGTGCTCGAACTCAGCGAAAGAAAGCCGGACGGCTCGCTTGAAAAGTTCATCGCCGCTTACTACAAGAAGGGCAGCGTCTATATCGACGTCGACAGGCTCGTCGGCGGGGTATACGGCGGAAAGAGCGTAAAGATAGGCGTCGACCTGTCTGAGCTGATATCAGGTCTTAAAGATACCGTCACCGCCGCCATCGACGGGGTATTCTTTACGGAAGAACGCGCGCTGACCGGCAATGCGAAGCTGAATACCGGCTCCGTAGTCGCGCTTTCGGGCTCCGAAGGCAACTACTACGTTTCAGACGGCGTGCTCAACTTCCTGCAGGTCGTCGTCGGCATGTTCGGCGTGGACGGGGACAAGGTCTGCGTACAGGACGGTGAGGACGCGGACGGCAAGTACAGCGTTCTCAACATCAACGTCGACAGCGAATTTCTGACCGCGTTCCTCGCAGCGATAGGCACAAAGACCGAAGTACCCGATTTCGGCGAGATAACGCTCGGAATAAAGCTCAACGACGGCGGTCTCGCTTCTGTTTCCGTCGACGCGGCGCTGGTGGGCGGGGTCGGCGCGAACATATTCTTAGACTCCTTCTCGATCGGCAAGTCTCCGGGATTCGAGGGTTATGACGGCATAGCCGATTACATCGACGCGATGGTAGGAGACGAAAGCAGATATACTTATTCCGTGAAGGAAATAGTCTCTTCAGTGCTCGAAGGGGTAACGCTCGACGTCGGTCTTAAACTTTCTCTTAATAAAGGCAGCTACAATATAATGGATATCGTCTCCCTGTTCGGCGTGGACAACCCGGGCGGAGCGGCGACGCCGTGGACGGTTACGGAGGACAGCGTCGTCGACGCGGGACTTTCGGCAAAACTCGCGGTCGATCCGTCGACGAATAAAATGAGCGCAGAGATAATACTCTCTCTCACACAGGACTTCAATATCGGCGCTGACGTGATAGTTCCCGCGGGTCGGCTTATCGCGGTCTATCTGTCTGAAGACGGCACGGGTTACATAGATTTAAGCAACCTCGCGCTTTTCGGAGTGAATCTGCCGGCGATGAAGGCGAATATAGATCTGTCGTCCGTTATAGACTCGCTTATGGCGAGCCTGGATAAGGAGCTTAAATTCGACGTTTCGGGTCTGTTCGGCGGCGCGAGTGAAGCGGAGAGCTTGAAAAGACTCAATGCGGACGGCTCGGCGGATCCGCTCAGCCTCGCTTCCCGGCTTACTCAAGAAGGAAGCGAAATAATAATAAATTCCGATTCCTTAAAGATAAACGTCACTCTTGCGGCAGTATCCGCGCTTCTCAATGCGTTCGGCGTGCAATTTGAGTTGCCCGAAGGTCTTGACGTAAAGCTTGCGGCTTCGCTGGACGGCGAAGGTCTGAACGTCGACGCGTCGGCGTCCTTGCCCGCAAGCGGCGGTTACGACGCGCTCGGCTTAGGGCTTGCGCTCACGGTGGGCGAAGGCGGTCTCAAGACTTGCGTCGCAGGACTTGACGAACAGATAGAGAGAGATATCGCGGCGGCTGCGGCGGGGCTTACAGACGCGCAGTCCAATGTTATAAAAGCGCTTCTCGGCACGATCGGAAAGATGTCGATCGGCGCGACGATAGACGTCAGTTCGGACGAACAGGCGGATCTGGGCGCGTTCGTAAAACAGTTTGTAGAAAAGTGGCTGCCCGATACGGACATAGACGTCGATATCGAGAGCGGCACGGTAAAACTTCTCGTCGCGCTCAATTCCGAAAGGGGAGAATATTCGGTCGTACTGACCGAAGGCGACGGCAACGTGCTGGTCAGCGCGCGCGCTTCCGGCGAGACGATAGTCGTCACGGTCGTCGATTTCGGCAGCTTCCTGCTGCGCGATACCGGCGTTATCGGAGTTATCGAGAACGCCGTGAACGATGCGATAGACGGCATCGAGAACGCCGACCTCAACAAACTTTTCGAAAATCTTATGAACCCGTCGGAAGAGACTCCGTCAGAACCGGAGACCCCCGAGGATCCGGGAACGGCTGAAGAACCCGAAACTCCTTCCGAGGGCGGCACGGCGATAGATATAATATCCCTTCTCGGCGGCGTATCGGTGGACGACGCGGTCATAAATATTGATATTACGCGCGAGATGATAGCTTCCATATTGTCCGCGCTCGGCATAGACGTGGATTTCGTATCCGCGGGCGGCGTGATAGACGTTGTCGGAGGAAAAGCCGAAGTCGACGCGAACATCGGCGACGGAGCTCTTGTCCTCGGCATAGGTCTGGAGATAGGCAGGACGGACGACGAAAGCCTGGACTACGGCTTTGCGACCGATCTTCTTGCGGCTTACGGAGACGATGGCTTTACGCCGACGGGCGAGCAGGACGCGGAAGCGCTGCGCTCCTACCTTGTCAAAGGACTCAACGCGGTCGGCGCGTACCGCACTTATATGGAAAGCTGGTCGCTTTCGGCGCTGGCTTCAGAATATACGCGCTATCTGCAGTCGGACGGCGTGCTGATATTCACTTCGAGAGAGGACCTCAAACAATATCTTATCGGACTTCTCGAAGGGGTGTCGCTCGAAGCGGATATTACGGTCGACTTTACGCCCGGCGAGTACAACATACTCGAACTGGTAGGAAAGTTTGTCGATCTGACAAGTCTCGGACTTCCCGCCGACAGCTCTCTCATCGTATCTTTCGGCGAGCCGTCGATAGACCTTTCGATAAGATTCAACAGCGCGATCCGCTCGTCTGAAAACAAAGTCGACGGAGTGATGGCTCTTGAGATAGTCGCCAACCGCGATCTCGCTCTCGGTACGACGGTGGGCGGCGGCGACGGCGTGAAGATAATTTCCGCGGGCGAAGTATTGCTGGCGCTTTATATAAGAGACGGCAGCCTTTATATCGACGTCACGGCGCTCGAAGTGCTGGGGCTCAATCTGCCGGTATTCAAAGCGGACAATTTCGATCTGCCGGCGTTCCTCTACGAGCAGATAGACGGCGCGATATCCGGACTGTTCGCGGACGGGGAGAGCGAAAACGGCAATGCGGACGCGCTCGCGCTTTCAAGCGGAGACGCGGACGGCGGCAATATTTCGCTGATAATCGCGCGCAACAGGCTTGAACTTTCGGCAACCGTGAGCGCGGTGGGAGCTATTCTTGCCAATTTCCTCACCGGAGACGCGGCGGCGACGGCAGGCGATATCCTGGGCGCTCTGGGCGACGTCGGAGTGGACGTGAGTCTGACGAGAGACGATTCTCAGGGCAAGGGCGTATACGATTTCTCGCTGAGCGCGGAAGGCAGCGTAATGCAGACCGTAGACGGTACCCCCTCTCAGCTCAGAATGGAGGTCGGCGCGTCGACGGCGGATATCAAGGTCGGAGACAAGACGCTTTACGACAGTTTCGGCGCGTACGTAGACGGCATCATCGCCGGATACGATAAGACATATTCCGATATTTTAAGAGGCATCGCCGACAATCTGTTCAAAGGATCAATGCTTATAGACGTCGATATCGACGCGAACGAAGGCAAGTATTACCTCAACGGGCTTGTCAACAACATACTGGCCTCGCTGACCGACTCTTCCGGCATAAGCGTACCGATAGCGGTAGAGACGGGAGAGTTCACTAAATCCTTGCAACTCGCGTTGCAGTGGAATCTCGATCCCGATACCAGACAGCTCAAACTCATGTTCGAGATAAGAAGCGCGGGCAACGTGCTTATCGGCGCTTATATGTACGACGGAGAGCTGGTAGTCGATCTTACCGGCGTGGGACTCGTCAGCGTAAAGGTCGCCAACGTAGCGGTTATAACTCAGCTTACAGAAACGCTGATGAACGCCATCGACAGTCTGCAGGGGCTCGACCTCAACGAACTGCTCGGCGGATTGTTCGGCGACGGTTCCGCTTCGACTCTGTCGGCGGATACTTACGCAGACGGCGACGAAGGCGAGGGCGAAGCTCCCTCTTCGGACAATACGTGGATAGCGCAGCTTCTCGGAGTAGTCATGCTCGAAAACGCGAACATTAAGCTTGCGCTTTCGACTCAGCTTCTCGAAGACATAATCTTCGCGCTGGCGGAAACTCAGATAGATCTCGGAAGCGATCTATTCGACCTCAGCGCGAACCTGGGCATACTTACGGGCATAGTCGAATTCGACGCGACGCTGTTCGGCGACGGCGAAAACGCGCTGATAAGCATGAGCGTAGACGCTTCTCTCAGCAACGACACGATCGTTTCCAACGCGTACATTCAGGCGGTATTCCTGCGCGATCATTACGAACTGGACGCGACGGATACGGGCAGTATCGTAAAAGATATACTGGACGAAGTCGCGGACGCGGAATTTTCAGCGGATCTGTCGGTAGCGTTCAAAAAAGGCACTTATAACGTGGCGGAGCTTCTCGCGGATTTCGGCGTCAGCGCGCTGGCGGGAACTCAGCTCCTGTGGACGTTCACAGAAGACACGAATATAACGCTCACCCTCAAGGTCAGCCTTAAGACGTACTCTGCGGACGCGGACGGCGCTAAGCAGGGCATGGCGGCGATAGAGATAATCGCTAAAAACGACTTTACTCTGGGATCGAGCAACTTTATAAAGGCGGGCAGCGTAGTACTCGGACTTTACGCGTACGGCGGGTTCACCTATCTCGACGCAAGCGGTATAGAGCTTCTCGGCATAACCTTCCCCGTATTCAAGGTCGATTTCGACCTGATGGGCGCGATAACCGAAAAACTCCTTTCGATGACTGAGGGCAGCGGTACCGATACTCAGACTGTGGCGGTCGTTACGGACGAGACGGGCGAGACTACGGTAGTAACTCCCGTGACAGACGAGAACGGCGAGATAGTATTGGGAATTTCCGAAGGCGAGATAGCCGTGACGGCTACCCTCGGCGCGATAATTTCCGTACTCGGAGATCTGGGCGTGGATCTCGGCATAGATCTGAGCTCCTTCGACCTGTCGGCGGCGATAAGGATAAAGGACGGCTTGTCTGTCGAGATCGGCGGCGTACTGCTTCCGACTACGGACGGAGAAAAGAACGCTTTCGATATGAAGATAAGCATACCGTCGTCCTCGCTGATACTCGGCATAGACGTGAATTCTCTCAGAGATTACCTGAGCGCTAAGGCTGAGGAATATGCGGATTACAACGACGATATCATAAAGACGATAAAACAGACCCTCGGCAACAACTCTATCCGCGGAGAACTCATCGTCGACGCTGAAGCCAGCGAAGTGGATCTGAACAGCCTCATTTCGGGACTTCTGAAAACGCTGGGAGTAGATCTTACGATGCCCGTAAAGATAAGTTTCGACGAACTGTATTACGACCTCGAAATACTGCTGAACTGGAATATAGAGACTCGTCAGCTCATGCTCGAAGTCAATATGCTCGGTATGATAAACAATAAGACGATACTGGGCTTATACGGCGACAGTAACGATCTGTATATCGCGCTGGCGGGCATAGGTCTCGTCGATCTGCAGGTCAAGGGTTCGCCCCTCGTCGCGGTACTGTTCAATAAGCTGGACGAAGCAATAAACGGCATAGATCCGATAATAATTTCAGATCTTCTCAACGAACTGTTCTACGGTAAGGACATTGCCGAAGAGGCGCAGAACGCGGCTGCAGAAAACGGCGCAGACGGCGAAGCTCCCTCTGGAACGGAAGAACTTGCGAACGGTACAAACGATATTATCAGATATCTGCTGTCATCTATAAAGATAACTGACAGTCAGGTCGCGGTCGACATCACCAGCGATATAATGTCTCAGATATTCCGCGCTCTGGGCTTTAATATAGATTTCGTGCTTGAAGCGAGTCTCGGCGTAGACCTTGCGGGAGATATGATAGAGGCTGAGATCAACCTCGACGGAGAGGCAAGCATAGATCTCGCTCTCGGTTTCAACGGTAAGCCTGACAGATTTATACCGAACGATACGAGTAAGTTCGTCGTTCTCGATACGACGAATGCCGAAGTTGACGGCGGTCAGGTCGTAAAAGACTTCCTCGACGGTTTCGATTTCGCTTTTGCGATAGACCTTAAATCCAACAGCGTAGGCACTGAAGTAGACAGTTCCGCTGTAGGAGAAGAAACGCAATACACGCGCGTAAGCATCGAGAAGATAAACGGAACGAGAAGGCTGGACAGCCACTCATCGTCGGTCACGGGTCCCGGTATCCTTGTATCCATGTACGATATCGACGAGGCTGAATATTTTACACACGGAAGCGGAAGCAAGAGCGCTATCCTTCATTTCTACCTTGACTATACAAACGGCAAAGGTACGGTCTATATCTGCCCCGGAAATCTTATAATCGTGCTGAGACTGCTGTTAATACATCCGGAAATAGACCTTGCGACATACCTGCCTGAACTGTCATTTGATATGGATATTCTAAGTATGCTTGCGCCTACGGTAGAACAGTGGATACAGACTGTTTACGATGCGGCGAACAATATCGGACAGGAAGAGACTCCTACAGAGCCTGAAACTCCTTCTCAGGATACGGGAACAGAGGAGACGGAGCTTACAGGTTTTGCAAAAGTATTCGCTGAGCTCGATATAGAAGCGTTGCTGAGACCGGGAATCTCGTTGAGTCTGCTTTCAACGGGAGTAGGAAATATCAGCGTAAAATTCGATCCTTACGAACTCAATAAACTTATTGACGGAGTCATGGGCTGTATTTTCGGTGCAAACTCTCAGATAGACCTTACGACTATCGAAGTCAACGGTAACAAAATGTTCAGCAGGAATTATTTGCAGTATATGTGGTGGGATCGACTGGCGGCGTCAAATACCGAAAGCCCGGCAGCAGACGACCCCGGCACGCCTTACAGCGTGTGGGACAGTATAATCAGACAACTGGGCAGTATTATTTCCGATGTCATAGGAAACATGGAAATCAAGGTAGCAGGCATAACTGTCACAGGTTCTACCGTCAACGACGTTCTGGATAAAGTGCTTACGTCTTATAAATTGCACAGACTGTTCAAGAGGTTTATGCCGCTTGCGGTCTACAATACAGCAGAACTGAACGTCAATATGATAGAAGGCACTCTGGTCAATCTTTCGTTTACAGGTCAGGATACAGGAGAAGCTATTTACAAGTATACGAACGTGGACGGGAGCTGGATCAGGACTGACGAAATGCTGAAATACAGGGTCGCCTCAAGTTACGCGATAAGCAATAACATAGACGAAAAAGGATATTATTATTACGACCTTGTGTACGGAGACATAAACACATACGGTTACGGAGGAAAAGGTATCGCATACAGAAGCGGATATTCTCAGTATCTGTATAGTGCTCACGGCACGAATAACTATAAATTCGGCAACGAGATTCAGATATATAACAACTCTTCTTCAGTCGGCGATCCTTCGTATACGCTGAACGGTACGAACGGCGTAGTAGACTGGGGAAACCTGTCGCAGAAAATAACGTTCAATCCTTATATGTACTCGTCCTCAAACGGTTATCAGGCAGCTGTTGACGAATACTGGAACAGGTACTTCAGCGATTTCGGTACGGTAGTATATCAGAAAGGCGAGACGGTCAAACGCGGTACGATATCCTTGACTTACAACGGCTCCGCGTTCAATAAGGACATCCTCAAGACCCTGATGAACAGGGCGGGTACTCATACGGTAAAGGCGACGGCGACTTACAGCGACGGTACGACCAGCACGATGAATATCTCGATAATGGTCAAGGACGTATGGACGGGCGGCGCGGACTGCGTACGCAGCGTTGATGCGGTCGATCTGCACATATACGAATCAGTTCCCGATTATTTCACGGTAACGACAAATTCCGGCGAGAGGATAAAGTACTATACCGACGGTTCGACGGTAAGTCTTACGGGAGATTATATCGCGACGAATCCTTCAGGCGGAACCAAGACGGCATATCTGACTTTTGCCAACGGATCGAAATATCCCGTTACGATAAACTATTACGACAGTACGATAAAAGATCAGACAATAGAGCTTTCGTGGTACGACCTCGACTTTACGGGATCGGATACTACGGAAGGCAGAGACAAAGTCGTTCAGTCTCTTCTCGACAGGTTCGATATGTATTACGCTGACGGTACGTTTATTCCTCAGCTGCTGACCGAAAACGCGGTATGGAATACAGGCGCGCTTTACGACCTCGTCGTAAGAAACAACGGAGATCTCAGCGCCGCAACGGTCGAGATAACCGTTAAGTTGAACAAGCGCATAGGCACTGACGGCGTAACTCTGGAAACTCTGCCCGACGGCAGCGGACTTGTCCAGACGGTCACGCTTACCCTTAAAATGGCGGATAAACGCAAACTTGCGGTAGTTTACGACGGAATGACGGAGGGCAATTACCTCGCCGTCGATCCTTACAGATATTATCTGTACAAGGTCACGGGCGACGAGAAAGACAACCCGATCCCGTCCACCGTAACGGCGACTTACGCGGACGGCGTGAAAGAGGTGATAAACGTGGTCACGGATATCGCCGCAGATACGGACTGGAGCTATACGACGGATAAATCAGTCAAGGCTACCTTGAAGATCGACCCGACTAAGTACGAAGGAAAAGGTTATTTCGACGAAAATATGCAGATAAACGTCAAAATCAACCGCAACGTTATCGCGGCGGTCTATTTCGACGAAGCTAAGACTCAGGACTATATCGTCAGAGGAGAAAGCTATCAGACGGCGACGGTAGTGTTCACGAACGGACTCGAACTGGTCATGCCGGTCGCGGTAATAGAAAACGGCGATAAAGCCGACGTATATATAGGATTTGACGTAAACAACTACGTCACTTACGGAAAAATCACCACGTTCAGCGGTATTAACGGCACTCTGTTGCAGGCGTTTACCGTAGAGATAAGATAAAAGGCAGGAGAGATATTATGAGTAAGACTAAGAAGAAATTGTTTTATTCGGCGATCGCAGCGGCAGTCATACTGCTCGCTTTCGTAGCTGTCGTGTTCATGACTTCGATGACAGGGTCTGAAAAAGCGCCCGTTATCGCACAGACAGGCACTGCTGCGGACGCTGTCGGCACCGCAACGGTCAGTCCGTCGAACGACAGCGATTACAACGCTATCGGCTTAAAGACCGAGATGACTTATCCGGGATCTTTTTCTGGTATGACTCAGCAAGGGCAGAGCATATCGTCTGCGAGCCAGCTTGACAGCGCATTTAAGACAAGCGGTACATATTACCTTACGCAAAACATAACGTATACCGCGTCTTTGGGCAATACGTCTGCGGCGTCGAGCGGTACGTTCAGCGGCGTGCTTTACGGCAACGGTTATACCGTAACGGTCAATGTGACTGACGGCAGCAAATACAGCTGGTCAACGGACGGATCTTACGGCTTCCTCGTAAAAAATCTCAAAGGAACGATCAGGGATCTCAACGTCGTGATAGCCGCCGATCAGAGCAACTGGACTAAATTCGGCTTTAATACAAGCGGATCGGGTACGGTGACTCAGGTCGACGGCGAAAGCGCTTATATGCAGAATATCGGCGGTATCGCAGGCAACATGACAGGCGGTCTCATTCACAACTGTTCGGTAAAATATACGGGATATCTGTGGCTGGTAACCAACGGCGCAGCCCCCGCTGCCGGCAATGCGTGGAGTGGTGACAATATGGCTAACATATTCGGCGGCGTAGCCGGCAGAGCGAGCGGAGGCATAATATCTTATACTACCGTTGATTTCACGGGCAGAGTCGTCAATGCCGGACAGCAACGCGGCGACGGAACCAATCACCTTATGATAAGTACGGGCGGCATTGTCGGTCAGGTCGGAAACGGCACCGTGTATATGAGAAAACAGAGGAACGTTCGATTATCCTTATTCCGACGTTCTTACGGGCGGTATTGCAGGCTGGGTCTCTTCTGCAGCCAATGCCAATCTGCAGGTAAACGGCGTATATCTCAACCTGACTTATTTCTCTCAGGGCGCGGATACGGGCGCATATAATGGCGTAACCGCCAGCAACGGCAACGGCGGCGCGGTAAAATCTTATTACGCGTCTACCGGAGGCATCAACAAACAGGCTTTCAAATACGCCGCAGACACCATAGAAAACGATAAGGCGGGCAATATCAGCAGCGACGCGTATGCCAGCGAAATGAGGACTTCTTACGGTATCGGCGCGGTGCATCAGAGTAAGACTAACAGCGTATCTCTCAATAACGTATACGTATCTTCTGCGACGGCA
>CASEHD010000024.1 GCA_949287655.1 uncultured Christensenella sp. | reverse complement strand
ACGTACAAGCAGTACGCGGTCGTATAGCGAGACTTGAAGTAAAACGCAAAGATGCGACGTTATACGCGGTCAAGCGCGTGCATAAGAAAATACCGAATCATATCGGTATTTTTTTATGCCCTGTTTATGCCTTCGCTTTCTTATGTCTCCGTGACAAGACTGTTCGAAATCAACTATATTATTAATATTGTGTTATGCTTTAAATCACAAAAGCCCTCTTTCCCGTTAAAGGAAAGAGGGCTTTTGTGGAGCAGGTAACGGGAATCGGACCCGCACCCCAGGCTTGGGAAGCCCGTATTCTACCATTGAACTATACCTGCAAGATATTCAGCTGTCTATTTGTAAGATTATCACAACGGCGGCGCGCAGTCAAGACATGGCGGCGATTTATCGGGAATTGGCCGCGAAATTTGCAAAAGAACGGCGAAACGGGTTGCTAAGCGGCTGTAATTTATGCGCGATACGCAAAAATGCGGATATTGACAATGCACCGCACATGTTATATCATTATATTATCGGGCCGAAAGACAATTTGTACGATCGATTTTCAGGGGAAAATATGCACAACCGCCGTACGGAATAGTTTTTCAAAATGCGGCGCGTTCCGGCGTTGGCACGCTCCCCTCCGCTTCGGAGGAACTTTTCCCGAAGTCCGGCTCCCGGCGGCGTTTCCCGTCCGGGGTTTTCCGTTCAAAGGTCTTTTTCAGGGCGCCGTCCTTCGGCGAACTACCCTGAGTCTGCGTCTGAGCGGCCTCCCGTCAGGTATATCCGAAAGGCAGAAAATCCACCCGGGAACTCTCTGGCGCCGCGCTCTCGGAGTTGTGGTAAAATAAACATAAAATCGGTTTTCAAACCATAGGAGAACAATGACCCATGAAAATCGGAATCGTATGTGCGGGCGACGAAGAACTCTCCCCTTTTTTGCCCTTGATAAAAAATTGTAAAACAACGGAAAAAGCCATGCTGAAATTCTATGCCGGACAGATTGACGGCATAGAAGTCGTCGCCCTGTTTTCCGGTGTGTGCAAAGTAAATGCCGCAATAGCAACCCAGCTTTTGATAGATGTATTTTGCGTGGATATAATTATCAATTCAGGGACAGCCGGCGGTATGGATCCCGGACTTGAAATATTCGATACGGTTATCTCTACAGAAGTTTGTTACCACGATGTAGCGCCGGACATTTTAACGGAGTTTCATCCGTGGATGAATTCAGCGTTTTTTGCGGCAGACTCAATACTGGTAGAGCTGTCAAAGTCTGCCGTCGACAAACTTGCAACCTCAGGAAAGATAGTTTGGGGCCGTATGGCAACGGGGGAATCGTTTATAACCGATGAATGCCGGCAAAAAATCAACGGTGAATTTGCCCCCTTGACGGTTGACATGGAAACTGCCGGTATTGCTCATGTCTGCTATGCAAACGAGATACCTTTTATCGCCATTCGGTGCGTGACCGATACTGAAAAACACCGCGGAGTTGATAACTTTGACAAAAACTGTGCAAGAGCCTCAAATATTGCCAAAGACATTACGATAGCTTTATTAAAAGAAATCAAAACATCGCGGTAAGATCGGATGATGTTCAAACAGAACGCGGAGTACGGCGAAACGTACGCGTCGAAAACCGAATAAATGCCGCATACAACGAAAGGACTGTGACCCTGCCGGGTCTGAATGAAAGCGGAGAATACAAAGAAAGGATAAATTATGATGCCCGTGACGATTAAACGCATATTTAAAAAAGATTACGAAGGCTATCGCCTGCCGATAGAATACACGACGGACTATTATTACGACGTATCCCTGACCCGCGTCGAGGACGGCTGGAAAGCAGCTTTTTCAGCCGCGCGCTTCCCTTCGCCGGTAACGCATACGCAGGAAGAATACGACTACCCCGACAAGCTTTTTCAGAAACATTGGAAAGGCGCGTACGCTTACGGCGCGTTCGACGGCGAAAAGCTTATCGGCGCTATCGAACTTTATCCAGAAAAGTGGGCAGACAGAATAAGAGTGACCGAACTGTGGGTCGACGAAAACTGTCGAAAGAAAGGGATCGGCAAAAGGCTTATGAACACAGCCAAAGCTCAGGCAAAAAAGCGGGGCGCGCGTATGCTCATCCTCGAAACTCAGTCCTGCAACGTAAACGCGATAGGCTTTTATCTGCACGAAGGATTCGATCTCGTCGGCTTCCTTTCCTGCGACTACTCCAACAGTGACATCGACCGCAAAGAGGTGCGGCTCGAAATGGGGTGGTTTAACCGCCGGTAAAACATCGTCTGAAACGAAGCGGCCGTCCGCGCGGCGGTCTGCCTGTATCATCAAATTAAGATACTTTCCGGACAAGCGTCTCAACTTGACTTATCTCGCCCGCAAGGGGTAAAATATTACCGTCAAAGAGGTGAAAAAATGGATACCAAAACCGCCGTTTTAAGATTGCTGGAAGAAAACAAATCCACGGCTTTGTCGGGGCAACAGATCGCAGGCATGCTGGGCGTTTCGCGCGCGGCGGTATGGAAGGCGGTAAAAAGCCTGTCAAACGACGGCTACTCTATCTCCGCAACGACGAATAAGGGCTATATGCTTACCGGCGCGAGCGACGTGGTGTCAGCCGAAGGGATACGCGCGGCTCTCCCCGAAAGGTATAAGAATATCCCTCTAGAGGTAAAACAAAGCACGGTGTCGACGAATATCGACGTCGGAGCTGCGGCGGCAGGCGGCGCGCCACACGGCACGACGACGGTCGCCCTTGAACAGACAAGCGGGCAAGGCAGATTGGGCAAAAGCTTCTGCTCCCCTAAGGGCGGGCTTTATTTTTCAACGTTGATACGCCCCGCCCTGTCCATCGACAAAGCGGTGATGATAACCCCCGCGGCGGCAGTCGCGGCGCATAAGGCGATAACGGATATACTGGGCTTGCCCGTCTCTATAAAGTGGGTCAACGACATATATATGAACGGGCGCAAGGTCGTGGGTATCTCCACGCAGGCGCAGGCGGATATCTCGGTCGGCGGCATAAGCGGGATAATTGTCGGTACGGGCATAAACTACAACACGCCGCAAAGCGACTTTTCGGGCGAGATAAGGAACAAGGCGGGGTCGCTGTACCAAGGCGACGCGCCGGCAAAGCGCAACGAACTGATCGCGGCGGCGATAACCGCCCTTCTCGACCTTTCAGAAGATCTGACCGACAAGAGTTATATGGACTACTACCGCAAGCATTGTTTCGTGCTGGGCGCAAAAGTCGATTACGAGATAGACAGGCAGCCTAAAAGCGGGATTGTCGAAGATATAGATGACAACGGCGCGCTGATTATAAGCGAGGACGGGCGGGAAGAAAAACGCCGTCTCTCCTGCGGCGAGATATCCGTAAGACCGAGGATCTGAACTGAAAAACGCATTTAATAAACACGGATACGTAAATTTATAAAAATTCGGTGAAAAATATGTTGATAAAAGAAGTTGAGCTTTCTGAATCCGTCGCGGCTGAATTGATCTCTCTCTCAGAAGATTGGGAGCAGGAAAATTCTTGTTACGGATATCGCAAAAACGATCCGGATGAATTCAAAGGAAAAAGAATCTTTGTCGCAACAGACGGCGATCTGATCTGCGGATATTTGTTCGGTCATAACATAACTGCCGGGCAGGATACCTGTATCTATAAAGCCGGAACCGAGTATTTCGAGATCGACGAGTTGTACGTTAAACCGCAATACCGCAATTGCGGAATCGGCAAGAAGTTGTTTAAATATGCGGAAAACGCGGTTTCGTCCGGCGTGAGCCTTATCACGCTTTGTACGGCAACCAAAAATTTCCGTGCGATCCTTCATTTTTACGTGGACGAACTCGGTATGGATTTCCGGAGCGCCTGTCTCTTCAAAAAATTAAAATGATTTTCAATTAATTGCATATGCCGAAAGCGGAGACGTTTGAAGAACTCCGCTTTTTTTAATACGGCTGCTTTGTTATCGTTTCCCCCTCTCCGTCAGAAACTTATAACGCCGAGATGCTCCAAAAGAATTTTCACTCCCAGAAGGATAAGTATAACGCCGCCGAAAATTTCCGCTTTGTTTTTGAACTTATCCCCTACTTTAACGCCTATGCCGACGCCGATAAGGCTGCACGTAAAGGTCGTCGCGCCGATTATCGAGACGGCGAGCCATACGTTGACTTTAAGAAACGCGAAAGTAACGCCGACCGCGAGCGCGTCGATACTGGTCGCTATCGCCATAACCAGCAAAGTCACGAAGCCGAGTTTCAAAGGCGCGTCGTCTTTCTCTTCCCCTTCCCTTTCCTTATCGAAAATACCGTCGTAGACCATTTTGCCGCCGAGTATCAGCAGGAGTCCGAAAGCTATCCAATGGTCGAAAGCGGTGATGTATTTTTCAAAAAGCGAAGCCGCCGCCCAGCCGATGACGGGCATAAGCATTTGAAAGCCGCCGAAGAACAGCGCGATCAGCAATGCGTATTTCCAGATAAATTTCTTCATCTCCACGCCCTTGCACATGGAGACCGCGAAAGCGTCGGCAGACACTCCGAAAGCTATTACGATGATATCAAGAATTGACATATTCCCTCTCTTTCGTACCGTGCAATAAAAAATCACACATAGTACGGGTGTGCTATGTGTGAGTCTTGCCATTTAATATAAGCCATGCCCCGAAAGGCAAGTATGTTGACTTATAACGAAAGTTTCGCCGACTACTCCCTCACCGATTGTTAGTCTAGCATAACAAAACGCGTTTGTCAACTACCCGGCGTGACCTGCCCGGTGTGACCGGGAGCAGTTGTAAGCTGTCGCCCGGTGTGACCGGGAGCAGTTGTCGGCTGTCGCGTATTGTCACTTGTTATACTGTCTTTTTTTTGATTGCAATGAAAATGGGTGGATGCACCGGCGGCGGTATGACCGCAGCATTAATCGGCTGTCGTCCGGTGTGTCCGGGAGCAGTTGTAGGCTATCGCAAATTGTTGCTTATTTCGCTTAGCGAAGCTGACTTGGCGGGCAACCCCGTTGCCGCGAAGCCTGTATGGCTGTCGCCCCGCGACCACCCGTCAATTCGGGAGCGTTGTTCCGCCCTTTCGGCTATTCCTCATTAAGAGGTCACGCGCTCCCGCATCTTTATTATATCATATAGTAATATAAAGTCAAGCGTATCTGCAAAGTCGTAATTGTCTTATCTTTTGTACAGCGAGCGTAACGACTCAGTCCGCGCCGTCCGTCTCCTCTTTTTTTGCTGTTGCGCCGTCAGCGTCGCCTTCTTTCGTTTTTTCGCCGTCGCGTTCTGCAAGGTCGGCGGTCGGCGCTCCCGCTATGACGATCTCCGGCTCCGGCTTATGCTTTGCGCCTTTGAAAAGCATAAACGCCAGTGGGATGATTATAAGAAGATTTACGATCACAGCGGCAAGGAATATGTAATTGGTCGGAACGGGCTGTTCGACGCCGGTGGTCGGGTCGACGTAAACGCCGTTGCTGGTCGAGCTGACGTACGCGCCGATAAACGGACCGACGCACATCGGGATAAGTACGCTGAATACCATTCTTATTCCCTGAAAATGCCCGATTTTATCCGCCGGAGTTTTGTCGCGCATACAGGCGGATAAAAGCGCCATCTCCCACAGATAGCCTGTCATCATTATTATGCCTGAAACGGAGACAAACCAGATATTGCGCGCAAAGAACATCATAAGACCGCCCGTCGTATATATCGCAAGAGCGGCGGGAAGAAGGATTTTTAAAGATATCTTTCCGCGCAAAAAGCCGAACAGCACGCTGAACACGGCGGAGAGAATGAGTATCGCGCCGAGCATAAGCACGTAGTCCGTTATCCCGAGGAAATATTCGACGTATATGATAAGATAGGTCATATATATGTTGTTGGCTATGCCTATTATACATATCGCGGCGTAGATCAGATAGAGGTCGCGGTTTTTCTTCACGACGGACGGACGGAAGCCGTAACCGAGTGCTTTGAAAAAGCTTACCTGTCCGGGTCTGAGATCGGGTCTGTCCTTTATGAGGAAAAGACCGACGACACCCATCGCGGTAGTTATCGCGCCGAGCACGCCGAAGAAAACCATCCACTGCCCTTTCTGCGTGAAAGAATCGAAAACGCCGAATATCACCAGCAGCGCGGCGAGCGGCATCACCTGTAATACGCCCTCCGCCTTAGCGCGGGTCCCGGGGGTCGTGACGTCGGTTATCCACGCGTTGAACGCGGCGTCGTTGGCGGTCGAACCGATCGCGGTCATTAAGCAGTCCATCACGATTATCATCGCCGTGGTAAGCGCGACGGCGTTTGCCGACGGGAATAATTTTTCAGAGTTTTCCTTTGTTATCAGCGCGAACGCGAAAACGCTCGCGCCCCAGAGGATATATCCTATACTTATGAAAAGTTTGCGCTTGCCGACTTTGTCCGAAAGACCTCCGGCAAACAACGTTACGACGGTGGCGACGACCGCGCTTGCCGCAACCATCGCGCTTGTCGCGTTGAGGTCGTAAGTGACCGTCTTATAAAGATAGACATTGAGGTACATGTTTTCGACCATCCAGGCTATCTGTCCTACTAAGCCGAAAAGTATTATCCCCAGCCAGATCCTGGCGCTCAGTTTTTCTTTCATAACTTCTCTCCCCGCCTTTTCATACTTTTATTATATACCTTAATTCTTCTCTTTTCAAGAGTCTTTTTCTGCCTTCGGACAACGTTAAGCGCAGAAAGACAACGCGATCGCCGTATAAAAAATCCCTTGCGTTTCCGCAAAGGATTTTTAGCGTCCGTGTTTGTTAAACGCGGTTTTTTTCTTTACTTCTTTACAACCTCGAATTCAAGCGTCTGTTCGCCCAGCTTGCCTGCGGAGAAGGTGACTGTCGCCTTACCGCTCTTGCCTGTCGTCTTTATCCATACGCCTCTCTGACCGCCGATAAGCGCGACGTTTGTCTCGCCTATGACCTCTATCGGTCCGGTCGTCTTTATGCTAACCGCGGTATTGTCGTAAGGCAGCACGTTACCGCACTGGGAGACCGCTTTCAGGACTATTCTGGTAACGTCGTAAGTCTTGTCCTCTACCAGCTTATCGCTGTCCGCTTTCGCGTAAAGGCTCGCCTTGAATACGGAGCCCTTTTCGGTAGTCACTACGACTTCGCCCTTTGAGTTCAGCCCCTCGAATTTATAGGTGACCTGCTTGCCGCCCCAACTCGTCACGTACTTGCCGAACAGCATCGTTATGCTGTCCACCGAAAGTTTATACTTGATGAGGTTTTTGATAAGTATGAACGGGTGACGGAATATGCCGCCGAAAGTGCCGTGCTTCTTGACCGACAAAAGCGCCTTTTTGAGCTGCGCGGCGTCTCTCTTGCTGAACTTGTACTGTTCGTCCTTTTCCAGCTGATCGCCGATCACGTCGTCGAGCGGGACGGGCGGGGTCGGCAGGTTTTTGAATTCCTTGCTCTTGCCGTACTCCTCTACCATATCGAACGTGTTGATGAGCACGCCGTTTTTGTACATTCTGACCGTCGGGCAGTTGGTGAACATATAGACTGTGCCGACCTGTCCGCCTGCGACGTCGCCGATCTCCATGTTGGAGGAAATTTCCAGCACGGGTTTCTTGCCCTGCATACGGTAGACGTTCGCCGCGAGCTTGTCGATACGGAACATATCCGAAACGCCGTGGTAGCATATCTTATCGCCGCTGCCGAAGTCCTTGTGAGTGTTGTAGTCGCTCATACACCATCCGATGACGCCGCTGACGCCGTCGGTGCCGTACATCTTGTCTAAGACGCGCGCATGGCGTATCGCGTGCTCCTGCCTCTTCTTTTCGTGGTCGAAAGTCTTTGTCGGGAACATATGCCCGTTATGTTCGGTGACGAGGTAAGGCACGTTGCCTGCGACGATGAATTTGGGAAGAAGTCTTATCTTGCCGCCCGAGTGGATAAAGTCGTTATACGTGTACACGTCTTCCAGAAGGCGGCTTCTGGGAATACACCTTACGCCGCCCGTCTGTCTGGTCTTGTCGAGAGAGTGCGCGAGCGCGTTGGTCTTCGTATAAAGTTCGTCGTCGTCGCCGCTCTCGTTTATCCTTACGCCCCAGAGGATTATGCACGGGTGATTATAGTCCTCCCCTATCATCTCGCGGACGTGTTGCAGACACATCTCTCTCCATTCGGGGTTCTTGCCGACGAACTGCCAGCCGGGTATTTCAGTAAACACCATAAGTCCCAGTTCATCGCACTTGTTGAGAAAATGCTTGCTGTTGGGATAGTGAGAGGTACGCGCGAGATTTACGCTCAGTTCTTCTTTCAGATATACCGCGTCCGCCTCCTGCGCCGACCTGGGCATCGCATACCCGACGTAAGGATACGACTGATGGCGGTTGAGACCTCTTATTTTAAGCAGCTTTCCGTTCAGATAGAAGCCGTCCTTTCTGAATTCGCAGGTCCTGAAGCCCGTCCTTTCCACAACCTTTTCGGTGCCGAAAGTCACGGTCACGGTATAGAGGTTGGGGTTTTCGGTGTCCCACAGTTTTACGCCGCCGCATTCGAGAAAAGCGTGAACTTTGTTCCCGCTCGCTATGACCTCGGTTGCCACGATCTTAGAGCCGTCCGCCGCGCTGAGTTCGATTTTTACCGGAATACCGTTCATATCACCGCTAAGTTCCGCTTCGACGTCCAGCTTAGGCGAAGAAAGCACGTCGACGGGCGTAAGACGCAGGTTTTTGCAATAAACTCCGTCGTGAACGTAGAGATAGACTTCGCGGTAAATGCCGCCGTATACCAAATAGTCGACCACGCCGCCGAAAGGAGGTATCTCCGCCCTCTCGGTACTGTCGACCTTGACGGCGATAACGTTGTCTTTGCCGTATTCGACGAACGGCGCGATATCGCCGTCGAATTTAGTATAACTGCCCTTGTGAGCGAAAGCCGTCTTTCCGTTTACGTACACTTCGGCGTAATTTGCGACAGCCTCGAAACTCAGAATAAGTTTTTTACCTTTCCAGCTTTCGGGAACGTTTATCGTCTTGCGGTAACAGCTGACGAACTGATAGATTTCTTCGTCAAAGTTGTTGTAAGGTATTATCTTGTTCGCGTGCGGAATATTGACCGTTTCAAACGCCTTGTCGTCAAAAGAGGCGCTTAAATACTCTTCTTTAAAATCGGCGGAATACTTCCAGCCGAAGTTCATATTAACTGTTTCTGACATAAATCCTCCTTTATCGTCCTGTTTATTGTAACATACGGATAACTTTTAAGCAATCTTTTTACGCAAATAGTCGCGCCTGCGTACGCGCAGAGCGGGACAACGCTTGACTTTTTTATGCGGGCGCGCTAAACTATTAAAATAAATATAGTATATTGCGCCCGCGCCGCAACGCGCGGACGAAAATATAAAAGGACATGTTATGAAAAACTCAAACAAAATATACGTCGTTATCCTGGGCGACGGAATGGCGGATTACCCGCTGGACGAGCTGGACGGCAAAACCCCGCTCGAAGTCGCGGACAAACCCAATATAGACGCGCTTTGCGCGAAAGGCGAACTCGGACTCGTAAAGACGGTGCCCGACGGCATGAAACCGGGCAGCGACGTCGCCAACCTGGCGGTACTGGGCTACTCCCCCGCCCTCTATTACAGCGGCAGATCTCCGCTGGAAGCGCTGAGCATCGGCATCGACCTCAAAGACACCGACATCGCGATAAGGTGCAACCTGGTTACCCTTTCGGACGACGAGCCGTACGAAAACAAGACGATGGTCGATTACAGCGCGGGCGAGATCTCTTCCGCGGAAGCCAAAGAGCTTATCGACTTTATCGAAAGCAAACTGGGCACCGACGAACTCTGCTTTTACAGCGGCGTAAGCTACCGTCACTGTCTCGTCAGGCATAACGCGAAGCCGGGTACGGAATTCACTCCCCCGCACGACATCTCCGACAAAAAGATCTCCGACTATCTGCCCAAAGCGCTTTACGGCGAAGAGATGCTCGCGCTTATGAAGAAGTCTTACGACCTTCTCAAGGATCACCCGGTCAACGTTGCGCGCAGAAAGGCGGGCAAAAATCCCGCGAACAGTATCTGGCTGTGGGGCGAAGGCACCCGTCCCGCGCTCTCCCCGTTCGAGGAAAAATACGGGCTCAAAGGCGCGGTGATAAGCGCGGTCGACCTTATAAAAGGCATAGGGATCGGCGCAAAGATGAAGGTGATCGAGGTCGAGGGCGCGTGCGGCACTTACGAGACCAATTTTGCCGGCAAAGCCGAAAGCGCGGTCAAAGCGCTGCTTCAAGACGGCTGCGACTATGTTTACGTGCATATGGAAGCGCCCGACGAATGCGGACACCAGGGCGATCTTAAACATAAGATTTTATCTGTTGAATTGATAGACCACGTTGTGGTACAATATATTGTAGACAAACTGAGGGAAGCCGAAGTCGCGTTCAGTATTCTTATCGCGCCCGACCATCCGACGCCGATAAAACTCAAAACGCATACGTCCGACCCGGTGCCGTACGTGCTTTACCGCTCTTACGACGAAAAGGACAATCCTTTTAAGTCGATGAACGAAAAGAACGCAAAGGCAAGCGGCGTATATTACGACGACAGTTGCGCCCTTATAGAAAAGTTCATCAAGGAGGACTGAAAATGGACGACAAAGAAAAAGACTTTAAGCCGGACGACGTCGAAAAGGAAAACGACTCTCTGCTTTCCGACGACATCCCTCTCGACGAACATTACGACTTCGTTGACGAGCCCGTCGACGACGTCCCGCCGGCTAAGGAAGAAAGCCTTTCCGAAAGCGAGGAAAAGGACGAAAGTTCCGCGGCCGTAACTTCGGAAGACGAAAAAGAGGATAACGCAATGACAGAAAAGGAAGAAAAAGAAGAAAAGGCGGCGGACTCTGACGAAGACACTCCCGTCATCGACGAATCCGAAACCGCCGTTCCCGGCGCGGAGGAAATGAACGAAGCGCTGAAACCCAAGCTCAAAGAAACTTCCGTAAAGAAGAAAAAACGCATAATCATAGCGGTCGTTTCCGCGGTCGTCATCGTTGCGATAGCGCTCGCGATCGCCCTGCCGATCTACTTCATCAACAAAGACAAAATCTTCGTAAAAAGCGCAGAAGACTTCATGAATTACGACGATGGCAAATATTTCGTACTCGACAAGGACGTCACCGTCGACGGCGACCTGACTCTGAGCCGCGCGTACAACATAGACCTCAACGGTCACTCTCTCGTCGTCAACGGCACTCTCAAGTACGACGAAGGCGCGGATACCGAGACGACTATATACATCGGCACAAAAAAAGGCGACAGCTATATCGCGAAAGGTCTATTGCAGGCTGCGACGATAGAGTTCGCAACCCCCAACGCGGGCGTCGTGCTCGCTTCGTCCGTAACGGTCGGCACGATGAATATCGACGCAAAGACGTTTACGCTGTCCTCTTCCGCCCAGGCGAACGGCACCGTTACCGTTAAGGCGGAGACGGCGAACATAAACGGATCGATAGCTTTCGGAGAAGGCGAAAACGCAAAGCTCGTCGCGGATTACGTGACCGCACTCAACGTCAACGCGAACGTTTCGTCTGCCGTCGAACTCAGATATTCTACCCTTAACCTCGCGAAAAACGCGACGGTCGGCTCTCTTGCTCTCAACTCCGCTTCCCGCGCGGCGGTATACGGCGCGGTCACGGGCGGCATAACCGCCCTCCCCGACGCGGAGGAGACCCCCTCTTCCCCTGAAAACGAAGGCGCCGACGCTCTCGCCGACGAGACGCACAACGTCGTCGTCCTCATCGGCACAGACTTTGTCTGCCCGACCGTGAACGGCATAAATACCGTCGCGATAGAACGCAGAAGCGGCATTTCGGTCGATCTGTACAACTGCAACGTCGTTAAATATATCGACCGCCTTGCGGCTCCCGTCGATATCAACATCGACGAGCGCTCGGACGGCTCTCTCGTCGCGGTCGCGTCCAAAGTGCAGAACGCGCAGGGTTACGCGTTCAGGATAGACGGAGTCGAATGGATAGACGTAGACGGCAACGAGTTCAACATCACCTCTCAGCTGACCTCTCAGACCGGCACCCACCGCATCGAGGTCTACGCTAAGGGCAACTACTCTTACAGCGACCCGTTCGCGCTCGGCGAAAGCTCAAATCTTTACGTAGACGGAGCGACGGCGAATTGCGAATATACTTACAGGATCCAGCTGGCGACCCCGTCCAACCTCAACGTGACCACGTCCGTCACGGAAGGCAAACAGGTCTATACTCTGACCTTCGATAAGGTCGCGTTCGCAACGGGTTACGAGTACTACGTCAACGGCGTCAAGTACACGTTCTCGCCCGAAGACGACAGCGCGGTCGTTTCGATCGACATCACCGACAAACTGACCTCCGCAGGCGCGTATGCGATAAGAGTTTTGGCAACCGCGGACAGCGCGGACATACTGACCAGTAAAGCCGCTATGACCTCTACGATCAAGCTCGAAAAATTGCTGACCCCGACCCTTTCCGCAACGCTGCAGGAAGACGGCAGAACGCTTTTGACAATCTCTACCACCGAGGGCGTTTCGACGACCTACCTGGTGACCTACGAGGCAAAGGCGCAGGACGGCGGCACAAAGACGGTAACGCTGATTACGACCAATACCTCCGTGTACCTCGAAGGTCTTGCGGCGGGAGATACGATCACCGTCACCGCTCAGACTAGCGGCTATTATACGGAAAGCGACCCGTCTTCAATAATCGTCTCCGCTCAGGCAGAGGTTCAGCCGGAACAATAAAACGTTCCGATAAAAATAACGCAACTCCGTCTGAGGTGAACCCCAAAAGTTGGACAAAGAATTAATTAAATTGTATTTGAGTGAGTTCTGTATTGTACAGGACTCATTCCTTTTAATTTGAGAGATATT
>CASEHD010000023.1 GCA_949287655.1 uncultured Christensenella sp. | reverse complement strand
ATATCTCTCAAATTAAAAGGAATGAGTCCTGTACAATACAGAACTCACTCAAATACAATTTAATTAATTCTTTGTCCAACTTTTGGGGTTCACCTCATTCGAGAGGCGCGGATATTTGTCTTTCCTTTCCTTTAAAGCAGCTTTTTCTTTTTCAGGAAAAGCGCCAGCACGATCGATATAACCGCGCTTATCGCGGCAACCACCCAAAACCCCCACCATTTGTTTTCAAACGGAACGCCTGTGTTCATACCGAAGAACGAAGCGATCAGCGTCGGTATCGAGAACACAAGGGTGACCGAAGTCAGCACCTTCATCACTATGTTCAGGTTGTTGGATATGACCGAAGCGTACGCGTCCATCGTGCCCGAAAGAATGTCTCTGTAAATCGAACACATTTCCATTGCCTGTTTGGTCTCAACCGCTACGTCCTCAAGGAGATCCTTGTCTTCTTCGTATATCTTGACGATACTTGAAGAGTTCGTCTTTGTCGAAAGCAGCCTGGTGATGACCGCGTCGTTGCCTGTAAGCGACGTGCTGAAATATACCAGCGAGTTTTCGAGGTCGAGCATCTGTATCAGCTCTTTGTTCCTGGTTGACTTATGCAATTCGTTCTGAATGCGCTGGCTCGCTTTATCTATCTGTTTAAGGTAGTTAAGAAATTTCGTCGCGATGTTGTACAAAATCTGAAACAAAAATCTCGTCTTTTTATAGGTAACGAAAGACTTTATGCGGTTTCTCGCAAAATCGCGGAGCACCGCCGTATCTTTCAGGCATACGGTCACAACGCAGTCTTTTTTGATAAAAGTGCCGAGAGGTATCGTAAAATAGCTATAATAAGCCGCCTCTTCTTCGATGACCGGGATATCGACGAGGACCATAGAATAATCCTCTTCGTTTTCAACGCGCGATCTTTCCTCGTCGTCGAGGGGGGTTTTTAGAACGTCGGCTTCGATGCCGGTAAGACCCGCTATGTACTCAATCTCCTTATCGTTGGGATTTACCAGGTTTATCCAGCAATCCTTGGGAGAAAACCCTTCTGCCGAGTATACCTCCTCCTGCAGGTGTTGGAGCTTTTCAAATTCGTCTGTTTTGAAAATTTCAATCATCGACTGCCTCCTTCCGCGACGGAGCCGCGCACGGGTTTTTAAGAAAAATAAAGTCGCGCATTTCCGCCCTTACGCCGAACGCTCGGAAGATTATAACAGAAATCCGCGACTCCTATTCACTATAATAACACTACAAGATTATTTTTGGCAACCTTTAAGCGGTATATTTTTTCAAAGCTTCAGCCGCTTCTTTGACAGCCGCGCTGCTTTCCGTGCCCGCCGCGTCCGCCGAAACGCTTGCAAGCCCGCCGGCGACTATCTCGGCGATCTCCTTATCCGGTTTTGCGCTTACGAAAGCCCTGACCGAATTTACGAGTTTTTCCGTTCCTCCGTTTTCGGGAATATCGGCCGCCCTCTTTATTCCGTCCGCGTCCGAAGCATTCACGACATACACTCTGGTGCGAGACTTGTCCTCGAGGGTCAGTCTGTTTTCGAATATGCGCAGGATCCCCGCCGCCGCCTGTCTGTCTCTCTTATAAGTTATGAACGCGTAAAGTTTCGCGACGAGACCGATTGCCGCCCAGACCGCCGCCGCAAGCAGCGTATAGCATACCGCGGTCGTCCATTCGAGCCCCTTGCAGAGCAAGACAGTCTGCAGCGCCGCAACGCAGGCAAACGCGAGATAATAGAAGAACAGCATCGGTCGTTTTTCTCCGGTCAACGCTTTGTTCATCTTCAGCTGAAGTTCGCTTCCCGCATACTCTCCGCCGATGAGAGCCTGCCTCTTCCACGCCCTTCTGACGGAACGCGGCATATGCTTCACGCACTTTTTATAAAAGCGGTGAGAATTCGAGAGGTCGATATCCCCTCTTCTGACTACAAACCTTTTTATCCTGCGGTAATTCCCGATATTCTTGCTCGAAAGCAAAATATAAAGGATCTGAATAATAAAGGCGACTACGCTGAGCGCGGCGCAGACCACGGTGACAAACTGTACGGGAAACAGTCCGAGAACCTCGTCGAGCGCGGCGCCGATTTGCATTACGATTTTTTCCACAGCAAACATACTCCTTTTTAATTGATATGTATGCCGTAAAAAACGCTCCTCCCTCTCTTTACGCGCCGGCGAAAACGTGAAACAACCGTCTCTTTCGGCGGCAGCCTCTTACCGCCGCCTTAAAATGTTTGCCCGATTTTTTGTTTTTACACCTCTAAAATCACGTCTTGCCCCAAAACGTATATGAGTTTTTTGTCCACTCTGAGTCCCAACCCTTTTTCAGCCGCCATCGCGTACAACTCAAGCTGTTTGCGGTAACGCGCCGCTATCGTATCTGGCGGAAGCTTGCTCATCTTGAAGTCCACTACGGTAGCCGTACCGTTTGCGCGGTCGGGTATCAGAAGGTCGACGGTGCCCTGCACGAGTATCTTGTCGTCGGGTCCGTCCTCTAAGACGTCCTTCGCGCTCACGCGCAACATAAATTGTTTTTCGCGCATATGTTCGCACGCGCGTGCTTTCGTTATCACGTCGCTGCACAGGCATCTGAATACTATCGCAGGGTCCACAACTTTGCGCGACTCTTCGTCCAGGACGCCCTTTTCGTAAAGTTCATCTATCTGCTTTGCGACCGCCTCTTCGTCCGCGCTGTCGTAGTCGACGTTTTCCATGACCTTATGGTATGCCGTTCCCACTCCCGCGCGGTCCTCTTCGAACCAGTTGGAGACGTATGTCGTGCCATAATCCGCGGGATCTTCCTTATTTATTCCCGTAACCGTATGCTTTATACCCGTTTTCGCACTTTTCGCGTACGGGTATTCGTATTCAAGATATTCCTTGATTTCCGCGAGTTTTTGCGGCGACGGCGCAGCGAAAGTCAGCGCGTCTGCGATCCTTTCTTCTTCATCGTCACCCCGTTCCGAAACGTATTCTTTCACGTATTTGTTTTTGAAGGCGGAAGAATTCGACGCCACGTTGTTCAGCCAGTTGAAGAAAGAGGACTCGTTCTTTTCTTCCGTACCGAAAGCGCTGCTTTTGCCCGTCACAAAGAGCATGTTTTTCGCCCTGGTAAGGGCGACGTAAAACAGTCTCATCCTCTCTTCCGTATTCTTTTTTCTGAGCTTGCGGCTGCACGCCAGATATTTCAGAGTGTTGCGTTTTAGTCTGGTTTCTTCTTCGGGATATTTCATCGCCATGCCCAGATCCTTGTCAAGCAGAAGGTCGTAAGTGTCGAAATTAAACGGCGCCGACGCGTCGATCAGGATCACGACCGGATATTCGAGACCTTTTGAAGAATGTATCGTAGAAGTCTGTACGCAGTCATCGTCCTCGGGTCTGTCCGCGCTTGCGACCGAAACTGAGACCTCTTCGCCGTAAGCGAGCATGGCTTGCAGCGTCATCGCGTAGCTCTTTCCTTCAAGTCCCGCGACGAACGCCCTCATTCTGTCGCAGTCCTCTCTGCCGTAGCGCGACAGCACGTATTTGTCAAAGCTGTATTTCGATATCGCCTCTTCGAGAAGCCTGCCGACGGACGACTGGGCGGAAAATTCTCTGAGATATCTCATACCGTCGGAAAACGCCTTTATCTTATCCGAAAGGTCGTCCCGTTTTTCCTCTCCGTACCGCTTCACGCACTCATAAAAATACTTTTGCTTCGGGTATTCCTTTCTTATATTCGCCAGTTCGCTGCAATCGAAACCGCCGAACACGCTCTTCATCACGGATATGAGCGCGACGTCCTGAAGCGGATTGTCTATGACTTTGAGCAGGTCGTTAAGCGCGCCGATACCGGCATAACGGTCTTCTTTGACCACGTTTGCGCCCGCTACCGGGATCCCCGCCTCGCAAAGATAATTTATTATTGATTTTACGCGCTCGTCTCTTTTCATGCAAAGAAGGGTTATATCCTTGTAGCCGACCGTTTTCCTTACCGGTTTGTCTTCGACGTAATATCCGATCTCCCTTTTGCCGACAACGGAGGCGATTATCTCCGCTATACAGCACGCTTCCGCTCTCGCGCCTTCGCTGTCCTTGCCGTTGTCGCCGCGTACGCTGTACACGCCGTCGTCGATCTGTTTTGCAACTTTTGCGGGAGAAGACACCGGATATACCGTTATCACCGGCTGATCGTCGCAGATCACGGGGTCGTACTTTGTGCTCAGCATGGACGTCGCCGCATAGTCTACCCCGCCGTTTTCCCTTGTCATTATTTCTGAAAACACGGCGTTGACAAAATCGAGTATTCGTCTGTCGCTTCTGAAATTCTGATTGAGCGTGACCAGTTTTCCGGCGTCCGCGTCCGACGAATACTTGTCGAATTTTGACAGAAAAATCTCAGGATCTGTCAGTCTGAACTGATAAATGCTCTGCTTTACGTCGCCGACCATGAACAGATTTTTGCCGTTTGAAATGCGGCTGAGCACATATTCCTGTACGTAGTTGGTGTCCTGGTATTCGTCGATACAGACGTATTTGTAGCGGGAAGCGACTTCATTCGCTATCTCGTCGTTTTTCAGCACTTTGACAGCATAATATTCGAGGTCTGCGAAATCCATCTTGTTTTCAGCGCGCTTTCCTTCAGAATACGCCGACGCGACCTTTTCGACTATCTCTGTCAGTTTGCTCACGTACGGTCCGACTTTTCTCCCGTACTCTTCCCATTTTTCGGGGGTGTAAGCGCAGACCTCGCGTATCTTTGCCGCAACGTTTTTCGCCTTTTGGCTGTATTTTTTCTCTTCCGCTCTCAGCTCGCCGTATCTCAACTTGACTGCCGCGGGATCCAAACCCAATGCGACGGCTATCTTATTGAGCCCGGCGTCCTGCAACTTTCCGTTCATTGGCAAGGACAGATCTGCTTCTGCCGCCTCGCAGGCGAGGTCGAAACCTTCCTTTTGAAGCGCTTTGTCGCACGCAAGCACAATACTTATTATCTTATCTTTCTTTTTCGGATCGAATCCGGGATACTTATCCAGCGCGGCTGTCAGCCTTTCTCCGTCGCTTTTCAGTTCTTTAAGCGATCTCGCGCATTCGTCAAGCAGATATTTTGCCGCCGGATCCCCGTTGCCGTAACCGCTGTAAGCCCGGTCAAGCCACTTTTCTCTGTCCGGCTGGGATTCAAGAAAATCGTATACCCTTTTTATCTGCTTGCGAAAGTCGCCGTCGCCGCCGAAGGTGAATTTGAGCGACGATACCAGCGGGTCCGCCTTTTCGCCGTACTCTTTGAGCACGGCGTCTATCGCGCTGTCCAGCATGCCTTCTTTTTCAGTCGGTTCAAGTATCGAATAAGACGGATCCACCCCTGCCTCTTCGAAAAACTCTTTCACCAGATTTCCGCAAAACGAGTGTACCGTGCAGATGTCGGACAAGGACACGTTGTCTATCTGTTCTCTCAGATACTCCTTGTCCGCGCCCTCTTCGCGCATGGCTTTGACGAGTTCTGTCGTCACCTTGTCTTTTAGTTCCGCCGCGACCGCGTTGGAAAAAGCCAGCATGACTATTTCCTTCACGGGCGTGCCTTCCTTTATTCTTCTGATTATTCTTTCGATCGTGACCGCGGTCTTGCCGCTGCCTGCCGAAGCGGAAACGAGAGTGTTTTCGTCAACGCTTTCTATGGCTCTTATCTGATCGTCATTCCACATCCTTACGCTCATTACCCGCCCCCCTGAAATATCCGTAATTTTCAAACGATTTGTTTGAGCCGTGACTTCTCTCCGATCCGTCCGAAAAAGCGAAGCCGCATATGTTGCCGTACTCGCACCGTTTGCACTCGTCCTTTACCGGCGAAGGTTTAATGTATCCGTCGTCTATCTCCTGCGCCGCCTTCGCGACCAGCTCTTCTACGTAATCGCACAGCTTTTCAAGGCGTTCCCGGCTGACGGCGATATTGTCGTCTGTCGCGACTATTTTGCCGCGCGTCCTGCCTAAGTCAGAACGGCATATCGGGAACAACCCGCTTTCGACCCCGTTGTCCGGATTGTCGAAAACGTGATCGTAATGCGGTAAAATTTTCTCGTCCGTGTTTATAAAACCCACATATCTGAATCTTTTCGGGCTCTTGTCTTCAGAGACGAACTTGTTGCTGAGCGGCAGATAAAACACTCCCGCCGGCTTTAAGCCGAGCTGCCCCGAAAGCGCTTTCATATATATGAACAGCTGTACCCTTTCGCCGTAGATCACCTGCGGCAAAGAGAAAACTATCGACGCGCTGCTCTTGTAGTCGATGACTATTATATAATCGTCGTAAATGTCGACGCGGTCGATTCTTCCCTGAAGATCTATCGTCTTGTCCTTTAATTTTATCTTTATCGGGTCGTATTTACCGCCCATACCGAAAGCCTCTTCGAGAATATACGGTTTGAAATCGCTGTTTTTCATCCTTTCGCATAACGTCTGTATCAGGAACACGCACCTCTGTTTTATCTCTTCTATCTCGCCTTTTAAATGGGGTATTTCTGTCAGATGCGCGTACTCGTCCTTTTTCAGCACTTTTTCCACGATTGAAAGCACTTTATTCTTTACCGCCGCCGCGTCCGTCGTCATATAATTGCAGGCGGCGAAAAAGCTGTGCAGCACGTCGTGGATAATGCTTCCCAGGTCAAGGACTCTGAGTTCCGCCTTTTCTCTCTTTTCCGCGCCCAGTACTCTTTCGATATAATGCTTGAACGGACATTTTGTATAAAGTTCTATCTGGCTTACGCTGGTATGCCCGTCCTTCCAGACCGTCGCACGGCAGGGGGAAACGTATTCTTCGGGCTGCGCGTCTTCAAGCAAAGTTTCCATCCTGTCTCCGTACTTTTCTTTCGCGAGTGTAAAAAGCGCGTCGTACTGCGCCGGGTCTTCGTGGCGTATGCCCGACTGCACGCGCAGCTTATAGTTTACGAGTTCGTCGGGAGCGTTTCCTATCCCGGCAAAATACTCCGCATAGCGCGCGGTATCCCACAGCGCGTCGGTCGGCTGAGAGCTCTTTACCTCAAGCGAAAGCGTTTCCGAAAGCTGTTTTATAACCGTGCTCGGGTTCAGCTGCTCGCCGTTTGCCGAATATTTGCTGTAACTTATTTCCAGCGCTTCGGACGGCTTCAGCAAAAACATCAGCGTATTGAGTTTTTCTTCGTTGTTAAGCTCTCTGACGTCGGGTTCAACCTCTACGCCGCACGCCGCCCACGCTCTGCTCTCCTTTCCCGCGAATATGCCGACGTCTCCGTGTTCGGGAGGAAGGACGCCCTGACTTGCGCCCAACACGTACATCACCTTTACGCCGTCGTATCTGCTCTCGCGCGACTCGCCGACGAAAACGCAGTCGATATAAAGGGGTACGAGCGCGATATCCGTCGTGGCTATCGCTGAAACGATTATGTTCAGATACGAATTGATCGTAAATCTGCAGTCTCCCAGAAGCCTTACGCTTCTGTCGAATATCTCTTTAAGTTTGTCCGTCGCCTGTAAAGCGCAGTTGTAAGCGGCGTCTTCCCCTCTCTCTTTCAGGCGGTTGACGTACTCTTCGTTGCGCGCGTCGAAATCGCACTTTTTCAGAAAATCGGTAAGTTCCGCATAATACTCCGCCGCAGTCGCATTCTTCAGACCGAAGCAGGACAGAAGACCGCTCACGTACGACCTGACCTCTTCCGCGACCTCGTGATCGGGATCCTTTTCCCCCATCCTGAACGGAGAATCGAATCTGTAATCGTCGATGCCGTATTTTATGCAGAAATTTTCGAACACGCACACCTTTTCAAAGTCGACGCCCAGCAAGGCGTTCTTCGCGAGTTCCATGACGTCTTTGCGCCTGTATCCTCTCGCTACCGTTCTGAATGCACAGGTGATCAGCCTTGTCGCCGCCTGCGAAGCAAGCGGTTCTTTCTTATCGAAGAAATAATTTATGCCGACGTTTGAAAACACCCTTTCGACGACGGGCGCGTATGCCGCAACGTCGCAGCACACGACGGCGAAATCTTTAAAACGCGCGCCGTCGCGTACAACTCTTCTCTTTATGTCTCGCGCGGCTCTCTTTACCTCGTCCTCTATTCCGTCCGCAGCGTAAAGACGCGTGCTGCCGTCGCTTTTATAAGTCTTGCCTCCATAGGAAAACAGCTCTTCGCTTATCGCCTTTTTGTCGCCTTTAAGCGTGGACGGCAATATATGCACCTTGGGGTCGCAGCCGCACGCGCGCGCCCTTTCGATGAGCGTTTCTATACATCTTACCGGGTATATCCTCGCGTTGCCGACCCCTTCTTTACGCACCATGAACACGCCGCAGTAGTTCGCGCCCGCGAACAGTTTTTCGCATATCCTGCGCTGAATGTTGCTGAGGTGCAGATAGTCGCTTATGTATACGTCGCAATCCTGCATCCCGTATTCCGATATCGCGCTTTCAAGCGCTTCAAGCTTTGACGAGCCGTCTGTATAACCGGAGTTTAGTTCCTCGACGTACCCCTTGTAAAGAAGGACGATATCCTTTGATTTGTTGAGTATTTTTACCGGAAGCGAGGGAAGAATGCCTTCTATCATATCCGTCGAAACGCCGCTGTTTCTTATCTGCGAAATGACTGCGTATATCTCGCTTGCGAAATCAGCGTTGTTGTACGCGCCGCGGAAACAGGACAGCTTGTCCTTGTTCTTTTCAATGACTTTTCTTAAAAGCATTACCGCCCCTTCCGCGGAAAGGTAGTCGTTCATCTTCGCGCCCATAGTCTTGTTGGCAAGGCGCGAAAAACTGACGACTTCGATGTCAAAACCTGCGGAAATGTCCAGATAGTCCATCACGGCTTTTTCGTAATACAGCATAAAACGGTCCGGTACGATCAGAAGCTGGCGTTTGCCGTTGCCTCTTCTCTGCTTTATCTTTTCGAACACCGCGACGCAATCGAGCGTATCGCTAAGGAAAAATTCAACCATAATTCCATTATAACGACAAAATCTTACCTTTGCAACAGCGAAACGGGTCATTTATCGGGCATAAGGCAAATATTACGCTAATTTAATTGATAAAAATAAAATATATGATATAATAAAAATACTATGAAAAAGTTTATTTTTGTAATCGTTACAGTTATCATGATATGCGTGCTGGGCGTCACACTGGCGGGCTGCAATAACGCTACCCCCACGCAGAAACTTTTGTCCAACAGCAGAGCGTGGACAAGCGACGTCACGGACGAAACACTCGAATACGACGTCATTTATAAGAGCGCGACCGAAGATCAGGTCAGAGGCGAGATGAAGGTAAACGTCAAAAGCTATAACGGCGAAAAAGTCACGATCGGCGACTGGTCTCTCGACAACGCGGTCGGATATGTCGCTACCACCGAACTTACCATGGAAAACGGCGACGTGAAAAAGACAACGGCTTTCTTCACTACCACGATTCAGGTGAGATACGCTCAATGTTCTCAGACCATAAGCGGCGTTTCAAGCGGATATACCGCCGAATATAAGAACGAAAAATGTTATTATAAGACGACGGAAGGCGACAGCGTGAGCGAAGGCGAGATCAAGGTCGGAGATTTCAACGAATCGCCATTCATCGACAACGCTATACTCTATCAGGTCGCCAGATGTCTGCCCGAATCAGTCTCCTCTTTCACTTTCGACGTGCCCGACGTCACTCTGGGCGAAACGCAGAGCGTGACGATGAGCTCCTCGAGGTCTTCCACTACCGTCGTAAAAGGCGCGGACGAAGCTCAGACAGAGTATGTATGCTACTACGTTTACATCTCTCTCAACCGCACTTTCCCGGGTTCCGGCGAAAGCCTTAAATGCGCGATAGCGTCCACCCCTTACCCGTCTGCCGACGACCCGAGGATAAACAACCTTATCGTGCAGATAGCGGAAGGCGACACGCTTTATACGCTTAAAAACGCAACATACGCAGAATAAAGATAATAAACAAAAGAGAGGAGCCGCAAGGCTCTTTTTTTTTGCTCTTCCCGTATATCGGCGGCGCACGCCGCATAATTTATCTGTGGTGAGACAATGGCAAAATATTTTTTCGACGACAACGGCGCGTATGTGACGGCGGACGGCGCATTGATAAAAAGCGGGTGCGAAAAACAGGGAGATTTCGCCGTCGGATATTTCCGCGAAGGGTGCGAACCCCTGTTTGCGAAAATGAGCGGAGACGGAAGACCTTTCCCCGCGGAGGGTCTCACCGTGATCGACACGGGATTTTCCTGCAGACATATACTCTTTTCTCCGACGCCCCGAAGCGAGGAAGAAGCCGAGGTGCTCTTTCAGACATCGTGTCGCGCCGGCAATGTCTCTCACCTTGTCACCTTATGCAGAAAACGCGGTTCCAGACTTATATTGGAAACGCGTGACGAAATATACGAGATCCCTTGCCCTTCCGCCCTGTCCGACCTGAAAGTAAGCGCGGCGACGATGAAAAACGGACATATTATTAAGATATCGGCTAAAGCGGAAAAGAAAAAATTGCTCGCACTGATCTACTACCGCGGCGACTACGCGCCCCTTCTTACAACCTTCTGCGACGACTTCCGCACAGACGGCGAAGGCGTTGAGATCACGGAAAGGCTCGGCGGCTGCAACGACTGTGTGAGGACGGAACGGCTTACGATAAAGAACGGCGCGTTCGCACGCGACGGGCTGTCGTTCGTCTATAATCGCGATCACTCTTATCCGGACGAGATAATCCCGTTCGTGTTCCTCGAAAAGCTGCTTTTCGGAGACGAACGCGGCGCGCAAGAACTTTTAAGAAGAACCCTTTCCGTCTCCGCGGCGCGCGGGATGCTGGGCGAATTCGACAGAATAGCCGACTTCGACTTTATTCCATACCGGCCTTTCGTCGCGGGCGTATACTCTCTCTCCTCTTTCTGCCGCGTCAGATATTTCCGTTTCCGCGTGACGGACGGCATAATAACCGACATTTGCGCGGTATAGACATTTCGCGGCAACGTCGGGAGATTTATTTTAAGCGTGATAAAACCGTATTCGGCGCCGTTCATTCCCTCGTATCTTCTTTTCATAACGGACTTACTGTGATTTTACATATATTTTTAAGCATTGTTAAACAATATATGGTATCATCTATATAGCGAGGTGAATACTATGATTTTTATATTGGGCGCAAGCGTCGACACTCTGCAACTTGCTCTTCTCATTGTGTCGGCATGCTTTCTGCCTTTGGTGATCTGGATGATCGCCGCCGGCGTACAAGTAAGGTCGCGCTTTCAAAAATATTCGATGGTTATGTCGGAAAAGGGATATACAGGCGCGGAAGCGGCGCGCGCGATACTTGACGCGAACGGTATGTTCGACGTACAGATAATACGCTGCCAGGGAAGCCTTACCGACCACTACGACCCGTCGACGAGGACGGTAGCCCTTTCGCAGGCGACATACGACAGCTCTTCTGTTGCGGCGATAGGCGTGGCGGCGCACGAGGTAGGGCACGCAATACAGCACGAAGAAAATTACGCGCCGGTAAAGATACGCGCAAAGCTTGTCCCTGTCGTGAATTTCACGTCAAGGCTGTGCATGCCTCTTATACTCATTGCTATGATATTTGAATTGATGGGCTATTTCAGCAACTTTTCGATGCAGATATCAACCTTTTTTCTGGGGCTCGCGGTACTGTGCTATTTCTTCTACTGCCTGTTTACGTTCATAACACTGCCTACGGAATACAACGCGAGTTCGAGAGCAAAAAAACAATTGGTCGATTGCGGCATACTTAACGAAAACGAAGTCTCGGACGCCTCCAAAGTGCTCGGCGCGGCGGCAAAAACTTACCTTGTCAACTTCGCGTTTTCTCTCGCTCAGATGCTCAGGCTTCTTCTCATCGTCCTGATAAGAAGAAACAGGAACAACAGATAAACGGGCCGCCTTAAAACCCGAACGCAAAACGAAAAGCGCCCCCTTTACGGAGCGCTTATTCTTTCTCTGAACGGTCTCAGTTGAGCGGCAGTACCTTTACGTTGATGAACGTAGTCACGCCCGCCATCAGACGGAGTTCAACCTGATAATTGCCGACGTTCTTTATCGGATCCGATAAAAGTATCTTTTTCTTTTCTACGTCGTAGCCTATCTCCGCGAGTCTTTCGGAAATTTCCTTTGAGGTCACCGCGCCGAAAGCCTTGCCGTTTTCGCCGCAGCGTATCTTTACGTCGACCGCGAGTCCTTTGAGCCTTTTCGCCTGTTCGACCGCATTGTCGTACTCTTCCTTTCTGCGTTTTTCTTCAGCCGCCTGCTTCTGCTTCGTTTCGTTGATAACGGAAGCGGTCGCTTCTTTCGCCATATTCTTCTTTATCAGAAAATTGCGCGCGTAGCCGTCGTTGACGTCTATTATCTCGCCCTTCTTTCCCTGACCCTTAACGTCCTGCAAAAGTAATACCTTCATAAATACCTGCCTTGTCTTTTTTTATATGATAACACACGCGGGGCGCGTAATGCAACAAAGAAGGCGAATTTCTCTTCCACGTATCCGGTAAAACGCGGGTAAAATAAGTCGATACGCTCCGCGCGAATTAAAACGCCGTCCTTGTAAATACTATCTCAGGAGGTGATCTGATGAAAGGACTGAGATGTACGACCTGCAACTGCGAATTCAACCGCGCCTGCCACTGCAACGCGGGTGTTATCAAAGTGAGCAAAAACGGCGTATGCGAAACAAAACAGAAAAGACGCTACGGTATTATACAACAAAACAGCGTAAACATTGAAGCCGCAAAAGACTTCGACTACGACGAAGGCAAAGAGCTGCTCATTCAATGCGACTGCAACGAATGTATATTCAACAAAAACCGTATCTGCACCGGAAATATCGTCAATATGGGCGACGGACTTTTAAAGACAAAGTGTTTCTCAAAAGCGAAAAGCGGAAATCAAAGCCTTGATCTTTAAACAAAAAAACAGGCTCCCGTAAACTGATGTGCACCCCAAAAGTTAGACACTTTTGGAGGTGCATATTTTATGGCAAAAAAAGGGCAAAAGCAAAAGAAGTATAGCGTAGAGTTCAAGATAT
>CASEHD010000022.1 GCA_949287655.1 uncultured Christensenella sp. | reverse complement strand
TATCTCTCAAATTAAAAGGAATGAGTCCTGTACAATACAGAACTCACTCAAATACAATTTAATTAATTCTTTGTCCAACTTTTGGGGTTCACCTCAAAGGAGCGCGTTTTTTCTGTAAATCATAACAAAAACGTTTGCGGTCGTTTATACGCTTTGAATCAAAAAAATAACGATCGAAAAGCCGTAACGGTGAATAAAACAGATAAAATATAAAGCCTTTTACGCTTTATCAAACCTTTTCCCCTTTTCTGCGCGGGAAGACGCGGACCTGAAAAACGCAGCGCCCGCCGGAATTTACCGTGTCAATCTTCTTTTATGATCTGTTTTTGTTTGAGCGCCTCTTCGATCTCTTTCTTCTTTCTGCCGACAAGGTCGTATACGAGAAGAGGCAGGGTCGAAACGAAAAGACTTACCGCGGGGATAAGGGTCAGCATCATGAATATCGCGGTACGCGCGCCTGTCGTCTGCTGCTGTATCACGGTAACTCCGTTTTCGGTGACCGGCTGAACGTAATCTGCTATTTCCAGCACGAGCGGTATCGCGCCCGCGCTGAACGCCGCGCTGAGTTTGCCGACAAAGGATATGCATGAAGAAGCCAGTCCTTCCGCGCGGATATCCAACTTGTATTGAAGATAGTCTATACACTCCCCGACCATCGCGAAAGTTATCACGTTGTATATGCCAAGGGGCAGACCGCTGAGGAAGAAGAAGGGCAGCGCGATATAGAAATTGTAATGCGTAATCGTCCCTATCAAAAAGAAGAGACCGAGCACCGCGCCCGAAAATATGCCCGCGCCGAGCGCTATCCTGCGGGTATCGTATTTTCTAAGCAGCTTGGGCATTATCAGCATGGACGGAAACATCCCGACGCCTATCAGCGCCGCGCCGATTATCTGACGCATATCGTAGACGAACGCGGTGAAAGAATTTGCCGTCTCATAATAAGTGAACACGTAGTCCGCCGCATAAGTGTACGACGCCTGGATCATATATCTGCCGAAACTTAAAAGCCCGAAAAGCATTACCAGCACCAGCGGTTTGCACTTGCCTATCACCTTGAAAGACTGCTTTACGCTTAGCTTTTCCTTTTGCGGCTCTATCCTCTCCCTCGTAAAGAAGAAGGTCATAGAAAATGGCACGATCGCTATCGCCGAAAAGAGTATCGCGCCGACCATAAGACCCTTTCTGAGCCCCAGAATATTGTCGCCGATAAGAAGCGCGACCACCGCGACCGGCAGCGCGCCGCCTATGCTGTTCAGAGTGCGGGCGAAAGACAGAAATTTATCCCTTTCTTCTACGTTGGGGGTCATTGCGTAAGGAAGCCCCCAGAAAGGCACGTCGCAGACCGCGTACGCCACGCCCCAGACCATATAGGTCACCGAAGCGTAGATCATCTTGCCGGTCATGTCGAGACCGAAATCAATAAACAGGAAAACGCTTAAAAGAGAAACGATGAACGGCGCGAAAAGCAGATACTGCCTCATCTTGCCGAATCTGCTTCTGGTATTGTCGACCAGTACGCCCATAAGCGGGTCGCCTATCGCAAAAACAAGCCTCGCTGCCCACATAAGCCCCATGACGAAAAGGAGTTCAAGACCGAGCACGTCCGTGTAGAACCTGCTCAGCCACGAAGTCATCATCGCGTACATTGCCCCCTGCCCGAGAGCGGCGAGCCCGTAACCCGATTTTTCCATTTTTGTCAGATAAGTTTTGTTTTCCAAAAAAATCTCCTAAGGCGTACGCGTTGATTGTACCACTATTTTGCGATTATGGCAATAAAATTTATTTGATTGCCCGCGTATGCAGGGCGGCAAAACGTCAACGGAATTTTGTCCTCGCTATACTGTCCGCCCAGCCCATAAGAAGGTCGCTGCGTTTCTTGCGCGACATATTGGGCGTGAAAACGCGCTCAACGCCGACGTTTTCTCTTATCTCGTCCTCGTCCTTCCAGTAGCCGGTATTCAACCCCGCAAGGTACGCGACGCCGAGAGCGGTCGTTTCTATTATCCTGGGTCTTACCACGTTGCAGTCGAGTATGTCCGCCTGGAATTGCATAAGGAAATTATTGGCGCACGCGCCGCCGTCCACGCTTAGCGCGGTTATCTTACATTCCGCGTCGCTTTGCATAGCATGCATGACGTCGACGACCTGATATGCGATCGATTCCAGCGCCGCGCGCACGATATGCGCCTTTGAGGTGCCGCGCGTTATGCCTGTTATCAGCCCTCTCGCCCTGGGGTCCCAGTGCGGCGCGCCCAGCCCGACGAAAGCGGGCACTATATACACCCCGCCCGTATCCTTTACGCTCAACGCGATCTCTTCCGTTTCCGGCGACGACTTTATAAGCCCCAGTTCGTCTCTGAGCCATTGTATCACCGCGCCGCCGACGAATACGCTGCCTTCGAGAACGTATTGCGGTTTCTGCCCGTCTCTGCTCGCCGCGACAGTCGTGACCAGTCCGCGTTTGGATTCAATCGGCTCGTCGCCGGTATTCATAAGCACGAAACAACCCGTTCCGTAAGTGTTCTTTATACTGCCTTTTTTCGTGCACAGGTGTCCGTAAAGCGCCGCTTGCTGGTCGCCTGCGTCTCCGCATATCGGTATCTTCGCGCCGATGACGTCCTCGCTCGTAAAGCCGAACGCGTGACCGGACGGATAGACCGCGGGGAACATGCCCGCCGGCACGTCGAACATCTCTATAAGGTCTTTGTCCCATACCATGTCGTGGATATTGAACAGCATTGTCCTGCTGGCGTTGGTATAGTCTGTCGCGAATATCTCTCCTCCTGACAGCTTCCACATAACGTAGGTGTCCATCGTGCCGAACAGAAGCTCTCCGTTTTCGGCGCGCTCCTTCGCACCCTTGACGTTTTGCAGTATCCACCTTATTTTTGTCGCGCTGAAATATGCGTCGATCTGAAGACCGGTCTTTGAGTATATCAGTTTTTCAAGTCCCGCTTCTTTGAGTTTGTCGCAATAGTCTGCCGTGCGCCTGCATTGCCAGACGATCGCGTTGTAGACGGGTCTGCCGGTCATCTTATCCCATACGACGACGGTCTCGCGCTGATTGGTTATCCCTATGCAGTCGACGTTTTCCGCGCCCACCTGCTCAAGGACCTTTCCGACGACCTCTTTTACCCCGCCGAAGATCTCCTCCGGGTCGTGCTCGACCCAGCCTTCGTGAGGATATATCTGGGTGAACTCCTTTTGCTCCTTAGCTATTATATTTCCCTTTTTGTCGAATACTATAGCCCTTGAGCTGGTCGTACCCTGGTCTATCGACATAACGTATTTCGCCATAATATCACCTCTTATCATTTTGCGGTCAACGCGTCGCGACGTTCTTCGTGGCAATGAAATCCACGCCCGTGCCCGTCACGTTCTTCACCACCGCGTCTCCTATCTTTACGGGCGCCTTGACGACGACCCCTTTAAGCGTTGCGAGCGCGTCGAATATCTTTGACTTTTCTATCGCTTCCCTCGTCTTTACGCTGAGCATAGCGACGTCGCCGCCCTCTACCCTGACGACCGCGGTCACCATTCTCTTGGGGCAGACGACCTCTTCTTTGCCGTACTTTTCACCCCTGGGACAGGTGTTGCCGCTTACCTTTACGTTGCCGAGGTCGCTGTCGTCGACCGTCAGTCTGCACCCCATCGGGCAGCATATGCATATCATCTCTTTCATTTTTCCACCGCCTTTAAACAGACGACCGCCTGTTTGCAATTTTTCAGCGCCCGTGTTTGTTTTTCGTCCAAAGTCACTGTCTCCATCTCGCCAGGAGTTACTATCGTTTTCCTCTTTGCGTATACCTCTTTTCCGTCGCATACCACGCAAAGTCTTACGTTTTTAAATACATTGCCGACGCGCATTTTAAGTTTGAGCGGGCCGTCGCCATTTCTGTTCACGTACTGCGGCACGACGTATCTCACGCCGTCCTTCGCCTCAACCGCCACCTTGTCGCCCGTCGTCTTTTTGCCCGCGATATACGCCGCTGCGCGCGCTCCCGCCCACTCGCTTTCCTCGCTTACGAAGTCTACGAGGTCGTGCACGTGCAGCACGTTACCGCACGCGAATATGCCGTCCGTTTCAGTCATCATGTCGTCGTCGACGATCGCGCCGCCGGTGACCGGACTTAAATTGACGTCCGCCATTTTCGACAGTTCGTTTTCGGGAAGAAGCCCTACGCTGAGAAGAAGGGTGTCGCACTTTATCTCCCGCTCCGTGCCCTTTATCGGATTGAGTTTTTCGTCCACGGCGGCTATTACCACCGACGAGACCCTGCCCCTCCCCTTTATCTCTACGACCGTATGCGAGAACATAAGCGGTATGTCAAAGTCGTTCAGACATTGAACGATGTTTCTGTTGAGACCTGACGAATAAGGCATCAGCTCAACGACCGCCTTTACTTTCGCGCCCTGGAAGGTCATGCGGCGCGCCATAATAAGCCCTATGTCGCCGCTGCCGAGGATAACGACCTCTTTGCCCGGCATATAGCCGTCGATGTTTATCAGCTTCTGCGCCGTGCCCGCGCTGAATATGCCCGCCGCGCGGCAGCCCGCAATGTTTATCGCGCCCCGGGGTCTTTCCCTGCAACCGCAGGCGAGAATTATCGCGCCGGCTTCGTATACCTGCAAGCCGTCCTCTTCGTTTACGCAGGTCACGCGCCTGTTCTTGTCTATGCTTAAAACGGTCGTGCCCGTCTTGTATTCTATCCCTCTTTTCAGCACCTCGTCGATATATCTCGCCGCATACTCCGGTCCCGTCAGTTCCTCTTTGAACGTGTGCAGACCGAAACCGTTGTGTATGCACTGGTTGAGTATGCCTCCCAGCCTGTCCTCTCTTTCGAGAATGAGGATATCTCTTTCGCCTTCGTCGTAAGCGCTCTTTGCCGCCGCGAGTCCCGCGGGACCGCCGCCGATTATTATAAGGTTCTTAACGCTCATTATTCCACCCTCCCTATAACTATCTCGGAGCCCTTACCGCTCTTTGTCACCTCGGTCATATCAATGCCGCGTTCACGCGCGATTATCTCCATCACGCGTTCTGAACAAAAACCGCTTTGACATCTGCCCATGCCCGCGCGGGTGCGCCTCTTCACGCCGTCCAGGTCTTTCGCGCCGACCGGGCGGTTTATGCTGTCCGCGATCTCGCCCTCCGTGACGACCTCGCAGCGGCAGACGATCCTGCCGTAAAGCGGATTTTTCTTCACGATCTCCGCCCTCTCATTTTCCGTCATCGAGGCAAAGCAAGGTATACCCTTTCTGACCGGGTCGAATTTGGCGTTGAATTTAAGCCCGAGGTAGTCTGATATCTCTTCCGACGCGTCGACCGCTATCGCCGGCGCCGCTGTGAGGCCCGGACTCTCTATGCCGACGAGATTATAAAGGGGCAGCCCTTCTGCAAACCCTATTACGAAATCGCCCGCGTCCGCATGCGCGCGCAATCCGGTAAACTGCGTTATTACCTGCTTTTTGGTGAGAGACGGCACAGTTATCTTCGCCTTGTCGAACGCTTCGGCGAGTCCGTCGTAAGTCGTGTCCTTGCAGTCCTTGTGGTCGATATCCGCCGCCGTAGGACCGAGAAGTATGTTGCCGTGCACGCTGGGTACGACCAGTATGCCCTTGCCCATCGCGGTCGGCAGCTGGAACAAGGTCGTAGACGTCAGATATCCCGCCGTCTTGTCGAGGAGCATATATTCGCCCTTTCTGGGGACAATCTTATATTTCTTTTCGCTTACCGTATTGTTCAGCTCGTCGCTGTAAAGACCCGCCGCGTTGACCACGACGTCCGCGTTATATTCGTCGCCGTCCTCGCAGACGACTTTTATCTTGTCTCCCGCTTTTTCAAGCTTTGCGACCTTCTTTTCGAACACGAATTTCACGCCGTTCTTCGCCGCGTTTTCCGCGTAAGCTATCGTCATCTCGTAAGGGCTGACTATTCCGGACGACGGGCACCACAGCGCGCCTTTGACCTCTTCGGACACGTACGGCTCGCGTTTTCTGACCTCTTCGCCGGTGACGATTTTAACGTCCTTCACCCCGTTTTCGAGACCCTGGTCGTACAGCCTTTTAAGACCGTCCCGCTTAGCGTCGTCGAAACAAAGAACGTACGCGCCGTTGCGCTTGAACGGAAAATCCAATTCTTTCGACAGTTTGTCGAACATCGCGTTGCCGCGTACGTTGTAGTAAGCTTTTTTTGTGCCGGGTTTTGCGTCGAAACCGCCGTGGACTACGCCCGAATTTGCCTTGCTGGTGCCGCAAGCCACGTCGTTTTCACGCTCTAAAACCGTGACGTCGACGTCGTAACGGCTGAGTTCTCTCGCGACCGAGCAGCCGACGACGCCTGCGCCGATTATTAAAACTTTTTTCATAAGCTACCCCTTTTGTTTACTGAATTTATTATAACACACGCAAGACGGAAATTCAAGACGAAAAAGACGCGCAGATATACCGCGCGTCCTATAATACACTTTAAATGCGTTTTTGTAGCCTGCTTTTTCGTACCGGAAAGTCTGCCGTCAGTTTTTGTTGTCGTTTCTGTCGTATTCGACGTTCTCGTCGCCGCCGTACCAGGTCTTTACGTCTTTAAGGCGCCTGAACGGATTGCACGGACGGTATATCTCCTCTTTCGCGTAATTCACGCCGTACATATCGAGAAGGGGCATATAATCCTTTACCCTCTGCAAAAACTTTTTCCAATTCTTCGGACCGCCGTACCACGACACTTCCGCCAGCGCTTCCATACGCGGAAACAGCTGGAATTCCAGCTTTGACGGAGTAGATATCCATTCAGTCCACAACGCGCCCTCTATGCCCTTGACCTTGTTGTCGTACATTGAGATGAAGCCTTCGAAATAAGGGTTGAACATATAGGTGTTCCGCAGCGGATACTGGGCGTACGACATGTCGAAATAAAAATATTTGTGCTTGCTTATTATCGCATTGCCGCCTTTTTTGACGTGCTTTATCACCCTGCCGTCCTTTTGCGGAGTCCAGTACTGAACGATCACGTCGTTTTCTATGTTGTCGCCCTCCAATATTTCGTTCCAGCCGATGAGCCGTCTGCCCTTTTCGCGCACGTATTTCGCGATCTCGTTGGTAAACCAGCCCTGAAGCTGCTTTTCGTTTTTAAGCCCGAGCGAACGCATAAGCTCCTGGCAAGCGGGACATTCCTTCCACTCGTCCTTGGGCGCCTCGTCGCCGCCGATATGAAAATACGGCGCCGGGAAAAGCTCGCAGACCTCGTCTATCACGTCGTGAATGAACTCAAACGTGGACGGCTTGCCTATGCACGCGCTCCTGTTCCAGTCCTTTATACCCTGAGAGGTCGGAATCCTGCCGCCGAAATAATAATGCACGTCGCGTTTAAGCTCCCTGCACCCGAGCCACGGATACGCCGCCATTGCCGCCGCAAAGTGCGCGGGCATGTCGATTTCGGGAATTATCGAGATACCTCTTTCAGCCGCGTAAGCGACGATCTCCCTGATCTTTTCCTGAGTATAAAATCCGCTTACGGGCACATCGTCCGTATCTGTGGAAGTCCAGCCGTGTATCTGCGACCTGGGACGCTTTGAGCCTATCTCGGTAAGCAGCGGATATTTCTTTATCTCTATTCTCCAGCCCTGATCGTCCGAAAGGTGCCAGTGCAGCACGTTGAGTTTGTGCATACTCATCACGTCGAGCAGCTTTTTGACCTCTTCCTCACCGAAAAAATGCCTTGATTCGTCAAGAAGAAGCCCGCGCCACGAATAACGCGGATAGTCGTGGACCTTGCCGCACGGTACGTTCAGATTGCAAAGCGGAGTTCCGATCATCGCGCCTACTCTCAGCGACTGCACGGCGTACAGCGCGCCCGCCGCGTCTCCCGCCGCGACCGCGATGCCGTTTTCGTCGACTTCGATGCGGTAACTTTGCGGCGAGAGCTCCTTAGCAAAACTTATCTTCAGTACGCTCTTGCCCTCTTTTTCCAGCTTTTTTCCCAATCCTTTTTCAAGAATATCGGTAATGACGGGAGCGGTCAGCGAAAATTTCGCGTCGATATCCAGTGCGTCGATACGCGCCATATCGAAAGCGCCGCCCGCCTTCGCAGGTATGAACGATTGGGGTCTCGGAATAATTTCTTTCATAATAAACCCTCCTTTGTCAGTTGAGATATGTCCACGCGGGCACGTTTATATTCGGTCCGCCGTAAGATATACTGATGTTGAAACTCTCCTTAAGGTCGCCGATATACGCGAGCTTGTCGTAAATCAGTCTTATTTCGAGAGTATCGTATTTCGCAAGCGTATTGCCTTCCTTTACTACTTTCGCGGTGATATACGTTACCTTGCCGGTGCGGGTCACCGCGGAGATCTGCAACTCGTCGGCGGTAAGTCCCGAAAGAAGCGAAGCAACGTTTTCCATATTGTAAGGAGCGACTTTCGCGTCGGAAACAAACTCCTCCAGCGTGCACTCCTCCACCTCCCAAGCGTCGCCCTTCCGCGAGAGTTTTCCCGTCACGTAATCTTCTGCCTTCGCGTCCTTTGAAGATACGCCTTCCTTAAGGCTTTTGCCGTAATAAGTATCGTCGTAAGTCGTCTTGAGCAACGAGCCGTTCGCAACCGTGAATTTCGCGGATCCTCCCTGCACGTTAAGGCTGTACTGGACGTACTTGCCCTCTTCAGAGCTCTCTTCGGAGGTAATGTCGTTTATTCTGTATTTGATATAATAAACGTCGCTTGCCAGCGCGCCCTCTATGCCGTCGGCAAGGGCTTCCCTGCCTTCTTCTGCCGTCAGCTCTTCGTTGCAACCGGTGAGCGCGAACGCCGCCAGCGCGAGTATCAGAACCGCTATTGCGGCGGTTATCTTAATCCTTTTCATTTCGTTTCCTCCCCGTTGCCGGCTTGTCCGTCCGAAAGAACGTCAGTCTCCTCATCCCGCGTTTTCTCTTCTTCCGCAACGGAATTTTCCGCGCCGCCTGCGATCTCTTCTTTGTTTTCGCCCGCGAACAGCTCTTCGTCGTTCAGATGCTCGTCGCTGGAAAGGACGCTTGCGTCCGCACAGCCGTCAAGCACGTTCTGCTCATGAGCGCGGCGCTTCAGATCTTCTATCATGTTCGCCTGATCCTTTTCCGTCATATTCCAGAACAGATAGGGAACGCCGTGCAGCAACGCGCCCGCCACGGCGAGCACCGCCAGAGCCGAAAACATCGGAGAACGCACCGTCTCGTCGTAAAGAACGTCATAGTCGTTGATGAGTCCGTAATATTCATAAATGAACGGGAGTATGTAGTTGGTGCCTATCGCGACCAGAGAGTTGATTATCGCAAAGTTCTGAGAGAAGCCCTCCAGTCTGTCGCCCGTCTTCCACTGCTGATAGTCGAGAGCGTCCGCGCTCATCGCAGGGGTCGTGATTATCTGCACCGCCGTGCCCCAGAACGCGAGGTAACACGCCGCCGCGAACACGTAGAAATTGTTGTTGTAGAATATCAGCGGCACCATCGCCAGCGCGACTACGCCGTCAGTCAGAAGCACCGTATTCTTCTTTCCTATCTTCTTTATTATAAAAGGTCCCAGCACCATTCCCACCAGCGACGCGGTGCCGACGACAAGGCTGGCGACCGACTGTATCACTTCGTTCTGCAGCATATAGACGTACGCCCACATCATACTGCCGGTGATCGCCGCCTTTGCGAAAGCGAACCAGGTCGAAACGTTGTTTATCCAGAAATATCTGTTCTTGCAGATCTTGACAAAACCGTCGACGAATCTGACCTTCTGCACCTGCCTGCGCGGAACGATTATACGTTCTTTCGTGCCGAAATAAGCGAACAGCCCCAGACCGCAGCCGAGGAAGGAGAATACCGGGAAGATGACCTTATAGAAGTTCTGGTCTACCTGCCCCAGCTCAAAAGCTTTCGCGATGAGCGGGAATACCGCGCCGGTGATCGTAGGCGCCATGCTGTATATTATCGAGCTTATCGAAATTATCTTCGCGCGTTCGTTGGTGTTGGGAGTTTCCAGCTGAACGAGCTGAGTGTACATGCCCAGATAAAACTGATAGATGAAATTCATCAATATGTAGAGCACGCCCACGCATATCAGTATGGTCTGCTTGCTCCACGAAAGCGGAATGAACGCCGTAAGCGACATCAATATCGCGCACGGGGGCCCCAGCCATAACAGCCACGGTCTCGCCTTGCCCTGCTTGCCCGGCGTATTGTCGATGATCCAGCTTTTGAGCGGCTGAATGACTATCGAGAATATCGTGTTGATCATAAGGAGCATCGCAAGGTCGGTCGGCTTTAATCCGTAAACGGTGCCGATCAGCAGACAGTTCGCTTGCAAAAGTATCTGCCCCGCGATCGCCGCGACGAACTGCACACCCATACCGCCTACCGAATAGGCGATGATCTCCTTGTTTCCGACGTAGTTGCCTTCCGCCGGCTTGTTCCAATATCGGAAGAAGTCTTTGACGACCCCGACCGCCTTGTTCACGATCTGCATAGTTCTCCCCTTTTGAGCGGTTTTACACGCCGCCGTTTTTTATTATACACTAACGCGCCGACGGTTGTAAACAGGTAAAACATTCAAAAATCAATAATTTATTGCGCTTTCAGACATAAAAAACGTCCGCAAAACAACTTTTTGCGGACAAGTATTCGTTTTTAAAGGTGTTTTTGTAAGTGTTTCCGCTCTGTAAAAATCGTCCGCCTCCGCGTTCTTCCCGGGACCCGCGGCGCATAACGTGTGTAAAAACGTCAAAATCGCCGCGTTAAATCAGGCGTCGCTCCCGGACTTATTCTTCTTTACCGACAGCGTTTTCTTTTGCCTTATCTCCTTCAACGCCGCCGCTTTTGCCCGCGCTTCCGGTCTCGTCTTCGTTGCCGGCGGAGATCTTGTTTGCCAGGTCCGCGTTGTCTCCCGTCTCCGCGTTCTCTGCCGCGTCCGCGTTGTCTCCGGTCGATTTATCCTCTTTCGGGTCTGCGGCGCTTTCTCCGCTTTCTTCGCCGACCTCTACGCCGAGCATGTTTTTATATATGTCCGCTATCGACAAAGCGTACAGGTGGGTCCTGTCGTAATCGCAGACCTCATACAGCCTTCCTTCGAATTCTTCGATATGAAGACCTGCGCCGCACGCCATACATTTCGCGTTGCAGACCAGCTGATATATCCTGCCTTCGTTGGTCACGTAGGGCGCCCTGCCGTAACTCACTTTTTTGACAGCCCTTACGCTTTTGCTCATCTTTCCGAAAACGCCGGCGCTGTATATCTTTTCCGCCGCCGTCGCGCCGAAACCCGTCAGCACAAGAAGCAGCGCGAAGCATATCAGCGCGCGCACCGTGCCGGACAACGCCCCGGTATCCAACCTTATCATCAGCACCAGTCCCGCAAGAGCCGCCGCGGTCACCAGCGAATATATTACGGCGAATATCACAGTCTTTATATACGTCTTGCGCGTCTCGCCCAACTCTCTCATTTCAAGCCCGTCCGTGCCCGTCGGAACGGCAAGAAGTACGTCCTGTTCGGTAAGCGAAGCCTTTTTTATCATCTCCGCGGTCTCGCGCTCCCTTTCAAGCTTTCTCTCTCTCCAGGTAGGCTTGCGCTTCTTCTTCTGGGAAGCGCCGCAATATCTGCAGAACTCGCTGCCCTCCTCTATCTCTTTACCGCATACCCTGCATTTCATCTGACTTTTTCCGCCTTGTTTTTCTTATCCTTTTTAATGCGGTCGGAGACGAATATCGCCAATACGACCGTTGCCGCCACGCATACGACCAGCGCAAGCCACGGCGCGCCGCCCGCCGTTATCATAAACTCCTTGGTGCTGCTGAGGCACATGACCAGACCTATTATCAGCCTTGCCGCCGAAAGCGCGGTCATCGCCGATACCGCGATAAGGGATATTATATCGTCTCCGTTTTTTCTGCGTACGAGCACGATTATCGCCAGCGCCGCGAACGCGAGCGAGAACGCGAGATAAGCCGCCTCGGTCACGTATATCGTAATATACGCCGTGTCCAGAAGTTCGAGCTTTTCAGCGGGATAGGAAGAGACCAGCTCTTTCGCGATGTCCTGCACCAGTTCGCTGTCCTTGGACAGAGGAAGGTTCTTCAGCGTATAGTCGATCGCTCCGTCATAGCCGTCGACCGGCGCGAATATAACCGTGATCGCACTCTTGCCGAAAGCTAGTTCGGACGAATCGAGATCAGCCAAAAGATCGTTGCCGTCGTCGTCGACGTATTCTATGTCCGCCTGTATGGTAAACGAGTTTATGAACAGAAAAACGGTCAGGAGCACCAGCACGACCGCCATCGCGTACGCCCAGCGCACGTCCGGTTTCCGCACCGCGACCTGCGCCGCGGGAGTCTGCGCCGTCCCTCTCGCCTGAGTTTTCTTTTTGCCCCTGCTTGCCATATATTCCCTCTCCGACTTTGATTTAAACGCGCTGCTGCCGCGGGCGCGGTGTAATGTCTGCGCGTTAAATAAAATTATAAACTAATTTTTAAGCTAATTCAACAATTTTATCGGGATAATTTTGCGACGGATATGCAAACTATCGATAAGGCGGATCGCCTAATCTGATAAAAGGAGGCTGTCATGATAACCGTAATCGCATTGTTACTGCTCGTTATCGGCGCATTGAACTGGTTGAGCGTCGGGATCTTCGATTTCAACTTCATCAATTGGATCTTCACGTCCGAAGCGTATGTCGGCGCGCGTATCCTGTACGCTATCGTTGGCGTAGCGGGTATATGGACTATCGTCTATCTGATATACAATAAGTTCAACCCGAAGAGAATAAACGCTATCGAAAAGGGCGTCAGGTCACACGACCACGAATAAAACGCAAAGACGTTTTGACCCCGCCGCATGATGTGCGCCCGAAAAATCGGACATTTTTTAAGGCGCATATCGCAAGGGCGGGTTCTTTTATTGTTGTTTTGTATTAAAAATCGTCTTTAACCTACACGGGCGCTTAAATTTGCATAATATAAACAAGCATGACCCCTTCTGCGGCGACGGCCGCGGAATTAGCCTTAACGCATAGGGACGCGTCCTCTCCCGCAGCACTTGCGAGGGCGTTTATCTTTGCCGCCGCCTCGTTGCACAACAGCGCGGTCTTAGCCAGCGCGCGCTTTACCCCGACCGCGCCGAACTGCTCCGACGACGACAATCTTCCGCCCCCGCCGAAAGCGGCCGAAAGCCCGTTCATTTCGTCCGCCGCATACCTTAAAAGCCGCTTTTCGTCCGGCGTAGTCGCGTAGTCGAGAAGATATACGCACCCCTGCGCCGCCGCGTGACAACTTTCCGCCGCGCGCCGCGCTTCGTCCGTCAGATATACGGGCAGCACGCCCGCCTGCTTTCTTCCCTTTGCCGCGTTCATCCCGGCGTATTCGGTGTTCATCGCCTCTGCCTGATCGTCGTTTACGATTGCTTCGTCGTCGTATCCTGCCATATCTGCCCTCCGTTTATTCTTATAATACGCGCCCGCTTTTCCCGTTATTCCCGCAGCGGCGCGTCCCGTATCGGCTTAAAACCCTTTCCGCACGCCATCGGAAGCAAAATTCGCTAATAAAACGACGGATATCGCGACGGATCGCGGCAAAATATCTTGATACCCTACGCCGTTATTTGCTTAAAGCTTCCGGATGTAAAAATGCCGCGGAAAATATCCTTATATATCGCCGGGCTGTTTATTCTGCGGCTTATCGCCGTAAAGCGAATATTATAACGGCGTATTTTCAAGCAAACTTTTAAAAGGCATGCAAGCGGTCCGTCCCGTGACCTCAATGCGCTTTGACGCGGCACATACCCGCCAACAGTTGCATTTTTTTATATAGTGGATTATAATATATTTTATGGAAAATATGATATTAACGCCGTTGCAGATATGGCAGGATTACGACCCGGAAGCGGATCCTCTGCAGATCTCTTTCACTGATTTCCGCAAACAGGGCGGCAGAGTATCTTTTAAAGCGTTTTTCAACGGCGACAGAACGACAGACGGCGCGCCGCGTATTTTCGTAAGCGGCAGTTACCCGACTTCTTCTTCTCCAAAGATATTGATTTACATAAAAGACGGCACGGGCAATCCGCCCCCCGACAATTTCGTGAACGGCTTTATCGACCGCGGCTTCGGATTCGTACAGTTCGACTACAACGCCGACAACGCGGACGCTACCGAGCGTTCCCGCTACCCCGAAAGCGTTAAGTACGGAGAGATAGCGCACAGCGAAGGCCATTACGGCATAGCGGAGCCTACTGCGAAAGACAGCTGTCAGTATCTGTGGACCACGGTCACGCGCCGAGTGATAACCCTTATAAAAACGCTGTCGGCAGACTGCAAGATCATACTCGCGGGAGCGCGCGAAGGCGCGGATATGATGTGGCAGGCGGCGGCTATGGATAAGCGAGTCGACGCCGCGATCGCGATAAACAACGCCGGATGGCGCGAATATACCGACTGTTTCAGGTTTGACGGCGAGGCGGACAACATCCAGATGACGGACGAGCGCGAAAGGTGGTTCGCCGGCTGCGCGAGCCAGACATACGCGCGCTATATTGAATGTCCCGTCCTTCTCGTCTGCGGCTCCAACAACCCGCTGACAAGCATTGACAGGGTCGAAAGCACGCTCACGCTTATCGACAACGAGCGCGTTTACTGCACGGTAAGTCCCAACACCAGGCTGTTGCTGCCGCAGTATTCGCTGACGACCCAGCTCAATTTCGTCGACTTTTTCGACAGCAAGGCTCCCCGCCTCAAAAACAGTCCGGCGCTCTCGCTGGCGGTCGAAGACGACAACGTCGCGGCTAATCTCACCATAGACGCTCCCCTCGCGACAAAAGAAATAAGCCTGTGGTATTCTTTTGACGAGCAGGACAACACGATAAGAAACTGGAATAAGATAATTCTGCCGCAAAACGGCTGCAAGAGGTGCGAACTCCCGATAGCAGAGCGCGCGCAGAGCGTTTTCGCGTTCGTAAACGTAGAATACGACGACGGCACCGTACTTTCCTCTTTCGAGGATTTCCTCAAAGTGCCTGCGGAAGCTAAACGCGTGCTTACCAGAAGAACGCATATAATCTATGAGCGCAAGAACGGCACCGGCGCTTTCGTTTCCGAAAACTCCAGGCGTTACCTGTCCTGCGCCGCCCCGTATCTCAAAGCGGGCGCGTACGATATTCTCGGCATAACCTGCGACGACGCGGATATCACCACTTACAGCGTAGGCGAAGACAAGTACCTTAGAACGGACGAAAGCCTGCTTCAATTTGACGCGTACAGCCCGACAGACGCGACCGTCGAGGTCAGAGTGTGCAATAAGGAAAACGGCAAAAAAGTCGTTTATACCGCGGTCTGCACCGTCAACGGCGACGGAGAGTGGACAAAATGTTCGCTGTCCCCGTCCTCTTTCAAGACGCAGACACTCGCCCCTCTCAAAGGCTGGAGCAATATAAAAAGCCTTTCCTTCCATAAGATAAACGGCGTGCTGTTTAAGAACATTCTGTGGGTATAAACTTATGCAGTACAAGGCAGGAGACAAAGTCGTCACAAAAAAAGCCCACCCCTGCGGCGGCAACGTCTGGACGATAACCCGTACCGGCGCAGACGTAAGGATAGTCTGCGACAAGTGCGGCAGAAGCGTCATGATCGATGCGCTTAAATTCGAAAAAAGCGTAAAAAAGATTATCGGAGAACAATGATCAACGACCTGACCGACGAACTGGACGCGCGCAGAAAACGCCGCGCAGATATATTGAACGTCTTGCTCAGCATCGTCATAGCGCTGCTGGTCGCCGTTATCGTGACGCTGATATTCTTCGTCACGCCGATGACCGTGTCCGGACAGTCGATGTACCCGACCTACGATTCGGGCGACCGCATCCTTCTGTCCAAAGTCGGATATACGTTGAACCGCGGCGACATAATCGTGTTCAGAATACCTGAAAACGACAAGCCGCCCGTCAAACGCGTGATAGGGCTCCCCGGCGACGTGATATATTTCGACATAGACTTAATGGACTACACTGTGAACGGAAAGCCTCTCGACGACTACGCGACGGCTGTCGGATACAGCGTAAACTATTTTATGCAGTCTGAATCCTCCGTCTACGTCGCGCTGACGACTACGGGCATTACCGTCGGGGAAAACCAGCTGTTCGTGCTGGGCGATAACCGCAACAATTCAAACGACAGCCACGTCTACGGCTGCATCGACCGCGACTGGGTCGTCGGAAAAGTTATACTACACTACTGAGAGGTACACTATGAAAGCTATCGTTTCCGTCATAGGAAAGGACAAGAAAGGCATAATCGCCAAAGTCTCAAACGCGCTCTACGATATGGACGTAAATATCGAGGATATCTCGCAGACCATTCTGCAGGAGTATTTCACGATGATAATGGCGGTCGAGATCTGCGAAAACGCGCCCCGCTTCGACGAGATCAAATCCGCGCTGAACAAGCTGGGCGAGAAGATAGGCGTACAGATACAGATACAGCTCAAAAGCATATTCGACAGTATGCACAACATATCCCTGACCAAAAACAACTGAGGGCGTTTTTATGTATTCCACCGACGAGATATTAGAAACCATAAACATGGTGTCTCACCAGCACCTCGACGTAAGGACGATAACCCTGGGAGTCTCTCTTTTCGACTGCATTACGGACAGTCCGAAACGCACCTCAGACAAGATATACGACAAGCTGATGAAAAAGGCGGGCAACATCGTCAAGGTCGGCAACGATATCGCCGGCGAGATCGGCGTGCCTATCGTGAATAAGCGTATCGCGGTCACACCGGTCAGCCTCGTCTCCGCTTCCAGCAAAGGTCACCTTGAGATAATAAAGACCCTCGACAAAGTCGCAGACGAAACGGGCATAGATTTCTTAGGCGGCTACTCCGCGCTCGTACATAAGGCGATGACCCCCTACGAACGCGAGTTCATTTTAAGTATTCCGGAAGCGCTCTCAACGACGAATAAGATCTGCTCTTCCGTCAACGTGGCGACTTCGAAAGCCGGCATAAACATGGACGCGGTAAAGCTGATGGGCAGGATAGTCAAGGACTGCGCGTACCTCACCCGCGACAAGGACAGCATTGCGTGCGCCAAACTCGTCGTATTCGCAAACGCCGTTGAGGACAACCCGTTCATGGCGGGCGCGTTCCTCGGAAGCGGCGAGGACGACGCGGTCGTAAACGGGACGGTGACCTCACTCAGGTAGCAGAAGTCATCAAACAGACTGCATTCAAGATCACCCGCGTGGGTCAGCTCGTCGCGCGCGAAGCGGCAAACCGCCTGGGCGTAAGCTACGGCATAGTCGACCTCTCGCTCGCCCCGACCCCGGTCGTAGGCGACAGCGTAGCGCATATCCTTGAAGAGATAGGACTTGAAAGCGTGGGCGCCTGCGGCACCACCGCAACTCTCGCGCTTTTAAACGACGCGGTAAAGAAAGGCGGCATTATGGCAAGCAATCACGTCGGCGGTCTTTCCGGCGCGTTTATTCCCGTATCCGAGGACGCAGGCATGATAAAAGCCGCTGAAAACGGACTGCTCTCCCTTGAAAAACTCGAAGCGATGACCGCGGTCTGCTCAGTCGGTCTCGATATGATAGCGATCCCCGGCGACGTATCCCCCGAAATAATCTCCGCGCTTATCGCGGACGAGATCGCTATCGGCGTAGTCAACACAAAGACGACCGCCGTCAGAGTTATACCCGTTTACGGCAAGAAAGAGGGCGATACCGCGACTTTCGGCGGACTGCTCGGCGAAGCGCCCATAATGCCGATAAACCGCAGCGACCCGTCAAAGTTCGTCAACCGCGGCGGAAGAAGCTTCGCTTAGCAAGGGGCACCAAAATCACAACGCTCAATCAAACGGCTGTTCGCAAGGACAGCCCTTTTCATATTCGCTGTGATTTGTGTTTCCCCTTACTTTATCCCCTCCACGCTTCGACCTCACCCTGCGGCTTTCGGTCTCATAAAGTGCTTTTCACAAAAAGCGTGGTTTTTGTGAAAAGGAAAAATAGTTTTCCCTTATGATATCCCCTCCGACTTTTCGCAAGGGACACCAAAATTCTGGCGTTCAATCAAAGCAATAAATGGCTTTTCATACACACTGGAATTTTGTTTTCCCTTACGCTATCCCTTCCGGACAAAAAGTTTCGCCTAGACTCAACTTTTTGCAAAGTACTTTTCACAAAAAGCGTGGTTTTTGTGAAAAGGTAAATATTTATATTCCTATATTTTTGTACGTATTTTTGTATATTTCCCATTAAACTGGGAAAAGCGCCTTGACCTGCGTTTAAAGTTGATTCGCTATATTAAGTAAATCGCAAAAAAAGTGCTTCGCTTAGCAAGGGGCACCAAAATCACAACGCTCAATCAAACGGCTGTTCGCAAGGACAGCCCTTTTCATATTCGCTGTGATTTGTGTTTCCCCTTGCTTTATCCTCTCCGCGCCTCGTCCTCACCCTGCGGCTAACGGGCTTTCATTGATATTGATTTTATATTAATATCATAATGTATTGTGTTTAAAATCAAGTCTTTTTAATATGGCGTTTTAATTTTTGTCTTTATGTCAATACTCATCCCGACGGAGGTAACTATGCAACTCAAAGACAGTGAAACTTTTAAAAATCTTGCCCGTGCTTTCGCGGGAGAATGTATGGCAAAGGCGCGTTACGATTATATCGTATACGGCGCAAAACAGGAAGGCTATTCCGAAATGGCGAAGATAATAAAGCAGGTCGCCAATCAGGAATTCCACCATTCAAGGATGTTCTATTCCTTCATTCAGACCGCGGATAAGAACGCGGCGATAAAGTCTGTAGAGATATGCGCGGGCTATCCGTTCAAAGAAAAATGGAACCTCGTCGACAACCTGAAATTCGCGGCGGAAGACGAAAACGAAGAGGCGACGAGGATATACCCTTCTTTCGCGGAGACGGCGAGAAAGGAAGGCTTTAAGGATATCGCCGGACTTTTCGAAAACGTCGTGCAGGTGGAAACCTGCCACAACAAGCTGTTCACAGATCTTTATAACCAGCTCTCTAAGGGCAAGCTGTATTCCCGCCCGACCGCGGTCAAGTGGAAGTGCGCGGACTGCGGCTACGAAGCGACCTCGAAAGAGGCATGGAAGGTCTGCCCGCTGTGTCAGGCAAAGCAGGGCGCGGTCATGCTGAAATTAAACGATAATAACTGAATTTTTCATACCCGTGTGCGTTATGCACACTTATCCCCCTCACGAAAGGCGGCGCGGCAAAGCTCCGCCTTTTTCTTTTTTCATACATTCCCGGCAACCTGCAAAGATAACAAGCTGACGACAACCGTCTTTTTCTCCGCAAAAAAACGCGGCGCGATTTGCAGACGGAGTAAGCAAGTCTTATCCCGTATTCTTCTGCGGAGACGGCAGCAGAAAACATACCTGCTGAATGAGAGCGGAACGGCAAACGCGAAAAAGCCCGCCGTCCGTATGCGAAGACAAATAATGACATACGTGCAAAACACAGGTTTCTTTTATGCGACCGGAGGCGGTTTGACCTCTCTTACGGTCTTACCTGTATGCCGCAGTGCGCCCGCATAACATAAACAACGGTTTTTTATTTAAGAAAAAAGCGGCTCAAAACGTAAAAATTCCGTTAAATTTTTATCCTAATATACTTATCCCGCAAATTTTTAGCCGCAAAAGCGGATAATATGATATAATATATATTATGAAAAGAAGAACGCTGATTTTATTTCTGATACTTATCGTATTCGCAGTTTCCGTTCCGGCGGGAACTCTGGTCGGTTGCAGCGATATCAAAAACCTGTTTGAGGTCGACGCGACCAACCTTGCGGACTATGCGAATTTCACGTACAGCAACGGCGACAACAAGATAAACTTTTCGCTTAAAGCTTCGGACGAAGCGTGGGTCAGGATATCTTGGGACAGCGCGGTCGTGTTCAACGAGATATTCCTTTACGAAAGCGGCGACAACGTGACCGGCTTTGAAATTTACGTCAACGACGAACTGGTCTCTTCTCAGGACGGCATAGGCAAGATGAGAAACGTTTACGTGGGCGCGACCACCGCGACGTCTGTCACCGTAAAGGTCACCTCGTGCAAGGGCTCTTACAAGCTCACAGACATCGGCATCTACAACCTTTCGAGAAGCAGGGATTTCCATTCCACCGCTTTCGTAAGGCTGAACGACGATGGCGACCCGTTCAGCGGCGTAGATCTCTCTCTTCTTAAAAATTACACCGACTATCTGATTTACCCGCTGGTCACATTCGATTCTTCGGGCAATCTGAACGTAAACGGGTCCGACCTTATCGAAGTCAGTCAGAAATTCCGCTCATTCAACCTTTCCGCTAAACTGCATCTGGTGATAATCCCCGCTCCGAACGCGGACGAGGATGACAACGACGTGCGGCACAGCGCGCTCAAAGACCACGCCGAAGAACTTGCGGCGAATATCTCAACGCTTCTTAAAGCTTCCGGCTTTGACGGCGCAGTACTGGGATTCGACTTCTCTTTTGCTGAAAATCTGTTCGATTACGGCGCGTACAACGAGTTTATAGAAACGCTGCGCGGAAAGCTGATGTCCCCCTATGAAATAGGTGTGTTTATCAACCCGGACGCAAAAATTTTTAACAAAGCATCAAAGAGGCTGATTGACAACTTTTATGTTGTCACGCCCAACCTGAACGACAATACCGCCGGCACTTTTGCAAAGACCGTATGCGATACTCTGGAGACGCTGAAGGACAGCAATCTTCCCAAGTCAAAGACCCACCTTACCGTGCCGTTCTACAGCTACGACAAGGAAACGGAAACCCTTTACAAATATGCCGACTATGCGAAGCAACTGGGAAAATACGGCAACGCGGTAACGCTGGACGACGGCACGTCCCTGCGCTTTGCCGGCTATACGTTCGCGCGCGACATGACTGCGTTCTGTTACGATTACGGCATAGCGGGCATCTTGTCGGTCTGCCCGCATTACGACGTTTCCGGCAGCTTATCCCTTGCCGCAGCGATAAAAGACGCGATGCAGTAACCGAATAAAACCATAAGGCGGAGCGAAAACTCCGCTCTTTTTATGAACCTGTATCCTTTTTTGTTCTTTGCAATATCTGAGCCGGTCTTATCGCTTGTCTTTATCCGTCCGACCCCTATCGCGCCCGGATCGCGCCGCGATCGCGCTTTAGCTTTATTTATCCGTCTTAAAGGCTGTCTTTTTGACGTTTTGTCCGCAAAGGCGACCGCGCGCCGAACGGTATCGGGCGGGTTTTACCGTCTGTCTCATATCTTTTAAACCGAACCGGCATTTTATGTTCTTCGGCATGAAAACGGATGTCTTCCCTTATAAGCGGACTTATTTTATCTCGACGCGGCAAGTTTGTTAAAAAAATATTGATTTCACGACTTTTTTAAACTCAAATTGACAATGAGTGCCTTTTATTTTATAATATAACTATATTTACCACGTAAAGGTTTTTATTATATGGGTTTGGGTACGAGGAAAATCGCGGGCGCTTCCGTATTGCTCGCCATGAGTCTTATAGCTTTTATGCTTGAAAACTTTTTGCCGCCGATGTTTATCCCGGGAGCTAAACTGGGACTGGGCAATGCGTTTTCAATGCTGGCTCTCGTGCTCTATTCTCCCCCCGTCGCGATCCTCATCGTCCTTTTGCGCGTAGTACTGGGCAACCTTATCGTCGGCTCTCTTTCCGCGATGATATTCGGCTTATGCGCGGGCGCTGTCAGCATATGCGCCGCGATAATCCTTTATAAATTCGCATTCCCCAAAATAAGTTTCGTCTGCATAAGCGTATGTTCCGCCGTCATACACAACGCGGTGCAATGCCTGGTCTTTAGCGCGATATCGGGCGCCCGGCAGGCGATAATATATCTCCCCTATCTGATACTCTTAGGCGCGCTGAGCGGTTTTGCCGTCGGCGCGGCGTGCGTACTCGTATTAAAACGGATCCCGACAAATATGTTCGTGAAGATGGGCGCGAACGTGGACTCAAACTGAAATTACCCGCCAAAAACGGGAAAAGCACTTGTTGCAAATAAAACATCGGAGGTAACTGTGAAAGCAAGAAACGGCAAGTTTTTCAGTCGCGGCGTACATTTCCGCGATATGAAATTCATCAGTAAAGACTGCCCCATACGTCGGCTGGAAGCGCCCGGCGTGGCGTCGATAGCCGTACAACAGCATATCGGTAAACCCGCGGTGCCCGTCGTCGAAGTCGGCGATACGGTAAAATGCGGTCAGCTGATAGCTGAAGCGGACGGCTTTGTCAGCGCCAATATTTACAGCAGCGTCGCAGGAAGCGTCATCGCGATAGAAAAGCGCGCAAATCCGCGCGGCGGAATGGACACGCATATCGTGGTAAAACGCGACGAGGAGGCGGACGATACTTTCGTTCCTCTAAAACCGCTTAAAGAGAAGACCAAAGAGACGATAATCGCAAGGATCGCCGAAGCGGGCATCGTCGGTATGGGCGGCGCCGGCTTCCCGACCTTTATCAAACTGTCCCCGAAGACCCCGGTCGACACTCTGATCATCAACGCGGCGGAATGCGAGCCGTATCTGACCTGCGACTACCGCCTTATGATAGAAAAGACGGACGAGCTGGTACAGGGTTTCAGACTCATCGCGAAAGCGCTGGGAGTAAGTCACATTATAGTCGGCGTGGAAAAGAACAAACCCGACGCGATCGCGCTGTTTGAAAAATACGACGATCTGGACGTGGTGCTGCTTCGCAAGCGCTACCCGATGGGAAGCGAAAAGCACCTTATCTACTGCTGTACCGGCCGCAGAGTTCCGCCCGGAAAGCTGCCCGCCGACGCAGGTTGCGTAGTCCAGAATATAGCGACTTCTTTCGCTGTCTACGAAGCGGTGGAGCTCAATAAACCTCTCTTCGAGCGCGTAGTCACGGTCTCCGGTCAATGCGTCGAAAATCCCGCCAACCTTATCGTAAGATTCGGCACAAGTTTCGATTACATACTCGAAAACTGCGGCGGAATAAAGGGCGATATCGGCATGATAATCGACGGCGGACCGATGATGGGCGCGACGATGCTGTCGACCGACTACTACACACGCAAGACGGACAGCGGTCTGCTGCTGCTTCCCAAGAGCGAAGTCTCGCTTTCCAACCCTACCCCGTGTATAAGCTGCGGCTCCTGCGCAAGGGCGTGCCCGATGCACCTGATGCCTATGGATATCGATTTCTATACGCAGGCGGGCGACTACGTGATGGCGAGAGACCGCGGCGGCGTGCTCAACTGCATAGAATGCGGCTCCTGCGCGTACGTCTGTCCCGCAAGCCGCGCGCTCGTCCAGAGCATACAGTTGTGCAAACAAAAATTAAGAGAGATGAAATAGGAGGGAAAAATGGAAAAAGTGATAGTATCCGACAGCCCTCATATAAGAGGCAAACGCACTACGAGAGGTATCATGCTGGACGTGATCATCGCTCTGCTTCCCGCGGCGGTCATGGGGTGCGTGTATTTCGGCGCAGACGCGCTGATAACGATATTGATAAGCGTTGCGGCAAGCGTGGCGACGGAGTTCGTCTACTGTTTGTGCCTGAAAAAGAAACCGGTCGATATCGTCAAGTCTTTCGACCTCACAAGCGTGGTCACCGGTCTGCTGCTCGCGATGTGTCTGCCGTCCCACGTCAAGTGGTACGTGCCGCTTATCTCGGCGATATTCTCCATCGCGGTCGTAAAGATGCTGTTCGGCGGCACGGGTAAGAACATCGTCAATCCCGCGATCACGGGAAGAGTCTTCGCGTTCATCGCGTTTCAGTCGATGATGGTGTCGGGCTGGGTGGCTCCGACGATAGCCGCGCTTGACGGAAGCGTTACGACCGGCGCGACTCAGCTGACCTCTATGCTGGGCGGCAACGGCTATTCTGTAAGCCTTCTCGATATGTTCCTCGGCACGGGTATGGCGGGCTGCATAGGCGAAACGTGCAAGCTCGCGCTTCTTATCGGCGGCGTTTACCTGGTCGTACGCAAGGTCATAAAATGGCAGTTCCCCGTGATATACATAGTCGTCGAAGGTTTCGTGGCGGTATGTATCGCTAAATTCGATTTTGCACAATTCCTGCCCTCAATACTTTCGGGCGGCTTGTTCCTGGGCGCGATATTCATGGCGACCGATTATGTGACAAGTCCCAACAGCACGGCGGGCAATTACGTATATTTTGTGGCTCTCGGTATCCTTACCGCGGTGCTAAGGGCAGCGACCAAAATAGAAGTCGTGTCCTTTGCGATACTGCTGATGAACCTGCTTGTCCCGCTCATAAATGCGTATATCCGCCCGCGTCCGTTCGGCGCGCCCGGGTTTATCGAACGTACCCGCGCTAAGATAGCGGAGAAAAAAGCGGCGAAAGCCGCCAAAGAGGAGGACGGAAAACAATGACGGTCAAACAGTTTTTCAAAAGTCAGGCGTTTAAATGCATAATCGTCCTTCTCGTCATCGCGCTTATAGCGGGCGGCTTGCTCGCGATCCTCAACGACGTGCTTTACGTGACTGAGGAAGAACGCACGATGAGAGCGATAGAAAAGGTGTACGGCGAAGAAATGCGGTATGAAGAACTCTCTTTCGAAGCCGATAAACTATCCAACGACTACGGCACATTGTCAAAGGTATATCTGCTCGAAAACGGCAACTACCTGGTGCAGGCGACGGGAGGCAACGGCTACAAAGGCGGCACGATAACCGTCTGGGTAGTGCTTACGGTCAAAGACGGCGCGTTCAACGGCATTGAAAAAGTCGTCCTCGAAAGTTACGAAAAACAGACCCTTATGTCAAAGCTGACCTACGACGTCTACTCCGCCCACAACGACGAGATCACCGGCGACGTATATTTCACGACGGGCGGCGACGGCATAAAGGTGCTGATAAGCGGCGCGACCTTATCGACCAACGCGCTCAACAACGCGGTCGACTGCGCGCTGCAATTTGCTCGCGAAGTTCTGTTCGCAAAGGAGGCGGCTTGATATGACAGGAAAAAGATTTAAAACGATAGCCTTCGACGGGCTTCTCAAAAACAACCCGACCCTCCGCCTCGTACTGGGCACCTGCCCGACGCTGGCGCTGTCGACGGCGGCGTTCAACGGCATAGGCATGGGACTTGCGGTCACGTTCATATTGATATGCTCAAACGTGCTGATATCGCTTTTAAGAAAGACGATCCCGAACGCCGTGCGTATCCCCGCTTTCGTCATCATAATCGCGACTTTCGTCACGATAGTGAGAATGGTGCTGGATAAATTCATACCGTCGCTATACGACTCAATGGGCGTATATCTGCCGCTTATCGTCGTCAACTGCATAATCCTGGGAAGGGCTGAATCTTTCGCCAGCAAGAACACGGTGCTCGATTCCGCTTGCGACGGTCTGTTCACCGGCCTCGGTTTCACCTGTGCGCTGACTCTTATCGGCGCGGTAAGAGAGATCCTGGGCGCCGGCGCGATATTCGGCTATACGCTGTGGGATTTCAAGATCGAGTTCTTCACCTCGTCCGCGGGCGCGTTCTTCGTGTACGGTCTCGCGATAGCGATATTCAACTTTATCTACTCAAAGGCAGAGAACGCAAGAAGAAAAAAGACTTTCGATTTAAGGATAATGCCGAGACCCGACGTTTCCGCTCCGGACAATCTCGACCCGGAGGAGAGCGAAAAGGCGCAGGCTCAAGCGGACGGCGCGGCTGAAACCGCCAAGGAGGTGAAGTGATATGGGTACTTTCTTCACAATACTTATAATAGCGGTATTCGTAAACAACTTCGTCGTCGTTCAGTTCCTCGGTATCTGCCCCTTCCTGGGCGTATCCAAAAAGACGAACAACGCGCTGGGCATGGGCATCGCGGTCACGCTGGTAATGACCATCACCTGTCTCATCACCTACCCGATATACGAATATATCCTGACCCCGCTGGGTCTCGAATACCTCGAAATAATCGTATTCATATTCGTAATTGCGGCGCTCGTGCAGATGATAGAACGCGCGATAAAGCGTTTCTCCCCCGCGCTGTATCAGGCGATGGGCATCTACCTGCCGCTTATCACGACAAACTGCGCGGTGCTCGGCGTTGCCGAACTGGTCATCGACAAGGCGCAGATGATGAGCCTTCTGGGAATATCCTCGATGAACCTGGGCGTAGCGGTGCTTTACGGCTTGTTCGCCGGCGTAGGCTTCACCGTTTCTATAGTCATTATGAGCGGTTTAAGAGAAAAGGTCGACCACCTCAAAATGCCCGGTGCAATGAAAGGTTTTCCGATTACGATGATGGCGGCGTGCTTTATGGCTATGGGCTTTTACGTATTCAACATGATAGGCTGAGGAGGATAAAACCATGACGAATTTATTGATTTCGGCGGCGATACAGTGGAATAAGGTCGGCTTGGTGCTGGGCATCATTGCGGGTCTTGCGATAGTCTTCGCCGTGCTCATTCTTATCGTAACAAAAATCTGTCATATAGAAGAGGACGAAAAAGTCGTCAAGATCTTAGAGCACCTCGCCGGCGCCAACTGCGGCGGTTGCGGCCACAGCGGCTGCGAAGGTTTCGCAAAATGCCTCGCTTGCGGCAAAGCTTCCCTCGACGACTGCAAAGTCACGTCCGACGAAGAAAAGAAAATCATCGCGGAGCTCGCCGGCATAGAGTTTTCGTCAAGCGAGCCGACCGTCGCGGTCGTCAAATGCAACGGCGGTATCAATGCCGAGGACAAATACGAGTATATCGGCAACGAAGGCTGTCTGAACAGAAAAATGTATCTGGGCGGTTGCAAGATGTGCCCGCACGGCTGTCTGGGCGGCGGTACCTGCGAAGAGATCTGCCCCATCGGCGCAATCAAGGTAAAGGACGGCGTAGCGTTCGTCGACAAGACCCTTTGCACCTCTTGCGGCGCGTGCATCAACAAGTGCCCGCAACTGATAATAGAGCGTATCCCCGCGAGCGCAAAGGTCTACTGCGCGTGCTCTACGACCTGCAAGGGAAAGGAAACAATGTCCTTCTGCAAGGCGGGTTGCATCGGCTGCGGAATGTGCGCGAGAGTGTGTCCCAACAAGGCGATCACGATGGTGAACAACCTGCCGGTATTCGATTATTCTAAATGCACCGGCTGTATGGAATGTCTTAAAAAGTGCCCCAGAAAGATCATCAAGGAACACTGAAAGAAAGTAAGCAAGAAAAAAAGACGGGCGTTTTTGCCCGCCTTTTTTCTTTGCCTTTAAAGGCTCAGTTCTTCACTCGGACGTCCTCTGACACCACGGTAAAAATCAGATCGCAAAGTTCTCTCCTTCCTGCGATAAACCCCTCTCTGTCGCCGTTTCTCACCCTGGTATCGAGAATGCGCTGCAATTTCGCTATACGCGCGAGTATAGTGTTTTCGTCCGCATCCGATCTGCGGACTTCGTGTCTCCGACGGTCGCTTTTGCGGCGTACGGCTTTGCTGACATCGATAATTTCCATCAGACTACCTCCCAATCACACAAACCGTATTATATAATTTTAAAGACTAAAACGCAAAGCAATTTTATCACTTAAAATTTTTACGCGCAAAATAGTGGTTTTTCGACCTTTTCCGCGCGTGATTCAGCCGAAAAGCGCGTATTATAAGGATATCGCAACGCGGGGGTTATCCGTCATACGAGACAAGTCAGATGGCTGTCATTTCTTTCGGACATTTACCGCCTGAGCTGCTTGTTTACACATTTAAATCGCGTGTTGACGGCAGGCGGCATCAAGGGCGCAACCGACGTGCCGCGAGCAGCAGATCGCGGCGCTTATATCCGTTTGCAAATAACGAATTGCAAATGAGATCAACTGAGATTAATCACAATCGAAGCGGCAAGCCGGATGACAACGGCAATGCGAAAATACTGTTTAACGAACACGGGCGCGATATATTCGTGCCCGCATCCGTTTTTATACTCCTCTATGTCTCCTTTACTCACGCCATTGACGGAGCAGAAAAATGATTTTACCGTATAAATTTAAAACCCTTTTATGCGGGCTTATGCGTTCCCGCGAACTGCATTTAATCAAACGTCACGTTGTCGTACAGCTTAACGTCGGCGACGTCGGTGATATCAAGGATTATCCCGTTGTGCTTCGCCGTCTGATATATCGGCGTCATGTTTATCATCGTTACGACGATCTGCACGGAAAGATTGGCGTGCTTGTTGTTGGTCTGGATCGCCATGTCGGGGTCGAGAGTCCTTATATAACTCAAAGTCGACGACCCCAGATATCCGTGGTGTCCCAGCTTCAATACGTCGACCTTGCCTATTTCCGGCGCGAGCCTCTTTTCGTCGCCGTCGAAGTTGTTAAGGTCGCCGGCGAGAAAGACTCTGTAACCGTCCTTTTCGACGAGTATGCCGAGGGAGTTTTCGTTCTCTCCTACCTTATCGTCGGGGTCGGCTTCCTGCCCGTTGAACAGCGTTATCTTAAAATTGCCGAAAGTGAACGAAACGTTCTCAAGGTCTTGTATCAGCTCCGCGCCCTGCGCCTCGACGGCGGCGAGGGTCTGCTCATAGACCTCTTTGTTGTCCCAGCCGCTGACTTCGCTCGCCTTTATCCTATCCTCGTAATAGCGCTTTAAATACGCTCTTTCAAGGTGTACGTTGTCCTGCGACAGCACGGTGTCGAATCCGCCCAGGTGGTCGGAGTGAGCGTGGGTGCCGATTATGAATTCAAAGTATATCTGCCCGTTTTCATCCGCACAGTAATCGTTCAGATAGTCGACGACGTAATCTTCGTAACCTGGCAGATCAAGACTTTTAAAGCCTCTCGGATTGTCGGTATCCTCGCCGCAATCGACGAGCGCGAATTTGCCTTCGCTTTCCAGAAGTATCGCGTCGCTGTTGCCGACGTTGAGAAAATGTATCCTGTCTCCGCCCTTGCTGCCGTCGTACGCGGTAAACGAAAAATCGTCCTCCACCGCCAAGCCGAACAACGCGCAGCTGCCGGCGACTACGCCGGCGATAACGGCGAGCGCGCCGATAACGCAAACAACTATTATTAACGCTTTTTTCCACTTTTTCATTGCGTGCCTCCGTTGCCGCCGATCGCGTTTTCCGACGTTTCAGCCGCCGCGGCGTTTTCTTCAAGGATAGTATCTTTGAATTTTTCCCTCGCCGGTCTTCTTAAAAAGTCTTTCTCCTTGCCTTTTTCTCCAATATGTCGCGCGCTATGCAATCCTTTTTCCTTGCGCGCTTTATGAATATCCGCCGCTTCGACGGATAAAATGCGATATCCATTTTGTATGAGTATAGTATAGCATTTTATACATAAGATGGCAAGCCTTAGAAATTTTTGTCCTTGTAAGCGCACCAAAACTTTTCGCTTTGGAACTTGCCGTTCTGAACTGCTATGAACGTCATGGCACAATCAGAAATCTGCGCCCCGGGATCTTATGCGCCGCATGTTACGCTGCCGAAATCGTGTCATCTGTCATTTTCACATATCCAAGCAAACCGGGCGGATCAAAAAATGCCTGTTGTTACATTGCAAAACAGACAATGAGGTTAACTGGCTGATTGGGATATGGAAACTGAAAAATAAGAAAATAAAGCTAAAAGCCATCGCTTTCAGCCTTAAAAATCACAGTCTTTATGGATTTTTTCGTTCCAACATCACCGGCGTCTCGACATGGCACAAGACTACAAAAGCTTCCAAAATGCCTGTTTCCAAAGGGTGTAATTATAAAAAGTCTCTATATTACCGCTTAATATCCCTGATTTTGGAAATATCACCGCTGCATAAAATTTCAAGATTTTCCGTTATCTTATCGGCAGACCAGTCCCACCACTTTAGTTGCA
>CASEHD010000021.1 GCA_949287655.1 uncultured Christensenella sp. | reverse complement strand
GCAAATTTCCGTAGCTACTGCGTTAAATGCCTTGATAATATGTCTAATATTACCTGCGGCATTTGCCTTGTATCGACAAAAATTTGCCGGCTTAAAACTTAATGCACCCTCAGGCGATGATTTTTAGTGTGTGTTTCAGCGAGGCGAACGCAGATAATATTATAATATTTTCAAGCGAGAATCGCTAAAAACGCATAAAAGGCGCGCCTCAGGGCTGGTTCGTATTATTCTGGGCTGGTATATTTCAATTTTCCAAGCCTTAATCCCTCTCACGAAAAACGCGCGCCCCGGGCAGCATTCCTGTCCCGACACCTTTATATCGCGCCCGAACGACGGATTCCGGGTTTTTGTCGTTGCACTTATCCCGCAAAACTTTTCTAACGCCGTTACTTTCCAGTTCCTTTGCAATAAAAAACGTCCCCGCTCGCCGCGGAGACGTTATGCCGTCGATATTTTGTCTCAGGCGACCTTCGCGCCTTCATCCGTGCTCTTTACTTCAAGGTCGAGAGCCGCGAGATACTTTCCTCTCACGCGGATAAAACCTATCACAGCCGCAAGCACTACCGCAAGCGCAACTATCAGAATCATCACCGTGTTGGAGAACGCGGACGCAGACGTCACGTAAGCGGGAGTGATCAGGCTCGCCGACGTTGCGGAAGATATGCCGCTGTTGTTGTAATCGCCGACGATGTCATTGTACATCTCTATCATCTGAGTCGTAGTCGAGACCAGAAGCGCGACTTTCTTATCCGCTTCCGCTATCAGGGTCGCTTTGTCCGTTTCGCTTGCGCCGGGGAACTCGGTCGCCGAATCGAACGTCGTCTGTTTGCTGAGCCAATAATTGTATTCGGACGCCGCTTCCGAAGCCTGTTCAACCGCGCTTATATATTTGTTGAGAAAATTGAAGTAAGAGACCTGATCCTGTACAACTATCGTCTGCCCGTCCACGGTGCCGCTGAAAGATCCGTTTGCGGTGACCTTGTCGACGACCTCTTTCCATTTTGTCGCGGTCTCTTCGTACTTGAGCTGTTCGCTCTCAGCCAATGCGAGTTTCATCGTAATATATTCGCTTGCGGAAAGTCCGGTCGTGTTCTTCGTTATGCCCTTTATCGTAACGTAACCGTCGAATGATTCGACCTGGCTCTTGACCGATTCCAACATAGACATGAAATCGGCGAAAGTCATGTTCGTAGAAACGGATACGAACAAAGTCGAACGCGAGGAAATGGATTCGACGACCTTCATCATCGTGTTTATCTTGTTTTTAAGCTCATAAGCTATCTCGACGTAATCTCTCGAGGTGTAATCCGCGAAAGACTGTTCGTTTTCAGCCGTTATCGAAGTACTGCTGTTTTTGAGATTGTAATCTGCGATAAAGTTGGCGACGATCTGGTTGAGGATCTGGATCGACTTGGCTTCTGTAAGTCCTTCAATCTCTTCCATCGTCACGGTATAGCTGCTGGGTATAAACTGCGTCTCGCTGTCCGTCTGATTATCGTAGACGTTGGGGGTAACGGATATCGACGCTCTTATCTCGTCGACGTACGCGGGGATCTCTTCTTCCTTGAAGCCTATGGTGGTAAGCGCTTTGGTAATGTTTTCTGACGAATTGAGCGTGATCAGGTCTTCCTGTGAAACGGCATTCACAAAACCCACTTTCGCGCAGAATTTGTCTGTCGTGGCATAAGTTTTGAGAATCGCCGCAACAGAGCCGAACACTATCGCAGCCACCAAAACATAGACGAGGATAGTAAGCCATCCCTTTTTCAGAACCGCGCCTACCTGCCTCAGAGTAAATTCTTTCTTTTCGTCCTGCATACTGACCTCCGCGTTTCAGCCGGGTCTCAAAGGCGACCCGCGCTAAATACATTGTAAAACAAAATTCTGCTTTTGTCGACAATATTTTATGTAATTTTACATATTATTATTTACTTATAAAGTTTTTTGCCCGAAACGGGCGTGATCTTCAAACGTTCGCAAACGCTTTTAAAGCGGAAAAGCCGTGCGAAAACGTGCGGTTTCATTTGAGTATCCGAAAAAAGCGCATATCGCCTTTCCCGTCACTGTTTATCCCGTCTCAGAGAAAAAGCGCAGCCGCAATAATTCTGCCTGTAAAGCCCCGCTTTTTCAGAAAGTTTTATCGACCTCAGATATCCGTCCTTTTTCTTGAAATCGGACGGAAAGAATTTTACGCCGTATTCTCTTTCCTTTCTCTCGCCTATCTCGTTTATCATCCGCGCGTTTTTGTGCGGACTTACCGTAAGCGTCGTGCAGAACCAATCGAATCCTCTCTCTTTGGCAGTACGCGCACATTCGTCAAGTCTCAATTCAAAACACTTTTCGCAGCGCTTTCCTCCTTCCGGACAATCTTCAAGCCCTCTTACCCATGCGTAGAAAACGGACGGGTCGCATGCGCATATCTCGCACTTTACGCCGGTCGTGAAATCGCGTATATAACGCGCCTGCTCCGACGCGCGTCGCTCGTATTCTTCCGGGGGCGCGATGTTGGGATTATAAAAAAGCACCGTCAGATCGAAGACCCCCGAAAGGTATTCGATACAGGCGGTACTGCACGGACCGCAGCAACTGTGAAGGAGCATGCTCTCCCTCTTGCCTTTTGCGGTCAGGTCTGCGATTATCGCGTCGGCGCGCTTTGAAAACTCCTTCAAAACGCTTCCTCCAGCAATTTGACTATCGTCGTAAAGTTGTTGTGCGGGTCGTTTCCTCTGTACCTGGTGATGACCGCGTCCGCGAGTTTGACGAAGTCGGACTGCTCGACGCCTGTATCCTGCAATCTGGACGGTATGTCCGCCAGAGCGACCACCTTTGCCCAGAACTCCTTTAACGTATCCATGGCGACGACGTCCCTCGATTTTGAGTTTGATTTAGCGTACGCCGCTTCGCCGACGAGCGGCATCAATACGCTTTTAAAGACGCGTTCGCCGTTCATCTTTTCCTTGTAATAGGTCGGGAAGATTATCGAAAGTATCTGAAGCGCAGATCGACCTGTCTTTATCGACAGTTCGTTTGCCATATCCCTCAAAAGACTTTCCTTTATCATGTAATACGCTATACCTGCGTATATTATCGAAGAATATATGCTTATCCTGTAATCGGCGTCGGAGTTGTGTCTCATCGCAGGGAGAAGCTCGTTTATCACCGTGTGGATCGCGCCCGTCGCGTAAGCGAGAGCGAGCGGATTGTCCGCATTGTCGACAAAACCTTTCATACCCATCGCCAGCGCGCCTAACCCTGCGGTAGCCATAGCCTTCGCGGGCATGATGTCTGTAAGCCTTACGTCGAGAATGACCGCGCTCGCGCGGGTGAGCACGCTTTCGAAATTGTAAAAGATATTGTTCTTTTCGTCGAATATCATCGCACGGTCGGTCCCCTCTATCCCGCACGGAATGTCGGAAGGCAGTATAAACAGCGGCAGATCGCGGTAAGATATTTTTTCGGCGTCCATATCCGTCTTATGATTGAAATAGACGAAGTCTCCCACGCCCTGCAAAATCATAAGCTTCGCGACCTTCGCGCACTGGACGACGTTCTCCCCGCCCAGCGCGATTATGCCGTCGCAGCCGTGCGCCTTATAAAGGTTTACGATATCGTCGCAGTCCTTCGGGGTCGCCCTTTCGGATATTCTGAAATAGGTCGCGCCGAATTCTATCGTATCGTTGTCCATAGCGCGTCTGACCTCTTTTGCAAATCCCAGCCTGTAAGACCTTTCGTCAGATATGAAAAGCGGCCGCGCGCAGTCGCGCTCCCTGAGCTCATAAGGCAGGTTGTCGAGAGCGTGATCGCCGCAAAGTATCTTGACGTCGCAGGAAAAATTAAACATACTCATTTCACATCACGCTCCTTAAAATTCTGTAAACGTCGTCTTTCGTCACGTTTTTCGGATTGGTGACGATGGCGTACGACTTCATCGTCTCTTCGACGGCTTTGTCGAGCGATTCTTCGTCTATACCTATCTGAGACAGCCGTGTCGGCAGTCCGTTTTCCTCAAACAGCTCCTTTATCATCTTAGCCGACGTGTCTATCAGCGTGCGCCCGAGGTCTTCTTCGGGAGTCGAGGCGTACCTGTCGTCGCCTATTATATAGTAAAGCGCCTGAGCGTAATCCTTTTCGACCGCGTCGAGGTTGTACCTCAAACACGCTTCGAAGACTATGCCTGTGCAGATGTAATTATCCCGTCCGGTAAGGTTGGACAACGCGTCCGCCATCGCATGAGCTATGCCCGCCGAAGCGCAGGAATAGCATATGCCCGCGATAAGTCCCGCTTTCTGCAAGCCGAGCACCGCCTGTTCGTCCATCGGGTCGTTGACGACCTTGAACAAATTGTCTCTTATCTCTCTTATCGCGATAAGGTTCATACATTTGGTATGGATTATCGCCTGCTTGCTGACAAATTCTTCGATGTTTATCGCAAAGGATTCCATAGCGCCCGCGATCGTCGTCGGCGCGTCGAATACCGACGTCAGCGACGGGTCTATAATGCAGTAGTCGGGAGCGCACAGCGAAGAAACGCAGCCGAACACCGCGCCGTAATCGTCCTTTACGGAAACGCTGCCGGTAAGCGCGCTGCTTATGCCTACGCTGGTCGGAATCACGACGAGCGGCACGTTTATCTTCTTTCTGGCGACGTTGATGCCCTTGACGTCCTCAAAGCGGACGACCTGCGCGGACAAAAGCATCCTGAGCGTCTTTGCGGTATTTATCACTCTGTAGTTGCCGGCGACCACAATGCAATCGCAGTTGTTAAGACGGTAAACGTCGCGCATCTCCCTGAGACTGTTCAGAGAAACGACCTTTTCTGAATTCACGTAGACCGCGCCCGTCCTGACCTTTACGGAATTTATAGCGGCGCGCACCAGATCGACGGCGCTGCTCTTTTCAATGTCGTCGCATATAAAGAACGCGTTGTGAAGCCCGAGAGAAGGCAGCTTTTTGACCGCCTCGTTCAGGCAACCCACTCCCGCGCTGACCTCTGTGGGATTGTAAAATTCATAATAAAATCCGCTGTCTTTCATTTTCAGAACCTCCCGAACAGAGTGAAGAAACGCACTTTGTTCGCGCCGGCGGTACGCGGCAAAAGCGCCCTGTTGTGCTTTTTAAGCCAGTATTTGCTGAGAATATAAGAAGCGACGATGTCGAACATATGCGAAACCGTCATCATTCCGGAGACGTCGCCGTATATCTCGAACGCGGACTGCGCGAGACATTTTGAAAACGATTTCTCGCCGGTATAGAAAGAAAACGCGCCTTCTATATTCTTAAAACACACGTCTACGTCCGGTTTAACGATAATCTCTTTACCGCTGCTGACGTTGATCTTGTCGCCGCTTTTTGTTATGGTCACCGCGCCGCCGTCCGGCAGCGTTCTCATCCGGTAGACAAACTTTTCCGGAAGCATGCCGACATACTTTTTAAAATCCTCGTCATACTTATAACAGCACGCTACGCTTTTTGCGAAATAGTGGCTGTTCAATGCCGTTATCAGTTTTTTCAGCAATTTCTTTCCTTTCATTCTGCACCCCGCTGGTTTGAATAAAGTATAACACAGCGCCGCGCCGATGTCTATACTATACCGGACGCGGCAATCAATGTTTACAATGATTTTACTTGCATACACTAAGCTAAAATCACGCCTTTAACGGCAAAAGGAGGTGCTTTATGCGCGCAAAGAAAAACTACGCCGCGAAAGAAAGCGGCAAGGCGGTAAAAGCTTATTCCCTTTCGGACCGCGCGTTCGACCCGCTGGGAAGCTATACCGGCAGAGCGACGGACGGCGAGCCGTGTCAGGACGCGGACGACCTTTAACATTATATTTTGCTTTTTCCGATAAATGAGAACAGAGGACGAACCACCCTCCGTTTTTCATTGCCCGTGTTTGTTAAACGCGTATATTTATTACCACTTGTTGACAACCTTTTCGGCAAATCCTCTGCACTCGCAGAACTCAAGAAGAGATCCGTCCTCAAGTCTGACGTACCCGGTAAACTCCCCGAACACCTGGTGCTGGCAGGTCGATACGACAAGCGCGTTCACCGCATCGTATCTGTCTGTTATCGGCTTAAAGCGCATGAACAGTCTGTCCTCGTCGTCTCTTATCGCCCACTCTTTCATAAAGTCGTCCTTGCCGTCCGTCTGAGGGATCTCGAACGTCACGTTGCCCAGTTTATGGGCGATGCCGTCGGTAAAAAACATGTTTTCGCTCGCCTGAGAGGTGTCGCCGAAACCGTAGCCGAGGTTAAAGCCTATCGTATGCCCGTTGTCGAGGCGGTGCTGCATACTGCCCCAGTACCAGACGTTTTTATATGTCCACACGCCTCTTCCCCAGTCGAGGGTGCCGAGAGCCTTCTTTTTGTCGAAGACGTATTTTTCGTCGCCGACCTCAAAATACCCTTCCGCGGTCATGCAGTTCAGCTTCGCGTTGTAATAGAACGCGTGCTCGTTTTCTTTGAAAGGAGTCGCGATGACCATGGCGTCGCGCGGCGGATCGGTAAGCTTTATCGCGGCTTTCAGCGTGCGCTGCCCGTCCCATTTCTTATATTCGCACTCTATCTCTCTCACTCCGTTTTTGTTGCGGAAACAAAGTCTGAGCGCCTTTGACTCAAACGATACGTCGCCGTCCTCAAAGCTCTTGGGAAAGTCGTATTTCCCGAACGGGAACAAAGTTATCTTAGACGAAGTTCTGTACGCGGGCTTTTCAAGGTCAACGACGCTGACGCTCATAAGCCCGATATAGCCGATGTCTGAAATAGTGAACGCTATGCTCTTCACGCCGTCCGATATTATATAATAATCCCATTCCTTTATACGCCATTTGCTTGCGGCGATGTTCCTGCGGTCGTATCTTCTCGCCATCACGGTCGAATACCCCGCCTGCAGGAGCCTGCCTTCGTCGTCGAGAAGTCTGCCTTTCGTCAATTTATTCTGCATATTATCACCTCGATATGATTTTAAGACAAAAACGCGTCAAAGTCAACCCGGAAAATGCGAGTTTAGTCGCTATTGCTTGCCTTTTGCCTACGACTTACATATAATGGTAAAGATGAACGGAAAACTTACATATAAACACACATTCTCCGGCTGTATGACCGGATTTATAGTACAGGCGATAAACAACAACTTAGCTCCTCTGCTTTTCGTGATCTTTCAGGACGAATTCGGGCTCAGCCTGTCCCTGCTCAGCTCTGTGATACTCGTAAATTTCCTGACCCAGCTTTGCGTGGACGCGTTCGCGGGAAAGATAACGGATAAATTCGGGTTCAGATTTTCCGTACTCGCGGCGATGATAACTTCGGCGCTCGGTCTGGTGCTGCTCGGAGTGCTGCCCAAAGTGTGGAGCAACACGTTCGCCGCCCTTATGATATCCACAATCGTCTTTTCGATAGGCGGCGGTCTTATAGAGGTCGTGGTAAGCCCTCTTACAGAGCTTCTGCCCCTGGGCGAAAAAAAGAGTACGATGGCTTTTCTGCACTCCTTCTACTGCTGGGGGCAGGCTGTCGTGGTCCTTCTTTCCACTCTGTTCATAAAATTTACGGACCCGTCGCTGTGGTACGTTCTTCCCCTCGTCTGGACGGTCGTGCCGATAGCCAACGCGATCTGGTTTGCGTTCGTGCCGATAGCGGATACCATACCGGAAGAAAAGCGGACGCCGATTATCTCCCTGCTTAAAGACAGGAGGTTCTTGCTGGCGCTTATCGTTATGACCTGCGCCGGAGCGTGCGAGCTGACCGTCTCTCAATGGTCGTCCCTGTTCGCCGAAAAAGGTCTGGGAGTATCCAAATTCTTAGGAGATTTATTGGGTCCGTGTCTGTTTGCCGTACTTATGGGTACAGGCAGACTATTGTTCGGGCTGTTCGGCGCGAAGATGAATCTTCTGCGCGTACTCAAGATCCTTACCGCCTGCTGCATAGTCTGCTACCTTGCGATGGTGTTCGTGCCTCAGCCTATAATCTCGCTGCTCGCATGCGGTTTCACCGGACTTACCGTGAGCATGCTGTGGCCGGGTACGATAAGCAATACGAGCGCGCGTTTCCCGTACGGCGGCACGGCGATGTTCGGACTGTGCGCGCTGTTCGGCGACCTGGGCTGCGCGGTGGGACCGGGGATTGCGGGTCTTGTAGCCGACGCGATCGGAAAGTCTCCTTCTCTTCTCGAACTTGCCGCGAACGCAGGACTTTCTGCGGAACAGATCGGCCTCAGAGGCGGCATACTCGTCGGCGCCTTCTTCCCTGTACTTCAGCTTATCTGCCTTTTCGCGATCGGGCTGATGGACAAGCCTTCCGGCAAAATTGCCGCCCGGACCGACTCTTCCGACGGCAGCGGACTGAGCGCGGCATGACCGCCGTAAAACGGTAATAATGTGGTAAAACGCGCGCAAAACATCAAATAAATTACGGTAAAACGCCCCTGAAACCTTAACGGGACAAAAAAAGAACGCGGAAACGCGTTCTTTTTCTTTTTTCCCGGATCACTCACCGTCTCTTGCGTCGAAAAAAGAGGCGTATTTTTTGCGGTACTCGCCCGCGCTCATTCCGCAACGCTGACGGAACGCGTTGGAAAAATAGTGCTGATCCGCAAAGCGCAGGCGTTCAGCTATCTCAGATATGCTCATATCGGTATTGCGCAGATAAAGCTGCGCGACCTTGAGCTTTCTGTCCGTATAATATTTGTACGGAGTGCAGCCGTACTGTTCTTTGAACTGCCTTATAACGTAATTGGGCGAATAGTGCAGCTCTTTCGCGATCTCCTCTATCGTGACCGCGCCCTCTATGTTGGCGTCGAGCAGGGACTTTATCGACAGCGCTATCCTGTTGCATTTCTTGCGGTTGAGATTTTTTATCGAAGCGAGCGCGTCGCACAAAAGAAGCGCCGCGTTGTCGACAAAGCCGATGTAATTGAGCGGTATCTCTTCCGCAAGAGTCTTTAACCGGTCGAAGATGTGAGACAGGTCGCAGTTGTCGAAACAGTACTCGCCTTCCGGCAGATAACTTGCGACCAGAGCTTCCGGAAGCTTCCCTTCGACCATCACCCAGTCTTTTTTCCACGGCGCTTCCGGATCGGGATAATAGACGTGGTCGCTGCCCTTTGTCAACACCAGAACGCTGCCCGCGCAAGGGCGGTACTCCTTTCCGTTTATTCTGAAATATCCCCTGCCTTCCCTGACGTACTCTATCGCGGTGAACCTGCAATCGCGTCTTTCGACGCGGTAATCGCCTTTAACCTGCGCCGTGCAGTCGGTGAAGCCTATCATTCCGACGTTGAGCGGCTCGCTTTCGTCGTAATATCGCCACAGGTCGATCGCCCGGTCGCTTTCGTAAACTTTTTTTGCCGACATATCGTTTTCTCCTATTTACAAAAGAAAGATTTGTGCTATTATTATATTAGCATACTGTGCGGGCGTTAGCAATAAGCAGTTGTATTAAAATACTCACATCATAAGGATCTGACCCGTTTGACTGCATCGATACCCGCCGCAGCGATTTTAATAAAACTCACGATAAGGAGACAAATAATGCAAACAGACGTTACTACTTTAAACGAAGTGAACACGGGCGTTATCGGCGCCGCCGACGTCAGATTCAAAGCTTCGTCGGACAAGGTGAAGATACGCGTGACGAGCGCCGGCGACGTGATGACCGTCGTCGCGGACTGCGCGGAACCGACTGCTTTTTCCCTCTTTTCGATGACCGCGGACGTTAAATACCCGGACGACTGCCGCGTATTCGTCAACGGTTTCCAGTCGTGGACGGACAGCATCGAATATCCGAAAAACGCGAAACAATACGCGCCCGCGCCGCTAATGAGAAAGTTCATATACGGCAAAATAGCGAAAAAAACAGGCTTATCGGTCTCAGGCGACTACAACATATACAGGGCGCCGCATTCTGCCGGCAGGTTTTACGGCTTCTCTTACGGCTATGTCAGGACGGGCGATAATATAACCGTCTACGGCTCTCTGGACGACAGCACCGGTTATACGATATTCGACTTTGACGCCGCCGACGGCAAACTGACGATCTCCGTCGACCTGGAAGGCAGACGGTTTGCGGCAGGCGAAAACGTTATCGCGAAAATAGCGCGCGTTCAGGGCGGATACGACGAAGCTTTTGACAAATACTTCGCTCTTACCGGCATTAAGTGCCGTCCCTGCCCCCTCAAAAAAGGCTATACGACCTGGTACAATTATTACGCGGACATAGACGCGTCGATAATAGAGCGCGACCTCAACGCGCTCGCGGACTGCGGCTGCAAAACGGACGTGTTCCAGATAGACGACGGATATCAGCGCACGGTCGGCGACTGGCTGACCCTGAAATCCGGCTTCTATTCAGTGCTCAACGACGTGCGCGCCGATATAAGCAAGGAACAGAATAAAGAACCCGTCCTGCTGGACCCGAAAGACGGCATGAAGCCCGTCGCGGACATGATCCACGAAAAGGGAATGTCGGCGGGGCTGTGGCTGGCGCCTTTCGCCGTAACTCCGTCCAGCGAGATATTCAAGGAACACAAAGACTGGCTCATCGCCGACGAAAAGGGAAATCCGCGCCGCGCGGGCAATAACTGGGGCGGATTCTATGCGTTGAATATTTACAACGAGGAAGTCCGCGCGCATCTGAAAAACGTATTCGACACCGTGCTCAACACCTGGGGATTCGACCTGGTAAAACTCGACTTCCTTTACGCCGCGGCGTTCGAACCGCAAAACGGCAACTGCCGCGCGAAAGTGATGTACGACGCGATGGACCTGCTGCGCGAATGTGTGGGAGACAAACTCATACTGGGCTGCGGCGTGCCTCTCATGCCCGCCTTCGGCAAAGTCGACTACTGCCGCATAGGCGCGGACATCTCTCTGAAATGGCGCAAAACGCACTACGATATCCGCGAGGGCGTATCCACTTCTCACGCGATAGCGAACTCCGCTTTCCGCCGCCACCTTGACGGCAGAGCGTTCGGCAACGATCCCGACGTGTTCCTGCTCAGAAACGGAAACCTCGATATGACTTTCAAACAGAAGACCGCGCTGGCTGAAATAAACAAACTGTTCGGAAGCGTGCTGTTCACGTCCGACAACGTAGCCGACTACAACGACCTGCAGACGGCGGAATTGAAACACGTATTCGACGGAAAGCGCGCAAAGATAAACGACGTCACATACAGCGAAAAGCACGTACTCAGCGTACGTTACGATTACGGCGACGGAGAAAAGCTGCTTGAAATCGCATTGTACGACGGCGCGATAAACAAAGACGGCGAACGCTTCGACCTGACGAAAAAGCTGTCGCTTTCCGACCTGTTTATAGACAAGAGCGCCGAAGGTCAGCAAAAGCGCGAAGACAAAGCGGCAAAGAAAGCCGAAAAGAAAGCGAACAAATAATACAGCATCCGAAAAACGATCGCCGCGCCGGAAAGGCGCGGCTTTTTTTATGCGACCGCCGCAACGCACCATACGCTCTGCGGGCGCGAGACAGGCGATTTGACGAGCGTATTCTCTTCCCCGCAAGAGAACGTAAAAACCGAAATAAACCGCGCCGAACGGCTTTATGCGCCCTCATGCGGCTTTTTTCGGAATTCCCGCCCGAAGCAACGCAAGATCCGGGATAAATTATCCGGCGAGCATCGGTTTTATCGTAAAAATAAGCAATCCGCATGAAAAAAGACGGACGCGGAAAACGTGCCCGTCTTTTTATTTGCGTTTATCCCGCGCCGAAGGTCTTAAACGAAATCGTCGCCTTCAAGCGTCTGTTTATTCCTGCGCTTCTTTGCCGCCGCCGCGACTATTACGCCCGCGACCGCAGCGACTATCAACACAAGACATCCGGCGCATACCGCGATGACCGCAGCGTCAACTCCGTCGCCGCCCTCCGGCTCGTTGCCGAGCGCGTTGAACTGAGCTACGAGAGAGTCGTACTTGCTCTGTATCTCAGGCTTGTCTTCGTCGGCTATCTTATCATAGAAAGCGAGGATGCTGTCGTACGCCTCCTGTTTTTCTGCGGTGAGCCCGCCTTCGAGGATATCGTCTATCATCTGCGACAGTACCGCGGGGTCTGCGGTCGTGTCCACGCTCGAACGCGAAGTAACGTCTGTAAAGCCCGCGTACGCGAAATATATCGTATAAGACTTTTCAGCGTCCAGTCCGATCAGGAGCAACGTATCGCTTTCGCTGCTCATAGACACCCAGTCCCCTCTGTTGCCTATCCTGTAAGCGTACAGCCCTTCCTTTTCGAACCTGACGGTGGCGGAGTTGTAATTTGCGCTTATCTCCGCGACGACTGGAGCCTTGTCGGGGCTTACGGTAAGCTGTCCGAGGACAACAGCGTAGTCGTAGCAATCGGCGTTTCTGTTAAAGCTGACGGTCACGCCCGCAACGTAATCTTTCAGATCGTACGTGCCGAACGCGAGGTCTTCTTTGTAATCCGCCGAAAGAGTCAGAGCGCCGACCTTTACGGTATCTCCGCCGGCGAGAGACTTATCTGATACGATGGTCGCGTCCGCCGCCGTCGGCTTCGCGCCCGCGGTCACGGACACGTTGACGGTAAAGGTCACCTCTTTCCTTGTTATCGTATACGCGAACGTCGCGCTGCCCGAACTGCTGCCGTTGCCGACGGTGACAGTCACGCTGTACTCGCCGACCGGCGCGCTCTTTATCTCAGAGGAGTCGTAAGTCACCCCGTCCTTTTCGTAGACGACCGAAGTCGCGCCGAAACCTTCGTTGAGACCCGTGAGGTCGATGCCCTGCACGGAGCCGTACACGTCGCTGTCGTCGGATATCCAGCTCTTAATCGTCTCTTCGTCGAGAACGATCGCTTCGATAACGACGGTAACTGTAAGACAATCTTCGTTTACGAAATAGTTGTCGTCCGACAACACCGCCTTAGCGGTATGAGTGCCGACCACGTACGGATCGTCTATCTCAGCGCCTTCCGAGTTCACGTATACCGCCCTCGCGGTCACGCCGTCGACGCCGACGACCTCGATCGCGATATCGGCGGGAGCGCCGTCGTAAGTCTTGGTGAACGCGCCCTCAACGGGAGCCTGACCGTTCATCGTCCATACGACGTCGAGCCCGACCTTCGCGATCGACAGCATCACGGAGCCCGACCACGCCTTGTAGTTGCCTTCGGGTACAGATACCGTCAGATCGTATTCGCCGGCGTTCGCTATCGAGAAATCGGTTGCGCCGTTATAAGACACGGTATACGCGACGTCTTCGTCCATAATGCCCTTTACCTGCCAGCCGAAATCGGAAGCGGTATAAGTCTTGTTGCCGTAGAAATCGGAAACGTCAGTGAACGCCGCCTTCATTTCGTCCGTAACGTCAGCCGCGGTGATATTGAGTTTTATCGAACCCGCGTTTCTGACGACCGCGGTAACGGAATCCGCATATTCGGTCTTAGCCGCCCTCGCCTCAACGGAGATATCGTAAGTGCCCGTATTCACGTCGAAAGAGTTAAGGTTGTAAGTTATCACGAGCATTGCTTCGGGATCGTAGTTGACCGACACGCTGCCCTCGTCGTTTACGGTATACGAGTACTTCATATTCGCATTGACGTAATCGTTAGCCGCGCTTCTGTTTTTCAGCATGCCGTAAGGCGCTGACAGACTGTCGAACGAGAGGGTGACGACCGACTGCATAATGTACAGAGCCATATCGTAACCGTTGTTTTTATACTCTGCGTCGCCGTAGTTGGAGTTTGCCGACGTAAAGCTTATCTGCATGTAATATGGGACGGTCCTGCCGTCGGAAAGCAGCACGGTTATCGGCAAAGCCGCGCTTCCGTCTTCGTCCGTAAGAAGGTTGCTGTACCCCGCGTCCGTATAATATCTGACCGTGAAAGTGCCGAGACCGTCGACGACTATCTCCTGTCCCGCGCCTGCGGATGCGTCGTAAGACGCGCTCATCGCAGAATCGTTTCCTACGCCCGCGATACCGAACTCTATCGCATGATCGTATCCGTCGAAATAGGTCGCGAGAGTGTTCTTATCGACCGTTACGGTCGGCACCGCCTTATCTATCGTCAGCGTCGCGTTAAGCTCAAGCTTATAGCACTCTCCCACTTCTTCGTCGACAACGGTCTCAAGCGAAACGTCGCTGCCGAACCCGGCATTGGTCTTGTCGAGAAGAACGGTCATCTTCACGTTGTAAACGCCGGCGTCGGTCGCGCCGCTGCCGGAAACGTAATCGCCGCACGTATACTCGTAGATCACCTTCTTAAGCACCGCGCTCTGTTGCAGACCGACGCCCGCGAGAGTCTTTTCAGACGAATCGTAAGTGTATATCGCGTCGGGAAGCTCTATCGCGTCGACCGCAACGTAAACCTTGTCTATCGTGAAGTTTCCGACGGATACCGAAGCCGACATATCTTCATAGTTGGTCATTGCGCTCGCCTGAGCGTATACGCCGTAAACGCCCGAATCTATCGGAACAAGGGTCTCTCCCGCGCTGTCGGTAAGGACTATCGCCGCGCCGGTCACAGGCTCTCCGTTTATTCCGCTTACCGCGATGACCGATCTGATATAATCGCTCATGTCTTCGCCGTTGTACACTTTATTCGCGTAAGTCAGCGAGAAGCTCAGATCGCTTGCCGCCGCCTTCTCGACGGTGTAAGTCGCCGCGCCGTTCAAAAGCGAATCGCCTTCGCCGTTTATTCCGTAGTTGTCGTTTCCTTCAAGCACGAGGTCAACCGTGTACTCGCCCGCGTTCCTTATCACGTTGACGGCGTTGCCGTCAAGCCTGTAAACGACGCTTATGTAGCTTTCGAGACCTGCGAACGAAGAGAGGTCCGCAACGTCGTCAGCCGCGAAATCAACGTTCTGTGCATTGTAGACCGAAGTGCCGAGGTCTCCGTTGTTTTTAGCGTCTACCTTATCGATCATCTTTTTGTTGACCACGATCGTCACGTTGACGGGGTCTGCGGTATAGTTGACGCCCGCGTAAGATACGACAGCCGTATACTCGCCCGCGTTCCAGACGTCGTCCCAGCTCACCTGCACGCCGGTCACTCCGGTATTCGTACCGACGTAATATTTCTGCACGAACGTGCCGCCGTCAGTATCGTTCTCAAGCAGACGGATTGTCTGACCGATCACGGTCTTCGTATCGCCGTAAGTGTATTCGTATTCAGTCCGGTCAACGGTTATTTCAGTCTTGTAAGGCAGGATCTCAAGCGTCGCGACGTAGTTTTCGGCAACGTAATTGCCCGCGTCGTCGCCGGTAAGCGACAGCGTTCTCGTATACGTGCCCGCGTTCCTGATCTCCGATTCGTCGTCCGCGGCGATCTCAACGGCGTCTCCGTTGATTATACCGTCTGCCTCAGCGGACGGAGTCCATGCCCCCGCGTTGTAATTCACGCTGTTACCCGCGCCGAATTCGCCTGCCGACTGCCAGCCGAAAAACGTTATCGTCACCGTTTTGCGCGATACGTTGAGCTTTGTGGTATCCGCAAAAGTTATTTCATAGTTCTCGCCCGTCTGCGCGCTGTTAAGCGTTGCGGAAAGGACCGCGTAGTCTGAAAGCGCATAGCTTGCCGCGTCGAGGACGTTCAGCTCCTCAGCGTTTTTCCACACCGCGCTTATCGATCCAAGCGTATCGCCGTTGACAAGGCTGCCGCCCGTAATGCTTCCGGTGACCGCCGGGAGTTCCTGCGTTCCGTAAACCACGTTGACGTCGTTTACCGTAACGGTAATGCCTCTTTTTTCAACGGTAAGCGTACCCTTTGCGGAAGTTGCCTTCACCGTATAGTTGGAGTTTTCGCCGGTCACTGCCACTTCGTACCGCCCGACCGTCAGAATACCGCTCTGTACAGAGAAGGAGACTTTAAGCCGAGCCGCGTTTTCGTAATCGCTCCAGACGGTCAAGCCGTCGTCGGTATATACCGCGTAATCGCTGAATATCACTTCGTCGCCGTAAGTCGCGGTCACGTCCGCCGCCTTGATATAAACCGTCTTTTTGCCTATCTGCAACGTGCCCGGCACGACGGTGAACGAATAGTTCTCAACGCTGCCGCCTTCGACCGCGCTTACCTCGCCGCCGAGAGTATAGCTTCCGGCAGGCGAGAATTTCCGCGCGTCGGTCGTATAATCCACCGTAAGGACGATACCGCCGACGTCGGCGGTATAAGCCGCGCCCGCAAGAGTTATCTCGTCGCCGTAAGCAACGTCTATCGCAGAGCCGTCGAGAGTTACCGTAACCTCCCTGGGCGAGATCGTAAGGTAAAGCGCCCTTGTCACGTAGTTATCCGTATCGAAAGTATATTTGAACACCGCCATATAGTCGCCCGCGTCGGTCGGCTGCGCGCCGAGCGGCGAAGTATAGCCGTCCTCAGCCGAATACCAGGTCACGTCGTTCACGACTTCCCCGGGGTTGCCGCCGTAACTGCCGCTTGCCGCTATCGTGAGAGTTTCGCCGAACGTGACGGAGGTCAGCGCGGTTTCCTCTCCGTTTACCGTTATCGTAATGCTTGCGTCAAGCACGTTGACCGTGATCGTCGCACCTGCGAAGGTATAGTTTTCGGTATCGAGTCCGTCGACGGTGACCTCTGCCGTAAATACCGCCTTGCCGTCGCTGAAGACAAGATCGCTTGCCTCTTCGCCGTTTACCCTTGTGACGTATCTGAGGCTATCGTTGTTATAAACTCCCGTATCGTCGATGAGCGCAACGTCCATGGACGGGATATAACGGTTGATCTCGGCGTCGTCGCTGATGACGGTAACGAACTGTTCTGTCGCTCCTATGAGCTCCAGGGCGTATTTGTCTATCGTGAAGTTTACGGTCTTGCTGAAAGCGTTGTAATTAACGCTTTGCGCTATATCGAGCGTAAACGTATAGCTGCCAGCATTGACTGCCTGATCTCCGCTGACTTTATCTCCGGATACGGTAATCGTTACATCGCCGTATTCGTCGCCTTCAAACAATGCCGCTATTTCGTAGTCGGGCATCTGTGCACTGCCGTTATAGGTCGTTACCTGACCGTCTTCAAGAGTTACCGCAAGGTCTGCGCGTGTAACCTCGAGTTGATATTTTTCCTGTTTTGCCTCGTAGTTTACCGTTCCCGCAAAATCGAGCGTGACGTCGTATGTGCTCGCGTTGAATATCACGGTGTGGCTGACGTTCACTAAGCTCTTGAGCGAAGACGCGTCGTCCATACCGGGAGCGGTTATAGAATATTCGGGTTCGATGTTTCTGCCCGTATAAACTGTCTGTCTGACGGGATCAAAGACGATCTGAGCTTTGTTGACGGTAAACGTCGCGCTGACGCTCTTTGCGTTGTACGCGCTGCCTTCCGCAACGCTTATCTCCACCTCGTATTCGCCCGCATTGACGGGAAGCGCCGTGGACTTGTTGTAAGTGACGGTCACAACGCCGACAAGGTCGGCGATATTTTCCTCGTCCGCAACGCCGACGAGAGTATAAACCATGCTCTTTTCGCCGCCGTCGTAGGTCGCGGAGTTTTCGTCAATTCTTATTTCGGAAAGCTCCGCTCTTTCGATCGTGAACGCTCCGCCCGCGATCGAGCCCGCTTTATAGTTGCCGTTAGAGAAAGTCGCGACGGCGGTATAATCTGCCGGCAGTACAGCCGCCGTCTCTCCGTTGTAGCTGAGCGTAAGCCCCGCTTCTTCTCCCGCGAGCACGCCCGCGTCGCCGTCCTGTTCCTGCACGGTACAGCCGGTGACCTTGTTCGCGCCGTCGTAGACGTAACCGTTGTCGAAGGCAAGCGTCACGTCAACGCTTCTCTTCTCTACGACGAGCTTTGTAACGCCGTCTTCGTAAAGCTCTTCTCTGCCTTCAACGACTATCGCGCCTATCGCGTATTTGTCGGCTTCGGGCGTTATTTTGATCAGATATTCTCCCGCGTTCACCGCTTCTTCGGTCTGTTCGCCGTTCAGCACGTAGCCGAGCGTATAAACGGTATCCGTGCCGACCTTTACGTTCTCGTCTATCGTAAGCGCCGCGGTATAGCCTTCGCCGTTGTAAACGCCGCCGTTTATCTTAAGCGTTCCGTTTATCGGTCTTTCGTTGACCGTAAGCGTTCCTTGCGTAACGTTAAACAGGTAGTCTTCGAGAAGTTCTTCCGCCGCGCCTTCGGCAAGCGCTACTTCGACCGTAGTATCGTATTCGCCCTTAGTAGTCGCCCAGTTTATCGTATCGTTGACCGTCTTAGCCGTAAATACGAAAGAGGACTGATCGTCTCCTATCCAATTTCCGGATACCGTGACTTTCGCTCCCGCAAGAAGCGCCGCGTGATCGTTGCCGTACAATGAAACGACGTTTTCAGGCTGAACGCTCATCTGCGCCTTTCCTACCTCGAACGAATAAACGGACGAAGCAAGCGTAAAGTTGCCGGTAAGCTGGTTTTCGGTGGTTCCGTTGTAAGTCAGAGTCGCCGTCGCGGTATATTCGCCCGCGTGATAAGGCTTGTTCTGTACAAGTAGGTTTTCGTTGCTTGCAGAATACGCTACCGCCACGCCGAGCATCGAGGAGTCGTTGTTGCCCAGTTCGTTACCCGCAGGCAGCCCTCTGAACGTCGCCGTCAGATCCTTACCCGTGCCGTCGTATACGAAGTCAGCGGCGCTCCAGTTTATATCTATCTGACACGGCTCAACCGTTACAGACTTACTGGGATAACTCTCTTTTAAAGAACAATAATAATTATTACCGTCTTTCGTAATAAATACTGAATCCGAACTGTTTTGCAAGTTGACGGAAATAGAATATGAACCTACGTTTCCGGAACCGTTCCAGCGGAACCAGTAAGGACGGACTATTTCGTAAGAACTTTCACTCGGATTACTTATCGTGTACGAAGACGTAAGTAAAAATGCGTTTGAACCGCCCAAAAGACTGTTCAGCTCGTCTTCCGTTAAATTCACTTTGGTTCCCGTTCCGTTAGCAGAGGTATAACCTGCGAAAGAAGGTACGTAAAGCATATTGCCGTTGTACGTATAAGTATAGTTGTTGCCGCTGCCCTGGTAACCGTCCGCATATCTGTCCGTACCGTCGTAACCCTTGGACATATCGAAGTCCATATAGAGGTAGGATCCGAACTCTGCAGAAACCGTATTCTTATATGTAGTTACCGTGCTTGAACCGGTATCGGTTAAAGTGTTGTATCCTTTTACCTCGGATTTGACGTTGCCTGTATATCCTGCAAACATTGCGGGCACCCACAACGTACCTCCGTTACCGAAATTGTTATACGTTTTCGAGTAGATCTGATACAGATCGTTGGCGCTGTCCGTACCTTGCTTTATGTTGTAAACAAAGCGGCTTGCACTCTGGTTGGAAACCTTGAAGTATACTCCTCGCTGACTGTTTGTAAGGTTCAGAATGTCGGCGGTGTTGTGATTGACGGTATTTCCGACACTCGTCGTGGGAGCAAAAGCAAATTCTGTTCCCAGCGTAGCCGTA
>CASEHD010000020.1 GCA_949287655.1 uncultured Christensenella sp. | reverse complement strand
AGCGTTCCAGTTTACTGATGTAAACGAACGCGAAGACCGACTCGCAGACAGGGCGGAAGGTGTGCCGTTATACACGGCTGTTCCCGGGAGATAAGGGCGGAATGCCGGTTACAAAACAAAAAGGAGTTACGAAATAGCTCCTTTTTGTTTTGTAACCTATGATACTTAATAACGGGGCGTGGACAGTCAAGGACGTCTTAGCGAGTAGAACAACGCTGAATGAGCGCAGAAAATAACGATGCGAGCGTTAAGTCAACAAGGACACGGCCCGGGAGATAAATGTCGAATCGCCGGTTACAACCAAACCGTGGATAACAGCACATATTTTACCCTGACTGCGTGACTCGTATCGCAATCGTGTACGAAAGTACACTGGATTGCTTACTCGCACTTGCACGTGCAAAATCTGCACTATTCTCCGCGGTTTGGGAATAAATAGATTCTTTTATAAAACTTATTACAAAAATTGCTTCCTTTTTTATTGTAACCATATATCCTTTCGGGGAAAACCACGTTTTTCCCGGAAGTACCTTGCAAAAAGTTGAGTCAAGGCGAGACTTTTTGTCGGAAGGGATATAGTAATGGGAAACATAAACCGCCGCGAATATGAGGAGCTTGCGACGACTAAACGCAGCGGTTTCGGCGTTTCTTGCTGAGCGAAGCGCGGAATAGTTCGCGGTGAATTTGCAAGCTGTATGTTAAATTTTTGTAATATTCCGTTAAAATCGTTTTGAACGCACTTATTTGCGGTCGGTATATGATATAATATTTTTAAACAGAGGACGTTATGATATATTCGATCGTAATCAACGCTTCGCTTCTTCTTATCTCTCTGTTCATCGGGGTGTACACTTTGGCAAGGCATACCGACTTCCCGAAGGGTATGACGGACGACGAGATAGAAAACTACCGCGCAGTGGCGAAAAATCATTCAAAAAAGGTCAGAGGTTGCGCGCTTGCAGCAATCATTCTGGGCGTGGTATTCTACGTTGCGGTGCCCGCGCTGTGCATAATTTTCCACGTCGACAATTTTATTACATGCTTTACGGCTGCAATCCTGGCTTTCGTGCAGATGGCGACGATACTGCTTATCTTTACCGCGATGAGCAACAAACTCAACGTTTGACATAACTCGTGCGCGGTGGTATAATCAATTTAGTCGTTTAGGCGGAGGCATAATGAAATATTCCCTTAGCAAAAATCATAAAATACTTTGCGGTTTGTCGGCGGGCGTATTCGCGCTGTGGATGCTGACCGAAGTCGTGTTGTTTTTCGTGCTGGACGACCTCGGCACTGCGTTTTTGTGGGCGGTGGGAATGAATATCCTGTGGTCGGCGATCGCGCTTGCATTGATCGTAAATCCTACGCCGAAGGTATTTTCTTACAACATAACCGCAGAAAACGAAAGAGAGATGACGAAGCTGCGCCGCGATATGCTTTGCGGCATCCTTCTTTCGGTAAACATCGGTTGTTTTGCAATGGCGCTTTGTCACAATTTCAATATCGTCCGTTTTATCAGCGCGGAAGAGATTGAAGCGGGCGGATACTATATCGAGAAGGTCGGCATAATCAATCTAATCGGCATTGCGATGATGGTCGCGATTGCGGGACTGGGTATAAATTACGGAATAAAGTCCAAAATGCTTCTGATATCTTTGCAGAACGCGAAGGAAAAAGGGGATACCCCGGCAGAGCCCGACAAGAAATAAAACAGATAAAAAAATGCCGTGATTTTTTATTAAAACTCTTGACAAAACGCGCGGCATATATTAATATAATAATCACGTTGCGAGCCTTTATAGCTCAGTCGGTAGAGCATGCGGCTGTTAACCGCAGGGTCGTAGGTTCGAGTCCTACTGAAGGCGCCACGGCATAATGAGAGGATTTTATCCTCTCATTTTTTATGCCGTGGCGCCTTCAGTAGGTGTAAGAACCTCGTGTTGCCTTGTAACACAGGTGACGCTCGTCGCAGTGCGGGCTTATGTGGGCAGGCTCCTCGCTATTCCGTCAAGGCTTCGCCTTTCCTTACGCCGAAGTAGTAACCGAGTCGATGCGCCGCCGCGGAAATAATATTGAAAGAAGCAGTAATTGGAACGCGGCGGTATTGACATAAAAGCGATAATTTGCTATATTAAAAGCATAAAGAGGTGACGCTTTATGAAAAAAACTCTGATTATGATTATCACCGCTATAATGGTCGTGGTGTGCGCGGGACTTACCGCGTGTACGATGAAGATCAGTGATCCGTCCGTTACGGATGAAAAAGCAAAGCTGGAATACGTCCAGGTGCAGGCTGAAAACGGCACATGGCACGATCTGACCGGCGACGCGGCGGAAAAGCTTTTCGCAATTGTCAAAAGCAAAGGCGAACTTTCGGGCGAAGCTCTCGACGTTGCGATAAGCGGAAATTCGACTATAAATACGACTTACGACTATACCTTTAAAATGGCTTTTACCACGGGAAATTTCTTTTTGAAAAAGAGAGGGGAATTCGTTTACAACATCGGCGAAAGATTTAAACGTACGTATTCGGACGGCAGAGTAAACGAAAGAATAACAGAAGAAAAGCTGGTCGTTATGAAATCGTTCTCCAAAGATACGGCATTGCTTTCAGAATATCAGCTTCAGGCAGTAAAGGATATTTTCGAGCCGATAAATTCGCAGATCATCAACAGTGCGTTTGAAAGGATTCCCGAAGGCTTCAAGGACAGTGCATATACGGTCGAGGTCATTCCGACACAAGATCTCTCGGCGGAATTTTTTACCGCCTGTGGCAAAACTCCGCTTAACGCCGATAAAAATCTGATCAAAGGCTATAAGATAACAGGACCTTCAGATACGTGTTACGCGTTTCTTACCGCTTCGGTAGAATGGGCTATGGAAACGGACGGCTGGGAACACGTAAGGAGAGTGGGCAGAGTGTGTTATTCTACAGGAAGCTGTGCAACCAAGATAGGCGATATATTAAGAAGCTGATACAGTCCGGAAGGGCTGTGCGGCAAAATAAGAGTTGTCAGAAGCGGGGCGGAGTCTCTACCCGCTTTTCGGCTTTTATAAATCAACGGTGAAAGATAAAGCGTTTTACGCATAAGCATTTTGATTACGCGCTTTGTTGACATATTCAGCATATTATCTTATACTATATGTTAATTATTAAATTTCAAGGCTATAGACATGACTGATCTGCTTATCAAACTGTTCGTCAAGGACAGAAAAAACGTAACCGATCCAAAGGTAAGGGGTAATTATGCGACGCTTTCGAGCATTACCGGCATAATCGCCAACTTTTTGCTGTTCGTAGGAAAGCTGGTCATAGGTATTCTTTCCGCGTCTGTCGCAATAATCGCGGATGCTTTCAACAACATCGGCGACGCCGGCTCTTCCGTCGTCACGCTGATAGGTTTCAGACTTTCGGGCAAGCATGCGGATAAAGAACATCCGCTCGGGCACGGCAGGTTGGAGTACATAACCGCGTTTATCGTGGATATACTTATAATTTTCGTCGGCGTGGAACTGTTCAGGTCGTCGATAGAAAAGATAATCGAGCCGCAGGCGACAGATATAAGCACAGTGACTCTGGTCTTTTTGGGAGTCGCGATACTGGTAAAATTGTGGCTGTTCTTCTTCTACGGCAAGATCGCAAAGACGATCAATTCACAGGCGATCAAAGGCGCGTCGTTTGACAGCATATCCGACGTCGTCGCTACGACCCTCGTCTTCGGTTCCGCGTTGTTGTCGCGCTTTGCCGACATCAATATCGACGGTTATGCGGGTATACTCGTCGCCGCGTTCATATTCTATACCGGCATCAAGGCGGCGAAAGAGACGATAGATCTGCTTCTCGGCGGCTCTCCTGACAAAGAGATCGTCAAAAAGATATCCGATTTTGTAAAGAGATACCCGGAAGTCATCGGCATTCACGACGTGATGGTGCACGACTACGGCCCCGGCAGGCAGATAATATCCTTCCACGCAGAGGTGTCAGCGAAGAGTGATTTCAGCTATGTTCACGACGTCATTGACAATATTGAGCGCGATTTTCAGAAGGAATACGGATATCTTGTCACGATCCACCTCGACCCGATAGTAGTCGACGACGAAAAGATAAGCGAGATGTACGCGTTTGTCAAGGCGACCGTCAAAGAGATAGACGAAAATTATTCGATACACGATTTCAGAATGACTTACGGCGGCAACCATATCAATCTTATATTCGACCTCGTAATTCCGGTGGACAGCAAGGAAAACGACGAGGAAGCCGCGGAAAAGGTCGAAAAGAAAATAAAGGAACTGCGCCCCGAATGCAACTGCGTAATAAAGGCGGAGCATCCGTATGTAAAAACCGTCTTCTATAAATTCCGTCTCCGCTTTACGGCGGAGATTTTTTTATGCGGATAAACATTGATATTTGCACCTGCATAATTTATAATTATACCGTAACACGCTGCACGGTTGCAAACGAATGAGACATTACGTGAATCTCAACCGCGGACTTTCGCCCGCCTTATTTTCAGGGAATGCGGCTGTATAACGCACTACGCGGTTATAATAATAAGCGGAATGACAAAAATATTATCGGAGAAAAGATATGTGCACTGTTATCACATTAATTAAAGATTCGCTGTTCTTTGGCAGGAATATGGATATTGATTTCAACCCGGGGTTTAAGATCGCGGTAATGCCGCGGGATTTTCCGCTGACGACCAAGAAGGCTGGCGTGCTGCTTAAACATTACACCGTGACAGGCGCGGCAAGGGTGGAGGACGGATATCCGCTGTATGCGGACGGCTGCAACGAAAAAGGGCTGTGCATGGCGGGGCTGAATTTTCCGTTCAACGCTGTTTACGCGTGCGGGAAACAAGAGGGAAAGACATCGCTTGCTCCTTACGAAATGATACCTTACGTGCTGGGAAAATGCGCGGATATCCGCGAAGCGAAACAGCTTCTTGAAAATACCGAAATAGTCGGAGTACCCTTTAAAGAGGGGTTGCCGCTCGCGCCGCTGCATTGGATAGTCGCGGATAAAAACGGCAGTTTCGTCGTAGAGAGAACGCAAAGCGGTATATCCCTGTACGACGACCCGGCGGGGACGCTTACCAACAATCCGCCCTTTCCGACGCACCTCGAAAATATAAAAAGATATGACGGGCTATGCGTAAGTGATAAGCAAAATTTATCTGCCCGTGTAGATAAAACTACTTTTTCAGAAGGTGAAGGCGCAATCGGACTACCGGGGGACATGTCTTCGCCGTCCCGTTTTGTCAGAGCGTGGTTTACGTTGAAAAACTCGGTTTGCGGCGAAAGCGTAAGGGAAAAGGTCTCTCAGGTATTTCATATCCTGTCTTCTGTCTCAATGACGAAAGGCGCCGTCGTAACGCAGGGCGGAGGACTTGACGTCACCGCGTATTCTTGTTGCATCGACGCCGAAAACGCGGCTTATTATTATAAGAAGTACGACGATCTTTCGGCGAATTGCGTGAGAACAGGAAACGCGGACGGAAGAAAGCTCATCGTAAAAGATATGTGAAAGACAGTCCGCTTTTACGCTTGACAAATATATTTAAAAATGCTAAAATCTTGGCAGAATAAACAGACAGTTCGTGACCATCCTGTCTATAAACAAAACTACGGAAAAGAAGGTCGCGTCATGCGGCTTTTTGTTTTGGTTTTGCATGTCGGTCAGTCGCGGACGAAAGAGGCATAATGACCGCAAAAATCAGAAACGGACTCAAATCTTTCATATTGCTTTTAAGAAGCGTGCCCGCGCCGGTCACGGTCTTTTTCGTGCTCAGCGTATTTTCGATGAATCTTCTCGCCAATAAGAGCATAAACCTGGGCGTTAATTGGCTTGCGCTCGACTGCGGGATAACGGTTTCATGGTTCGCGTTTCTTACGATGGATATCGTGACAAAGCATTTCGGGCCAAAGGCCGCCACGCAGCTGTCGCTGTTCGCGATCGCGGTCAACCTGGTGTTTAGTCTGATAATGTTTTTGGGGAGCCTTATCCCGGGCACGTGGGGAGAATCGTTTGTAGAACAAGGCGGGGCGCAGATAAACGCCGCGCTAGACAACACGTTCGGCGGCACATGGTACGTGCTGGCGGGAAGCACGGTCGCGTTTATCGCGTCCTCTCTCGTCAACAATTTCGCCAATGCGGGGATTGGTCTTGCGTTCAGAAAAAATCCGGACGGCGCGGCGGCGTATTTCCTGCGTTCATATGTCTCTACCGCGATGGGTCAGTTCGTCGACAATATGATTTTCGCGCTGATAGTAAGCCACGTGTTTTTCGGCTGGTCGCTGCTGCAATGCGTGACTTGCTCGCTTACCGGAATGGTCGTAGAGCTTCTTTGCGAAGTCGCGTTTTCGGGTTTCGGTTTCGGCGTGTGCAGAAAATGGAAAAAAGAAGAGGTCGGCAAGGAATATTTCGAATTCAATAAACGCATAACGGAGAATGTCAAATGAAAGTACTGATAACGGGCGCAAGTCGCGGAACAGGCAAGGCGATCGCCGAAAAATTCCTCTCTCTCGGTCACGAGGTCGTCGGCATAGACGTGCTGGAAGGGAGCGTGCAAAGCGGTAACTACACCCATTTTATCGCGGATATAAAAAAGGGAGAGCTTCCCGAAATTACGGGCGTAGAGACTCTTATAAACAACGCGGGCGTTCAGGACAGCGGCGAGGATATCGACGTCAATCTGAAAGGCACGATCCGCGTCACGGAAAAGTATGCGTTTCAGGACAAAATAAAAAGCGTGCTGTTCATTGCGTCCGCAAGCGCGCATACCGGCGCAGAGTTTCCCGAATACGCTGCGAGCAAGGGCGGCGTGATCGCGTATATGAAGAACGTCGCTTTAAGGGTCGCGAAGTACGGCGCGACAGCCAACAGTCTTTCGCCGGGCGGCGTCACGACGGATATCAACGCGAAGGTGATGAACGATGAAAAAATGTGGAATAAGATAATGTCGCTGACCCTGATCCCCAAGTGGGCGAGCGCGGAAGAGATCGCCGACTGGGCGTATTTCGTGACCGCCGTCAACAAATCTATGACCGCGCAGGACATACTTATCGACAACGGCGAAGCGGCGAAAGCTGAATTCGTCTGGTGATAAAAAACTTGTTTTTACATGAAGAAGGCGCACAGCCTTCTTTTTTTATGCAAAACATAGGGAACCGGGCAAGCGGACGGTAATCTTTTTGTAAAATCTAAGGTAATAAGAGCTCAATGTATTGACTGAAAGTAAAAGGTAGTATATAATAACCATATGAAATAAGTGAAGAAAGGACATATAAGACGCTTTTTATCATAAAAGAATGTGTAAAATCCACGTGACTCGAAGAAGCAGTCTGAAAAACGATATTGGATACCGACGTGCTTTAAGTACAATATTTTTAAATAAGGAGTGTGCAGACATGAAAGATATTCTGGATATCATTCTCGACGAAGATAACAAAGAGAATATCGTCCTTCAGGACGAAAACGGCAAAGAGTGTTCCTTTGAACAGATCGCCGTTATCGTTTACGGCGAAAAAGACGAAAAAAAGCTTTACGCTATCCTTCTGCCTCTGGACGAGATCGAGGAAATAAACGAAGGAGAGGGGATCGTGTTCAGGGTCGACAAGTTCGGCGACGGGCATGCATTGATAATTGAAGACGACAAAGATGTCGTGATAGGGGTATTCAAAGAATACTACAAACTACTTGAGGAATCGGGCGTCGACATAAGCGATCTGCCCAAACTGTGAAGGAGAAAAAGGATATGAAAGAAAAAAAGATCTGTTGGATATATTATTGGACAACAATTTCGATCCGATAGTGATTTGTAACGAAAAAGGCTACAAAACGGAGTTCTGACAGGTGGGAGTCATACCGTATTGCAGCGAGAAGAGCGACTCCGTCGAGCTCTACGCCTTGTTGAAGCCGATAAGAAAGATCGGGAACATCGGAACGGACGAAGTTGTGATTTTCAGAGTAGTGTTCGACGACAACAAAGAAACCACGCTTGTGGTAGAAGACGACGAAGAGACGATGAACGCCGTTTACGACAAGTATAAAGAGCTTTTTATGAAAAAATTCCGCGGCGGCGGACAGGAATAATATGGATGTAAAGCTGGTAAAATGGACAGAAGAGCTTAAGGACGGGCTTATCGAGGTATGCAACAACACGGACCGTACGTATCTCACCGACAGACTGCCTTATCCTTATACACGGGAGGACGCCGATTGGTGGCTTGAAGAGGTAGTAGGCAAGCACGACGGCAAGGACGGTATTTTTCGCGCGGTCGTCGCGGACGGCAAAATCGTCGGAAATATCACGGTTGAGGGCAAGAGCGGCATATACGTCAAGGACGCGGAGCTGGGCTATATTTTCGACAAGAGGTATTGCGGCAGGGGAATCGCGACGGCAGCGACGGGGCTTGTCCTGGAAGAGGCTTATCGGGCGCTCGATATCGTGAAGATATCTTCAGAGGTATTCGCGCCCAATATCGCTTCGTGCAGGGTGCTTGAGAAAAACGGCTTTGCGCTCGAAGGCGTACTGAGGAGCGCGGCATACAAAAACGGAAAAATTTACGACCTTCGCAGATACGGCAAGTTGAAGGACTGAGCCGCGAAAAGCGATACGCCAGGAAGGATAACCGAAGAGGCGAAAAAAGCCTTCGGCAAGGATAAATAAACAAGACATAAGAGATGTTCAGGATAGATAAAGACATTTTAAGATATATCGTAAAGTATAATTACGACGAAGGAGAAAACCCGGGGCAGCTGTTTGAAGATCTGTCGTACTCTCTTGACAGCGCCGCGTTCGATCTGAGCGACGCGATATCGGTCTGCACAGACTTTGACGGCGACTATTCAAAAGCTCTCGAAGTGATCGGCGAAATAGCCGAAAGGGCTGAAGAAAACGCTGAAAACGCAGAGATAATATACAATACGTTTATGAACGTTGCCGAAGACGCGAGACTATTCGAAGTTCTCGCGAATTACGACAAAAGATATTTGACCGCGCAAAAGCGGAAGGCGGCAATTAAGAGGGCGAAAGAAGCTTTTGCGGACGAGATGACGGAAGATCTCGACGACGCGGACGGAGAGTAATACGTCGGGGAGCGTCAAGCCTTTTGCGTTCAGAGACTCTGCGAGTTTGAAAAAGTCGACTTGATCTTAGTCGAAAGCATATCCGCTGTCAGGGCGATGAATTCGCCGTTGGTCGGGCAGTGGCAGCTGTCGAAACAATTGCCGAATACGGACGACTGCGTTTTGAATCTGCCGTTTTCAAAACATACGCTTAAAGCGTGCCTTATACCGCGCTCAATACTGCTGGGCGTCGAGTCGAACATTGCCGCCAGTCTGGGGTATAGCCGTTTCGTGATGCCCTTGTTCAGATAAGACGAGTCGCGGCTCGCGAGTTTTATCGCGGCTTTCAGATATCTGCAACCCGTCAGATTGTGTCTGAAACCGAGTTTTAAAAAGAGTTCTCTTAAAAATTCGTCTTCCGCAGCGTCGATTTTTGCGGCGACGCCGCCCCTGTTTTCGCGCCTTTGTCTGTGCAGTATGAATATCGGGTGAGACGAGCCGTCGGGATCGGTCAGAACGTAAGAACGCTGGGCGGAATCTGCAAGAAAAGAAGAGAACTCTTCGTCGCTCAGGAATCTGAGGTAAAATTGTTCGTTGAACACGAAAATATCGTAGGCGTACCGGTCGGCAAAAAGGTCTTCGTACGATTTGAATCGAGTGCAAACTCTGTTGTTTGAATACTTTGCGACAAGTCCGAAAATTCTCTCGGAAAGAGAATCGTCCGGCTCCAGAACTGCTACGCGCATCGGGCTATTCATGGTTTTCATCCTTTGAAATGCGAATTTTAATGATTTGATTATACAATCGTACGGTTACGTCCGTCAATCGTTTTATGGTGAATTTTGTACAAAATTGTAAAAATATTGTCGAATTTTGTAAAAAATTCGCGACATAGTGCGAAATAAAGAAGAAACCGCGCTTTTCGCGCGGTCGCAATTTGTCGGGAATACCGGACCGGAATAATACGAACCAGCCCTGAGGCGCGCCTTTTATGCGTTTTTTAGCGATTCTCACTTGAAAATATTATTGCCGCAGGTAATATTAGACATATTATCAAGGCATTTAACGCAGTAGCTACGGAAATTTGCCGCTTTAAACCAGGTTCGTATTATTCTGGTCCGGTATAGGGGGGGTCAGTTCTTTTTGAGTTCCGCAGTCTTCTTTTTACGGGTCACGATATAGTCGGAAAACCCGTCCAGGAATACGCGGCTGACGTGGCAGCCCAGCCAGAACATGAGTATCGCCGTAACAAGTCCGCACAGGGACAGCACCAGCGAGACCGCGACGGTAGCGGAAGTAAAGCTTCTGAAAATACCGATGACGGAACAGATCGCGCCGAATGCGCCTACCGCGAACACGGATATAAGTCCGAACGCGGCGATGACAACGCCTACGGCGACGAAAATGTCGTTTAGTATCAATGAACCTCTGGTCGTCTTTTCTTCTTTCATAGTCCTATTGTAGCATATTTTAGGCTGACCCGCAACAAAATACGAGGCACTGCTTTTACGCCTTTTACCGTTTATTATGACCGGATAAAGCGGATTTATGCCGAAAACAGGCGGAAAAGCGGTGTAAAACCGCGAAAACGGCGTTGATATGATAAAAAATATCCGCAAGAGAGGGCGTAATATTTTTTTGTCAAAGCATTAACGGATGTGATTTTTTTTGATGAAAGCGTTTTAACGCGGTTTTCGACTGTAAGGCTTACCGGCGCGCGTTTTAACCGGCGCAGGCTTTCGGGCGCAACGGATAAAAAGTAAAGACGTCGGCGTTGCCGCGGCTTGCGTTTCCGCTTTTCAGGATCGTTATCAGTTGCCGCTGATGAGAGAGCAGCAGCAGATCGCGCTTATCCCTTCCTCTCTGCCCGCCATGCCCAGTTTTTCAGTCGTCGTCGCCGCAACGTTTATTCGCGAAACGTCGACGGAAAACGCCGCCGCGAGGTTTGCCGCCATAGCCGGTATATACGGCGAAAGCTTTGGCTTTTGCGCCATTATCACGGCTGAAAGGTTGTTGAGCCGGTAGCCGTCTTCTTTCATCAGGGAGATCACGTGTTCAAGCAGTTTCATGCTGTCCGCGCCCTTGTACGCGGGGTCGGTATCGGGGAAGAGCATGCCAATGTCGCGCCTTCCCAGCGCGCCCAGCGCAGCGTCCATCGTCGCGTGGACGAGCACGTCCGCGTCCGAATGTCCGACGAGCCCTTTCGTATGAGGGATATCCACGCCGCCCAGGATAAGTTTTCTGCCTTCGGCGAGAGCGTGCGTATCCCAGCCCGTTCCTACTCTGAAATCTTCGGGAACGAATGCGGCAAGGTCGGCGGCGGTCGTAATTTTCTTGTTTAAAGGGTTGCCTTCGGATATCGCGACTTTTGCGATATATCTTTCATAGACGGCCGCGTCGTCGGTCGCGGTAAAGCCGTCCTTTTCGGCGAGATTGTACGCGCGTTTTATCTCTTCCGTCTTAAAGACCTGCGGGGTCTGGACGGAGTAGTAATCGTGTCTGTTCACGGCGACGGAGCCGTCCTTTTCTTTTTTTCTCACGCTGTCCGTTACGGGCACGCATGTTACCGCCGCGCCGGACTTTTCAGCAATCTCAAACGCGCGGGTTATCACGCTTTGAGAAACGAAAGGTCTTGCGCCGTCGTGGATAGCGACGAACTTCTCGTTGCAGAAAGCAAGGGCGTTTTTTACGGATTCGCCGCGCGTCGCGCCCCCGCGCACGATAATTATATCCTTATCGAAATTTAAGGATATCTCTTTGAATAACTTTTCGTCTTTTTCTGAGCAGGGAAGAATTATTTTCGCAACGTCGTCGCGGCAGAACGCGGAGAGAGTCTTTTCAATGACCTTTACGCCGCCGAGGTCGGCGAAAAGTTTGTTGTAAGAAAGCCCGGTGCGGGAGCCGGAGCCGCCGCAGGGGATAATGACGTCAGCTTTCATCTGTCAAGACCTCGTACATATCGGCGGTGTCCTGCTTTTTGACCGTCTCCTCGACGACGAGTATGCGGAATTTAAAGGTGCGGTCGCCGAAATGAAGGGTCACCACGTCGCCGACCTTTACCTGCGCGCCCGCCTTTGCCGGTCTGCCGTTTATTTCCACTCTGCCGCCGTCGCACGCTTCGTTGGCGACGGTGCGGCGTTTAATTATTCTCGATACTTTAAGAAATTTGTCAAGTCTCATAGTTTCTGCATCCTTTTGAGCAGCGCCGGCAATTCGCCGAGAGTTCTGCAATAGTAGTTGTATCCGTTCACGTTCGGCTTTCTTACCAGGACCGCGCCCATACCGAATTGTATCGCGCCCAGAACGTCGGCAAAATAATTGTCGCCGACAAGCACGGTTTTATCCTTTGAAAAGTCGCCGAGCGCCTTTGTAAGTATCTCCGGGTGCGGTTTTTCGTATTCTTCTTCCGAAGATATCACCATGCGAGGGAAATAGGCGCCGAGACCCAGAGAGTCGAAGATATCGCGCGCTTCGGGTATATGGTTGGATACCAGCGCGAGAGAGTAACCCTCTTTCGTCAGTTTTTCGAGGGTGGCGAGGGTGTCGGGAAAGAGCTTCCAATATCTTTTGTCGATAAATCTTTCTCTCAATCCCGCCATCGCTTTTTTCGCGTCGAGGTCGTCGCATATCCCGTTTTCAACCAATCCTTCGGCAATATTGCCCGCGACGGTCCCCCACCAGTCGTTTCCTTTGAAAAATTCCGCGTGCGACTTTGTCGGATCGCTCCACGGATAAACGTTTCCGTGCGTGACGGGGCGGATCTGTTCGCTGGTCGCGTAGACGTTGTTTTCAAGCAGAAGTTCTTTGACCGTATCCGTCCACATAGTGGTGCGGAAACCCAGCGTCATGTCGAAATCGAATATTACGTTCTTAATAGTGCCCATATATGAATATTATAGCAGACTGTACGCGCGTATGCAATACCGAAATTGTCGGAATTGACGCTCTTTCATTTTCGTGTTATAATCAATTACAGAAGAGATTGGCACCTTTTCTGATATTGCTGCATTAAGGAGGGGATTATGAAAAACGAAAAAATTTCCAAAAAGTTTGTTATCACGTGTATTTTTCTCAGCGTTGTATTGTTTATTTCCGCAGCGGTAATGTTTATGCTGGCTGTGTTCACGGTTTGACGGGAGGGGTACTATGAAAAAGAAGATAACGGTTTATGTTTTGCTTATCGCTCTTGTTGCGGTAATGCTTGTCGCAAACGTATTCGCATTGAATTTGCTTATCGCGGACAACGTATTGGCTATGACGGATAAAGAAGCCGAAATAGGCGATCTGTTCCTGCTAAAAGGTAGTTCGCCGGGAAAAAGTTGTCATATAGCTTCGTGGGCGAGACTTCCTGAGAACGTTGAATATTACAGTGCGATGTACGGCGTTATCGACGTCGGAGACGTAGCTTCTTTTGACGTTGACGTAAACGGAAAAAGCGTGCGCGTCGATATATACGAACTGTGGGCAGGCAGATTTTGCGCCGACGACGGAGGAGAGGTCGGCACGATCACCGACAAAGCCGAGTTGTTCTATATGCAGAAGAAGATAGGCTACAAAGACCGCACGGTGATAGTCTACGGACAACAGCCTGATGACAGATTTATGGTCGTACATTCTTCGGAAACAGCCGTAACGGATGAGATCGTAGACAAGTTGCTCAGATCGTATTACGAAGAAAAATTCGGCTTTCCGCCCAGCGTTGAAACTGAACGAAAAAGGTATTAAGTCGGTATTCAGGAGAGGTTAATATGTGGAAATATGGCTAAGAAGATAACGGTTTACACTCTGATTATCGTGTTGCTTGCGTTAATGTTGGTCTCTAATGCGTTTGCTTGAAAAATAAGAAAAATTAGGCCGTATATGCCTTATAAGTATCGCCGCGCGGTCAAAAGCGCGGCGATTTTCGCGTAAGGGTAAGGCGGATAAAATGTCTGAAATCAGGTATTGACAAGACGGTAAAAGCGGTATATAATGTGAACGTGCCAAAGCGCAGGCACAAATTTTTTAAAATTATTTTTCAAAAAACCGTTGACACGGTTGGAAGTTTTCCTTATAATGTATATTTGCGTTAGTATGTAAAATGAGAAAATAGCATTCGATCCCCGCCGACGGAAAAGAAGAGATGTCGGGTAAGGGGCATTTTCGCGTTTTTATATACGCGCGTTTCAGTCGGAAAAATTTTAAGGAGGGTTTATAATGCCTCAACACATTCACAAGGTTAAGTACGGCAATACCGAAAGACTGAGCTTTGCTACGATCAAAGACACTCTCGACATTCCGTATCTGATCGCTTTGCAAAAGGACTCCTATCAGCAGTTCATTACCGAAGGCATTCAGGAAGTTCTCGACGACTTTTCGCCCGTCGTGGACTTTGCCGGAAGAATGGAACTTCAGTTCCTCGGATTCTCGCTGGAAGGAAAGCCCAAGTACGACATTAAGGAGTGCAAGGACCGCGACGCCACTTACGCTTTACCGCTCAAAGTAAAGGTAAGACTCGTTCACAACGACACCGGCGAAGCTACCGTCGAAGAGGTCTTCATGGGCGATTTCCCGCTGATGACGGAAAACGGAAGCTTTATCATCAACGGCGCGGAAAGAGTCATCGTCAGCCAGCTGGTCAGAAGCCCGGGCGTTTACAGCACGTTCACGCTCGACAGGTCGGGCACCCCGAGATATGAGACGACCGTTATGCCCAACAGAGGCGCATGGCTTGAATTCAAGCAGGACGCCAACGGCATACTGTGGGTAAGCGTAGACCGCACCCGCAAGGTCACCGCAAGCGTACTTATGCGCGCTCTCGGCTTCGGCACCGACGAACAGCTGTACGAACTGTTCGGCGAAGAGGAGATGCTCAAAGCCACGATCGCGAAGGACGGCAACGCAAGAAACGAGGACGACGCGAAGATAGAGCTTTACAGAAAAATGAAGCCGGGCGAGATCCCCACGATGGACGGCGTTACCCAACTTATCAGAAGCACTTTCTACGATTCGCGTAAGTACGACCTTATGCGCGTCGGCAGATATAAGGTCAACAAGAAGCTGTCGATAGCTTTAAGACTTGAAAATCAGAAGCTCACGAGAGACGTCGTGACCGAGGACGGCGAAATACTCGCCGCCGCGGGCGAAACCGTTTCTCCCGAAAAGGCGGAAGAGATCCAGAACGCGGGCGTAAACGTCGCATATATCGCTACGGCGGACGGCAAGGAATTCAAACTGACCGGCAACAACACCGTAGATATGGCGGCTTACCTCGGCTGGAATAAGGACGAGTGCGATCCCAGGTCGCTCGGCATTCTCGAAAAGGTTTATCTGCCCGAACTCAAGAATCTGCTCAAAATCAAAGAAGAGCAGAATATGTCGGACGACGAATTCAAGGCTCTCATCAGATCGAATAAGGACAACCTCGTCATCAAGCATATTACCATTGACGACATCATCTCGTCGGTATGCTACAACCTGGGTCTCGTACACGGCTTCGGCGTTACCGACAACATCGACCACCTTGCAAACCGCAGAGTAAGATCTGTCGGCGAGCTGCTGCAAAATCAGCTGCGCATCGGTATGGCGAGACTGGACAGAGTCATCAAAGAACGTATGTCCATCACGCAGGACGCGGGCGAACACAAGGCGCAGTCCTTCATCAACATAAAGCCCGTCACCAGCGTTATAAAAGAATTCTTCGGAAGTTCTCAGCTGTCGCAGTTTATGGATCACCACAACCCGATAGCGGAACTTACGCACAAGAGAAAGTTGTCCGCGCTCGGTCCCGGCGGTCTCAACAGAGAACGCGCCAGCTTCGAAGTCCGCGACGTCAACTATTCGCACTACGGCCGTCTGTGCCCGATAGAAACCCCGGAAGGTCAGAACATCGGTCTTATCTCTTCGCTCGCGACATATGCGAGAGTAAACGAGTACGGCTTTATCGAAGCTCCTTACCGCAGGGTGCAGAGGACTTACGATGAAAACGGCGAGATAACCGATATCGTAGTCACCGACCACGTCGATTATCTGCAGGCGGACGAAGAGGATAAGTACGTCGTCGCACAGGCTAACACCCCGCTCGACGAAAACAGCAGATTTGTCGAAGACCGCGTTACCTGCCGTATAAGAGAGGATATCCGCGCGGTGGACAAGCGTACCGTAGACTATATGGACGTGTCGCCCAAGCAGCTGGTATCCGTTGCGGCGTCCCTCGTTCCGTTCCTCGAAAACGACGATACGTCGCGTGCGCTGATGGGCTCAAACATGCAACGTCAGGCGGTTCCGCTCCTGCGCCCGCAGGCTCCTATCATCGCCACCGGCATGGAACATAAGATAGCTTACGATTCCGGCGTCATGGTCATCGCGAAGAACGACGGCTTTGTAAAGAGCATGGACGCTATGAAGATCGTCGTCGAAAGAGGCGACGGCGACGTGGACGTCTACAAGCTGCAGAAATTCGAAAGATCCAACAACGGCACCTGCATCAACCAGAAGCCCATCGTAAACGTGGGTCAGAAGGTCGTAAAGGGCATGGTGCTCGCAGACGGTCCTTCCACGGATAACGGAGAGCTTTCTCTGGGCAGAAACATCCTTATCGGCTATATGAGCTGGGAAGGTTACAACTACGAGGACGCTATCCTCATCAGCGAAGAGCTGGTCAAAGACGACGTATTTACTTCTATCCATATAGAAGAATACGAGATAGAGAGCCGCGACACCAGACTGGGCGAAGAGCAGATAACCCGCGATATCCCCAACCTGAGCGACGACGCGCTCAAATACCTCGACGACGACGGCATAATCATGGTCGGCGCAGAAGTCCACAGCGGCGACATCCTGGTCGGCAGAGTCACCCCGAAGGGCGAGACGGAGCTGACCCCCGAAGAGAGACTTTTAAGAGCGATCTTCGGCGAAAAGGCAAGAGAAGTCAGAGATACCTCCCTCAAAGTTCCTCACGGACAGAGCGGTATCGTCGTCGACGTAAAAGTGTTCACCAGAGAGAACAAGGACGAACTGCCCCCGGGCGTTACAAAGGTCGTCAGAGTCTATATCGCGCAGAAGCGTAAGCTGGGCGTGGGAGACAAGATGGCGGGACGCCACGGTAACAAAGGCGTCGTTTCCAGAGTCCTTCCCAAAGAGGATATGCCTTTCATGGCAGACGGCACACCGCTTCAGATAGTGCTGAACCCGATGGGCGTTCCTTCGCGTATGAATATCGGTCAGGTCTTTGAGGTCCACCTCGGCTTCGTAGCGAAATTGCTCGACTGGAAGATAGCGACCCCCGTCTTCGACGGCGCGAAAGAGTCCGATATAAAAGAGCTGTTCGCTGAAAACAACCTGCCCGCAAGCGGCAAGATGGAGCTGTTCGACGGCAGAACGGGCGAGAAGTTCGAAAACCCGGTCACGGTCGGCTATATGTATATGCTCAAGCTCATCCACCTTGTCGACGATAAGATCCACGCGCGTTCGACCGGTCCGTACAGCCTTGTCACGCAGCAGCCTCTGGGCGGTAAAGCGCAGTTTGGCGGACAGAGATTCGGCGAAATGGAAGTGTGGGCGCTCGAAGCTTACGGCGCGTCGCATATTCTGCAGGAGATACTGACCGTCAAGTCGGACGACGTCGTAGGACGTGTCAAGACTTACGAGTCGATAGTAAAGGGCAGCACGATAAGCGAACCCGGCACTCCGGAATCTTTCAAAGTACTTATCAAGGAATTCCAGGGTCTCGCGCTCGACGTCAAAGTGCTTAACGAGAATAAAGAAGAGATCGGTCTCAGAGAGAACGTGGACGAGGATATCGATTACGTTCCCGAAAAAGAGCAGGAGCTCGACGAGGTCGACGCATTCGATCTGTCGTCCGGAGAGGAAGAGGACGTGTTCGGTCTCGGAGGCGAGTCCTCGTTGTTCGGCGAAGCCAGCCTGTTCGACGATATGGGTGACGGCGACGACGGCGATCTGTTCAATTCGTCTGACGACGACAACGAATAAGGAGGTAGTGTATGTCAGAAGTAAACAATTTCGACTCGATACAAATAGGCGTAGCGTCTCCTGAAAAGATCAGGTCCTGGTCTCATGGCGAGGTCACCAAACCCGAAACGATAAACTACAGAACCCAGAAGCCCGAAAAGGACGGTCTGTTCTGCGAGAGGATTTTCGGACCTACCAAGGACTGGGAATGTCACTGCGGTAAATATAAGAGGATCAGATATAAAGGCGTCATCTGCGACAAGTGCGGCGTTGAAGTTACCCGCGCTAAGGTAAGACGCGAGAGAATGGGTCATATAGAACTCGCTTCCCCCGTCTCCCATATATGGTACTTCAAGGGAGTGCCGTCCAGAATAAGCCTTGCGCTCGATATGTCTCCCAGAGACGTAGAGATGGTATTGTACTTTATCAAGTATATCGTAATCGACCCGGGCGCGACAAATTTCGTCAAGAAGCAGATCATCGACGACAAGGAATACCAGGAAGCTCTCGAGACTTACGGCAGCGGTACATTCCGCGTCGGAATGGGTGCGGAAGCGATAAAGGAACTCCTTGCAGAGATAGACCTCGACAAGGAAGCGGAAGAGCTCAAAAAGATAATCGACACTACTTCCAGCCAGCGTAAGCTGAAAGCGGTAAAGAGACTCGAAGTCATCGAAGCGTTCCGTACCGGCAACACCCGTCCGGAATGGATGATCCTCGACGTACTTCCCGTGCTTCCGCCCGAGCTCAGACCCATGGTCCCGCTCGACGGCGGCAGATACGCGACCAGCGACCTCAACGATCTTTACAGAAGAGTAATCAACCGCAACAACCGTCTGAAGAAGCTGCTCGACCTGGGCGCTCCCGACATCATCGTAAGGAATGAAAAGAGAATGCTTCAGGAAGCGGTCGATTCCCTTATCGAAAACGGCAGAAGAGGAAAGGCGGTCGTAGGTCCCGGCAACAGAGAACTGAAATCGCTCACCGCGATGCTCAGAGGTAAACAGGGTCGTTTCCGTCAGAACCTCCTCGGTAAGCGCGTCGACTATTCGGGTCGTTCCGTTATCGTCGTAGGCCCTGAGCTCAAGATGTACCAGTGCGGTATCCCGAAGGAAATGGCGCTTGAACTGTTCAAGCCGTTCGTCATCAAAAAGCTGGTCGACAGCGGCAAGTGCCAGAATATAAAGAACGCTAAGCGCGTTATAGAAAAGGCGAAGGACGTCGCGGTATGGGATATCCTCGAAGAGGTCATCAAAGACCACCCGGTACTCCTCAACCGTGCTCCTACACTGCACAGACTGGGTATCCAGGCGTTTGAGCCGGTACTTGTCGAAGGCAGAGCCATTAAGCTGCACCCGCTCGTCTGCGGCGCATTCAACGCAGACTTCGACGGCGACCAGATGGCGGTACACGTTCCGCTGTCCATTGAGGCGAGAGCGGAGGCGAGATTCCTTATGCTGTCTACCAACAATATTCTGAAGCTCAGCGACGGTAAGCCTATCGTTTCGCCGACTCAGGATATGGTCATCGGTTCTTATTATCTGACGATGATAAAGCCGGGCGGACTCGGCGAGGGCAGACATTTCAGAAATCCCGCGGAGGCCATGATGGCTTATCAGCTCAAACAGATAGACCTGCAATCTCTCGTCTATATCCGCGTTGAGAAAGAGATAGACGGCGTTAAGTACCACAAGAACCTGCACACCACGATCGGCAGAGTGATATTCAACCAGGCTATCCCGCAGGATCTGCACTTTGTGCCCAGAGAGACTCCCGAACAGAAGCTCGACCTTGAGATCGACTTCCTCGTCGGTAAGAAACAACTGTCGCAGATCGTCGACAACTGCTTCAAATACAAAGGCGCGACGGAGACTTCTATCGTCCTTGACAAGATCAAGGCGCAGGGCTATAAATATTCGACCATCGGCGCGGTTACGGCGTCCATCTTCGATATGCACATCCCCGACAAGAAGGGCGAGATCATAAAGAAGGCGGAAGAAAACGTGCTCAGCATCGAAAAACAGTACAAGAGAGGCCGTCTGACAGAAGAAGACAGATACCGTCAGATCGTCAAGCTGTGGCAGGACGCGAAAGACGAGGTCAACAACCTTCTGTTCGACGAAAAGAGCGAAGACTTCCTGGGCGAATTCAACCCGATATGGATGATGGCGAACTCCGGTGCGCGTGGTAACAAGAACCAGATATCGCAGCTGTGCGGTATGAGAGGTCTTGTCCGCGACCCGTCCGGTAAAGTCATCGAGCTGCCTGTCAAGGCAAACTACCGTGAAGGTCTTACCGTCCTCGAATACTTCATTTCGTCGCACGGCGGTCGTAAAGGTCTTGCGGATACCGCTCTTAAGACGGCGGACTCCGGTTACCTTACCAGACGTCTCGTCGATATCTCGCAGGCGATCATAGTCAACGAGCAGGACTGCGGAGACACGAAGGGCGTAATAGTGACGGCTATCCCCGGACTGGAACCGCTCAAAGATCGTATCGACGGCAGATACTGCATGGACGATATCGTAAATCCCGAAACAGGCGAGATCATCTGCCCCAAGGACACGCTGATAAGCAGCGACATGGCAAAAGAGATCGAAAATGCGGGCGTGACCGCAGTAAGGATAAGAAGCGTTCTTACCTGCCGTACCAAGCACGGCGTTTGCGCTAAGTGCTACGGCAAGAACATGGCTTCCGGCAACCCCGTCAAACTGGGCGAAGCGGTCGGCGTAATCGCGGCGCAGTCAATCGGCGAGCCGGGTACCCAGCTCACGATGAGAACGTTTCATACCGGCGGCGTCGCAGTCAGCGAAGACATTACGCAGGGTCTCCCGCGCGTCGAAGAGTTGTTCGAAGCGCGCAAACCCAAGGGTCTCGCTCTCGTATCCGAAAAGACGGGTACCGTCACCGTGTCCGAAGACAAGAAGACGGTCACCGTTACCCCGGACGACGGCAGCGAAGCCGAAGAATACAAGCTCAGCTTCAATCAGAAGGTCATTGTCAAGAGCGGCGATAAGATAGAAGCGGGCGACCCGATCACCCAGGGAAGCATTTATCCGCAGGATATACTGCGTACCAAGGGCGTCAAGGGCGCGCAGGACTACCTTATCAAGGAAGTTCAGTCCGCATACCGCAGCGCGGGCGTCGAGATCAACGACAAGCATACCGAAGTCATCATCAGACAGATGCTGAGAAACGTTAAGATTGAGTCTCAGGGCGACACCAACATGCTCCCGGGCGAATACGTCGACATCTTCACCTACGAAGACGAGAACGAAAAGACCCTCGAAGCAGGCGGCAGACCCGCGACCGCGAAACGTACCCTCCTGGGTATCACTAAGGCTGCGCTTGCCAGCGAATCCTTCCTGTCGGCGGCTTCCTTCCAGGAGACGGCGAGAGTTCTTACCGACGCGGCTATCAAGAACAAGGTCGATCACTTGAGAGGTCTTAAAGAGAACGTGATTCTCGGTAAGCTGATTCCCGCAGGTACGGGTATGAAGCTGTACCGCAACATCGTCGCGGTACCGCAGAATTCGGTCGCCAGCAACATAGTGGAGGAAGACATTTCCGGTAAGTTCGCGGCTGAAGACGACATCGACGACTGAGATCAAGCACAACTTAATAAAAAGTATTCTATGAAGAGTGCGGGAGGGACGGACCTTGAGATCGCACAGCAACCCGACTAAGCCGGGTGCTAAATTCCGCAAGATCTACTTGAAAGATAGAATCACCGTTTGCGGCGCTGTCTTTTGAGCGCCGCAAATTTTTTACGGAGAGACAAAATGAAAAAGAGATTGTTTACAAGCGAAAGCGTGACCGAAGGACATCCCGACAAGGTCTGCGACAAGATATCGGACAGCGTGCTCGACGCTCTTCTTGAACAGGACCCGATGAGCCGCGTGGCGGTGGAGACCTGCTGCAATACCGGTTTTGCGCTGATAACGGGAGAGATCACTTCGTCCGCAAAGGTCGACTATGAGAAAATAGCGAGAAAAGCCGTTCTCGAGATCGGCTACGACGATGAGGAAAAGGGCTTTGACGGCAACAAATGCGAGGTGATGATACGCCTCGACAAGCAGTCCGCCGACATCGCGATGGGCGTCGACAGTAGTGTGGAAAGCAAAGTCACCGGCGACAGTTACGACAAGATAGGCGCAGGAGACCAGGGCATGGTGTTCGGTTTCGCGTGCAACGAGACCCCTCAGCTTATGCCCGCCGCGATAACCTACGCGCACGCGCTGACCAAAAGGCTTTCAGAGGTCAGAAAACAGGGCGTTATCGGTTATCTGAGACCGGACGGCAAGGCGCAGGTCACGGTGGAGTATCGCGACGATAAGGTCGCAAGGATAGAGGCCGTCGTCGTATCGACCCAGCACAGCGGCGACGTCGACATCGACACGCTCAGAAAGGACGTTAAAAAGCATGTGATAGACGCCGTTATTCCCGCGGGACTTACAGACGGAAACACGAAGTATTTCATAAATCCGACCGGCAGGTTCGTCATCGGCGGACCGCACGGAGACAGCGGCCTTACCGGCAGAAAGATTATCGTCGACAGCTACGGCGGATATTGTCCGCACGGTGGCGGCGCGTTCAGCGGCAAGGACAGCACAAAGGTCGACAGAAGCGCGTGCTATATGGCGCGCTACGTATGCAAGAACGTCGTCGCGGCGGGTCTCGCGGATAAATGCCAGCTGGATATCGCATACGCTATCGGCGTCGCTAAACCGGTCGCGGTGCAGATAAACACGTTCGGTACAGGTAAGTACGACGACGAAGTGATCGCAAAGGCGGTCGCCGACGTTTTCGACTTGCGCCCGCAGGCGATAATCGACATCCTCGACCTGAGAAAACCGCAGTTCGCAAAGACCACCAACTACGGTCATTTCGGCAGAGAAGACGCAGGTTTCAGGTGGGAAAAGACGGATAAGACCGACGCGCTGAAAGCGGCTGTAAAAAAATATATCTGACGGCTGAAATTTACTGTCAAAATCTTACGGATTGAGTTATAATTAAAGAGCGACGACGTTTTACGTTGCCGCTCTCGGTTTTTAAGCCGGCGGACGGCGCGAAAATACTTCCCGGGAAAAAGACGTGAAAAGGCGCTTTGTGGCAAAAAGCGGCGTTTTAAAGGCTGAATAAGGTTTAAACGCGACAAGCGATAAAAATTTACGGAGAGATATGAAACTCAGCGAAACGATACTCGAAATAGTTTACAGAAATATCGAAAACGGTTACAGCGTGGTATGGCTTGACGTAAAACCGATGCCTTGCACCGCCGTCGGTATTTTTCCTCCCGTTACAGCGGGCGAGATCGTAGAGGTCGAAGGCGAATGGGTCAACAACTCAAAGTTCGGCGAACAATTCGCGGTAGAATCCGTCACTGTAAAGCCGCCGACGACCAAAGACGCGGTGTTCAAGTATCTTTCCAGCGGACTTTTCAAGGGGATCGGAGAGGTCACCGCTTATGCGATCGTCGAGAAATTCGGCGAAAACGCGCTGAATATAATAGAGACCGACCCCGCGCGGCTCGCCGAAGTCAAGGGCGTTTCTGTCAAAAAAGCGATGGCGATAAGCGAAACGTATATGTCGCTGCGTGAAATGCAGGAGACGATAGTCTATCTGCAAGGTTACGGCGTGCCTCTCAACACCGCGCTCAGAATTTACAAGGCGTACGAAGCGTCGACAAGGCGGATAATCGAACAAAACCCGTACAGGCTCGTCGACGACGTGGACGGGATAGGTTTCATAACGGCGGACAAGATAGCCAAACTTACCGGCATACCCGCGAACAGCAAATTCAGGATAAGCGCGGCGTTGGTCTATATCCTTAAAGACGCGATGGACAAGAACGGTCACACCTATCTTCCGGCGACCGAACTTATAAACGAAACGGATAAACTTCTCTCTCTCGACGACGAAAACGTAGAGGAACTGATAAACGAGGCTCTCTGCGACTGCGAGGTCGAAGGCAAGGTCGTAAGGCTTGAAAAGGAGGGCAGAGAGATCGTGATGCACGCGAGAAATTACGTATGCGAGCAGTCTATAGCGGCGCATATCGTAAGTCTTGCGGGAGGCGTGTCTCTTACGCTTAACATTGACAACGACCTCGACGAGTACGAAAAGACGATAGGAATAAAGCTGCACGAAAGCCAGCGCGCGGCGATAAAAAGCTGTCTTGATTGCGGTGTGAACGTCATCACGGGCGGTCCGGGCACGGGTAAGACGACGATAATAAGGTGCATAATAGAGATATTCAAAGCGCGCAATTTTTCTGTCTGTCTTTGCGCGCCGACGGGAAGAGCGGCAAAAAGACTTTCTGAAGCCACCGGGCTCGAAGCCAAGACGATACACAGGCTTCTCGACCTGGATTTCACGGGCGGAAAAGGGCATTTTACTTTCAACGAAAACACGAAGCTGGAACAGGACGTCGTGATAGTCGACGAAGTAAGTATGTGCGACGAATACGTGTTCAACGCGCTGATAAAGTCGATAAAATACGGCGGCAGGCTGATAATGATCGGCGATAAGGATCAGCTTCCTTCCGTCGGCGCGGGCAACGTGCTTGCGGACGTGATATCATGTGGGATCGTGCCCGTAAATTATCTCACGCACATCTACCGTCAGGGAGAGGGCAGTTATATCGTGACCAACGCGCACAGGATAAACAAGGGGCTTATGCCGATCATCGACAACAAGTGCAAGGACTTTTTCGTGGACAATAAAGCGGACGCGACAGCCGCGCTGAATACGATAACGGACATGGTTGCAAGGCGTATCCCGTCTTACGCGGGCGTGACTTCGCGCGACATACAGGTGCTTTGTCCGATGAAAAAGGGGATAATCGGCGTAGAAAACATGAATATACGTTTGCAGGAGACGCTCAACCCGTTCGGCGGAAAGCCGCAGCTTCAGGTCGGCAACCGCATTTTCAGAAAGGGCGACAAGGTGATGCACACGGTCAACGACTATCAGCTGGAATGGCAGAACCCCGACGACCTGACGACGGGCACAGGCGTTTTCAACGGAGATATCGGCTATATCGAAGAGGTGGACGAAAAGGAAGTTTCGCTGACCGTCGCGTTCGACGACGGAAAGCGCGTCAGATACGGGCAGGGCGATTTCGACGAGCTCACGCTTGCGTACGCGATATCCGTGCATAAGTCGCAGGGCAGCGAGTTTCCGGTCGTGATAATCGCGGTTACCGGCGGCAATTATATGATACTTACGCGCAATCTGCTTTACACCGCGGTGACCCGCGCGAAGAACATGGTCGTCCTCGTCGGCGCGACCGAAAACATAGAAAAAATGGTTAAGAACAACTACACGGCAAAGCGTTACAGCTTGCTTTCGGATTTCATAAAGGACGCATATAAGCGCAAAAACGGCTGAAACGCCGTTTTTTCATCTTCATTTATACAAAAGACGATATAATGCTACAAAATACGCGTTCGGCCTGCTTTACAGCGGCTTTTCATACGCTTGACGGGTCGCGCGCGTTATGATAATATAAATAAGTGTTGCGGACCGCAAAAAGACGGGTCGCGACGTTAAATGAGGCATTTATGGGTATTTTATCGGCATTGTTCGGCTCCAAGGACGCCAGGGAGCTTAATAAACTAAAAAAGACCGCGGACAAAGTCGTCGCTCTTGAACCTAAATTTCAGGCGATGACGGACGAGGAACTCGTTGCGTGCACGCAGCGGTATAAGGAAAGATACGCTGCGGGCGAAAAACTGGACGACCTCCTTCCCGAAGCGTTTGCAACCGTCAGAGAGGCGAGTTGGCGCGTGCTGGGAATGAAACATTTTTACGTCCAGATAATCGGCGGTATAGTATTGCATCAGGGCAGGATCGCAGAAATGAAGACGGGCGAAGGCAAGACCCTCGTCGCGACTCTTCCCGCATACCTGAACGCGCTTACCGGAGAAGGTATGCATATCGTCACGGTAAACGAATATCTCGCGAAGTACCATTGCGACTGGATGGGCAAAGTGTTCCGTTTCCTCGGGCTTACGGTCAGCTGCAACCTTCGCAGTATGAAAAAGGCTGAAAAACGCGCGGCATACAATTGCGACGTCATGTATACGACCAACAGCGAGCTGGGGTTCGACTACCTGCGCGACAATATGGTCATAAAGGCGGAGGACAGGGTGCAGCGCCCGTTGACTTTCGCGATAGTCGACGAGGTGGACAGCATCCTCATCGACGAAGCGCGCACCCCGCTCATCATAAGCGGCAGAGGTCAGACGAGCAGCGAGCCGTATATCAAAGCGGACAAATTCGTCCGTACTCTCGAGCCCGCCAAGTATATCTGCCCGGAGTGCGGAGAAGAACAGAGCGAAGAGTGGATAGAAAAATGCGGAAAGACCGTGTATTGCGCCAAATGCGGCGCGGTCTGCGAACATACCGGCGATTACGAGGTCGGCGAAAAGAACAAGACGGTCTATCTGAACGAAAACGGCTCCGCAAAAGCCGAAGAGTTTTACGGCATAGAAGATCTGTCCGATTTTGTCAACCAGAAGACGAAGCATTATATCGACAACGCGCTGCGCGCTCACGTGACGATGAAGCGCGAGGTCAACTATATCGTCGTGGACGGCGAGGTAATAATCGTCGACGAATTTACCGGACGTCAGATGATAGGCCGCCGTTTCAGCAACGGTCTGCATCAGGCTATCGAAGCTAAGGAAAGGGTGCAGATAAAGGCAGAGGACAAAACGCTCGCGTCCATCACATATCAGAATTTCTTCAGACTTTACAAAAAATTGTCGGGTATGACCGGTACCGCAAAGACGGAAGAAAACGAGTTTGAGACGATATACAAACTCGACGTCGTGGTCATTCCGACCAACAAGCCGATGATAAGAAAGGACGAGCCGGACAGACTTTACGTCACTCACAAGGCGAAACTCAACGCGATCGTCGAGGATATAAAGAGCTGTTACGAACGCAGACAGCCCGTGCTCGTCGGTACGATAAGCGTCGAAAGGAGCGAAGAGCTCAGCGACCTTCTTAAAAAGAACAGGATACCGCATACCGTGCTGAACGCGAAAAATCACGCTCTCGAAGCAGAGATCGTCGCGCAGGCAGGCAAGCTGGGCGCGGTCACGATCGCGACCAACATGGCAGGACGCGGCACAGATATCATGCTGGGCGGCAACCCGGATTTCCTTGCGAAAAAGAAACTGGGCTCAGAGGGGTATCGGCACGATATCGTCGAGCAGGCGACTTCTCACGCTCACACAACGGACGAAGAGATACTTAAGGCGAGAGACGATTACAAGAAATACTACGACCTGTTCAAGAAGGATACTGATAAGGAAAAAGAAGAGGTCGTCGCCTTGGGCGGTCTCAGGATAATCGGCACCGAAAGGCACGAATCGCGCCGTATAGACAACCAGCTGCGCGGCCGCAGCGGTCGTCAGGGAGACCCGGGGTCTTCGGTATTCTATATCGCGGCGGACGATGATCTTCTGAGGATATTCGGCGGAGATATGCTGAAAAATATTATCGTCAAACTCAGCGGCGGCGACGAGAATATGGTCATAGAGTCCAAAATGCTGACCAATCAGGTCGAGCATGCGCAGGCTAAGGTCGAGGACAGGAACTTCTCGATAAGAAAGCACGTTTTGAGTTACGACGACGTGCTGAACAAGCAGAGAGAAATAATTTACGAACAGCGCCGCATCGTGCTGGACGAACTCGACGTCCACGAGCAGATAAAGGCGATGATAAGAGAGGTCGTGGCAAAGGTGTGCGATCCGTATCTGAACAGCAAGGCTGACTACACGCAGTGGGATTACGACGCGTTCAACAAAGAGCTGGAATCCGCCGTTCTCCCCAAAGGCGCAGCGTTTGTTTCAGAAGAATTCGTCGAATCTCACGACGACAGAGACTCCTTCATCAATGCGGTCACCGCGGAAGCGGAGAGGGTCTTCGAAGAGAGGATCGAAAAATTCAAGGAAGCGGGCGTACCCGTCGATCAGCTTGAAAGAGACGTGCTTCTGCGCGCGGTCGACAACCGCTGGACGGAGCACATTTCCGCGATGGAAGAGCTGCGCCAGGGTATAAGCCTCGTCTCTTACGGGCAGAGAGACCCGGTACTCGTCTACCGCAAAGAGGGCTTCGATATGTTCGACGAGATGGTCGAGAACATTCAGAGCGATGTCGTAAAGGTGATAATGAAGATAGAGATCACCGTAAGACCGCAGGCGCAGGAAGCTCACCCCAACGCGGATATGCAGACGGTCGAAAGGCACGACGAAGCGCAGATCCTGGGCGTGTCGGGCAAAAAGAAGGCTAAGCCGAAGGTGGAAACGGTACGCAAGGAAAAACAGCCGGGACCCAACGAGCCTTGTCCGTGCGGCAGCGGCAAGAAATATAAAAACTGCTGCGGAAGAAGCGGAAATTATTATAAAGGCAATTGACAAGAGAAACGGGAAAACATTTTACGGAGAGAGCAGATGATCATAATCGAACAGGCGAAGCAGGGACTCGCTTCCCTCAGAAAACAACTTGAATCCCTCGAAGAAGCGCTGGATATAGACAGCCTCGCAAAGAAGCGGGCGGAACTTGCCGCACAGCAGGAAGAGGAAGGCTTCTGGGAGGATCTTGAAAACGCTCAGAAAGTCAATAAGGAAATGTCCAGGATAGAGGGAAAGTTGGAAAAATACAAAAGACTCTGCGCAAAGGCGGACGATATCGAAGTTCTCATAGAACTCTGCCTTGAAAGCGAGACGGACAGCGAGAGCGAGGAGATACAGAGCGAGCTCGATTCCCTTGCCAAAGAGATAGAGCAGACCACGCTCGAGACCTTGCTCAAAGGCAAGTACGACGCGAACAACGCCATAATGACGCTGCACGCCGGCGCGGGCGGTACGGAGGCGCAGGACTGGGTAAGCATGCTTTACCGCATGTACACCCGTTATGCGGAAAGAAACGGCTATAAGGTGACCGTACTTGACTCACTGCCCGGCGACGAAGCGGGTATAAAGAGCGTGACTTTCTCTGTGGCAGGCGAGAACGCGTACGGATACCTGAAAGCTGAAAAGGGGGTGCACAGACTGGTAAGAATATCGCCTTTCGACTCACAGTCCAGACGTCACACCTCGTTCGCTTCCGTCGAAGTAATGCCTGAGATAGAGGGCGAAACGGAAATAAAGATAAACCCCGAAGACCTTAAGATCGACACTTACAGGAGCGGCGGCGCGGGCGGTCAGCACGTCAACAAGACGGACAGCGCGGTGCGCATAACGCATATACCGACCGGCATAATCGTACAGTGCCAGAACGAACGTTCGCAGATACAAAACCGCGAACAGGCGATGAAGATGCTTATGTCAAAGCTGGTCGAAAAGCAGGAGCGCGAACAGCAGGAACAGGAGCAGGAACTCAAAGGCGAGATAAAGAAGATAGAATGGGGCAGCCAGATAAGAAGCTATGTGTTCTGTCCGTACACGATGGTCAAGGATCACCGCACCGGTTGCGAAACGGGCAACATCACCGCGGTAATGGACGGCGACCTCGAAGAATTCATATTCGACTATCTCAAAAAATCTCAGTAAAAACCGCGGCGCGTCTAAGGCGCCGCTTTATAATCTTATATCAATATAATATATATGCCTACCGATTACGCGAAAAACTGCGAAAGACAGCTTGAAAGTTTAAGAGACAAAGAGGATATCACTATACTCGCGATAGAGTCGTCGTGCGACGAGACCGCGTGCGCGGTAACCCGCGGCAGAAACGTGCTGTCCTCGGTCATCGCTTCGCAGATAGAGATACACAAGCGCTACGGCGGAGTCGTGCCCGAAATAGCTTCTCGCAATCACGTTATGGCGGTCTCGCAGATAACTTCGGAAGCGATTGAAAGGGCGGGAATAAAGCCGGATGATATAGACTGCGTAGCGGTGACTTACGGCGCGGGGCTTCTGGGAGCCCTTCTCGTCGGCGTATCTTTCGCTAAGGCGTACGCTTACGCGCTGGGCAAGCCGCTTATCGCGGTGAACCATATAAGAGGACACGTCGCTGCGAATTATATCGCGGATCCAGACCTTAAGCCCCCGTATATCTGCCTTATCGCGAGCGGGGGACATACCGCGATAGTAAAAGTGGACGCGATTGAGGATATAAAGCTTCTCGGCAGCACCCAGGACGACGCGTGCGGCGAGGCGTTCGACAAGGTCGCGAGAGTGCTGGGTCTCCCTTATCCGGGAGGTCCGGAGATACAGAAGCTGGCGCGGGAGGGCAAGCCTTCCGTCCTTCTTCCGACCCCGCTGAAAAACAGCGAAGGTTACGATTTTTCATACAGCGGACTCAAGACCGCTGTAATAAACTACGTGCATACAAAGGAGCAGAAGAAAGAGGAGTATTCAAAGGCGGACGTCGCCTGTTCCTTTCAGGAAAAGGCGGTCGAAATCATGACGGACGCAGCGGTGAGAGCCGCAGAGGATAACGGACTTGACACCCTCGTCATCGCGGGCGGAGTCGCCGCAAACGAAAGGCTGAGAGAAGTAATGAGAAACAAAGCCGGGAAAAAGGGCTTCAAGGTATATTATCCGCCTCTTAATCTCTGCACGGACAACGCGGCGATGATAGCTTCCGAAGCCTACAACCTTATAAGAACGGGCGCAAAGCCCGCCGATATAACGCTGGACGCGAGCGCGACGGTAAAAATAACAGACGTATCGCCGCGCGTTTAACGTATATTTTGCAAAAAGCGCGTTTTCGGCGCGAAAATTTATTAAATTTTTTATCAACGGGTTATCAATCGTTTGACAGAAGAAAATAATTTGTGTAAAATAAATCTCGCTATGTGTGGTATTATGCCGCATATAGCTATTGGCACGGTTAAATTCCTTTGGATTGAGCTGTTCCGACAAAAATAAGACAGGAGGTAAAAAGTCAGATGCCAACAATCAATCAGTTGATTAGACAAGGCCGTGAAAAGCAGGTGAAGAAGAGCGTTGTTCCCATCATGCAGCAGTGCCCTCAGAAGAGAGGCGTATGCTTGTCCGTTACGACGACTTCTCCTAAGAAGCCCAACTCCGCGCTCCGCAAGATCGCAAGAGTAAGACTCGTCAACGGTATGGAAGGTACCATCTATATTCCGGGTATCGGTCACAACCTGCAAGAGCACACGAAGCGTATGCAAGCGAGATCTAAATATGGCGCAAAGAGACCCAAGAAATAAGGTCTGCCTGTTTAGTCGGAAACAATCAATCTAACAAGGAGGTAAAGAAATATGCCAAGAAGAAGTGGCGCATTCGTAAGAGACGTACTTCCCGATCCTATATACAACAGCAAGGTCATCACCAAGTTCGTGAACCAGGTCATGTGGGACGGCAAGAAGGGCACGGCTCAGAATATAGTTTACGGTGCATTCGATATAATCAAAGAAAAGATGGGCATTGAGCCGATGGACGTCTTCAACAAAGCGCTTTCAAACGCTATGCCTGAGCTTGAAGTCAAGGCTCGCCGCGTAGGCGGTTCCACCTATCAGGTCCCGATGGAGATCAGAGCCGCACGTCGCCAGACGCTCGCTATCAGATGGATCGTCATGTTCTCCCGTAAGAGAGGCGAAAAGACGATGGCTGAACGCGTTGCCGCTGAGCTGATGGACGCTTACAACAACACCGGTGCCGCCGTAAGAAGAAAGGAAGAAATGCACAGAATGGCAGAAGCAAACAAGGCGTTTGCTCATTATCGTTGGTAGTCCTTCGATAAAATCTTATACAAGAGGAAACATATATGGCGAGAGAATATTCGTTGGAAAATACCAGAAATATCGGTATCATGGCGCACATCGACGCAGGCAAGACGACGACCAGCGAAAGAATTTTGTACTATACGGGTATCAACCACAAGATAGGCGAGGTTCACGACGGAAGCGCGACGATGGACTGGATGGTACAGGAGCAGGAAAGAGGTATAACCATTACCTCCGCGGCTACTTCCACGGCGTGGAAGGGCTGCCGCATCAACCTGATCGACACCCCGGGACACGTTGACTTTACCGTTGAGGTCGAAAGAAGCCTCCGCGTTCTCGACGGCGCGGTAGCGGTATTCTGCGCAAGGGGCGGCGTTCAGCCTCAGTCCGAGACCGTCTGGCGTCAGGCTACGAAATATCACGTTCCGAGGATCGCGTTCGTCAACAAGATGGACCGTGACGGGGCAGATTTCGACAACGTCATCCAGATGATGAAGGACAGACTCAGAGCTAAACCCGTCGCTATGGTAGTACCTATCGGCAAGGAAGACAGCTTCGTCGGTATGGTGGATCTCGTTGAAAACAAGGCGATCTACTACACCGATAAGGAAGGTCTGAAATTTGAATACAGAGATATCCCCGCCGATCTCAAAGAGATCTGCGAGGAAAAGAGGACAGAGCTTCTCGACGAAGCGTCGATGTACGACGAATCGTTGATGGAAAAGGTCCTTATGGGCGAAGAGGTCGATCCCAAGGAGATAAGAGCGGCTATCAGAAAGGGCGTTCTGTCCATGGACATCACTCCGGTATTCTGCGGCTCCGCTTACCGTAACAAGGGCGTTCAGCTCCTTCTCGACGCTATCGTCGATTATCTGCCGTCGCCTCTCGACATTCCCCCCGTCGAAGGTACCGCAGTCGACGACAAGAACGAAGTGCTGCATCGCGAAGCGGACGACAACGCTCCGTTCAGCGGTCTTGCGTTCAAGATCATGGCTGACCCGTTCATAGGTAAACTGGCTTTCTTCAGAGTCTACTCCGGCACCATCAAGGCGGGCTCCTACGTGCTCAACAGCACCAAGGGTAAGCGCGAGAGAGTCGGACGTATAGTCCGTATGCACGCCAACAGCAGAGCGGAACTCGAAGAAGCGCATGCAGGCGATATCATCGCGATAGTCGGTCTTAAAGACACGACCACCGGCGATACTCTCTGCGACGTAGACAAGCCGATCATACTTGAGAGCATGGAGTTCCCCGAACCCGTTATCAACGTCGCTATCGAGCCCAAGACCAAGGCGGGTCAGGAGAAGATGAGCCTCGCGCTTATCAAACTCGCTGAAGAAGACCCGACCTTTAAGACGTACACCAACCAGGAGACCGGTCAGACCATCATCGCGGGTATGGGCGAGCTGCACCTCGACATCATCGTCGACAGACTTTTGAGAGAATTCAAGGTCGAAGCAAACGTAGGTCAGCCGCAGGTCGCATACCGCGAAACGATCAGAAAGGCGGTCAACGCTGAAGGCAAGTATATCCGTCAGTCCGGCGGTAAAGGTCAGTACGGTCACTGCAAGATCGTTCTTACGCCCGGCGAGCCCGGCACGGGTATCGTCGTTGAGGACAAGACGGTCGGCGGCAGCATTCCGAAGGAATACATCCCCGCTGTCGAGGCAGGTATCAGAGAGGCGGCTAAGGGCGGCGTTATCGCAGGCTATGAACTCGTCGATTTCCATGTCGATATCGTCGACGGTTCTTACCACGAAGTCGACTCGTCCGAAATGGCGTTCAAGATCGCAGGTTCGATGGCTCTCAAAGACGGCGCCGAAAAGGCAAGCCCTGTACTGCTTGAACCTATGATGGCTGTCGAAGTCGTCACCCCCGACCAGTATCTCGGCGACGTTATCGGCACGATCAACGGCAGAAGAGGCAACATCAAATCCATGGAAATGCGCGGCGGCGATCAGGTCGTCGATTGCGAGATCCCGCTCGCGGAAATGTTCGGTTATGCAACCACGCTCCGTTCCAGCACTCAGGGCAGAGGCGACTTCTCTATGCAGTTCGACCACTACGCGGAAGTGCCGAAGAACGTTGCGGCGGGCATTATCGACGCAAGAAAAAAATAATTGCGGCTAAGTCGTTGACAAAAAGCTGTAATAAAAGTAAAATAAATATAACAGTCGAAAGATTTCAGGAGGAATAACAAAATGGCTAAGGCTAAATTCGAAAGAAACAAACCGCATGTAAATATCGGTACCATCGGTCACGTCGACCACGGCAAGACCACTTTGACCGCAGCTATCACGATGTACTGCGCAGCTAAGGGTCATGCTCAGAAGATGAGATACGATGAAATAGACAAAGCGCCCGAAGAGAAGGCAAGAGGTATCACAATCAATACCGCTCACGTTGAGTATGAGACCGACACCCGTCACTACGCTCACGTTGACTGCCCGGGACACGCAGACTATGTCAAGAACATGATCACCGGCGCGGCACAGATGCGGTCCGATGCCCCAGACCAGAGAGCACATCCTGCTCGCTCGTCAGGTCGGCGTTCCTTATATCATCGTCTTCCTCAACAAGACCGACCAGGTTGACGATCCTGAGCTTCTCGAACTCGTCGAGATGGAAGTCAGAGATCTTCTCAGCCAGTACGAGTTCCCCGGCGACGACACCCCGATCATCAAGGGCAGCGCGCTCATGGCTCTCGAAGCTGCTTCCGACGGCAAAATCGACGATCCCGCTTGCAAGTGCATCCAGGAGCTTCTCGATGCTATCGACAGCTACATCCCCGCTCCCGAGCGCGACACCGACAAACCCTTCCTTATGCCTGTTGAAGACGTCTTCACCATCACCGGCCGCGGCACCGTCGCTACCGGCAGAGTTGAAAGAGGCAGCGTAAAGGTTCAGGATAAGGTTCAGATCGTTGGTATCCACGACACCGTTGAGACCACCATCACCGGTCTTGAAATGTTCAGAAAGCTCCTTGACGAGGCTTACGCAGGCGACAACATCGGCGCGCTTCTGCGTGGTATCGACAGAAAGGGCATCGAGAGAGGTCAGGTTCTTGCTAAACCCGGCACCATCAATCCTCACACCAAGTTCAGCGCGCAGGTTTACGTACTGAAGAAGGAAGAGGGCGGCCGTCACACCGCATTCTTCAACGGCTATCGTCCGCAGTTCTACTTCAGAACGACTGACGTTACCGGCTCCATCAAACTCCCCGCGGACGTTGAAATGGTTATGCCCGGCGACCACGTCACGATGGAAGTCGAACTCATCACCCCGATCGCTATCGAAGAAGGTCTGCGTTTCGCTATCCGCGAAGGCGGCAGAACGGTTGGCTCCGGCGTCGTTTCCAAGATCCTCGGCTAATCGCTTAAAAGCAAACAATAACAAAAAAAGCCGTCCGGTTTCCGGACGGCTTTTCGTTTGTCTTTTACGCGGCATTCCGGCAGACGTATTCGAGGTTTTTTTGTTGATGTCTTTATCCGTGTTTTATTCTGTCTCGCCCGACGCCGTTTTTTACCGGGCGGGGAACCCGGGCGAAAGATATCGACAGCCCGTTGTATCAGATGTATTTAATGTAAGAGAAAGAGCATGGTATGATAAGAGTGCGAATATTGAGACGCACAAAATACTCTTTTCTGCAGAGTGAAAGCAGATAAAATTCCTGTTTTTTAACGTAGGAGCTAACAGGGATTCAAATACCGTTTTGTATTATTCAATAATTCTTTAAGGATCGGTAAGTATAATATTCAGTGAAAAGAAAGGCAAATACAAGGCGTGTATAACAGCATATTATTATTCAGCGTTTATTGGCAAAAATAAAAAATATAGCGTATGTTATCGGACATTCACGGTACGTTTTGTATTTTAAATTTTTGAGATAATATGATAAAATTATCCTGAAAATAAAAAAGGAATTATTGTATAAAGTTATGTCAAAAAAAGATTGGATCTACGGCAGAAACGTGGTCGTTACGGGATGCAGTACGGGTATAGGAAAGCAGCTTACCGTACAGCTCGTCAAGAATTTCGGTTGCAACGTGATGGGCGTTGCCAGAAACAGGCAGAAGCTTGACACACTTAAAGAGGAGCTCGGCGACAAGTTCGATTACCGCCGTTTCGACATTTCGGACGAAAACGCGTGGTACGAATTTTCGGAAGAGATGCAGACGATAGGTTACGACGTCGACGTCCTCATCAATAACGCCGGAATGATACAGGAGTTCTCGCAGTATGCGGACATAGATACGCAGACGGTAAAAAAGATCGTCGACACCAATTTCAGCAGCGTCATATTCGGCGTTGCTGCGTTTCTCCCGCAGATAAAGAAGAGCAGATTCGGTTACATAGTCAACATATCTTCGGCAAGCGCGATTTTGCCCGTATGCGGCGAGACCGTATATTCAGCGACAAAAGGCGCGGTCAGGGCGTTCAGCGAGAGTCTCGCGCAGGATCTGTCCGGATTCGGGATCGGAGTGTCGTGCGTGATGCCGGGACCGGTGAAAACCGACCTTTATAAGCAGAGAGACGCCGCCGACGGCAACGCGAAGAAGGACTACGAGCTGGTCGAAAAGATCGGCATTACCGCCGAGACCGCGGCAAAGCGCATAATAAAGGCGATGAGAAAGCGCAAGACGAGAGTTCTGATAGATATCGTCGCAAAACTTATGGATTTCGGTATGAGAGTCGCGCCGTCGCTTACACAGAAAATCACCTGCAAAGCGATGAAGGCGGCGCGCAAATACGTGCCCGCGTTCGCTCCCATCTTCAAAGAGCAGACAGAGAAGAATGAAGAGATAAAGATAAAGCTTAAAGAGAGAAAGGACCGGACGTACCGTTCTCTCGAAGAAGTGCCCGCAAAAGGAGCTTTTGCGGAATAAACAAGAAAAACGCGGTAAAAAGCCGCGGCGTAACGGATAAAATAAAATACGGTCTCAAAAACACTCTTTTTGTGCGCTTTTTTGTTTGACATAGTTATTGCGCTATGATAAAATGATAAGGCACCTAAAAGGGTGTAATTTTTTTGGAGGTGTTTACCGTGAGAACAAGAATTACCCTTGCTTGTACCGAGTGTAAGCAGCGCAACTACGATACGTATAAGAATAAAAAGAATACTCCCGACAGACTGGAGATCATGAAATACTGCAAATTCTGCAAGAAAACCACTTTGCATAAAGAATCCAAGTAATCCGGAGGGAATATGTCCAAGAAAAACAAAAACGTCGAGGAAGCGGGCGTTATCAACGAGGCGCTTAACAACGCAGAGTTGAGCGGTGAAAACAACGCCAATCTTCCCGCGGTGCAGCCCAAAAAGGGTAAAGGCGCTAAGAAAAACGAGGACAAAGTCGGTTTCGGCACCCGCGTAAAGAATTTCTTCAAGGGTATCGTGTCTGAGCTCAAGAAAGTCACGTGGCCGACTGCCGGCAAAGTGTTCGCACAGTTCGGCACCGTCTGTTTAGTCGTTCTGATTTTCGTCCTGATAATTATGGGCTTCGACTCTCTGTGCGCTTGGCTGCTTGAACTGCTCGTCGGCGGCGCGGCATAAGGAGGGACTATGGCAGAAGAGATAAACGGACAGCCGAAATGGTATATAATCTGCACGACGTACGGTTACGATTATATCGCGAGGGACAACATTCTGCGTATGGTCGAGACAAGCGGTCTGCAGGACTTTATATTCGACGTGGTCGTTCCGGAAGAGGAAGAGGTGGTTGAGCGCAACGGCAAGAAAAAGTTTGTCATGCGCCGCAAATACCCCAACTACGTGTTCATCAAAATGATCTATACCAAACAAGTCTGGTATATGGTCAAACAGACGAGAGGCGTAAGAGATTTCTTTAACAGCAGCGACGGCAAGCCGCTCCCGATGTCTGCCGAGGACGTCAAGAGGGCTCAGCTCGAAAAGGTAAAGGTAGAGGACCTTCACATCAACGTCGGCGATACAGTTCAGGTCACATCCGGCGCGCTGCAAGGATTTACGGGCGAGGTCAGAGAGATCAAACCCGACGTCCAGAAAGTCAAGGTCGTCATCTCGATGTTCGGACGCGAGACCAGCGTGGATCTCGAATTCGAGCAGATAGAAAAAATAGGCTAAAACCCGAAAGGGTCTGGGAGAGCCGCAAATCTTTCATACGGCTCGTCAATACCACGATTGCTATAAGGAGGTAGTATTATGGCAAAGAAAATTTCAGCAATAGTAAAGTTGCAGCTTCCTGCCGGTAAAGCTACTCCGGGACCTCCCGTAGGCTCCACTCTGGGACCTCACGGTATCAATATCCCCGGCTTTACCAAGGACTTCAACGAAAAGACCAAGGACAAGGCAGGTCTTATCATCCCTGTCGTAATGACGATCTATACAGACCGTTCGTTTACGTTTGAACTCAAGACTCCGCCCGCTCCCGTCCTCATAAAGAAGGCTTGCAAGATCGAAAGCGGTTCCGCTAAGCCCAACAAGGACAAGGTAGCGACCATCACCACCGCTCAGATCAGAGAGATCGCGACGATGAAGATGCCCGACCTCAACGCAGGCAGCATCGAAAGCGCGATGAGCATGATCGCAGGTACGTGCCGCAGTATGGGCATCGTTGTTCAGGACTAAGGAGGTTTGAGTTATGAAAAGAGGAAAGAGATATATCGAGGCTTCCAAAGTCGTTGACAGCAGCAAATCGTACGACGTAGCGGAGGCAATGAAGGCAGTAGTCGACAGCGCGACCGCTAAATTCGACGAATCCATCGAAATTCACGTAAGACTGGGCGTTGACTCCCGTCATGCGGATCAGCAGGTCAGAGGCGTTATCGTTCTTCCCCACGGCACCGGCAAGACGTCGAAAGTTCTCGTCATCGCGAAAGGCGCTAAGGCGGACGAAGCGGAAGCTGCGGGCGCGGATTACGTCGGCGGTGAAGAGCTGATCAACAAGATCAAGAACGAAAATTGGTTCGATTTTGACGTATGCGTTACCACTCCCGATATGATGGGTATGGTCGGTCGTATCGGTAAGGTACTCGGTCCTAAGGGACTTATGCCCAACCCGAAGAGCGGCACCGTTACGATGGACGTAACGAAGGCGGTCAAAGAGATCAAAGCCGGTAAGGTTGAATACAGGCTGGACAAGACCAACATCATTCACGTCGCTATCGGCAAAAAGTCGTTCGGCGCTGAAAAACTTACGGAAAACTTCAACGCTATCTTCGACGCGATACTCAAGGCGAAGCCGGCGGCTGCCAAGGGTCAGTACGTAAAGAGCGTTACCGTCGCCAGCACGATGGGACCCGGCGTTAAGATCGCGGTCAAAGCGTAATTGCGTTAAAACGCTTGACAAAAGGGCAGGTATAAAATATACTTGTCTTACAAGAAAAATATCTGTGCCGAAGACAGCAAGGGCTTACAGCTTAAATATCTTGCCGAGGCGGAGAAAAAAGGATTTTACGATCCCTCCGTGTCTTTGGCGCGGAGGGATAATTTTATAGGAGGTAGAAATGGCTAAGAACGAAAACAAAGTTGCGAAAATTTCCGAAGCCAGGCAGCAGAAAGCGGCTCAGATCGAAGATATCAAATCCAAGATCCAGAACTGCAAGGCTATGGTAATCGTCGACTACAAAGGCATTTCCGTTGCAGACGACACCGCGCTCCGTGCTAATTTCCGCAAAGAAAACGTCGAATACCGCGTTCTTAAAAACCGTCTCGTACAGATCGCTCTGAACGAACTCGGCATCAGTGGTTTTGACGGACATCTCGAAGGCCCCACCGCAGTAGCTTTCGCTAACGGCGACGCTCTCGCGGCGGCAAAGGTCGTGGCAAACGCTAAGAAAACCGTCAACGCGCTTGAAGTAAAGTGCGGTTTGATGGACGGCGCTTACATCGACGCATCAACGGTAGAAAAGCTGGCAAGCATTCCTTCCAAGGAAGTTTTGCTCGCGCAATTGCTCGGCTTGCTGCAGAGTCCTATCAGCGGACTTGCAAGAGCTTTGCAACAGGTTGCCGAAAAGAAGGCACAATAATCATAAAAATTTCGTAATTATTGGAGGATACAAAAATGGCAGATATTGCTAAGATCATTGAAGAAGTAAAGAGCATGAGCGTTCTCGAGCTTAACGAGCTCGTTAAGGCTATCGAGGCAGAGTTCGGCGTAAGCGCGGCAGCTATGGCAGTCGCAGCTCCCGCAGCAGGCGCGGAAGCGGCAGCTCCCGCAGAAGAGAAGACTGAGTTTGACGTCATTCTCAAGAGTGCCGGCGCTAACAAGATCGCGGTTATCAAGGTCGTCAGAGAAGTTACCGGTCTCGGACTTGTCGACGCTAAGAAGATGGCAGAGGAAGTTCCCAGCAAGATCAAAGAGGGCGTCAGCAAGGATACCGCTGAAGAGATCGTCAAGAAGTTCAAGGATGCCGGCGCAGACGTCGAAATGAAGTAATTTCTATCTCAAAAGCAATAAAAAGACGCGTGAAAACGCGTCTTTTTTTACTTTCTTACGTTTAACGACATCTCCGGATACGTCGGGGAAACGCGTGATGCCGTTCAATGCGTCTTACCTGCGACTTTAAAAGGCGTTATCTGTCCCGGGAAAATATCCGCGACGTTTGCGGACGGACTCACAAAAAAATATTTGTTGCGTTTTACCCGGGATTACCGCTTTTTCGCGAATATCATAAGATCGCGCGTGCCGGTGGTAGGCTCGGCGTAAGCGGTTTCTTTTCGCACGACGTCAAAGCCGTTTTTATTAAGAAGGGCGTCTACTTCGCTGAGCGCGAGAGCGGCGTAATAAAAAGTCTCTCCCATCATCTCTCCGTCGATCTCGCCGTTTTCTTTGCCGTGGGTGAACATAAAATATCCGCCGTCTTTAAGTAGGGAAGCCGCTTTCGAATATATCTCCCGCTGTCTGTCCGGCTCAATGTACCAAAGACAATCGAACGCGATGATCGCGTCGAACTTTTCGCCCGTTTCAAAGCCGAGAAAATCCGATTTGAAAAACCGCGCGTTTTCAAGGCGTAAAGCTTTTGCTTTTTCAAGCATTTTTTCGGAAGGATCGATCCCCGTCACGTTATATCCGCGCGCGACGAGATACGCGCTTATAGGATATCCGGTGCCGCAACCCGCGTCAAGTACGCACGCGCCGTCGGGTAGAATGGCACAGAATTCCTCAACGCATTTATTGACAACGCAGGTCTTTCTGAAATCTTGCCATTCGTCGGCTATCTTGTCGTACGCCGCCGCGTTCAGCGAGTATTTTTTATTGCTTTCCATAAGGTAAATTATACAGGAAAACGTCGATAAGGTCAACACCGTCTTTTAGCCGTATTTTTCCGTCGGATCCGCGCGTAGGAGAAGTGCGACTTGCTTGTTGCGGCAGTATTTCAGAAGCGTTATTCCGGTAAAATTCGCTTTATAACGCGTTTTCGAGAGCGCCGCCGAGAGCAAGCGAAGATAAAAGTCCGTCTCCGCCCGCCGCGTACGCCGCCGCGACCGTTTTAAGCGCGGCGTCGTAAGAGCAATACGATCCCAGCCAGTAGCCTGCGTCATCGTACAGTCTGCGGAATTGTTTTGCCTTGCCTTTTACGTTGCCGAACAGCGTGTGAAGTGAGTTCAGCAGATCTTCTGAGTATTCTTTCAGTATGTAGAGGTGCGCTTCGCCGCCGCCTTCTTTTTTGCCTTTTCCGAGAAGAGATACTGCGCTGAGTCCGCAGTTTTTGCTCAGATATCTGTAATATTCCGGGAGCGAGGCAGGGATAAACAGATCGTCGGGCGAATACTTCAGATATCCGTCGAGAATACAGTAGGCTGTAAAAGCCGATATCGCAGCGTTTTCGCCGATAAGGCGAGCGTCATTGAATTTTGTTTTAAGACAGCGCGCCGCAAAATAGCCGCCGCCCGTCGTAAAGTCTTCGTCGTCGGCGAGCTGAGCGATAACACCCAGCTTTATCAGCGTTCTGCATATCCTGAGCGCGATGTTCTCGCACGACTCGACGGTGAAGAATGAGGTTACCGTTTCCGTAAATTCGTGCGTGAGCTTGCGGCAGTATTTTTTATCGGTTATCCCGTCGAACGCAAAATCGAAAGCGCGCATAAGTTTTGAAAGCAGTGTGCCGTAACCCGCCGCCACGGTATATCCGGGCGCGTTTTCTATTACGGAATAGTCTGCGACGAGCGCGCGCGGGGGAGTCGCCCTTACCGTGACCCTTACGCCGTTTTCGGTATAGTCGCAATAGGGAAAGAGCAAAGAGTCCGTTGTCGGCGCAGTCGGAAAAGAGACCCATTCTTCGGAGCGACAGAAAGCGCAATAGCGTACCGCGTCGGCTACGCTTCCGCAACCCACCGCGACCCACAGTCTTATGTCTTCTCCTCCGTTTGCGAGTTTTTCAGCCTCTTCGCGTGTGCTCGTAAAGCCGGAGGGCAGGATAACCGCCCTTGTGCGGTAGCCCGCGCGCACGAGAGTGCGTTCTACGTCGTAAGTTATGTTCTTTACGTTTTCGTCGCCGACTATGCCGACTCGTCCTTCCGCGAGGATCTCCCTGCACGCTTCCGGCAGCTTTTGCATAGCGCCGTCGCAGACGACGATCCGCGAGGTATAGGCTGCGTGGGTCTTGCCGCATTTGCAGCCGAATTCGGGCGCGGCGTATCCGTTCAGGTCTATCATATCGTTCTCCGTACTTTTGATAATTAAAATATTATCATTTTGATAGCGTCTGAAAATGCCGCCTTTTGTCGAAAAAGTTCTATTTATAAAAAAAGCGCCCGTTAAGAGCGCTTTAAATTGCAGAATAGTCCGTCTTATTGCTTTATTATCTTCTTTATTTCTGAGACCAGAGTTCTCATCTCTTCATGCGTGCCTATCGTTATTCTGACGAAATCGCTTGTCCTGTCGCCCTTGAAATGTCTTACCAGCACGCCGTTTTCTTTGAGCTGGAAGTATATCTCGCTTCCCGACAGCACCTTGTGCTTTGCGAAGATAAAGTTGCCGGAAGAGGGGAGCACCTCGAAGCCGAGTTCACGGAGAGCGTCTGCCGTCTCTTCGCGTTGAGAGTTTATCTTGTCGATAACGCCGGCGTAGTATTTTTTATCCGACAGCGCGGCGACGACGACGGCTTCCGTCAGAGCGTTTACGGTGTATGAGTTCATCGAGTTCTTAACCAGTTTAAGACCGTCGATGAGAGTTTTGTTGCCCAGCGCATATCCGCACCTTGCACCCGCGAGCGCGTACGCCTTGCTGAAAGTCTTGACCACGAGAAGGTTGGGGTAGTCGTTTACGCGGCTCGCGACGCTTGAAGAGGCGAATTCGCCGTACGCTTCGTCCACTATGATTATCTTGTCCGGGTTGGTCTCGACTATTTTCAGAAGGTCGAGCCTGCCGAGGGCTGTGCCTGTCGGAGCGTTGGGATTGCATATGATGATCCCCTTTACGCCGTCCATATTATAATAGTCGGAAGCGAGCAGTTTGAATTCGTCGTCAAGAGGGATCTTTTTTGACTTGACGTCGTACATATGCGCCCATACTTTGTAAAAAGAGTAGGTCACGTCGGCGTAGGCTACCGTGTCGTTTTCGTCAAAAAACGCGGGAAAGCACATACACAGCACCTCGTCGCTGCCGTTGCCGACGAATACGTTGTCCGGCTGCAAACCGTGCCGTGCGGAGACGGCGTTCACCAGTTTTTTGTTTTCGGGATCGGGGTAAAGCCTGAGCCTGCCCGCGTCAAAATCCTTCAGAGCCCTTTCAACTGCGGGAGAGGGCGGGTAAGGGCACTCGTTGGTGTTGAGTTTAACGTACCTCTTGTCCTGCGGCTGTTCGCCCGCGGTATACGGAAGTATTGATTTGCAACGTCTTGACAAATAATTCATATTGACCTCACGGATTAAATATAGCACACGCCCGCGCGGCTAGTCAAGCGCGACCGGCTTTAAGGAGAAAAACTGCCGGGATCCGTTGTATAAAGCGCGATAAAGCTGTCAACAATACTTTGCGAGGCAGGTGAGTTATGAAAAAATTTATGCTTATCGTTCTGGCGGTCGTCGTTGCGGCGACGGTGACATACGCGGCGGCGGGAAGGTCGTCGGAAGGGCTTGTTCAAAAGGCGGAAAACGCGGCGTTGGGCGCCCCGGTACGAAAAGTCGAAGTATACGCGACGGGACAAAGCAAGTCGTTTACATATACCGGAACGGGCGCGTTCAACGTCTATACCTGCAACCTTTCGGGCGCGGCAAACGTGATTGACGGCGTTGACGGCGTGCTGGGCGCGGCTGTATTTTACGACGCAAAGCTGACTTTGAGCGACGTTCTCGAAGAATACGGCGCGAAGGCTGTTTCAATAGAAAAAGGCGAGGATTGCACTTTGATATACGCCTATTCGGAAGGGTGCGGCAGAGGAGTCGTGACCGACGGTAAAAAGATAAACGTGCAGATAGTCCTGAAGGAGAACGCGACAGTGGTCGGCAGTCCTCTCGTAATGGGCAGTTACTGAGATCGTAAGCGCAGGCTTAAACGAAATAAATCAAAAACAAAAAACGGAGGTTTTTATGAAAAAGGCAAATCAGGAAGGCGGCGGCAACAAGGTTCTGGCGTTTTTCAAGCGCAATATATATTTTGTGCTGATAATCGTATGCGTGCTCGCCATCGGCACAATGATCACGATCGCAGCCGTAAACGGATCGAACGACAAGACGACCGAAGATCCCACGGTCAACGGAGGAGTCGGCGATGACGACGACGTAAACGGAGACGTCGACAACGACAAGGACGACGAAGACGGAGAGGACGACGAAAAGCCGGCAAAAACGTTCGCAATCGGCACGATACTTGACAATTATACCGTGGATATCGGTTTCAGCAATACTGAGCTGGTATTCAATCCGACCATGCAGCACTGGGCGACCCACGAAGGTCTGGACCTGCTCGCGGCGGCGGGAAGCACGGTGTATTGTCCGTTCGACGGAACCGTTAAATCCGTAGACACAGACACTTTCTACGGCACCACGGTCGTGATATCGCACGAAGGCGGTTTCGAAACGACGATGAGACTTCTCGACGATGTGACGGTAACTGCGGGCAGCGAGGTCAAAGAGGGCGACAAGATAGGCGTCATAAGCGCGGACGCGCTGGCGGAGATAGCTCAGGGAGCGCACCTGCATCTCGAACTTACCAAAGACGGCGTAAAAGTCGATCCCGCGCAGTATATGCGAGAGGGCGACAAGTAAGCCTGCGTAAGACGGACGTTTCGTCCGTCTTTTTTATAAAAAAAACGCTCCCGTGTTTGAGGTGAACCCCAAAAGTTGGACAAAGAATTAATTAAATTGTATTTGAGTGAGTTCTGTATTGTACAGGACTCATTCCTTTTAATTTGAGAGATAT
>CASEHD010000019.1 GCA_949287655.1 uncultured Christensenella sp. | reverse complement strand
GCGTTCGTCCTGAGCCAGGATCAAACTCTCAAGTTCAATCTCTAACTCTTTAAACTCGTTGACTTTGCTTGTGTTTAATTGTACACTCGCTATTTTTTTCTAAGTTCAAAGCAGTTGTTTTCGCTTTTCGCTCAACCTCTACTTCTCTCCTTTCTGTTCAGTTTTTAATGTCCGTTTGTTGCTATCTCTTTGAGACAGCTTTCACATAATATCACAACGATTTTTTTATGTCAAACATTTTTTCGGGGTTTTCGATAAATTTTTTAATTTATTTTCTTACCCCCGGAACCGTTGCGTCCCCTTTTTCGGGTGGACTTTTATATTAACATATATTTTTTAACAATTCAAGAGGTTTTTATCATTTTTTCGCTATTTTTTTATAAAATTTTTACTCTTCTTCAAATATCCCGTTTTACGTTGAACCGATGTTCCCGACCGCATGCTTTTACCGCTGCAAAGCGAATTATACTCAGAACAAATCGTAAAGAAAGATATTTTCCGCGGCGGTGAAAAAAAAGACGGAACCGCGACCTCTGCCCGCAATTTCTCCGTTCGGCGTTTTCAAAAAAAGCGCCGCTTCACGCGACGCTTTATTATTATAATATTATTATCAATATATTTATAAAATCGTCAGTCCCACCACGACGTATCGAAATACTCGGCGACGCCGATGTCGTTGAACTCCGCAAGCGGGATCACCAGCTTTCCGGACGTGTCGATAACGCCGTAAGACGATCCGCTCTTTACCAGCGCGTAGCCGCAGTAAAAATCTGTGACGTTGTCGAAACGCGTCTCTATCGCGATATCGCCCTTGTTGTTTATGAATCCCCAGAGATCGTTCTTCTTGACCGCGGCGTAGCCCTCGCTGAAATCGCGTACCTTTTCATAAGAATCGCTCTTCTGATCGCCTTTGGTGTTAATGAAAAATTCCTGTGATCCGCTTCTTACCCTGGCGAGTCCGTCGATAAAGTCGCCCGCGTCGTTGTAAAGCGCGTCTATCTTTATCTTGCCGTTGGCGCCGATATATCCGTACTTGCCGCCTAAATATACCCACGCGAGTTTATCGTCGTCGCCGAACTGCCCGACCGGGAGCCTGTCGCCGAGCTCAGTCGTATAATAGAACTTCTTGTCGCCTTTCGCGTTGCCTTTTTTATCTATAAGATACCAGTAGTTTTCAATTATCCCGTCCGTCTCTTTGACGATATTGACGAACGCGACGCCGTATTTGAATTCAAGCGCGTTCTCATACCGGCAGGATATCACCACCTTGCCGCTCTTGTTAGCATAACCCCACTTATAGATGGGCGTGCCGTCCTGCGCGTCGCCGACTTTCTGATATACGGGCGTAAGATTGCTGTTGAATATGTCCAGGGTCTGCTTTTCGTTGACCGTGATCTTGAACGGCGCGGTGAAAAGCAGCATAAGAAGAATTATCAGTATTACGGAAATAAACGCGACGATATATCTTTCAGGGAGTTTCTTTTTGAAGATCTTGAAAATGCCGATGTTGATCCACTTCGCGAGCGTGGTGATGAACGCGACTATGTAAGTCCAGATCTTCAGGCAGAATGTATCGAACTTGTTAAGCTTTTTTGCCTCTGCGTGTTCGCCTATGCGGATTATGCCGTCCGACTCTTTGTCGTTTTCTTCTTCCGGAGCGGGAAGTTCCTCTTCCGGCGTTTCGCTGCGCTCTACGTCGAGTTCTTCCGTGGCGAGACTTTCGGTCTCTCTTTTCCTGTAATTTTTTGCCATATCTTAAAGCCGTCCGCCTTTGCGGATGCCCCCTGTTGTTATTTATCGTTACAATACGCAACTTTACATTTTAATAATATAACACAACGCGCGGTTTGCGCAAGTATTTGCGCGTATTTTTTATGACGGCACCCTGACGTCCGCGTCGGATATATCGAGCGAGCCCGTGTAGGAAGACGCGTTGTAATACAGTTTTACCGTTTCTTTGCAGCCGACGTAAACGTTGTCCGCAATTTTCCCGTAAGCGTTCTTATCCGCAGTCGTACCGTCGGCTCTGAGGTCTATCTCCACGGCGGTTTCCGCGTCTGAAAAATCGTTGTTGACAAGGTATATTTCCCCGTCCGTCGCGCCCGCTTTCACACAGACCTCATAGCCGGAAAACGAACACGCCCGACAATAAATCCCTGCCGCGTCCGACGGGGCGGATATTGCCGCGTACGAGCGCGTTTCTTCAGTCGGATCTATATAAGAAAAAGCGCACGCGACTGCGGTCAAAGACGCGTTTTCGCCAAGAGACACACGCGCGTTTGCCTCTGTCGTCGACGGCGCGGAAACTTTGGCGTAATACAGAAAAAGCTCAGCTTCTTTCTCAACGGATATCCCGCCGAAAGCCGCCCCTTCAACACAGGTCACCGTAAGCCTTTTATTTACTTTCAACGAAGGATAATAACCGCCTATAATCAACACGGAGCTGTCATTTTTTGCCTTATCTACCGCCAGTTGAGCCGCGTTTACGCCGTCTTTTTCGCTTACGATTTCGTCAGCGACGGTGAGTTTCATTTTCGCCTTGTAAGGGGCGCCGTACGCACTTGCCGTCACCGTCGTTTCGCCCGCACCGACGGCTGTGACCGTGCCCTCTTTATCAACCGTCGCGACCAGCTCGTCTCCGCTTTCCCAAAGGACTTCGTACCCTGCCGCCGCCGGGCTTTGTTTTACATGATAACGTCTGCTCTCTCCCGTCTTAAGATAGTCGAAAGTACAGTTGAGAATAAGGTGCGCGTCGGCCTCGTCTCCCGCGTCCGCGGAAGGCAGGCACCCCGTCGCGGCAATCGCCGCCAATACCAGCGTCGCCACAGCCACCGGTACGATAATTTTTGCTCTTGAATAACAACTGGTTTTCATATCGTTAACATTCCTTAAAAACTGCCTGTCTTTTGCCGTTATTATATGTTTTTTAAGTAAAATTATTATAATATTACTTGAAAATATTTTATGCGTTATGCTATAATTAACGCAAGGCTGAATATGCCAAAGTGAAATACATTCATTTGGAGGAATTATGAACGAAAAGAAAGTTGTGTTTATTACGGGTTCGTCCGGCTCCATGGGCAGCCAGGTCCTGAAGTACGTAATGGAAACCAAAAAGTTCAAGGGTCTCGTTCTTCTCAGAAGAAAACCCGCGAACGAGAAGCTCGCAGCTAAGCTGCAGAAAGAATACGGCAGCGATATCGAAGTCGTTTTCGGCGACCTCTCCAACAAAGAGGACTGCGTAAAATGCGTCGCGAAGAGCGATTACATTTTCCACTGCGCGGCGATCATTCCGCCCACTTCCGACCATCATCCCGATCAGGCGAAAAAGGCGAACTTCACCGGTACCTGCAACCTCGTAGACGCGATTGCCGAAAGCCCGCGCGCAAACGAAGTAAAACTCGTACATATCGCAACCGTTGCTGAATACGGCAACCGCGACTGGCAGCATCCCTGGGGCCGCGTAGGCGATCCTCTGCTTCCCAGCGCGTTCGACTTCTACGCTATCACCAAGCTGCGTGCAGAAAGATATCTGCTTGAAAAAGGTCTTCCCAACTGGGTTGTCCTGCGTCAGTCCGGCGTGCTGCACGACAATCTGTTCAAGAACAATATGAGCGACGGTCTTATGTTCCACACCTGCTGGAACGTGCCGATCGAATGGGCTACCGCGAAAGAAAGCGGCATCCTTATGAGAAACATTGCGGTCAAAGACAGCGAAGGCACAATGAAGCCCGGTTTCTGGAACAAGGTATACAACATCGGCGGCGGCGCTTCCTGCCGTGTTACCGGCTACAACACGATGGAAGCCGGCTTCGGCATGATGGGCGCGATCCCCGAACAGTTCTTTAAACCCAACTGGAACGCTACCAGAAACTTCCACTGCTTCTGGTATTACGACTCCGACGTGCTCGATGACTATCTCGACTTCCAGAAGACGGACAGCTGGGACGAATTCTGGGCAAGAATGGCTAAACAGAACTGGTATTTCAAACTGGGCGTTATCGCTCCGAAGAGCCTGATCAGCAAGCTGGCAATCCAGAGACTGTTCAAGGATTCCAACGCTCCTATGTACTGGCTCAACCACGGCCTCGAAAAACGTGTCGAAGCGTTCTTCGGCGGCAGAGAGAAATACAACCAGATCGGCGAAGACTGGGCAAACTTCCCTCTCTTCTGCAAGAATCAGATCAAGGACAAGGACGGCAACGTCGTAGACTACGAATATCGCAGAGACATCAAGAACGCAAAGCAGTTCCTGCTCAGCCACGGTTACGACGAAAGCAAGCCTGACAGCGAGCTGGACATCGAGGACATGAAGCAGGCTGCCGAATTCAGAGGCGGCAAGTGCCTGAGCAAAGAGATGAAGAAGGGCGACCTTTACACCAAACTCAAATGGCAGTGCCACGACGGTCACGTATTCGAGTCATCTCCGTACACGATCATCAAGGCGGGTCACTGGTGCCCCGAATGCTGCATGCCCGCTCCCTGGCGTTTTGACGAGCTGGCTAAGCACATCCCGTTCTTCGCACAGGTATGGTACGACACTCACGATCCGTCTGAAAATTGCTTCTATGACGAAAACTGCTACAAGGATATCCTCGAAGCAGAAAAACAGGACAAAAAATAATGATAAAATGGGTTATCTCTCCCGTTTCGACGCGGGGGAGATAATTTGATAAAAAGAGGTGAAATATGGAAAAAAAGTTGGACATTAAAAAGGTGTTTATCTGCGGCGGTACCGGATTCCTCGGTTTTTACTCCGCCAAAGAGTTTTTGAAACAAGGCGTTGAAGTCGCCGTGCTCGCTCTGCCGAACGAAATTACGCTCAACCAGAGCTGGTGGCCGAAAGAGATCACCGTCAACTACGGTATGCTCTTCAACCTCAAAAAAATGCACGCCGATGAGAACTGCCTTACCAAAGAACAGCTCGTCGAATATTTCAAGGGCTACGACGTAATGGTTTACGCCGTCGGTCCGGACGACCGTATGCACACGCATGCAGGCGTAAGCGGTTACGATTTCTTCCACTACTATCTGGTTGAAAAAGTCATCCCCGTATTCGAAGCAGCAAGAGAGGCAGGCGTTAAGAAGGCTGTTCTTCTCAACTCTTACTTCGCTTATTTCGACAGAGTATGGCCTGAAAAGCATCTCGCGGACAATCATCCCTACATCAAAGTCCGTTGCGAGCAGGCTGACGCTCTCATCAACGTCGGCGGCGGCACAGAAAACGGCGGCATGGACGTAGTCGTTCTCGAACTGCCCTACATCTTCGGCAATATGCCTGAGCGCGAGCCGCTCTGGAAAGAGATCTTCCTCGACAGATTCGCTAAGATGCCCGCGGTTATGTTCCCGAAGGGCGGCACCAACATGATCCACGTTCAGGGTATCGCTGAAGGCGTCGTTGCGGCTGCGTTCTACGGACAGCACGGCGACAAGCTCCCCATCGGCGCGTACGACAGAAAGTATAAGGATATGATCAACATGATGATGGAAGACGTCGGCGCTACAAAGCGTTATATGGGCGTTCCCACCTGGATGGCAACGATCGGCGGCTACATGGTTGCCAACGACATCAAGAAGACCAACCAGGACAGCGGTCTTAACTACAAGAGGCTGATGAAAGACATCCAGTCTCAGGATCTCTATTTCGGTCAGGACGTCATCGACAAGGTGAGAAAGCATCTGCATTACGACGAGTTCGGCTTCAACGGCGGCGGCACTCTCGAAGACGGCATCAAGAAGACGATGATCGCCTGCTATCCGCACAGATTCGACGAAAACGGCAATCTGAAGAAAGAATGGATCGGCATCAACCCGATCAAGAAAGAAACCGCGACCAACAACGTTTTCGTCAACAAGAAGTAATTTCTCCAAATCGTTCATAAATGAGACCTGCGGGACACCGCAGGTCTTTTTTTGCTTAGAATACCTTATACCATTACGCCGGTTCTCAGTTTGCGCAGACGTAACTTTTGCATACGGCGCCCGCCCCGGCTTTGTTTTTCGACGGCATTATCGAGGCGCGCGCTATTGAATCTTCATTTTTTTGCCGGATTTACAGCCCGTATTTTTCTCTCGCGTCGGCGCTTGATTTTCGCCGCTCCTTGTTCGATCTCACGCGCCGGGTTTTACCTTCACGCCGGTTGGCACCTTTATCGGGTCCTGCGCGCGTAAACTTTCCCCGAGAGTCCGCACAGCCGCGCATCGCGCGAGGCTTTTATAAAATGTCGACCGTCGCAAAAACGCCGCAGCGACACAGAAGCGTAAAACAAAAAGACGGATATTTTCCGTCTTTTTTGCAATAATTTTATCAGCTTGTCAACACGCCGCCTTATCCGGTCAAGCGTATCGCCGGCTTTCACCGGTCTCCGGTTTTAAAGCAAAGGCTTGCCTTACAGCTCCCCTCTCGCCTTTCTTGCCGCATATGCGTAAATCGCTACCAAAGTCTTGCTGTCGTGTATCTCCCCTCTTAACGCCATCTTGTAAGCCGTTTCAAACGGCACCTTCATCACTCCGAGAAACTCCCCTTCGTCGAGATGCGCCGCCTTTTTCGTAAGTCCGGTCGCGAGGTAAAGATAGAGTATCTCGTCGGTATAAGCCGGCGTAGGATAAACGCTCGCCATCAATTCGTATTTTTCCGCGACGAGTCCCGTCTCTTCTTCCAGCTCTCTGACCGCGCATACGAACGGGTCCTCTCCCTTCTCGCGCTTGCCCGCCGGAATCTCTATCGTCTCAGCCCCGTAAGGATAGCGGAACTGACTTACCAGATAGATATTTTCTTCATCGTCGACGGCGAGTACGCATGCGCCGCCGCTGTGGCGTACGTATTCCCTTTTGCTTGTATTTCCGTCTTCAAGCTCAACGTCGTCCTTATAGAGTTGCAATATCCTGCCGTCGTATATGAGCTGACTGTTCAGAGTCTTTTCTTTTGACATATTAACTCCTTCCGGCATATGCCGTATATTTATATTGTATTATGTTGTCGTCAAAAAATCAAGAAAAAATTATATTTATCGTTTTATCGTATGCGATCCCGCGCTCTCTTCCGGCTCTCTGCGGCGTAAAGCTGAAAACGCCGGGTAAGCGCTATCATACACAGACCGCGCCGGCTTTACCATATCCGTGCGGGCGTTTCCTTTATCCTTTTGCGGTATAAAAAAGGAGCGGGAAGACCGCTCCTTTGTAAACGCCGTATGAATTACTCGACTTCTTTGACTATCTTTTTATAAACTTTGGAATTCTGCTCAATGCACTTTTCTGCGTATTCCTGCAAAAATTTATTCATTTTGTCGTTGTAATTGTCACTTATCCTGCCGTCCTTGATGGTCTTACCGAGAACCTCTTTGAGGGTCTTTACCTCAACGGTGATCTCTTTGATCTCATCGGTCTTGTCGCCGTTTTCGTCCTTAACGTACTCAACTTTCACTTCAGACGAATAGTTGTACTCGAGACCGACCAGATATCCTTTTACGTCGCCGTTTTCGTCCTTGACCTCCGTAATCGCGGAAGACTGTGCGTCGTCGAGGAACAGACTCTTGACGAACACGATGTGGATGCCGTAGTCGTTGACGATAAAGCTGATCTCGTTGCCTTCTTCCGTCTTAAGCGTATAGACGGTGGTCGAAAGCTCTTCGTCGTTCTCGTCGGCAGACGTCATCACTTCGGAAGATATCGAATAGGTCTTGCCGTCAGCCTGCGCGAGGAGTTCGGTTGGGGTCTTGCCCTCTTCGACGGTATAGCTGAGCGCTGCGCCCGCGGTAAAATCGTCAGCGCTTTCGTTGTAATAACTGCCTGCTCCCTGAGCCGCGAGTTTTCTCGCGAGAACGGTGTATTCTTCAACATAAGTGGAAGAAGAGCCGTCCGGGGTCACGGTGTAAGTATCGCTTTCAAACATGCCGTCGTCATCGTTGACGAGATATATCCAGTCGGTGACGGCTTCGCTCAAAGCGTAATTTCTGACCGCCTGAAGCTGAGCCGCATCGGTGATGCCCTGCGCCTGAGCCGCCGCGACGAGCTTATCCGCCTTTTCAGCGATATCGTTCGCCATCGCGTAAAGCACCACGCGGTAATCTACGCCGAGGTCGGTGTACGCGTCCTTGAGTTCGTCCTCGTCGGCGTCATAATCGGGGTTGCTTACATTGACCTTAATGCCGTTGTCGCAGAGGTTTTCGTAAATGCCGAGACCGGCGCTGCTCGCGACGTCGCTGCCGAGAGCGAGAAGCGCGCGGTAACTTTCTATAGCGGTATCGTTGCCGGAAAGAAGGGTTTGCACGTTTTCGAGCGCCGCTTTCTGATCCTCGCTGAACTGAAGCAGGATGCTTCTGACCTGCGAATAGCCCTTAGTCGTATGATAGATAAGGTTGGTCGCGGACGAAAGCGCGCTTGAATAAGCGGATTCGTCGACGTAGTTGCTTATCTGTGTATTTTTAAGCTTTGTATAATAAGTGTTAATCTCTTCGTCGGTTATCGCGGGAAGCGACTCGCCGAGCATCTCTTCGTACTTTTCGAGGATCCTGCTCTCATAGTTGCTGTTCAGATAGTAATCGTAATCCTTATAGCTGCTCGCAAGATTCTTGTTGAGGTCGTTAAGCGCGCTCTGCATATTCTTCTGAGCGGTCTTGTCCTCTTCGGAAGAGATCTTGTCGTTGACATAATCCATGAACTTTTCGGGAAGCTTGTCCTTATCTGTAAGACCTTGATCGACGTATTCGTCAGACTCTTCCTCTTCTTCTCTGACCGGGCGCGCTTCGAGGAGATCTTCGTCCTCTTTATTCTCCTCTTCTTCCTCGCCGTCAGAGTCGCCGGTATTCTGCGCCTGTTCTTCGTCGAGGTCGCTTATAAGCTGCTGCCAGCTTTCTTCGAACGTCTTATTGGTCATTTCAATGCAATATCTGATCTCGTCAACGGTCAGGAAGTCCTCGTTGGAAAGCTTCGCGATCGCCGAGTCGTCGGTTATGCCGAGATCGTTTTTAGCGAGATAATCTTTTGCGTAAAGCAGAACGAGCTTCTGTCTGGAAAGGCTCTGATACATATATTCGACCACCTCGTCCGACGTCATGCCGTAGTACTGCATATAAATCGCCGCGTACTGGCTGTAAGAGACCAGAACGTCGCCCTTGTATATCGGCTCGCTCATCTGATTGTACTGAACAGTTGCGACAACTTGATGATAATCTCTGTCTCCGTCAATTTCGAAAATGCCGGAAGAACAGCCCACCGTCAACGAAGCGATAACGGCGACGACTATCACGATTGCAAGCAATTTTCTTTTCATTACATTTGCTCCTTTTATTTTAAAAATAAAATACTACTTATATTATTATACACAACGTTCCCTGCGTTGTAAAACGTTTTATTCAAAAGTTTTGACCGATTTGCTCAAAAATTCGCACACTAAGGCGAACTTGCGCTCGTTGGGCAGGAATTTGCAATCGAATACGACCCTGGGCTCTTCATCGTTGGTGAGAGTGCAGGCGCCGTTCATCTGCGCCAACGCGTCGAAAACGCGCTTGTTCCGCACGTGATCCGCATCCTTGAACACGACCTCCGCCATTCTGTCGCCGACAGTTATCCTCTTCACTCCTATCCTCTTTGCGTAATTCTTCGCGACAGCGATGTTTATGAGGTTGACGAGCGGCTTGGGTACGGGTCCGTAATGTTCGCGCAGCCTGTCGATAAACCCGAGCGCGTCCTCGGGTCCGCACAGATCGGCTATCGTGCGGAAGATTTTGAGCCTTGAGTCTACGTCCGTCACGTAATGAGAGTCGAGATATGCGTTTATCGCGACGTTGACCTCTACTTCCGCGTCCTCGTCGCTCTCTTCCCCTCTCAGTTCCGCAACGCATCTCGCGAGCAGCTTGCAATACAGATCGTAGCCTATCTTAGCGATATGTCCGTGCTGCTCTCTTCCCAAAATATTACCCGCGCCGCGGATCTCCAGATCGCGCATCGCTATCTTGAATCCGCTGCCGAATTCGGTATAGTCCATTATCGCGGTGAGCCTCTTCGCCGCGTCTCCGGTCAGCACCTTGCCCTGCGCGGTCGTAAAATACGCGTACGCTATCCTGTTGCGCCTGCCCACGCGCCCTCGCAGCTGATATAACTGCGCGAGTCCCAGCCTGTCTGAATCGCAGACTATAAGCGTGTTCGCGTCCGGTACGTCCAGACCGTTTTCGATTATCGTAGTACAGATCAGCACGTCCGCCTGCTTTGAGAAGAACGCCTGCATAGTGTTTTCCAGCTCGTTTCCTTCCATCTGACCGTGACCGACGACTATGCGCGCCTCGGGCACTATATTCCTTATTTTATCCGCGAATTCCGCAATCGTCTCAACCCTGTTGTACAGAATGAACACCTGCCCGCCGCGCGCGAGTTCTCTCCCGACAGCGTCGCGTACAAGCGCGTCGGTAAGCTCTGTCACGTAAGTCTGTACGGGTATTCTGGTCGCGGGCGGGGTTTCGAGAACGCTTATATCCCTTATTCCGCTTAAAGCCATATTCAGAGTCCTCGGGATAGGGGTCGCGGACAGAGTAAGCACATTGACGTCGCTTCTCAAAAGCTTTAATTTTTCCTTGTGCTCCACCCCGAAACGCTGCTCTTCGTCCTGAACGATGAGACCGAGGTCGAAAAATTCTACGTCTTTCGACAAAAGCCTGTGTGTTCCTATGACGATGTTCGCCTTGCCGTTTTTCGCGTTTTCGAGAGACTTCGCGATCTGCTCTTTCGTCCTGAATCTGCTGAGCAATTCTATCTGAAAGCCGAAGCCGTCGAACCTTTCCTTTGCGGTCTCGTAATGCTGAGACGCGAGTATGGTGGTGGGCGCGAGGATCACCGCCTGCTTTGCCTCCATCACCGTCTTGAAAATCGCGCGGAAAGCGACTTCTGTCTTACCGTAGCCGACGTCGCCGCAAAGAAGCCTGTCCATGACCGCGCCCTTTTCCATATCCGCCTTTATCTCTGCGGTCGCCTTGAGCTGATCTGCGGTCTCTTCATACGGGAACGCGTCCTCGAATCTCTTCTGTTCGGGAGTGTCCGGCGGATAAACGTGGCCTTTCGCCTTATGCCTCGCCGCATAAAGCCGGACGAGGTTTATCGCCATCTTCTTTATCGACTTTTCGACCTGTTTTTTAGTCTTTTCAAAGTCTTTTCCTCCCAGTTTCGACAGCCTGGGTACGCGGTCGCTTCCCGAATATCTGCTCAGCCTGTCCATCTGGTCGATGGGCACCTGCAACAGTCCGCCTTCCGCGTATTCGATGACGACATAATCGCGTTCTACGTCGCGGTATTTTATACGTTCCGTGCCGATACAGCGACCTATGCCGTGTATCTCGTGCACGACGTAGTCTCCGACTTTCGGAAGGGTGAATATCCTTGTCTTCGACGCTTCGCTCCTCATTCCGCTGCCTTTCAGAAGGTCTCTCTTTCCGATGATGACAAGCCTGTTCGCCGGATAACAGAAGCCGTGTTTCATCTGAAGAGGGGTGACCAGCAGCGTGTTCTGCCACTCGTCGACCTCGTCGGCGTATCGCGACGGCACGCCCTCCTGATACAAGCTGTCCGCAAAGCTCTTTGCCGTCGCCGGGTCGCCCATACAGGCGATCGCGCAATATCCCGCCGTCACGTAGTTCTTGACGTCTATATGAAATTGTCTGATATTGTAGGTGTAGTTTTCAACAGAAACCGCCCTCGGGTTGTATAGCGCGGAAGGCGTCTCAACGATCTTATTCGTCGACGTGACCTGCGCCGCGCCTATCTTGCGGAAATCTTTGAGTTTATCCACTGTGTAGTCGGCGGTCATGAACGACCCGAGATGCTCTTTGAGCACCTCTCCGTCCTCTGCGAGATTTTTCACTCTCTCACTCGTCTCCCTTTCGAAAAGACACATCTTTTCGTATATCGCCGACGGCTCGTCCAGGAATACCGCCGCGTCCTCCGGCAGATAGTCGGTAAGCGCGGACATTCTGCTTTTGACGAACGGAAGCAGCCATTGGAAGGACTGATCCGTCACCCCGCTCGTTTCCAGCTCAGCCGCTATCTCCGCCGCTCGTTCGCCCGCTCTTGCCGGCAGTTTCGCGATCCTGATCTTCGCCGTCTCCAACGCGTTTTTCAGATACTTGTCGTCGACAAGAAGGTCGTTGACCGGATATATCGTGACCGAAGGCACGGTCGCGACCGTAGTCATCGTGTCCGGGTCGTACGATTTTATATTCTCTACCGTATCGCCGAAAAAGGATATCCTGACCGGAAGATCCCTGTCTGCGGGATATATCGAAAGAATGTCGCCGTTAAGACAGAACGTGCACTTTTCCTCAACCGCGCTTTCTCTGTGATAACCTGCCGAAATCAGAAGGTCGCACAATTTGTAAACGTCAATGTCGTCGCCTTCTTTTATCACCTTTGTCGCGGCAAGCAGGTTTTCCTTTACCGGTACGTACTGCATAAGCGCCGCCGCGGTCGTTATACAGCACTTTATCTCCCCTTTCGCAAGCTGGGAAAGCACCGCGACGCGCCTCGTAAGCGATGTGGTCTGAAACGCCTTGCGGTAGATCAGGACGTCGTCTTTTTCAGGCAGATAAGCTATCTCTCCCGGCTCGTAAAAGTCGGACAGCGCTTCTTCCGCTTTGAGTGCGAAAGTACCGTCTTTGACTACGTACAGAAGGAATCTGTCCAGAAAAGAAGCGACGTGGGCGCGCTGAGGGGTATTGAGTCCGAAGACCAGAATATCCCTCTTCGCCTTTACGTCGTCGTATATCTTTTTGAAGTCGCCGCCCAGGTTTTCAAGGGACAGCATTTGTCTGAGTTTATTATTCATAACCTACACGGGCAGGAAAATTTTACTTGCCTTTATGAGAATTGTATTTACGCATTACGGCGTCGAAATCCTTGTTTTGTATATACTCTTTAAGCGCCGCCGCCGCGTCCTCCAAAGCTTTTGCGATCTCCTCTCTGTACTCCCATTCGACCTTGGACAGCACTAAGTCCCTGAGCTCGCCTTTGAAATCTTCGTGCGCTATACCCACCCTTATCCTGGGAATATTCGTCGCGCCCGTTTCCGTGACCACGCTTCTCATTCCGTTGTGCGTGCCCGCACTGCCTTCTTTGCGCAACCTTAAATTTCCTATCGGCAGATCCACGTCGTCGTAGACCACAACCGTATCTTCGGGTCCGAATTTGTTTGCGCCCATAAGCTGTTTTACGCTTATGCCCGAAAGATTCATATAAGTCTGAGGCTTTGCTATCACCGTCTTTTCGCCGCCGACGAAAAATGTCGCGACCAGCGCGTCGCAGCTCTTGTCCTTTATCTTTACCCCGAACAGATCGGCGAGACGGTCGACGACCTGAAAGCCCATATTGTGATATGTGTTTTCGTATTTTGCTCCCGGGTTTCCCAATCCTACTATCAGCATGTTATTCTCCTTTCCTCCCTTCTTTTTCAGCTTTTTTTATCTCGCGCTTTTTTCTGAAATAGTCGCTTAAAAGCGCCGCGCACTCTTTTTGCATTATCCCGCCCTCGACCTTGAGCGTATGGTTGAATCTTTCGTCCTCCACGAGGTTTTCGAGAGACCCGCAGCAGCCCGCCTTCGGGTCGTACGCGCCGAAATACAGCTTGTCCAGCCTGGAATTTATAAGCGCGCCCGCGCACATCGGGCAAGGCTCTAAGGTCACGTACATCTCGCAGCCGTCCAGATACCAGTTGCCTGTTTTTTTGCACGCCTTTATTATCGCGACCGTCTCCGCGTGAAAGACGGCGCAGTTTTCGCGCTCCTTTCTGTTGTTGCCGACAGCTATTATCTCGCCGTTCTTTACTATGACCGCGCCGACCGGAACTTCGTCCTTCGCCGCCGCCCGCTTTGCCGCGGCGATAGCTTTTTTCATATAGTATTCTTTATTCACTTCTCACCTTTTGCAGCGCGCGACAGCGCGCCAAGCAGTCCTTTGTTTTCTTCGAGCATGGACGGAAGTTCCTTTTGCAGTTCGCCGTACGGCGTGCCGTCGCCGCCGACCTCGACCGTTATTCCCGCCCTGTTAGTCGTAAGCACGAACCAGTCTTTGTAGCCGCCCGCGCTCCCTTCAGAGGTATAGGTGGGATAACCGGTTTCCTCGCTCGCGATATCAGGCACGGCGGGGTCGGGATTAAGACCGTCGAAGCCGTAATATATAATGCGTCCGCGCGCGTGGTAACTGACCGTGTAACGGGGGCGCACCTTTTCGGTAAACTCCGCGAGCGCCCTGCTCTCGCTTTCGCTCAGCGGATAAGGTCCGATATAATCGGCGGGCGCGGGGTATGTCACGTTGCTCCTGCCAGTACCCCACAGCGCGTTGAAATTTACGTTCAGATCAACCGCCCGCGCATTGGCTTTCCACAACGAAAAGTCTGTCGAATAGCCGTTTATCCTGTACAGAAAATCTCGTTTTTCCTTGTTGCCGACACTGTCGAGACCGTATTGCGCGAGCATCGCGCCGTCCGGGTTTACCATCGGCACGCACCAGAGTCCGCACTCCCCGGTATAGTTTTCCGCAAGCAACACGCAAAGCTGCGCGGTCACCCACTCCCGCGCGTGGATCGCGCCCTGCATAAGCAGTTGAGGTCCTTCTGCAGAGCCTTTGAACACCCCTTTTATCGGGCGGCCCAGCTCGCTGTACCCCACAGTAAAGACTTTCGCGCCCTGTTTTTCGAGGACGGAAAGATCTCTGTTCAGATCGAATACCGTGTACATACTACACGTTATGCAAGCGAAGGCAAACGCGTTACCGGTCGCGCGTTAAAGCGGATCGCGGCAAAACGCCGCCGCATAGCAACTCGTTATTTATGGTATCCGCTTCCCTCTGCTATCGTGAACGCGCGGTATATCTGCTCCGCCGCGATCACGCGCATAAGCTGATGCGGAAAAGTCATCTTGCCGAACGACAGCTTATAGTCCGCCCTTTCGAGCACGCAGTCCGCAAGCCCGTACGAGCCGCCGATAACGAAAGTCAGAGTGCTGCCGGTATCGGTAAGCTTTATTATCTTCGCGCTGAGCTGTTCGCTGGAAAGCTGTTCTCCCCTCATATCCAGCGCGATAACGTACCCTTTGACCGCCTTCACTATCCGCTTTCCTTCGTCCTCTTTTACTATCCGGATATCGGCTTCGTTTTTGCCAGCAAGCTGTTTTTCAGCAAGCTCCGTCACCGTAAACCTGCAGAAGCGCGACAGCCTTTTGGCGTATTCTTCGAGAGCCTCGCGGTAAAAACTTTCCTTTATCTTCCCTATGCAGACGATATTTACGTTCATATCACACCACGTTTATTATAAAGCTGATTATCCATACCGCGAGGGTCAGGATAAAGCTGTATATAAGCGCCTTCTTATCCTTCATTCTCTTCTTTTTGCTCTTTTCGCTCAGATCGGCTTTTACGACGAGCTGTTCGGCTTCGGTTGCAGCCGAATCCATTTTTTCACGCATTTCCGCGGCTTCCGCGTTGTCCGCAAAAATCTCCTCGTCCGAGCGGTGCAGTTCAAAGAATGTGCGCTGCATGGCGGGCAGCGCGTATTTTTTGCCCGCGTAAGTTGACGCCGCGTCGTCCGACAAAGTCTCTTTGCGAGGGTTCTTTCCCCTGTATTTCCTGCATATCACGACTATCGCCCACAGCAAAAGCACGGAAGCGATGAGTCCCGCTACACATACGACCGCCCACAGTCCCGCCGAAAGGTTTATCGGCTTTCCGAGGCTTTCGAGATACCCCAGAACGAGCGCAACCGCATTGTTCAGAAAATGCAGCGCGATCGACGGGATAAGACTGCGCGTCGAGAAATAAAGTACCGCGCAGGCGACGCCGAGTATGAACTGGTGAACGAGCTGAAGCGGGTTGCCGTGCATAAGCGCAAAAAGCGCCGAAGAAACGAAAATTGCGAAGAAGTATCCGTTTTTAGACAGTCCTCTCGCTATATTTCCTCTGAAAAGATACTCCTCTGCGACCGCCGGGATAAGCGCGACGAACACGAGAGTAAGCGCTAAGTCGGAGCCGCTGTCCACGACCACCGAGGTGACGCTTTCAGTCCTGTAACCGATAAGCTCGACAAGCTTAACGAACGCATTGGCGAGCGGCGAGCCGAAGCATATCACTGCGACCGTCAGCGGCACGCAAAGCAGCGCGACCCACGGCGAAAATTTCGTCTCAAACCCCATGTCGAACAAAAGATTCCTGCCGCGTATCTTACCGTACGCAAGCGGGGTCAGCATGAACGCGAGTTCGTTCAGCGACGTAATGAGACATATCCCGCCCATAGTCGACGTGAACGTATCCGGCACGTCCGTCACCGCCAGTAACAACACGAGAACTATCTGTAAAAACAGTTTGAGCACATAGCTGCCGATGAACATCGCGCCCGCGTCGTACGTTTCAAGATAAGGATAATTCTTTTCAGCATATTCAAAAATCTTCATAATCTTATCATCTCCGACGGGCGGTACTGGTAAGCGACGTCAAGTAAAACGTCCTCTCCTTCCCTGATCCCGTGTTTATCCAGTTGCTCCTTTGTCGCTTCAAACGCAAGCTCCGGAGTATTATTGTCTTCGCTTAAATGAGCCAGCAATATCCTTTCGGCGCCGCTCGCGACCAGCTGCGAAGCTATCGCCGCGCTGTCCGCGTTGGAAAGATGCCCGTTCTTGCTCGCGATTCTTACCTTGAGCGGATAAGGATATCTGCCCTTTTCGAGCATAAGTTTGTCGTGGTTGCTCTCTACTATGACAGCCTTGCAGCCGCATAGCCTTGCAAGAGTGTTGTCGCTTACGAACCCCAGGTCAGTCGCGACGGCTACATCCGTCTTGCCGTCCGAAAGCCTGTATCCGACCGTATAGCGCGCGTCGTGCGGAAGCCTGAAAGGCTCCACGTGAATACCTCCGATATCGAAGCCCGCCTCAAAGCCGTCCACGTGCTCGTAAGAGGAAACGACGTCTCCCCTCGATCGCATCGTCTCAAAGCAGGTGAGCGGCATATAGGCTTTCGCGCCGAATTCGTTGCAGAACTGCGAAACGCCCTTGATATGGTCTGAATGTTCGTGCGTGACGAGAACGGCGGACACATTGTCGAGGTCGATGCCTCTCAAAGCCGCGCGGAGTTTAAGCTCCTTGACCGTAAGCCCTTCGTCCACGATTAGCGCGGTATCGCCGCTTCTGATATAAGTGCAATTGCCCTTGCTTCCGCTGGCAAGGGTGCAAATTTCAAAACTTCCCATATCTTTTGAATCTTTTCGCGGCGCGTGCGCGTATATATGCGCCCGTTTTTCCGCGTTATATAATTGTATCATAAATTCATTGTGCTAATCAACTCAATTATGATAAAATAAACTTGCGCACGAAAGACGGTTTTAACGGATTTGCCGCGTTTTACGTCTGCTTAGGCGTACAAACAGAATTTCAGGAGGAAACATGACGATTATAAGCGTAGATCTGATCGCCGAAGGCATCAAAAAGTCGATAGACAGAATAAGCTGCGAAGTCGAGCCTTCCTGTGCGAAAGCGGTAGCCGCCGCACGCGACGGCGAAAGCAATCCGACCACCCGTTTCGCCCTCGACGTTATGTGCAGAAACATTGAGTACGCGAAAGAGGCGCACCTTCCCGTATGCCAGGATACCGGCATGGTCGTCGTTTTTATTAAGATCGGTCAGGACGTGAGACTGACGGGCGGATTTATCGGCGACGCGGTGAACGGCGCGGTCAGAGAGGCTTTTTTGCCTCTGAGAAAATCCGTGCTCGACCCCGTTTCGAGAGTGAACACAAAAGACAATACTCCCGCAGTCATTCATACGCAGATAGTAAAGGGCAACGGCATAGAGGTCGAAATAATGCTTAAAGGCTTCGGCAGCGAAAATATGTCCGCCCTCTATATGCTCAACCCCGCACAGGGACTGGAAACGGCGAAAGAACTCATTGTAAACACCGTCAAGAACGCGGCGAGCAACCCCTGCCCTCCCGTAATAATAGGCGTAGGGCTCGGCGGCACATTCGAAAAATGCGCGGAGATGAGCAAACACGCGCTGTTCCGCAAGATAGGAAGCAACAACCCCGACCCCGCGCTCGACGCGCTGGAAAAGGAACTGCTTGCAAAGATAAACGCGCTGGGCATAGGCGCGCAGGGCTTCGGCGGCGCGACCACCGCGCTGGGCTTATTCATCGAAAGCTATCCGACCCACATATCCTCTCTGCCCGTAGCGGTCAACGTGCTGTGCCATTGCTCGCGCGCAGCAAAGTTTTCGGTCACCGAAGGAGGAGTCGTCTATGAATGAAATAAAACTCAATATGCCTTTCGAAAAAAAAGACCTCAAAAAACTCAGAGCGGGAGACAACGTGCTGCTTTCGGGCGAGATGTTCGTATTCCGCGACGCGGGTCACAAGAGGCTGTTCGCAAGCATTGAAAACGGAAAACCCGATATAGATTTCGCCGGCGAGACGGTATATTTCATGGGACCCTGTCCCGCGCAGAAAGGTCAGGTGATGGGCAGCTGCGGACCTACTACGTCATGCCGTATGGACAAGTACACCCCGTATATGTTCGACCACGGTCTTTGCGCACAGATAGGGAAAGGCAAAAGAAGCGCGGACTGCGTGGAAGCGTTTAAAAGAAACGGCGGCGTATACTTTGCCGCGATAGGCGGCGCGGGCGCACTGTACAGCAAATGCGTGACCGCAGTCAAAGAGATCTGTTACCCCGACCTGGGCACTGAAGCGATAAGAAGGATAACGGTAAAGGACTTCCCGGCAGTCGTCGCCATCGACAGCGAAGGAAACAGCGTTTACAACGAATAGACGCGCCGACAAACAAAATAAGATGTTGAAAAAATACTACGTTGAAAAGCGGAGAAAGCTCCGCTTTTTTCTTTATCCTTTCTATTGAGTCCACGACGATTTATACCCGCAATAATATGCTGTAATCTACACGGATAAGCAAATTTTATACGACACAAACAACAAAATGCGCGCCGCTTTTATCGGCGCGCAAGTCTTTTTTTGTTTCTGTCAGACCGGTATCAATACAACTTGTCTTTCGCGAACTCGCACATCAGCGAATTGAATTTCTTTTCTCCGCTGACGACGATATAGAGGTAATACTCGATTCCTTCGTACTCAAAGAACACGTTGAAAGCCGTCCTTAAAAGTCCCTTCTTTTTGATATAGAATATCTGCATATCCTCAACTCTCGCGGGCTTTGCGCCCTTCATCAGAGAGCGGTCAAAAACGCCCTTTTCGGTAAAACAGTATTCCTCTATCTCGTGATTGCCGAACATGATCTGAAGCTTCTCGTAAAGGTATACGGTCTTGTCTCCTTTTACGCCGCGCCTGCATTTGAACTCGGTTATGTCTCTTGGGTCGAAGATTAGATATTTAGTGCCGTTCGCCGCGTTGTATTTTGAGACAGACTCCTCTTTGACCTCTTTTATCCCCTTGGGGGAAAACAATTTACTTGCCATAGCTGTCTTTAAGTCCGGTTATCATATTGAATTCGTATCTGCCGTCCTTGCCGTAACCGCCGACCGCGCTGAAATAACCCATTCTCATAAACTGGAAACGGTCGTAAGGCTTAACGTCTTTCAGAGCCGCTTCACCCTTCGCGTTCGGATATACCTTGTGGCTGTCCGGGGTAAGGCGGTCGTTGAAGTCGCCGTCGCCGTCCAGAAGCAGATAATCGAATTCGTGCAACGTGAGATCTACGCAGTCTTTCGCGTTAACCCACTGGATAACTCCCTTGACCTTTATGCCCGCGTTAACTCCGCCCTGTATGCTGTCGGGGATATAGCGGCATGCGACCTCTGTCACGTTGCCAGCCTCGTCGCATTTATGCGAGACGTACTCGACGATATAAGAGCCTTTGAGCCTTACCGTTCCTCCCGGCACCAGCCTCTTGTACTTGGGAGGCGGCACGGGCGCAAAGTCGTTGCGGTCGATATAAAGTTCCTTGCTGAAAGTAACCTTATGCGTAGTCTTTTCTTCGGCGTTGAGGTTGTTCTCTATATCGTAGACCTCATCTTTTTCCGCGTTTTCGACGATCAGTTTTATCGGGTCTTTGACGACCATCATTCTGTCCGCGTTGACGTTAAGATAATCTCTGACAAAATGTTCGAGATATGCGACGTCGACTTCGCTGTTAGACTTCGCAACGCCGACCGCGGCGCAGAAATTGCGTATCGCCTCGGGCGGATAGCCCCTCTCTCTCATACCGCTCAGCGTAGGCATGCGGGGGTCCGACCAGCCGTCGACTCTGCCCTCTTCTACGAGTTTTTTAAGATATCTTTTTGACATGATAGTCCTTGTCATGCCCAGCCTTGCGAACTCTATCTGCTTGGGAAAATCGCCGAAACCGCAGTTGTGTTTTACCCAATCGTAAAGCGGTCTGTGGTCCTCGAATTCGAGGGTGCAGATACTGTGCGTTATACCTTCGAAAGCGTCCTCGAGCGGGTGCGCAAAATCATACATCGGATATATTATCCACTTGTCGCCCGTGCGGTGGTGTTTTTCGCGCAGTATGCGGTATATGACCGGGTCGCGCATATTCATATTGGGGCTCGCCATATCTATTTTCGCGCGCAGCACCTTTTCGCCGTCCGCGTACTTGCCGTTCTTCATCTCTTCGAACAGGCGCAGATTTTCTTCGACGCTCCTGTCTCTCCACGGACTGTTCTGTCCGGGGGTGGTCAGGTTGCCCCTTGTGTCTCTTATCTGCTCCGCAGAATAGTCGCATACGTATGCGAGACCTTTTTTTATAAGCCCGACCGCGCACTCGTACATTCTGTCGAAGTAGTCGGAAGCGTACAGCTCTTTATCCCACTTAAAGCCGAGCCACGCGATATCCTCTTTTATCGAGTTGACAAACTCTGTGTCTTCTTTGCTGGGGTTGGTGTCATCATACCTTAAATTGCACTTTCCGTGGTACTCATCTTTTATGCCGAAGTTGATGCACAGCGATTTCGCGTGACCTATATGAAGGTATCCGTTCGGCTCCGGCGGGAATCGGGTCACGATCTCTTTGACCGCGCCGCTTTCCAGATCCTTGTTGATTATTTCCTCAATAAAATTTATATTTTCTGCCATAAAAGCTCCTTTATCAGAACAAACCTTTGATCTCTCCGGTAACGCTGTCTATCGTCATATTGAGCGCGTTGGGGACTTTGCCCAGCCCGGGCATCAGCATTATATTGCCGCATACGACCACGAGGAAGCCCGCGCCGCCCCTCAGCTCAACGTCCTGAACGTGCAGGGTAAAGCCGACGGGTCTGCCCAGTTTTTTCGCGTCGTCGGAGAAAGAATACTGCGTTTTTGCGATACATATCGGCAGATCACCTTTTCCGACCTTCTTTATCTGGGTTATCGACGAGAGCGCTTTGGGAGAGAATTCGACCTCTTTCGCGCCGTAGACGCGGGTCGCGACCGCCTGTATCTTCTGAATTATGTCCATATCGTCTGAATAAGAAAATCTTATCTTTCCGCCTTTTTCAAGCGCGGCGAGGACTTTTTCGGCAAGCGCCGTAGAGCCTTCTCCGCCCTTCGCCCAGCACTCGCATATCTCGCATTCCGCTCCCGCCTGCTTGCAGACGTTCGCTATATAATTTATCTCGTCGTCGGTATCGGTAATAAACTTGTTTATAGCGACGACAACGTTCGCGCCGTAAACGCCGCGCAGATTGTCAATGTGCCCGAGAAGGTTGCATATTCCCTTCTGTAAAGCATCGTCGTTGGCTTTCGCCGCCTCTTCCTTGCTCGCGCCGCCGTTGTATTTGAGCGCGCGCACCGTTGCGACCAGCACGACCGCTTCGGGGTTGAGTCCCGCGATACGGCACTTTATGTCAAAGAATTTCTGTGCGCCGAGGTCTGCGCCGAAGCCCGCTTCCGTGATAACGTAATCGGCAAGCGAAAGCGCCGTCTTAGTTGCGATAATGCTGTTGCAGCCGTGCGCGATATTGGCAAACGGTCCGCCGTGAACGAGCGCGGGCGTGCCCTCGAGGGTCTGCACCAAATTGGGTCTCAACGCGTCTTTCAGGACTATCGCCGCCGCATCCGCGCAGCCGAGGTCGCCGCATGTGACCGGCTTGTCCTCATAGCTGTAAGCGACGACTATGTTCGAAAGTCTTTTTTTGAGGTCGTCGAGGTCTTTTGAAAGACAAAGTATCGCCATTACCTCGGAAGCCGCCGTGATGTTGAAACCGTCCTGGCGGGGAACGCCGTTAGCCGAGCCGCCCAGTCCGCACACGGTATATCTGAGCGCACGATCGTTCATGTCGAGGCACCTCTTCCAGATGACCTTTGTCGGATTTATTCCCAGCTTGTTTCCCTGATATATATGATTGTCGAGAATTGCGGATATCAGATTGTTCGCGCAGGTTATCGCGTGCAGGTCGCCGGTAAAATGCAGGTTGATGTCTTCCATCGGGGCTATCTGCGCCATACCGCCGCCGGTCGCGCCGCCCTTTACGCCGAATACGGGACCGAGCGACGGCTCCCTGAGCGCAAGGCATACTTTTTTACCCAGCTTAGCCATGCCGTCCGCGAGACCGATGGAAGTCGTCGTCTTGCCTTCGCCGAGCGCCGTCGGATTTATCGCGGTGACCAGAACGAGTTTTCCTTTCTTTTTGTCGTCACGCGGGTTGACTTTCGCCTTATACCTGCCGTACTGCTCGAAGTCGCCCTCTTTGAGCCCTAGTTTTTGCGCGATGTTCGCGATGGGTTGCAGTTTTACGCTGTTTGCGATCTCGATATCCGTCTTCATTTGAAATTCTCCTCTTTAAAGCGTATATAATCATTTTATTATTTATATTATTATAAGTCAAGAGCACGGGGCGAATTTTCAAACATCCTAATTATAAAGGTCGCCCGGATCGGCTCATTAAAGCGTGAACTGCGGCGGCGATGCATCCGGCAATATCGTCGAGCCGGACTGCGCCCGGGTTGCAATATATGGCAAATTTCCGTAGCTACTGCGTTAAATGCCTTGATAATATGTCTGATATTACCTGCGGCATTTGCCTTGTATCGACAAAAATTTGCCGGCTTAAAACCGCATGCACCCTCAGGCGATGATTTTTAGTGTGTGTTTCAGCAAGGCGAACGCAGATAATATTATAATATTTTCAAGTGAGAATCGCTAAAAAACGCATAAAAGGCGCGCCTCAGGGCTGGTTTGTATTATTCTGGGCCGGTATATCGCCGACAAAACAAAAAAAGCGGAGGCTTTCGTCTCCGCTCCCGTCTTATCTTTATTCCGGCTTGTATCTCACATTCCCCCCGCCAAAGCGGTGCTGACGCCTATGATGAATAAAATTGCGAAAATGGCTATCCATGCGACAAATATGCCGACAGCGATTTTGCAGTTTTTCCTGCCCTTTTTGTCCTCCGCCGTATCTCCCTTGTAGTAAAAAAGAAGTCCGACCAGCGCAAGAGCTATGCCCAGCCATCCGCCGAGTATTGAGAAGATTATCGCCGCGATGCCGACCAAAGAAGTCTTTTCGACCATATAATCCCTTTTCTGCGAACAGCCGCACTTCGGGCATATTACCGCCCTTTCGTCTATTATCGCGCCGCAGCGCACGCAATGCTTTGTCGCGCCGCCCGTCGCGTAAGAGCTGTTGCCGTTGTTGCCGCCGTATTCGGCAAAAGGATCGATCGCAGGCTGCGACATCAGTCTGAAAAACCGCGCAAAGAATTTTTCATAAGTCTCTTGGGCATTTGCGGGCTCGACCGCTCCGTTTTCAGGTAAAAGCTCCACGGCAACGTCCGTGCCTTCGCTTCCAGAAACGCGCAAAGTCACCGTCGCGTAAAACGAAAACGCGTCGTCCTGTTTCTGTACGGCATTGAATTTGTAAACGTCGTCGCCGAGGTGGACGTAACCTATGCCGACGTTTGAAAGTCTTGCCCTGCATTCGTCTATCGGGCAGACAATATAACTTGTTTTTTGCATATTTCCTGCTCCTTTATATCAGTATAGCATTATGTCGTCCCGTCTGCAATACTTTTGCCTGTTTTTGACCATATACAGACTCATTCCCTTTTGAGATGATATCACGCCGCCGCGGTTCGCCGTCCGCGCTTTTAATTTTGTAAACTCACGGTTGCATTTTGCGATATATTGAAGTATGATCTCGCTTTTACTTCTTTCAGTCCGCGCGGATGTCTGCCGAATTACCCCTTGCCGTCCCGCGGAATTAATGATACAATAATATATGCAGTCGCCTTTGGGCGTATGGAGGAACAATCGTGGCGCTTACCAAAAAGAAGAAGATCATCATTGTCGCCGTAACCGTACTCGCGGTCCTTATCGCGGCGATAGTCCTTACAACCGTCTATTTCTGCACTCAGAACGACGCGCCGGATTTCGTAGAGATCCCGGTCGTGACCCTTCCCGACGAATACAAATCTACTATATCCGATACCGGCGCATATCTCGGGCATCCGGATTTCGTTCTCGCCGACGACGGCTCGCTTTATTGCGCGTACCCTGCCGGTCACGGCAAAGGCGATATAATCATGCAAAAAAGCACTGATCTCGGCGACTCGTGGACAGACATTTCGGCGACTCTTCCGGACAGCTGGGAGAAGTCGCAGGAAACGCCCACCCTTTATAATCTGCACTTTACGGACGGCTCGTCAAAACTCTTGCTCGTCAGCGGCTGTCCTTCGTGGGCTGAAGACGACGAGTATTACGCAAACGGTTTCAACTGCTCCGTCTCTTCGGACGACGGCAAGACCTGGACGGAGTTTGAGAACTTCTACGGCATCGAGTGGACGAACGCTCAGCCCGCCAAGACCGCGGACGTCGACGAAAACGACCCGTATTCCCCCAATTACGACGAAAACGGAAATGTCCTTCCTTACGACGTTATCGTGTCGATGTCCTCTTTAACTCAGCTTAAAGAAAACGGCGAGTACGTCGACAAATGGATGGGTACTTTCCACGACTACGACTTCTACAATTATACGTCAATACTCACTTTCGACGAGGACGGCAACCCGCACTGGTCGCAGCCCAAAAAGTTTTTGCATCGGCAGCGCGATATCGAAAGCAAAGCGAATATCTGCGAGATAGAAATAGCCCGCGCCGCGGCGCCTGACGACGACAAACTGATACTCATCGGCAGAGGAAATTCCAGAGTCACCAACTCGCTTATCTCCGTATCGTCCGACGAGGGCGAGACCTGGTCCGAATTCCGCGAGCTGCCTTACGCGCTGACCGGCGACAGGCACAAAGCCGAATACGACGAAAGCACCGGAAAACTTCTTATATCCTTCCGCCTCGTCGTTCCCGGAGTTAAGCGCAATATATTCGACAGTTCCAACTTCACGGGCGGATATTGGGTCGCATGGGTAGGCACTTTTGACGATCTTCTCGCTTACGCCGAAAACGGCAATAAGACCGATAAACTCGGAGAAAAACTCATAATCCTCGGCGAAACAAACGACGGCAAAGCCGACTGCGGATACAGCGGCACGATATGCAAAGACGGCACCTTTGTGCTCTCCTCTTACGGCAAATTCCGCAAAGGAGTGAAAAATCCGTACATAATGCAAGCCAAATTCAGACTTAGCGACGTGCTTTAAAATCGCCGATATATTTAAGTTGAATCGGGAAAAAAGACGACGGATATTCCGCCGCCTTTTTTTGTTTTTCGCAACCTGTTTGCGGTTTTTTGACCTTTTTTGTATTTACTTCAACCTGCGCACAATAAAATCTTCAATATCTTGCCACGCGTTTTTGCTCTCTTTTATAAACGGCGCAACATACAAAAAGTCGTGGAACATGCCGGCATATTTATTGTATTTTACGTCTACGCCGTCTCTCTTTGCAGCGGAAAAAAGCGTCGCGCTGTCGCTTTCGTCGACCTCTATCTCTCCGCAGATTATGAGCATTGTCGGAAAATCTTTAAAACACCCGTATGCAGGCGACAGATACGGATCTTTCGGGTCGGTATTTCCGACGTAAGGCGGCACTCTCCTCAATTTGTGCGAATGTTTTTTCGCGCTCATATAAAAAGGAAGCGCATACATAGGGTCTTTGTGCGAATTTTCAAAATATGACTCTCCGCCCGCCGTGTTGTCTATAAACGCGCATATCGAAACGAGCGCGCCCGGCAAAGGCAGACCTTCGTCTCTGGCTTTGAAACAAGTTGCGAGCATAAGATTTGCGCCCATGCTGTCGCCGACCGCGACGATATTTTCGGGATTTATCCCGCTTTCGGTAATACTTTTATATGCCGCAAAGCACTCGTTCAACAGCGACGGATGCACCTTGCTTCTTCCCGCCTCGTAATCTATGCTGTAAACGGCAAGCCCGGTCAGATCCGCATACTTTTCCGCTACTTTGCGGTAAAAAAGCGACGACATATCAATTGCCGCGCCGCCGCCGTGAAATTGCAGTATTATTTTGTCGCCGTCTGAGCTTTTAGGAGAAAGCATCTCGACCTTTACGCCGCCGCAGGTTATCACCTCGTGACAGAAACGTTCAGGACATTGGTATTGCCGCGGCTTTATTTTGATATTGCGCGAGACGGAAGCCTGCTTCCTCCTGAATTTAAAGGTATAAGTCCTTATCGCCGCCTTTACGAGCCCGCCGAGAAAAGAGGTCATAAATTTTCAAGTCTCTTTTTCATATTCTTAACGAGCGGTTTCATGATAAACGGCACCAATACTCCCGCCTTTATCACGCAAAACACCTCGTTCCAAAGCCCGTAAAACGCGAGTTTATCGTCGCAACGCTTGCTTTCCCCGTACTTTTCGCGGTAGGTTTCGCCCAGAAAAAATCTGTCTCCCCAAAGATTGTAAAACTGAAAAAGGTCGTATTCTCTGTCCGCATACATAGAATTGAGCGGGTCGATAAAAGACAGTTTGTTTCCGCTTTTCAATATATTCATAATATTCAGATCGCCGTGGATAAGGCAGGCGTCTTCTACTTTTTCTTCGAATATTATATCGAATTTTTGCCACGCCGCTTTCATTACGCCGACTATCTCCGCACTGAGCTCGCCTTGCTTTTCCAGCTCTTTCGCTTTATCCAGCACCTGCCCTGCAAACGGTTTATAATAATCGAGCCACGTGTCGCAGCAGGGGTTTAACGTATCGCCGAATTTTGCGTTTTTCACTCCGTGTATCGCGTGAAGCGCGTCGACGATTCTTTCCCCGATCGCCCGTCTATTCTTTCTGCCCGACAACATCGCGCCCGGGCAAGTAAGCAACGGCTTTCCGCGCATAACCGTCATGCCGTAACAGTCGACGGGGATCTTGTCGTCCTTTTCTCTTGAAAAAAGCGCCTTAGGCATATCAAGCGGACAGTTTTCGCCGATAAGTTTAAGGTCGAAAACCTCTTTTTCCATCATCTTATCAGCGCGCATAAATTTAACGACTATGCTTTCGCCGTCAGCCGCCGCAACTTTGAATGCCAAACCGAACGACCCGCCGCCCAGGCATTTCACATTTTCCGCCTTTTTCTTTGCGTATTCTTCAAACGCGACCGCGGCGTATTCAGCGGCGGCCATTTTGTCAAGCGCGACTGTCATGATTCTGTCAACGATCATAGTTTTCTCCTCACAAATTCCGAATACATTATACAATAAACTGCAGCTTTATTATATATCCGCCGCCGGCTTTTGTATATCCCGTTACGACTTTTTCCGTGCTTTTCTGTAACGGGCGGGAGTTATCCCGTAAGTCGCGGTAAACTGCTTGTAAAGACCTGACGCATTGGCATAGCCGCACTCGGCGGCGACGCGCTCCACCGACATATCCGTAGTGCTGAGCAACACTTTTGCATACGCGAGCTTTTCTGTTTCCACCGCCTCTTTAAAACTACTGCCCGTTTCTCGTTTTATCACTCGGGATACATAGTCGGGGGTGTAGCCGACATATGCGGCAAAATCGCTGAGCCGCGCGTTTTTCAGATTATTTTCAAGATAAATATCCAGTTTTTCTATGATGTCGCCGCCATTTTCTTCTTTTTCACGGTATAATTCCGCTAAAAAGAGCGAGAGCCAACCTCTTTCGCTTATGCGTGACAAAGGTGCGTCTTTGACGTTTTCCGCAACGAAATTCTGAAAATAAGTCTGTGCCGCGTCTCCGATGTCTTCAAAAACCGAAATCTCTCCTTCTTTAACCGTTTCGCTATCAAAAAATATGTCTTTTAATATCTCTTCCGGAATGACCGCTTTGAGTATAACGTCACTTTTTCCTGCCCTTTCGAGCGCATGTATGCCCCCTGGCGCAACGACGCACGCGCTCCCTCTGCCGATAGCATAACGCTCCCCGCCCGGATAATAAAAAAATCCGCACTTACCGTTTTGCACGAAAATTATCTCGCAAAACGCGTGCGAGTGGTAATACGGTCTTTGCGTAGCCGTATGCTTTTTAACATACAGCTTCTCGCTCTTTCTTACCGGAACAACCGAAAAAAGATAGGGTTTACTGCCCGAATAATCGAAAAATGCCTTCGCCGCCTTTTCGTCTCTTTCAAGATAAGACAAAAACTCTTCGGCGTTTTCAAATTCTTCTTTTATGCGGGCTTTAACTTCTTCTATGCTGTCGATATAATCCTTATCGCTGTCCTCATGCGACTGCATAAGCTTTTTAAATTCTTTGCTCATAATATCTCCCGGCTAAATAATACCATAAAACGCACCCTCTGTCAAAACTCATCTTTTAATTGATTTTTCGTAAAGATGAGGAAGCAATACTTGCCGTATTATGACATCAAGCTAACGAAAAAACATAAACGATAATTCCGTGAAGAAGCATTTGAGAGTGCGCCGGCTAAGAGCGGATTTTAATTGATTTTTCGCGAAAATGAGGAAGAATTTTGCAAACACTAAGCAAACTATAAACTATTCCGTGAATGAATGGTTGAGAGTGTGCCGTACGGGAGGGATTTTTTTAGGGATTTTTAACGAAGACGAGGAAATAATACTTGCCGTATTATGACATCAAGCTAACGAAAAAAACATAAACGATAATTCCGTGAAGAAGCATTTGAGAGTGAACCGGCTAAGAGCGGATTTTAATTGATTTTTCGCGAAAATGAGGAAAATTTTGCAAACACTAAGCAAACTATAAACTATTCCGTGAATGAACGGTTGAGAGTGTGCCGTACGGGAGGGATTTTTTTAGGGATTTTTAACGAAGACGAGGAAATAATACTTGCCGTATTATGACGAGGATGAATTAAAAAGCACAAAAAAAGCACCGCGTACGGTGCATTCGAAATCTTCATTCACGGAACTCATTAAAACGAACAGAAAGGGAAAAATATAAGTCTTGCGGGTATTTATACTCACGGGTCAAAGACCTTCGAGTCGGAACGCTTGCGCATTCCGTTTTT
>CASEHD010000018.1 GCA_949287655.1 uncultured Christensenella sp. | reverse complement strand
AGGTGCGCGCATGGCTATCAAGAGGACGAGAGAGTCGGAAGAAATGTATTTGGAGACCATTCTTTTGCTGCATAAAGGGCAGCCGAACGTGCGTGCCGTGGATGTGCGCGATGAACTCGGCCTTGCCAAATCGAGCGTTTCGCGCGGCGTCAATCTCCTTGAAAAGAAAGGGTATATCCATATCGACCGCGAAACGGGAAATCTGAGTTTCACCGACGCGGGCAGAAAAAAGGCAGAGGGCATTTACGAGCGGCATCAGACGCTCACAAAAGTGCTGATGAAAGTGGGAGCAAACCCCGAACTTGCCGAAGAAAACGCCTGCCGCATGGAACATGTCGTCTCCGACGAGATGATGGAAGTGTTTAGAAGTTATATCAAAGAGTAAGGAAAAGGGAACGCCGCGTGCGTTCCTCAGACTGTAGACAAACCCCACCAAGAACATGCATTTTGGTGGGGTTTGTCTACAGTCTGAGATGAGTTTTGCTCATCTGTTTTTTTTCGCCACGTTTTTGCAGCGCCGCTTATGTGCGTGTCGTCAGGATAGTACGCAATACGGGTTACTTAAAGCCGGAGGATTGAAAGAATAGGGAAGCGGCTTTTGAGTGATTGCGCGGTTTGAAGAAAAAGCAAATCTATTTCAAAAATACATTAGTAATGATTTGCCAGTTGGATGAATTGATATCATCGCTATAATTTTCCGTGCAGATACATAATTCTTCGCTTTGCTTGTCGTATCGGACAAAACCGCCTTTTATGGCGTGTTTTTTCAGATATGATTGCAGCACTTCAAACTTTTTTGACGAGAAAATATCAATGTCTTCGCTGTCTCCGCTACGCGTAAATCCTCCTTTTGTCTCGATAATCCATATTTCACCTTTTACACAAACGATGTAATCCGGATAGAACAGCTTTTGCGCGCCGCCGTTGTCGTTATAAACGATTGAAAAATACTCGTCGCCTTTGTCGCCGTTTTTATAGATCCAATCAATGGCAGGACTGTTTTCGCAAAACTTTTCAAACTTCTTTTCCGACGAAGAACGGGGCTCGGCAGAAAGCAAATACCCCTGGTATACGTTTTTTATGCTTTCTGTTTGTACTTTGGACGTAATATCATATGTAAACAACGTTGACTGCGGAATGGTAAATGCCTTTTCGGAAACGGGATTGTCCGAGATAACCATTTGCGCAAGTTGTGCCGCCATGGCGTCGCGGAATGAGCGGCGTAATACGTCTGTATTATTGATGACAAAAGCATACAATTCGCGCGATGCAAGCGCAAGCACCTTTTCAGAGTAAGAGTATTTTTCGCCAAACAGCTTGCCGATGATCGCGTTCATATAGGCATAGGGCATTCCGATTTCCAGACCTATTTTGCCTACGCGGTTGTGGTACTCTCGTCCGTGCGTATGCGTACTGATAGGCTCTTTGACGGCAATGGCGTTAAGCCGGTCTTTCTCTGAAAGTTCTGCAAGAACAACAACATTACCGGACAGAGTATGCCTCACAATTTTATCCGAAAAGATAAACCCTGCGTTCTCTAACCGTGTGCGGTTTTGCTTTTTATCCCCGGTTAATCCGTATTTATTCTTTATATATTTTGCAATTGCCGAAAGAGCTTTTCGGGGATCGCGAAAATCGGTAACCATCGTGCGCTGTTCTTTTGTAAGGGTAAACGTTTTGTATTGATTTTTTAGAAACAAAGTTTTTGCTTCCAGCGCTGACTTGCCGAGACTTGCTTTAACGCCTTGCGTAAACTTGCCGTCAAAGGTGTAGAGATAACAGCTGTCCAGCGCGTCGTTGTCGTAATGTTTTGCCTCCGGCATACGGCGTATGCGCCCGATGGTCTGCACCTCGAAAGTTTCATCCATGTTTTCGCGCAGTTTGACGAGGATATAAGCTCTCGGACAGTCCCAGCCCGTTGCAACGGCTTGCTTTATAATGACGGCGACTTTTTTGCCGCAATTCACGGATATATTGTCAAGGTTTTCGTGTCGTCCCGAAAGCCATACGGCAAGCGTACCCGCCTCGTATGTAATGCCGTTTCTTTCAAAAAACTTTTCCACCGTGTCCAGAAGCAAGTCGGAATTGTTGGGAAGCTGCACAACGATGAGCGGATTGATATTTTTGCCACGTTGCAAAAGCAAAGACCTGAGTTCGCGCTGTTTGGCAAGGGCTTTATCCAAAAGATAGTCCGTCTGGTTTTGCGTTTCCACCACTTGCGGAAAATTCTCGTTTATGACGAGCAGCTTTTTGATCAGTCCCTCGGCGATGACGTCTTCTTCGGGAATCTCGATGAGCTTTGCTTTTTTGTCATAAAGAGGCGTCGCCGAACAGCGAATTATTTTGTCCGTCTTGAACAATTGCACGATCTCGTCGGCTTTCGCCGTAAAGTTCTGATGGCTTTCGTCGATGACGATCTTAAAAGACAGCCCGTCATTGAAGGCTTTTTCTATCCATTCGAGGAAGTTGGTGCGCTCGCTGTCTTTCAAGGCGTTGTTGCCTTTCTTGGTTAGTTTCTCCCAGTTGATAAAGCAGGCGTCGTTTTCCGCAAAACCGCTTGTCATCACATCGGCAAGGAGTTTTGTCTGTGCATTGTGGATATAGTCGTCCATCTTTGCCTTGCTTTGCTCTTCAAGGTTGCCCTTGCCGGGAGTGAGCCACACAAACACCGTCTTTGTGTGCCCATGCATATACTCGTCCATAAAGTGGGTGAGAATAATTGTCTTGCCGCTGCCTGTGGGGCTTTTGAGAATGATATCGCGTTGCGGCTTTTCCATGCCCTCCAAAAGGTCTTTGATTGCCTTTAATTGAAATTGCATAAGGTTGATATTCATTTTCAGCCCTCCAATTCGCGGTAATAGTAATCGGGGATAATGTTCACAGCTATGCCGCGCGCCTTGAACAAACTCTCTTGCTCCACGCTCGGCAACACGTCGTGCCCGAGGTATATAGTTTTGCACTTATCGGGCATATTTGCCGCAAACTCGTCCAATTCTTTCTCTGTAAGCACGATGGCGATCTCGGCATTGCCGTTAAAGGTTATGCCGTTTTCCAATTCCACAAGCTCGCGGGTATGCTTCAAAAGTTCGTCCGCATATTCGTAGTACAGCTTGTCCGAGATGGGCACAAAGTCCACTTTAAAATATTTAAGGCTCGCCTCATACTTATCACGCTCGATAACGCGCTTTATGCGCTCATAGGTGACATCGCGGCAAATGTTGTTCTCGTTGTTGGTGCAGAGTATAAACTTGCGCTTGCCGCCGTCTTCGGCATTGAGTTTCATCACGGCGTGCCCCGTCGTCCCGCTGCCGGCAAAAAAGTCGAGAACAGTGAAATCTGTTTTGAAATTGTTTATATGATAATCATAATATAATGATATCAAATAAGATATTAATGATGTTGGCTTAGGATAGCTGAAAGCATCTGTTTTTACAATATTATTCAACTCCATTGAAGCATTTTCATTAACCCCAACTTTTTCTCCGAATCTGTTAATCGCAACAAAAGGATTCTTAAGATTCGAAAATATTATACTTTTAGGCGCAACAGTAGCAGATTTGCTAGCGTTATAAATAGTTCTAATGGCAAAATTTTTGCTTTTTATCCAAAACGTCGTACCTTTTCTATATTCTTCATCAATGGTATTTTGTGCCCAACGCGATCTGAATTGTAAATGCAGTTCGTTTTCATTTGTTCCGTTTTTAACGTTGACAGGCTTCAACAAAACATAATCACTCGATTCTGTTGTTTCATAATATCCGTCTTCTATATTAAATTTTATAGAATTGCAAGGAAATATCAAATCCTTAAGGTTATTTGAAGCATTGTAGAGAGGAGCATCGGTCAAGGAAAAATTAATTTTTTCAACAAGCAATTCCTTTATTTTTGTTGACACCAGTTTGTTGGCATAACACAATACATATTCACAATTTGAATAAAAGTTTATTTTTTGTCTTCCAAAATGTTGGGTCTTTTCCCAATGAAAAACTGTTATAAAATTATCTTCATTAAAAACGCTATCGCATAGTGTTTTTAATTGGGCTTGTTCATTATCGTCGATACTTATAAAGATAACACCATCGTCAGATAATAATTTTTTTGCTATAGACAGGCGTTTTTTCATAAAAGACAACCATTTACTATGACGAAAATTATCTGAATTATCTATAAATCTATCATCATAAATAAAATCTTTGTTTCCCGTATTATACGGCGGATCGATATAAATAAGGTCGATCTTACCTTTATGCGTCTTTTCAAGGAGTTGCAAAGCGGCAAGGTTGTCGCCCTCGATTAGGAAATTCATCTGTCCGCCGTTGTCAATGAATAGGTCTTTTTCTTCGGTCAAAACGGGCGTATTCTGTTCCAAAATCTCGTCGATCGCTTCGCGGTGCTCCTCAAACACAAGTCCGTACTTTTTACCTTTGATGTCCTTTTCTATATCGGCAATATAGGCAAGAAGTTGTGCGGTGTTTTCATCCTGCGGAGCGGAAGCGATATACGCCTTTATCGCCTTGATCTTCGCCATCAGTTCTTCGCGCTTTTCTTTTGAAACATTTGTAGACACGGAGTCTTATCATCAAGTACCGAATTTATTCGCTGAACAAATACGTTTTGAATTTGTTCACTGAATATAGTAATACATGAACAAATGAACGCCGTCTTGTACATAAAACAGAGTTTATATGAACAAATCGCAAGCCGCACCGTATTGAAAATTGACTTTGAGCAGCGTTTTTGCTATACTTATTTATAAAAAAGGACATCAATTACTATATTTGATGTACATTTTACAGCAACTTTCCCAGCCTGTTCATCATATCGGCTTTATGCTCCATAAGAGAGTGAGCGTAACGGTTCAAAGTGACTGTCGGATTCTTATGCCCAAGAATTTCAGAGAGTGTCTTTACATCCATACCGCACTCTAATGCACGAGTGGCAAACGTATGTCTGAGCGAGTGGAATCCTTTGTGAGTAATTTTTAGTTTTTTCAATAGTAATTCAAAACTTCGCTGATAGGAGCGGACTGCAACGGCACTTCCTTTTGCAGAAACAAAGTAAGATGAACGGCTGTTTTTCTTTTTTGCTTTTAATATTGGCAAGAGCTGCTTCGGCAGCGGTATCACGCGGCGGGAAGTAGCAGTTTTCGGCTCGTCAATAACAAGACCGTCCTTGCCGTCGTGGCAGGACTTGGAAACAGTGAGAATACCTTTGGCAAAATCAATATCGCTCCATTGCAGAGCAATAAGTTCTCCGATACGCAATCCGCTGTAAAGGCACAAAATAATGCCGTATAGCTTATCTTTCTTACCGTTCAGGACTGCTTGCTCTATTTGCTTTTGCTCGGCAAGAGTAAAGCACTCCACGGGTTTTTCTTTGAGTTTCGGGCGCTTGAGCTTGTCCGCCGTGTATTCTTTCGTCAACCCCAAAAGGTGCGCAGTTTTGAGCGAACCTTGAATGACGGATATCACGGCATTAACGCTGTTTGCCGATAATCCTCTGCCTGTTTTGCAATTGCCGTTTTGCAATAGTTGAGTAATATAATTTTGCAATACGAGAGCAGAAAGGGCGTTGATCTCATACTCGCATAAAGCCTTTGCGATATGCTTGTCTATAACCAGTGAGTATCTTTCATAAGTTCTCACTTTAACAGACGGCTTGATATAGTTCTCAAGCCAGATATTTAACCATTCTATGTATTTCATATTTCCTCCAAAGACGGTATTTTTTCAAATGCAGTCAGCTATGTGCAACGGAACGTCTTTTCGTTCTCCCCGTACGGACATATGATATCATCGTCTATGACCACCGTCACGAAAACGGACAGGTCCCGCGAATCGTGTGCGCGCAAACAGAAAAGCAGGGCGGGGACGTCTTTCGATATGTTTTTCTTTCTGCGATCGTATCAATTGCGGCGTCGGGCGTCGGTTTGCGGCTCGCAGAAAACAAGAAAAAAGGAAGACAAGCGTATCGGTGAAAGTCCGGGTCGCCCGCTTTGAAGATATAATGAGTTTGCCCGGAGACGCTGCTTAGACGTTTTCGCTAAAATAAACGAAGGTGAAGAGCTGTAATAACCGGGCATATATGAAAAAAGGATTTTCGCAGAAAATTTCAAGAAAAAGTTTACCGCTCCGCCCGTCTTATAACTTTTAGAAATTCATCTGATTTAAATAAATTGATTATCTGACCGTTATATGTTATAATCATTAAAACGCATCACGGAGGATATCGGATTCGCATGAGAGTTATCGGCGGAAGGGCGCGAGGCACAAAGCTGCGTTCTCCAAGCACTACTGAAACCGTTCCTATTACAGACAGGGCAAAAGAGGCGCTTTTCAATATTCTTTATCCCATAATCAGAGACAGCAGATTTTTGGATCTGTTTGCCGGAACGGGGGGAGTGGGAATAGAAGCTCTCAGCAGAGGGGCAAAGCACGCGACCTTTATCGAGATATCAAGCAAGATTTTCGAAGATCTGAAATGGAATATAGAGCGCACCAGATGTCAAGACCGGGCGACGCTTATAAATGCCGACGCATTTGATTACGTCGTGAAAAGCAAAGAGAGATTCGATATCATTTTCGTCGCGCCGCCTCAGTGGATCGGGATGTGTCAGAAGGCGATGGATTCTCTTGCTGAGCGGGCAGAACTTCTTGAAGACGACGGCGTAATCATCACGCAGCACAATCCGACCGAAGAGGTCGTTGCAGACGATAAGATCTTTACTGAATACGATAAGAGGGTGTACGGCGGCGTGCAATTCAATTTTTACAGAAAGAGAAGAAAATCAGAGGGCGTTTATGAGCGAAGAGGGGAATAAAACAGTTTTTATAAGCTATAAATCGCAGAATCAAAAGATAGCGGACAGGATATGCAGATTTCTTGAAAACAACGGATATTCCTGCTGGATCGCGCACAGAGATGAAACGCCGGGAGTAGATTACGGGGGACAAATAGTCGACGCCATCAAAAAATGTAAAGTTATCGTTCTCGTTGCGTCTTCGCTTATAAACGGGTCCCAACATATTCTGACGGAGGTCTCGCACGCTTTCGATATGAACAAACCCATCATCAGCTACATGACGGAAAATTTTGAGTTCAGCAGTTCGCTTTCGTACAGGCTTAAAAATATACACAATATCTTCGCGACGGATCTCAAAACCGATTACGGCAAAGAACTTCTCAATGCCGTGAAGAAATATGCGGATGAAAACGAGGAAGACAGCCCCGGTGAAGAAAAAAACGACGCCGGTCGTTATGCAGAAGAAAAGCAGGAGGACGGCAGGCTGCGTAATGTCAGAACAGGATTGGCGGATTGGGGCGACGCGCCTCCGCATATGGATATTTTCGGACGCAGAGAGGAGATGGCGTGGCTTAATGAAAGAGCTCAGGAGGGAGTTAAAATTTTCTGTCTCGTAGGAACGGGAGGGATAGGAAAGAGTACTCTTGCAAGAAATTGGGCGGACGCTCTCGTAGACGAAAGCGACGCCGTTATATGGATATCGTTCAAGAACAGACCCGATCCGTCTGAGGTTTTCAGAAAGATCTGTCAATTGCTCGTTCCGGAGCATACCATACCGGTAAAAAGTGTTTTTGAGCATATAGACGACCTGATAGTTTTACTTAAATGTAAAAAAGCCATAATCATTCTGGACAACATGGAAAGCGTAATGAAGTCGGGGGATGAAACAGGGGACTTTATAGAAGGATTTTCATATATTGAGAGATTTTTGACAAGATTTGCAGATATAACCACGCAAAGCGCCGTCTTGCTGACAACGAGAGAGCTGCCGAATTGTATAGAATCTTTCGCAAACTCTCATCCTGCGATATGCAGATTTTATAATCTTCCGGGGCTTGATAAAGAAGCGGTCAAGCAGATAGTCGCGTTTCACGGGCTGACTTGGAAAAACGAAGAAAATCTTGAAAAATTTTCCGAACACCACGGAGGCAGTCCTTACGCGATAACTCTTGCGTCGTCAACGGTTCTGAGCGATTACGGCGGGGTGATAGACAATTACGTGGAGAGTGCCGGCAAATTGCCTTCAAAGCTTATGAAACTGCTGGATACGCAAATAATAAGGCTTTCAGATTTGCAAAAGACGATACTTTATCTTCTGGCGGTAGAGCGCGTGCCCGTATCGTTGCAAAGCATTTTCGATTCTTTGGCACACAGCTATTTTGAGGATGAAATTAAGGACGCATTGGCGCAGTTAAGGCATAAGTCTTTACTTGAGCCTGTCAACGAAAACGGATGTTACTATATTCAGAACGTCTTGTGCGATTATGCTACCGATCAGATATGCAAAGAAATGACCGGGTGCATAATCAATGTCATAAGAACAAAGGAGATGAGCTCAAACGACCGGCTTTTGAGGGATCTTCATATAATCACGGCGACTGCGTCTCATGAAATAAGGGAAGCTCAGACGCGCACTCTCGTAAAGCCTATATATAAAAACGTGTCCGCCCGTTTCGGTGCAGCCAGGATACGTCCCGAGCTTTACAAAGCGATAAGAAGCATAGGCAACGATCCCTCGACCGTAGGATTTGCCGTCGGCACGCTTGTGACCATGATGCTGCAGACAGCCGAAGAGCTTAACGGACTTGATTTGTCTGAGACTTTGCTTTGGTCTTGCGATTTTGAATTCAGCGATCTTATCGATACCGATTTCAGGGGAAGCGATCTGCGCCTTTCGCGTTTCAGAGAGGTGTTGGACGCCGTGAGTTGCGTTGCTTTCGGTAAGGATAACGATGAAATATTCTTCGGCACGTCCGACGGGAAAATTCACGTGCAGAATTTAAAAGAAAATTCTTTGAGCGCGAAAAAGATACATTCGGGATACGTCAGAGGCATGTCGTATGACAGAAAGAACGGGGTTCTGCTTACCGTAGGGGAGGACAGAAAACTGCACGTTCTCGATCCTGAAAACCTGCTCGAAAAAGAGGTTGTTGAGACAGAAGATCACAGTTTGAGATTCGTTTCCTTATCAAAGGAAGGAAAAAGGATATACGGAGGAGACGGCGGACTCGTCGTTCAAAGCGACGGAGGCAGGATCTTCAGAGAAGAATGTTCGGACGCCGGCATTGTCAGGGACGGATGTTTTCAGGGAGAAGAGACCGTAGCTTTTGTGACGGAAAACGGCGTGGTTATATGCGGCGGGTTTATGACTTCGCCATCGAAAATGAAGAGCATTGTATTGGAAAATCAATCTCTGTGGTGCATTACACCGATAGAGAGAGGTTATCTCGTTGCCGGTAAACAAGGAAAAATCATCATGCTTGATGAAAACCTCAACAGGACCGGGCCGGAGTTCGAATGCGCTGATTCGCCGATATGGCATATAGTGTCGGGCAACAACTACTATGTCGCCGCCACAAGTATAGGCGCGTTGTTGTTTTTCGATAAGACGACCGGCATGATAAGATACAGGATAGCGGCGCATGAAAACTGGATAAGGGCGTTGTCTGTCAGTTCCGACGGAAATTACCTGATAAGCGGAAGCGCGGATCAGTCTGTAAAAATATTTAAAGAAAGCACAAGAGAACTCCGCTTCGACCTCGCGGGAGAATCTCTGAATTTTCTTGCGGTCACGGATACCGGCAGAAGTCTTGTCGCAGGCGGGACGGACGGGCTGTTGCATTGCTGGGATCTTTCTTCCGGTAAACCGCGACGCATACACCGCCCGTACAACGCATGGGTAAGAGCGCTTTCTTATTCCCGGGCGGGAGATTGCGTGGCGGTCGGTTACGGAACGGGCGCGATAGAGCTGTGGGATTTAAAAAAGGATACTTTCGTACAGATCGGCGTTCATCCGGGCGGAGACGTCTGGGCTCTCGATTTTCATCCTGAGCTTCCCGTGTTTCTCTCGGCGGGAGAGGACGGCAAGGTGTTGCAGTGGCATAAGGACGACCTTGGCAACTGGAATTACCGCGAAGTTCACGATTTCGGAAAATGGGCGATTGAATGTAAATACAGCAGCGACGGTAAAAAAATCGCTTGCGGAGACGCTCTCGGGCACGTGGCGGTCATTGAAGGAGCACATTCAGAAGAACTGCCTTTGCAGGAACACCCCGATCAGGCATGGGGTATTGCCTGGAGCAAGGACGATAAACGTATCGTCGTGGCAGAAAGAAGCGCCATGCTGCGTTTCTGGCAAACGGATAAAGACAAGCCGATATGCGTTTCCGTGCCTTCAGAATCGGCAAACTGGGACGTGGCTTTTACCGAAGACGGAACTACTGCGGCGGTTGTCGGCGACAGGGGATATATCACGTTTGTGAGAGAGGATAAAATAAACGTCTGCAAACTCAGCGAAGGAAGATTGCAGGCAATAGCTCCTTGTAAAGGGAAAAGCGCATACGTAGTGGCAGGCTATGACGGCGTAGTTCTTGAAACCGACCTTGACGGCAACGTGATCAAACGATTCGTACCGGACAGACAGTACAGCAGACTTAATGTGGAAAACGCAATAAACGTCAGTGATTTTCAGCTTTCGTCGATCAGACAATTCGGCGGAACAGATTAAATCGGGCGTAAGGAGAAATCATGATCGGATCTGAAATTAAACGAGCATTGCGCTATGAAGAAAATAAATACGCAGGCGTTGCGGCGTTTGACCTTGACGGGACTCTTCTCAGGGGAATACGTCACTCCTGGTCGCTTTTATGGAAGGCGGTCGGTTGCTCCCGGGAAGAAGCGATAAAATGCCAGAAAGCGTTCGTGGCAGGTGAAATGGATTATAAACAATGGGTAAGGCACGATTTTGAGTTGCTGAGGGACAACGGGCTTACTTTGGATAAGATCAACAACGCTATAAAGGCTACGGGATGTTCGCTTACGAAAAATATGAAACCCGCAATAAAAATGCTTAAAGATAACGGATATGTGACGGCAGTTATATCCGGGGGAGTGGATGTTGTGCTCAGATATTTTATTCCGGATCCCGAAAATTACTTCGACGAGCTGTTTATCAATCGACTTGTTTGGGACGATCGGAATAACCTGATAGACATAATAGCGACAGATTACGACTGGGATCCCGGGAAAAAAGGCGTCCTCGGCAAATGCGGAGGTCTGAAAGAGATTTGCAAAAAGTACGAAGTGCCGTTGGAAAAGAGCGTGTTTGTCGGCAATGACGAGAACGATTTTATGGCAATGAGAGTGGCGGGCAGGAAAGTATATTTCAGCGCTCAAGGTATTGAAACGGCAAAAACCGTGGAGGGAGTTAAAATAGAACAAAAAAACGACCTGCTCGCAGTCGCTGAATATATTATCGGAAAAGATTGACAGGTAAGACCTCATTCTCGCAATGAGTAGTTATTCTCATTGCGAGAGATTATTTACCGGCGATCAGAATGCGGCGGGTATTTATTTAATAATTTGATTAAAAAGTTTTCTTAATTACAAAAATAATACGGTACGGATAAACTCGCCATCGCATACATTTTCAGAAAAATCATTTTATTATTAAACTTTTAAAATACTTTATTTAAGTTTTACTTCGGGAACTTTCGGCAATCTGAATAATTAAAAGTTATTTACTTTTCATTCAATATATGTTACAATGCTTTTCGCACCCGTATTTTACCGCGCGGGAAAGGAGGATTGTCGTGATAGAGCTGAAAAACGTAAACAAGACTTTTAAGGTCGCAAAGCGCAACGCAGGTTTTAAAGAGGCGCTGAAGGCGCTTTTTAAGAAAGAATACGAATACATACACGCGCTGAACGACGTGACTTTTACGATAGGGGACGGAGAGATGGTCGGCTATATCGGACCCAACGGCGCGGGCAAGAGCAGTACGATTAAGATAATGAGCGGGATCATGTCGCCGGACAGCGGCGAGTGCGTGATCAACGGCAGGGTGCCGTGGAAGGACAGGAAAGAGCACGTGCGCGATATCGGCGTAGTGTTCGGGCAGAGATCGCAACTGTGGTGGGACGTGCCCGTTATAGACAGTTTCGAGCTGCTTAAAGACGTCTACAAGGTGCCGGAAGCGGAGTATAAAAAGAACTGTTCCGACCTTGTCGAGCTGCTGGATATCGGCGAGATTATAAAGACGCCGGTAAGACAGCTTTCACTGGGGCAGAGAATGAGGTGCGAGATCGCGGCGTCTCTTCTGCACAGCCCGAAGATACTCTTTCTGGACGAGCCGACGATAGGTCTCGACGCGGTGTCGAAGATCGCGGTCAGGGAGTTCGTAAAGGAGATAAACAAAGAGAAAAAGACGACGGTGATCCTGACGACGCACGACATGCAGGACATCGAGGCGCTGACGGACAGGATACTGCTTATCGGCAAGGGGCGGATACTGCTGGACGGCTCTCTCGACGACCTTATGACGAGAAATACGAGCAAAAAGACGCTGACGGTCGCATATTCGGGTACGTTGCCCGCGCTTGAGAACATGACTGTCGTTAAGGATATCGGCGGGCATGCGGAGATAGTGATAGATACGGCGGTCATGCCCGTTGCCGCGGCGATAGCGGCGATATCCGCGGCGGTGGATATAAAGGACGTATCCGTAGAAGGCACGACGGTCGACGAAATGGTGGTTTCGCTTTACAAGGAATTCAGGATATGAGGAAATATCTGTCCTTTTTCAGAATAAGGTTTATCGGCGGGCTGCAATACCGCGCTGCCGCGTGGGCGGGGGTAGTTACTCAGTTCGCGTGGGGCTTTATGTCGATACTCATGTACAAGGCGTTCTACAACAGCGCGCCCGAGAGTTTTCCTATGGAATTTTCTCAGCTGACGACATATCTGTGGCTTCAGCAGGCGCTTCTGGCTATGTTCATGCCTTGGCTTTTCGACAGCGAGATATTCGACAACATTATTTCGGGCAACGTCGCGTACGAGCTGTGCCGCCCGTGCGACCTTTATAATATGTGGTTTGTGAAGAACGCGGCGACGAGGCTTGCAAACACTGTGCTGAGGTGTATTCCGATAATAGTCGTTGCGGCTTTTCTGCCTTATCCGTACAACATGTCGTTGCCTGCGGGTTGGGTTCAGGGGATACTGTTCATAGTTTCCGTGATTTTAGGATTTTCCCTGCTGGTGTCGATTTCAATGCTTGTTTACATATCTGCTTTTTACACTTTGTCGGCGGACGGGATAAAAATTCTGACCGTTACGCTGATAGAATTTTTCTCAGGCGCGGTGATACCGATACCCTTTTTCCCGGACTCGGTACAGACCGTGTTCCACCTGCTTCCGTTCGCGTCGTTGCAGAATACGCCCTTTCTGATATACGTGGGTTACACGATCGGAAGCGACGCGCTGATAAGCGTTGCGGTGCAGGCGTTCTGGCTGATCGTCACGCTGGTCGCGGGCAGGCTGCTGATAAAACGCGCGGTCAAAAAAGTAGTTGTACAAGGGGGCTGATATGAGACTTTATTTCAAGTACTTAGCCATACTTTTTAAGTCGAGAATGCAGTATAAGGCCTCCTTCTTCATGACGGCGGCGGGGCAGTTCATAGTGTCTTTTTCGGCGTTCTTCGGGGTATATTTCATGTTCGACCGCTTCAGCGAGGTGGACGGTTACACCTTTTCGGAAGTGCTGATATGTTTTGCCGCGGTGCTTCTCGCGTTCTCTCTCGCGGAGTGCTTTTTCAGAGGCTTCGACACCTTCCCCAAGCTGATTAAGAGCGGCGCGCTGGACAGGATTCTCCTGCGCCCGAGAAGCGTTATCTTCCAGGTGCTGACCTCGACGATAGAGTTTTCGAGGATAGGCAGATTTTTGCAGGCGGTGATAACGCTTGCGTACGCTATTCCGACCTCGGGGGTCGTCTGGACTTTCGACAAGGTGATGACGCTGATACTTATGGTGGTCGGCGGCATGGGCGTCTACTCAGCGCTGTTCATACTGTATGCAGGGATAAGCTTCTTCACGATAGAAGGTCTCGAGTTCATGAACGTATTTACGGACGGCACGCGCGAATTCGGCAAATATCCGCTGTCGATATACGGCAAGGGGATACTCGGCTTTTTCACGTACGTGATACCGATCGCGCTGTTTCAGTATTATCCGTTTCTGTATCTCATAGGACGTACGGATAATTTATGGTATGCGTTTTTGCCGCTTATCGGGCTGGTGTTCCTGTTGCCGTGCTATGCGTTTTTCGCATTCGGTCTCAGCCGCTACATGTCGACCGGGTCGTGAGTATATTGACACAGATCGAAAAGAGTTATAAAATGAGAAAAGGAGGTACCGAAGAAAATGTTATTGTTAAGCGTAAGATTACCGTTAAAAGACGATTTTAATGTTGAAAAATGTTTTTTGCTGTATAAAGAATGGATAATTAAAAGCAGATACTACAAAATAAGCGAAATAAATTATGACTGCCTCTCAACTGAGGATTTCAGAGTTGAAAGCGAAGCGGCTGTATTTGAGATCAAAAGATATAAAGATAAAAACACGGATCAATTTGCTTGCAGAATAGAGCAAAATGATAAGGGTTCTGTTTGGAGTACGGACTGTGTTTACGTAAACGAAGGGAATCATAAGTTTGTCGTAATACAGCTTAATTGCAACAGTTGTAATTATGAATCCAGACTGCCAAAGCCCCATAAGCCGTATATCGTTAAAAAATTCATGGAGTCCGGATTTTGCAAAGAAGACATCGGTATACCGATATCTGACAAAACGTTGCTTATCAATGAAGATAATGTTGAAATGTGTGCAAGCGTTATGAACGATACTTACGGCAACATTTTGCCTGTGGTATACGTGAGTCTTGAACGCGATGAGTGTTGGGCAATTAATCCCGATGAGTTGGCAAAAGATCTCAGCGGATTGGCGCACGTGTTTGTCGAAGGAAACATTGAGGTTTCTTGGATGCTGAAAGAAAAAACAGAAAATAAGAACGCACATAGCGGATATATAGGCATATATTTTCCTCAAAACGGATATGTGCAAAGATATTCTGTCGATTTTTACAACGGAGATGCCAACGCGATGTTAATGGATGTTACTGATAACGTATGGAAAGCATTGGCGAATAATATAGAGTCATCGGCTTACGGGTGGAATCAGGTTAATATTCTGCTGGCTAAACAAAGAATGGGGCTCTGGAAAGATATAAGCAAGGCAGATAAACAAGCTTTGAACAGCTATATTGAGACTTTTGACAGAGAGAACCAACAGCTTAAAGAGGAAAAAGCAGAATTATCTAAGGAAAATTATAATCTTAGAACGCGCATTGAAATACTGAACGAACAGTTAAAAGAAGGCAGATCAAGTGAATATTTCTATAAAAAAGGAGCGGAAAAAGAATTATATTTTTCTGAGAGAAACGATTTGTTATATAGCATACTTTCTCAGACTAAAGACAAATTCGATCAAGGATCGAGAGGTTACTTGCTTATCGAAGACATGCTGCAGTCAAATCCTTTAGTTGGAGAATGTGAAAAAGCTGTTGAGACCGTTAAAAGAGTTTTTAAAAAAAGCGGCGCTTTAACTTCTGCTGATAAAGCAGATTTAGAGAATTGTGGGTTTAAAATTGAAGATGACGGGGCTCATTATAAAATATTATTTCACGATGATCCCAGATGCATGTTTACCGTTTCCAGAACGCCGAGCGATCATAGACAGGGTAAAAATTTAACATCGGATATAATTAAAATAATTGATGTGGGCAAAAAGCTCTGAAAAAATATGAAAGTAAGAAAAAGAACAATAATTTTATTTTTGATATTTGTCGTAACGTTACTTGCTGGCATTGCTTTAGTTGCCTGCAACGCGGAGGAAATGACGGTCGAAGGGCATGACTGGCAATTCAGGTTCGTTCAGTCGTCGGAGACGGGCGACGTGCTTTTCTGTTCCGAAGAACTTGCGGAAGGTTTCCCCGAAGCCGGCATTATCGAAATGACCGCAAAGGCTGAAAACGGCGAGCTGACCGCTACCGACGGTGAAAACGTGATGATATTTACGTATACCGTGGAAAAGGCTGTGCCGGGTGAGTCGACAATATACAACTTAGCCGACGAAAACGGCATAAAAGGCTATGCGACCGTAGGCAAGACGACTTATGCGGACGGAAGCGCGGAATACACGTTTATAATCACTTTCGAGGGCAGATCGTTTTATTTCAAGGCGCCGCTTAAGTGACGTCGGGCGGATGCGTTGAAATACAAAGACTGAAAAAGAGGTAAGGCGTTACGGATCGCCCGAAACGGGTCATATTCATACGTTGTCTTGCGACAGTATGCTTTCAAAGAAGGCGAGATTGTTTGAAGCGATCTCGTCGTCTTTTTTGTATTCCAGGGCGCGGCGGGTGCAGTCTGCGGCGGCGGGGATATCTCCTTTTTTGTAATAGCAGAGCCCCAGTTGGATAAGAGGATAGTAATAGTAACAGTAGACGTCGACGAAAGCGAGAGTGTTTTCGGAAAGAGGTCTTATAGCCGCCTTATACCAGAAAATTGCTGCGTCCGTGTTGGTTAAAGCCGAATATATGTTGCCGAGCGCAACACACAGTTCGCCGGACGGTTCGCCTAAGGAGAGCGCGCGGGTAAGGTCTGAAAGAGCGGCGGGAAGGTCGCCCGAGGCAGCGCGGATGCGCGAGAGGTTGATCGCCGCCTGCACCTTATTTTCAATCATGCCGTCGGATTCAAGAAAGTCGTTGTAGGCGGATATCGCGAGAGGAAGCAGGTCGTTGGAATAAAGTTCGTTCGCAAAATAAAATTTCTGTCTGGGCGACATTTTCGCGCCCGACGCGATGAGCTTAAAGTAAATATCCAGGTTGCGCCTTTTGGGTGAGGGGCGCAACTTTTCGTGCAGCACCGTCACGTCCGAAAACTCGCGCGTGCCCGCCGCGTAGAACACTTCGTGTACCGGGTCTGTCCAGCACGCCCCTAAGGAGCGGCGGAAAACTCTTTCGCGCAGGTATTCGAAGGTCGGTTTCCCGTTTTTGTCGAAGGCGGTCGCGTATTTCATATACCATATGTCTGCTTTATCCAGCATGGGTTTCAGCGCAATGATCTTATCGCAGTTGTCGCCGTTTATCACGTCGTCCGCGTCCAGCCACATCACGTAGTCACAGGTTGCTTTTGAAAACGCGAAATTGCGCGCGGCTGAAAAGTCGTCTTTCCATTCAAAGGCATAGACTTTTGCGCCGTGCGACGCCGCTATGTCGGCGGTTTTGTCAGTGCTCCCGGTGTCTGCGACGATTATCTCGTCGGCGAATTTTTTGACGCATGTCAGCGCGCGGGCGATCGTCTCTTCTTCGTTTTTGACTATCATAGTAACGCTTAAAGTCGCCATAGTTCATAATATGACGGCGGCGAAAAAGGCGTGACGGCAGAGAGGCGGGACGAAAGCGCGGCGCCCGTCGTGGACGCTTTTACAAGCGTTATCGACGGATCGGGCGTAAAATATCCTTTTGTCTGATTTGTCGGCGTTTTAAGAGGCGACGGCGAATTTGCTTTTCTGCCAGCCTTTGGACAGATAGAAGCCGACCGCGAGAGCCGTTCCTATTACCCAGCCTATCGGCCAGGCTATGCAGATACCCAGGAAGCCGAGCGACGGAGCCAGTGCGTAACACAGCGCGACTCTGAGTACGAGGTCCACGCATGTGGATATCATAAACTGGAAGAGTTTGCCCGCGCCTTTTATCACGCCGTCCGCCGCGGTCTTTGCCGCGATGAAGACGTAGAAAGGACAGGTTATCCACAAAAATTTTGCACCCGTGTCGATTACGGCTGTACCCGATATCGCCGAATCGCCGCTGTTGTTGATAAAGAATCCGGTAAGAGGTTTTGCGAAAATCGCGACGATCGCGATTATGATCACCGCAAAAGCGCACAACAGCGCGGTTGCCGAGCGCATACCTTGTCTGACCCTTTTCAGATCGCCCGCGCCCATATTCTGCGCGGTGAACGCCGCGACCGCGTTGGCTGTCGTGACAATGCATTGTATGCAAAAGGTATTTATCTTCATTGCCGCGGTGTACGCCGCGATCGTCTGTTCTCCGAACCCGTTTATAAGTCCCTGAACCAGCAGCTGACCGACCGAAACGAAAGATTGCTGGCATACGCCGGGCACGGATATCGCGAGTATCGACAGCAGTATCATTCCGTTGAAAGTGCGTTTGAGATAGGGAAGCCGCGGTTGATCGGCTTCTTCGCCGTCCGACAGCTTTTTCATCTTGACGACGACGAGGATAAACGCGATTATGCCCGCTGCCGCCTGCGCGATGAGCGTCGCGTAAGCCAGACCCGCTACGCCCAGAGGCTTTGCCATAACCACGTCTAGTACCACGTTGCCGACAGATGAGCAGATGAGGAGTATAAGCGGCGTTATGCTGTCGCCCATACCCGTGAATATCGCGTTGGACGCGTTGTATATGAATACGAAGACAAGACCCAGAGTGTAGATCTCAAGGTAGGCGGAGCTGTCGTCCAGTATCGACGCCGGGGTTTGCAGCAGTTTTACGAGAGGGGTGGAAATGAAATAGCCGACGAGGGTAAGAGCCGCCGCCAGTACGAACATGAAGACGAGCGCGGTGCTTGAAGCCGTTTTTACCGATCTGAATTTATGCTGACCGAAAAGATTTGCGACGACTACGCTTATACCTCCGCTGCATCCGACCGCGATCGCGACGTATATCATCGTGACGGGGGTCGAAACGCCGATCGCGGCTAGCGCGTTGTTTGAAATCATTTTGCCCGCGATAATGCTGTCAGCCATATTGTACAGTTGCTGGAAGACCATTGACAGCAACAGCGGAAGGCTGAACATCAGTATGACTTTTGAGGGTTTGCCTTGCGTGAGATCTTTTACCATACCGAAAAAGCTCCTTTAAACCGACTATATTTTACGCTTGTATCCCGGATAAGTAAAGAAAATTTTGCCCCGGACAGCGTAAAACATTTAGATTTTTCGTTGTCGGAACGGCGGGGGAGCATAAAAGACGCGCGGCATATGCCGGCAAATATGCGGGACGGGCAAAGAGGGCAGAAAAATAAAGCGGAGACAAGTCTTTTGCGGCAAAGATGTGCGGCGGCCGATATCAGAAGACGAAAGGGTCTTCCGCGACCACATTTTCGCCCGTGGTCGGGTGCGGGAACGCCAGAAATGAGCAATGCAGCATCAATCTTTCCGCTCCGTCGCCGCTGCCGTAAAGAGAGTCTCCTACGATCGGGTGACCTGTGTATGCGGAATGCACGCGTATCTGATGCGTTCTTCCGGTAAGAAGAGTGAATTCTGCGACCGAGTTTTCGCCGACCGTATACAGCCGCCTGAAAAGGGTAACCGCGGGTTTGCCTCTTTCAGATATCTCGCGGCGCACTCCGTCCGCGGAAAGTGCGATCGGCGCGTCTATTTTTCCGCTTTCGGGGATAAGTCCCTTTACGAGCGCGGTGTATTTCTTTTCAATGCCGCCGGACAGTTGCAGTTCATGCATGCGGCAGGCGGAAAGGGCGTTTCTCGCGACCGCGATAAGCCCCGAAGTGTCTTTGTCCAGTCTGCTTACCGGACGGTATACGAATTCTCCCCACTCCGAGCCCAGCACGCTTGCCAGGCTGTCCTTGTAATGAGACTTTACCGGCACCGTCGCTATACCGGACGGCTTGACGACGATCGCGATATCGTCGTCTGCGTACGCAAAAACGGGTCTTTGATCGCTTTTCGGGTAGAGCACGGGAAAGACGGGAAGGGAGATCTTTATCGTATCGCCTTTGCGTACTTTCGCTGTCGCGAAGACTGATTTCTCGCCGTTTTGTCCGTCGACTACTCGGATCAGCCCTTCTTCTTTTCTCAGTTGGGTTATCATCGTATTCGAAAAGCCGGCGGCGCGCAGAACATCGCATATTGCGCCGTCGAAACCCGCGCGGACCGTATAGTTTTCTACCATTTCAGCCCCTCTTGCCACTGGTATTTTTCAAGGTCCACGATATAATTTTCGTCGCAGAATACGCCTTCTTTCGCGAGAAGCTCCGCCTGCGCCCGTATCCCGCCGAATGCGAACGCCTTAGCGAGCGAGCCGTAGCGGTTCACGACTCTGTGACACGGGATGAGTACCGGCGTAGGGTTGTCGTGCAGGGCATAGCCTACCGCGCGGGAAGCGCGCGGAGAGCCCAGTATTCTCGCTATCTGTCCGTAGGTCGCTACCTTGCCGCAGGGAATAGCCTTTACCACCTGATAAACGTCGTCGTAAAAACTCATAAACGCTCCTTTTTATGTAGATATTATATCACACGCGCGCATTTGCCGCAATGCGGATAAAACTATTATTGAGTTTGTCGCGTCGTTTTATAATGCATCTCGCCGTAAAGCGCGGGTTTTAACGGGCGGTCGTATTGTCCGGGACCTTAAAAAGGACGCTGAAATCGTGCAAAATATCCGCTGTTGTCCGCGCGGCGATTTGCGCGGAGGCGGACATTTATGGTAAAATTTTATCGTCGGAAAAAATAATGTGTCCGCCAATAAAAACGACGTTAAGGTTGTTTAATATTTGAACAGGGAGAGGGATTTGGACAAAAAAGAGCTGGACTTGTGCTTACAGGAAGTCGCGAAGGGCGATTCCGCCGCGTTCGAAAGGCTGTATAAGGAGACGAGCAAAGGTATATTCGCTTTTCTCTACGGCTATTGCAAAAATTACCATACGGCGGAAGATCTGACCCAGACAGTCTACCTGAAAGTCAAGGCAAACATAAGCAAATACAATGCGGGAACGGACGCGAGAGCGTGGCTGTTTCAGATTGCGAAATACACCGCGCTTAACGAGATCAAGAAGGTGAAGCGCGAAGTTGTCGCGACCGATAAACAGACTGAAAAAGCCGAAAAAGACTCGTACGAATTGCAGGATTCGCCTGTATTCGACGCGATAAATTCCGTGCTGGACGACAGGGAGAGGCAGATCGTGATAATGCACGTGCTTTGGGGCTTTAAACACCGTGAGATCGCCGACATGTTGTCTCTGGCTCTGGGAACCGTACTGTGGAAATACAATACTGCGATAAAAAAGTTGCAGAATAAATTAAGGGAGGGCTGAAAGATGGACGAGAAAGAACTTAAAAAACTGCTTGAAAAAGAACTCGACGCGTTGACGCCTCCCATGTCCGACAAGGTCAGGAAAGCACCCGTCGTAAAGACCGAAGAGAAGAGGGAAAAGAGCGCGCATAAAGTTGACATAAGTCCCGCAAAGAGGAAATTCAGACCTTATATGTACGGCGCGATAGCAGCCGTGCTGGTCATAGCGATAGCATTGGCGGTGATACTGCCCGCGGTGTTCGGCGGCACGGGCGATACGCCGGCGCCCGTCTATGAAGCGGGTTATCTCAGAATGGATATCAATCCGTCCGTCGAAATAGTATACGACGGCGACAACAAAGTGACGGCGGTGAAGAGCGCGAACTCCGACGCAGACGTCCTTCTTTCAGCCGAACTGAGAGAAAAACTCAAAGATATGCCGGTCGACGAAGCGGCGGCATTGATCGCCGACGAAGCGGGAAAATTGGGATATATCGGGCAGGAAGAACAGGGCGCGCTTAAAATAACCGTCGTCGCCGGTAACGATAAGCAGAGCGATGAAGTCGTTTCAAAGACTACCGTCGCGTTGGAAAACGCCTTTATGGAAAGAGGCGTCTTCGTCGCCGTGCTCGCGGTCAAAGAGGACGCAGACTGGCTTGCCGATCAGTACGGCGCCGCAGCGGGCGACCTCAAAGAAGCGGTGAACGGAGTTGCGGCAAAGGCGGACAATTACTTCGAACAGCTCGCGGAAAAAAATCAGAGCAGCCTCGAAACTCTTAAAGGCTATTACGAAAAAGAGGTTTTCGAATATCTCAGAGATCTCCTTGAAGCGGAGTGCGACAATATAAAAAGGACCAGAGAACTCCTGCATAAGGCTTCCGACCTCAACGACAGGATCAAGGAATATACGGTCAGCCCGTCCGCTTGGTTCGGAGAAGATTACTGGACGGTAGTTTCTTCCGACGAATGGAAACAGGACGCACGGCTTGCCGAAACGGTAAACGAAATGACCGCAGTCCTCGATAAGATAGAAGAGATCAGAGAAGATAAAGTCGATAATTCGGCAGATCTTACCGCGCTTATCGTGGCGTACGACTGGTTTATCAACGAGGACTGGATAAGCGATCTCGGCAACGCTACGCTGGACGAACTCAAAGACAAACTGGACAGCGTCGTGGCCGCCCTCGAAAACCTTAACGTTCAGATAACGTCCGCGATAAAGGACGCGATCGCGTTCGTACCCGCCACCGTCGAAGATTTTCTTGAAGGGACTGAAAGCGTTATCGGCGGTATACGCGCCGAACTTTCCGATATATACGCAGAATATTATTTTGAAGAAAGGGAAGAATATACCCGTGAAGATTACGACAACTTCTATCTCGCCATAACCGGAGAGTACGGCTCACGGAAAAATACGGGCAAAAGTCGTCTTTTTCCGCGCAGACTTTGTTGAAAGGCTTGACAAGACCCACGGGTATTGCCTGCGCCTTTCGCCGCGTCTGCACAAAAAAATACTTTCTTTTGCTTTCCTTATTTTTCCTTACGTCCCCGACAGATTTTTTAGCGGGTTATTAATGTTGCATTTTCCGCGCAGACTTTGTTGAAAGGCTTGACAAGACCCACGGGTATTGCCTGCTCCTTTCGCCGCGTCTGCACGAAAAAAATACTTTCTTTTGCTTTCCGTATTCTTCCTTACGTCCCCGACACTTTTTTAGCGGGTTATTAACGTTGCATTTTCCGCGCAGACTTTGTTGAAAGGCTTGACAAGACCCACGGGTATTGCCTGCGCCTTTCGTCGCGTCTGCACGAAAAAATACTTTCTTTTGCTTTCCGTATTTTTCCTTACGTTATCGACCGTTTTTCTTGGGCGGGAGAGGTAATTTTAACGGATTTTTTCCGATTTTCAACTGTCGGGGAGAAACGTTTAGGAATAGTAAAAAAAATTTAATATTTCTTTTTTAGATTTTATCGCATACTCAACGGCAATTTTGGTGCCGCTGACCGTTGATCTGAAAGGCTTTTGAGCAACCTTATATTCAGGGTTGTAATAGACGAAGAGTTTGTCGCACATATCTATCATTATTTTGTTGCGTTCAATATAGATTGCTTTGCCTGCGTTTTTTATTGCTGCCGGGAAGAAAGTTTCGTCGTAAAGTTCGTGCAGATATTCTTCGTAAAATTCGTTTATATTCTGAAAAGCCGCTCTGACATAAATGCGTTTTAAATAAGGATAACGTTCTTTTAATGACGTTACGGTTTTGAGGCACAGTTCGTCAAAAACGCTGTTGCTGCCGAATAAAAACTCCGTGTCACCGTGTGCGCATAAAATGCGCTCGGTTTCTTTATATAGATTCCTTTTCAGATTTTCGGTGATAGGTATTCTTCTGTGACCGATAAACGCGATTTTCATAATATCCCTCTTGATTAACATATCATAAAAATACAAAGCGTTCAACACATTGAACGTACTTTCGATGTATAGCTCTTTATAATTAGTACAACCTATTGAACGACGGGGGATATATGCTACTTATCGAAGCGGTCAATGCAAGGATAGACGAACTGTGCAGGGAAAAAGGCATTACGAGATACCGTTTGGCGGAAAAAAGCGCGCTGAACAGGTCGTTGCTTACCATGATGAAATCTACCGGCACGGTTAAACTGTCCACCGTTTCCGCAATTTGCGACGGTCTGGGGATAAGTCTTAAAGATTTTTTCGATTCTCCGCTTTTTGATCCTGAAAAAAGGAAAAATACGGGCAAAAGTCGTCTTTTTCCGCGCAGACTTTGTTGAAAGGCTTGACAAGACCCACGGGTATTGCCTGCGCCTTTCGCCGCGTCTGCACGAAAAAATACTTTCTTTTGCTTTCCGTATTTTTCCTTACGTCCCCGACACTTTTTTAGAGGGTTATTATGTTTAGTTTTCCGCGCATACTTTGTTGAAAGACTTACGCGAAAAGCGCGTTAAAAAACAGACCTTGCGGTCTGTAGTTTTCAATTGGTTTTATAGATATTATATAAGTTTTAAAGCCCGAAGCGCAGGACAGAGTAGAGTTCTTCGCAGATCGCGGAGGAGAATACGAAGAAAGCAAGGCGGGTCACGGCGTGAAGCACGATGAAGATATAATAACAGTTTACTCTTAAAAGGAGTCCTTTGCGGACGCTGAGAGTTTTGTTCATATCAAGGCTGCGGCGGTGGCGGTAGCTCATCTTTCTGAATTGCGGAAAAATGCGCTTTACGCTTAAAAAGGAAAGGACATAGACAGCCGCGGTCGCACATTCAAGCAATATCTCGCCGATTATAAGGGCGGAAAAAGTGAGCGTTCCGAAGTCGACCGCAGACAGATCTTCAAACCACGTCGCGGTGACGAAGAGCTCTGCGGCAAGAGAGAATATGCAAAGGAGCAGAGATATTACCGTTGCCGCGCGCAGCGACTGGGCGTAAGGGAAAAGCTTTTTTACGGCAAGATCCCTGTATCCTCTTGCGGCTCGTGCCGTCGCGGCAGCCGGGGGAGAGGCGCCTCTTTCTTCACGCCTTGCCGTTCGCGCGCGTAAAGTTTCTTCTGCGCGTCGTCTGATCTCTTCGCGCCTTCTTTCTTCTGCCGCGCGTCTTCTTTCTTCTGCCGCGCGTCTTCTTTCTTCTGCCGCGCGTCTTCTTTCTTCTTCGGCGCGTCTTCTTTCTTCCTCTTCTTCGCGGCGGCGGGTCTCTTCTTTAAGCCGTTCTTCTTCGGGGTCTTCGTTTATATACAGGTTGCCGTCTGAAAGACGGAAAAGAGAGGTGCGCCCCGCAATGTCTATCCTGACGAACGGAGTGATAAAGATAGCTCCTTCATCGTTCGCCATTATGTCGGACAGAGTATAGTCGCCCTGCATTCCGGCGGCAAGGCACAGATATTTTTTGCCGTACAGCCGGATCTCTGAACCGTAAAATTTAATCGGGTGATCTTTTGCGCCGAATACGGGGTCGTCGTAGCCCGTCAGATAATATTTGTCCGCGCCCGCGCCCATTGTAACGACCGGGTTGCAGAGCGCGATATACGACAGCTTAGCTCCGTCGGGAGTTACTCCCAGGTCGGCGGCTACAAAATCCGTAAGATCTTTCAGGTCGTCGTCCGTTATCTCCCGGCAGAGGCACAACTTCACGGCGCGCCCGGGAAAGAGGAGCCTCATCCCGTTAAGAGTGACCGGCTGACAGGCGTCGAGAACATCTTTATCGAATTTCGGCAAAGAAGATATCATTACTCCCTCTTCGTTTAATAGACTACTTTAATTTTACAACAACTGCTTGTAAAAAACAACAGTATATTTACAAAACTTCTGATTATTTAAATTAAAATTTTTATATTTTATCCAATAAAAAGCAAAATGCCGTTGTTTAATATATGAACGCGCTCCCGAGGAGGATAGAACGATGAAAAAGATCAGCGTAATAATTGCGATAATGCTTACGGCGGTATTGCTTTGCACCGCATTCGTCGGTTGTGCCGACAAGGACGAAAATGCGGACAAGACATACGTTAGCATGGATATAAATCCGTCAGTCAATCTGGTGATCGACGGTGAAGGAAAAGTTGAATCCGTTGAGGCGGCTAACGAGGACGCGCAGGTAATGCTTTACGGCGAGGCGATCGTCGGAAAGACCGCCGAAGAGGCGTTCGAGCTTATCGCCAACCTCGCGATAGAGTGCGGATATCTGACTGAAGAGAACAGCGGCGTCAACGTTACGGTAGTTGCCGGCAACGGTTCTTCAGAAGCAGAGGCGAATATCGGCGAGATAGTAAAAGCCGCTTTCGACTTAGAGGCGGGAAAGGCTGATTTAAGTGTCAATATCAACACGGGTGCCAGTTTTTCTTTGCAAAGGCAGCTTGAATACGCAAAGGGTAAGTACCCCAACGTAAGTGCCGTTCAGAATATGAGCATCGGCAAATTCAAGCTGGTGACCGAACTCGTAGCCAACGACGACGGCATTACTTTCGAGTACGCGGCGACTCTTGACAACGAGGATCTTATCGAAAAACTGAACAGCTGTTATGAAAAGATAGAGCCGTATGCGACAGAGGCGTACAACCTCGCGGTAGCACAGGCGAACGAAGCGTTCGAGATCGCAAAGACGACTGCGGAATCGCTGGCATGGGGCACCTATTACGGAGTACACATTCTCAAACATCCTGTCAATTACGGCGCGATCTACGCGGCTTACGATATAGCGGCGGTGTCCGTCGACTACACGCTTGACGTCATCGAACTCACGATGGAATACGCGGATAAAGCTCTCTCCAACGTCGATACTCAGAAAATAGCGGATATCCTCGGGGTCGAAAAGAGCGAAGTCGACGCGGCAGTGACCGACGAAAACGGCAACATCACCCTCGAAAGCCTCGAAGCTTATATCGACAGAACTCTGAAGAACATGAGCAAAGAAGCGTACGAGCAGATCAAAGCCGAATTGCCCGAACTGGAGACCTATATCAACGGCTTCCAGGCTGAGGTCGACGAGTATATCAACTCGTTGCCAGAAGAGTACGCGACCCAGATCAGAAATATCCTCGCGGATATCAAGGACCTCGGCAGCGACGTGTTCGAATTCGTCGACAGCCTCGGAGATCTGACTATCGACGACGTGAGATCGGTCGTGACTTACCTCGAAGGCAAGCGCGACGAGACGATGAAGAAGATCGAAACCGATCTGACTGCCGATGAGCTTGAAGAGGCGAAAGAGTACGTGCAGATCGCCAACGACGCAGTATCCCTCGCACAAAAGACCTACAATGCGACGATCGAGAGCGCTAAGAAGGACGCGGAAGAATTCCTCGCTCAGGCAAAAGAGGCGAGATTCCAGTGGAAGTATCAGCACGGCAATGGCAACGGCGCAGACGCCTGAACAGATTCGTTAGGGAGAGATCCCGCAATATAATTCCATATTTTGCCTATTTAAAATAGGGTAACCAAATCCCAAATCTACACACAACAGGCTGAGGGGCAACCGGGTTTTTCGGTTGCCCCTTAGTCGCGGGTGCGCCCGGTGCCTTAGTTGCTTCGTGTATCGGGAATTATAACTGTCACATATTTTTACGGACACTTAAAGCGAAGCAAAATCTAAATTTAATCGTATTTAAAGCTGATAACTATACTAATATCAATATCCAATTTTAAAAGCTATATTTACAAACATATTATGTTTTCAATTCCAGCTGGTGCAGTTGTTCCTTTGCTTGTTATTTTGGAGCCTTATAGATTAAAAAGATTAATGGCATTTATAGATCCTTGGGCAACGCCACAAGGAGAAGGTTTTCAACTCATTCAATCATTATATGGCTTGGGAAGTGGAGGATTGTTTGGGGTTGGACTTTTTAATTCTAGACAAAAGTATTTATTTTTGCCATTTGCAGAATCTGATTTCATATTGTCAATCATTGGAGAGGAAATTGGATTTTTTGGTGTATGCCTTTTAATGTTTGTTTTTCTATATCTAATTTTTAACCTTATAAAAATAGCACTAAATAGTAAAGATAGGTTTGGCGCAATGCTTGTAAGTGGTGTCGCCTTTATAATCGGAGTTCAAACATTGTTAAATATAGCAGTTGTTACAGGTTCAATTCCGCCAACGGGGTTGCCACTTCCTTTCATTTCAAGTGGTGGAACTTCAATTACTGTTTTTATGGCTGGGATTGGAATATGTTTAAATGTTTTAAGACAAAATCAAGGACAAGATTATTTAGTTTTGAAACCCTTTGCTAAAAGGTTAAATAAAAGAGAAAAGAAATTGTTAACGAAATAAAAATATAAAAAAGACAAAGAAATTTGTCTTTTTTTGTCGAAAAGGGATAAAAAATGATGAAAATAAGTGTTTTTTAAATTTTTATTGAAAATATCAAAATTGTATGATAAAATTAATAAAAAGAAAAGAAGGGGAAGTTTATGCTAAAAGAAAAAAATGAAATCAAACAAACAAAACCTGTCAAATTTTCTAATTGGCAAGTTGTAAAAGAAATGTTGGCTTTTGAGTTTAAGGATTTGGCTCTAAAGTTTAAAAATGGTGGTTGGAAAGTTGCCGGTATTGGGCTTGCTTCTGCTGGCGTTGCAATGACTGCTATGGGGTGCGTCGTAAATGAAAAATCTCCTATTGTTGAACATGTAGAAGTTGATGTAAATGATGTGACTTCTCTTTCAGAAATATATTCTTTACTTGGAAACAACTTTGTTTTGAGCGAAAAAATTGAAGATGCAGTAAAAGCCACTTACGGAGCAGACAGCATTGTTTCAATAAGCAGTGAAAATAGTGATGGAAGCGGAAAAGTTGCTGTCGTGGTTGATGAAAATGGTCTTAAAATAGAAAGTACGGAAATTGCTTTGTCGGAAGAAGATTTTGATGCAAAAAAATATGAAAACGGGACTTTCGCGTTAAATGATGACAATTTGACTTTTTATCAAGACGGCGAAGAACAAACGGTAAGTTTGGAAGGAAAATTTTATTATACTGACGCGCTTGGCGATTTGTATGTTATTGATACATACAAAGCTGACCAAAAAATATTGTCTGCTTTTGAAAACACAAGTGTGGAAGAACTTCAAGTAAAATCTTCTATAAGCGAAAGTGAACTTGAAATTTTCAATCTTTTGCTTGGAAATATAATTGACGGAGATAAAACTGTTTTCTATCCAACAGTTAATGATATAACTTACAATAAAGCAAACGACAGCACAAAGGTCAACTTGTCTTATGCTATAGACAACTATACGATTGAAAATTGCGAATTTGTTTTTGAAGGAAATTTGATAGCAAATGGAACTTTTGACAAGGAAATAGCACAAGATCAATTTAATAAGGAAAGTGTAAAATTTTCTAGTTCGACAAATGATTTTTCAAAATATAAGGATTACAATATTCTTGTTTCGGGACCAGAAACAAAAAAATATGTTGTAAGTATGATTGAGAGTGAAAAAACAATAAATTTTGAAAACTGGAATGAAGTTTTTGAAATTAAAGAGGTGCAAGACATAATTATTGAAATTTTGCAAGATACTTTGCTTACTGATGCTCGAATAAAAAATATGTTTGGGAATGATATGACCAAAGAAGATTTGCATTCAGGGAAGATTGAAATTTTTAAATGGGCTTTTGATGTAGAAGGTGACCAAATCAATGGCGTACAAATTTTAGGTGTAAGAAAAGGTATGCCAGGGGATGAAAACAAAAACAAGGTAACTTTACAAGGTGCAACCTTTACATTTAATGAGCCTATAAACATATCACAAATGAAAGCAAAAACAAATAGTGAAATTGACGAAAATGTTGTACAGTTTAAGAAAGATGGAACAAATTATTTTATAGATTTGACAATTTTTTTTGAAATTGGCTCTGATGCAAGCTATGATAAAGGTGGTAAAAGACATGAGCCACAAAAAAATTTAACTGAAGAGCAAGAAAATATTTTTAATTCGGTTATGCCACTTGCGGTTGAGCAAGGGTTAATAAACGAAGGAGACTACAATTTTGTAATGTTATTACTAGGTGGTGTTTCGGAAAATAATAAAAATATTTTAACGGTAGCAATTAAATTTGTTAATATAAAAAATAATACATACAAACATTTAAGTTTTAGGTTTGTTGATGAAGATAACGACAAAAATGTAGATACAATTATTGAAAAAGCAAAACTAACAGGTAATTATAGGTGTGAAATAATAGAAGAATATTCTTTTATTGAAAAAAGAAATGAAGACATTGAAATAAGTTTGCCGACTGATGCCACACAAACTTATACTGTCAAATTGAATGAAACTGAAAAATTTTAAATAAAATTGGCGCAAGCCAATTTTTTGTTATATAAACTTGATTTTTAGCGATAAAAAGGATACAAAAAAATATAAAAAAAATATTAAAAAACAAGTTTATTAGTATGTTGATTGTAAGCTTATGGTTAGTTTGTTGCATGTTAAGCGTGTATTGTATATTCTTTCCTCAAAATATAACATATTCCTTTTAATAGTATTGTTGATGTCATTCATAATATTAAATTCTATGGAGAGTTTTTGTCGTTTACATCTATAGAAAAGTTTTTAGCCAAGAATAGTGAGCAAAAATAAGGAGGAGAGGTTATGGAAAAGAAAACTTTTATATTGTTGACTATTGTTGTGATAACAATTTTTGCGACATGTATGGTTGCTTGCGATGACGCTTTTCAAGGCGACACGATAAAAAACGGAGTATTTTTGCTGCCTGGCGCAGAAAAAACAACTGATGAAGTCCCGTCAGATTGGGTTGCGGTCATTGGCGATAAGATGACGGTTTCCGAAGAAGGCAAGATCAGCGTGTACGAATTGAAAAAAGGAAAAGTATGTTATAATGCCGATTCGAAAAACAGAACCCGGTCTGTTACGCTTTCAGGAAACAAGCTGATCCTCGACGATAAAGGAGAAAAGACAGAATATGTCCAAGACGAAGATTACAAGTATTCAGATATTACGCAAGAGTCCCTGATACCTGTTCTCGAGCCTGCGACTTTCTCCGAAGACGGCAACGATTACGTGTCTTTGTGCGGAAAATATTCAAATCAGGCGATAAACGGGATGTCGGTAGAGATAAAAACCGCAGACAGCAATGATTATAAGATTTATGGTACCGTTATGAGTGAAGACGGCGTTTTGTCTGTTGCAATTCCTCTGCAAGAGTTTTCTCAGGGCGACAATTATATAAAATTAGGCAATGCTCAGGATTATCCTTTGATAGACCGCGACAAAAACCTGTTTATAAAAACGGGGTCGGGCAGTATAGAATATAAAGTTACTTTAGACGAAAACGGCAATATTACTTATCTGCAAAACAATACGGCTTTAGAAAATGGAGTTTATGAATTTGCGTATTCGGACGAGCTGATGAGTTCAGAAGAAAAAGATTACAACTATTTCGTCGTTATCGACGACATGCTTACAGAGAGCTTTAAAGGTGGGAAAAATCTTTATTATCTCAGCGATGTTGACGGCGTTTATTCTATGAAATTTAATAATCCCGACAAAAGCGCGGGTAAGACGTTTACGGTAAAGAACGGTATAATAACGGTGACCGTTAAAAATTCAGGCAAAGTTTATCAGCTTAAAAAAGATGACGGATATAGGTATTCGGAAGAAAGGGTAAAACTGGAAAAGCCCTTAAATCCGGAATACGGGGTTGAAAACTACGATTCGGGGCAACAGGTATGGTTCAGATTCTTCTCGTTGGATATAAGTTATCCGATAGGTGTAAAAGTCGAGATAAAAAAAGCAGAATCTGAAAATTACGAATTTTACGATATAGACGTTCCTTACAGAGCGGAAATATATGTGGACGATATCGGCGCGGATAAATTTGATAAAGGTTACAACTTTATCAGAATATGCAATGTAGGCGCTCCTGTCGCGACCAACGACAAGCGTTATTATATGGCTGAGGATTCGGAATACGTTGTATATACAGTTCTACTTGATGAAACCGGTGTTCATATTGGAGCACTTATTGAAAATAAATAAAATTATAGGGGGAACACAATATGAGAAACAAAAAATTATACAGTGCAACAGCATCGTGCCTTTGGACGGTATGTATTGTATTTATTGCAATAATTTGCATAGTTATTAATTCAAATGTTGTTGTTGCAGAAGAGAGCACAATAAACATAGCCGAAAGCAATTCGCTTTTGACAACAACTCAAGATAGAGATTATCTTGAAGTATTTTCGAATAATGGTGATATAGAAAAAATAGATAACATACAAACACATGATATATTAGTACAAGATGAATTGCTTGTTAGTAATACTGTGCAAAATTTTACGGAACATAAGTTACTAGATAGTGGTAGACCAGATAGTTCAAGTTTTGTTATTACAATAATGGGAGATGGTTTTACAGAAGCTGAGCAAGATATATTTCTCGAAAAAGCACAAGCTGCAGTAAACGATATTTTTGGAGATGAGTCGTCAGGAATCGAAGGCATAATACCATTCAATCAATTTAAAGATATATTCACAGTTTATGCAATTGAAGTGGTTTCAAATGAATCAGGAGTCAGCTTGGATATTAGCCAATCGGAATATGGTAATGTAAATTTAAATGATTATATTGTTGATAATTATTTTGGAAGTAGTTTTTACCATGGACAATCTCAAGCGTCAGTACCGATAGAGAGAGCGTTGGTAGTTACTAAAAAAAATAAAGTTGAAGAATTAAAAAAGCCTAATTCAGCATTAGAAATAGTAATTTGTAACTCATCAAGATATGGAGCAACAGGTGGAAGCATAGCGGTTGTTTCTTTGTCATTAAGTATGAGTAGAACTATAGTCCATGAAATTGGGCATACTATAGCAGGTTTGGCAGATGAGTACTACTATCCCTCTGATGGAGATTTTTCTGGGCGAGAAGCGCCGAATATGACACAGACAAATAATTTGCAGCAAATAAAATGGAAAAGGTTTGTAGGAGTAGCAGGAATAGGGGCGGTTCCATTGTCTCACGGCGTTGACAGAAATGAAAACGGATTTGATAATGAAGCAGATAATTGGTTTAAACCTAGTGAAAGTTGTACAATGCTTAATTCGAAAAAGCCTTTTTGCCTTGTTTGTAAATATAATATGCTGCTTGCGTTTGCATCTATTATGGGAAATGAATTTGATTATTCAAGACTGGTAACTACTACATTTGATGATTTTGGATACGAAGGTAGTACGTTTTCTTGGAAAGGCACAGTTAAAATGATCAATTTTGATGATGGCTACAGTAAAATGGAAAATAATATTTTAATTGTTAGAGATTCTATTTTGAGCTTTGAAGTAAGTACAAAATCAAAATATAATTATCTTGGGGATATTAATGGTCAATTAACATTCAATTTAACGGATTCAAGTGGAAATGTTCTGCAAACTAATAATTGTAGTGTTAATGTCAATTGGGTAAACAATGTAACATTATCAGGAACAACATTTAACATTGATGCAAGTCAATTGGCAACTGGGGTATATACTTTAAATATGACAAGCGACTTTAATAGAGCGGGATCTCAAGACCAAAGTACTGCATCATATATGTTTGCGGTTAATCGACCAATTACAGTCATGGATGGATTCGGTTACAATGAGAATTTATATAAATGGAATGGAAAAGTTACTTTATCCAGCGATTATTTGTATATGTTTAACGATCCTGATATGCTGACAATTATGGGGGATATTCCAATAAATTTTGAAATCAGCACGGTTGCAGCATTAAATGCTTGGACAGAAATTTCGGGGACTGTAACTTTAACATTGACAGACAGTGCAGGCAATGTTGTACCATTAAACGGCAATAATTCACATGTTAGTACTGTTCGAGTAGGATTGCTAAGTAATGCATCTATTACCAATAGCGTTTTAAGTTTTTCATCATCCGGTTTGGCAGATGGTACATATACTTTGACTCTTAATTGTTCAATGACGAGAAGTGGAACGACATATAATACTACGGATACATTTTCTTTTAAGGTGCACAATGAAATGTGCGTTTCAGAAGGCACGTTGATTACTTTAGCAGACGGTAGTCAGAAGGCGGTTGAAGATTTAACGGGAAATGAGGAGTTGCTTGTATGGAATATGTTTACAGGGGACTTTGATTCCGCTCCGGTACTGTTTATAGATAGCGACGAACAACGTTTTTACCAGATAGTGAATTTGTATTTTTCTGACGGGACAAGCGTAAAAGTAATCGGGGAACATGCCTTCTGGAATAAAGACACGAATGAGTATGTGTTTTTAAGAACTGATGCTGATCAATATATCGGAGACGCGTTTGTTAAACAAACGATAAATGAGAATGGAGAGATGGTGTCAAGTGAAGCTATATTAACAGATGTTGTTGTTACAACAGAATATACAACGGCATGGAGCCCTGTAACTTACGGACATTTGTGCTATTATGTGAACGGGATGTTATCTATGCCGGGAGCAACTGAAGGTTTAATTAATATATTTGATGTTGACCCGGACACCATGAGATACGACGATGAAGCGATGAATCAGGATATTGCGACATACGGATTGTTTACATACGAAGAGTTTAATGCTTTGATTCCTGTTTCGGAAGAAATTTTCAACGCATTTAACGGACAATATCTGAAAGTTGCGATAGGCAAAGGTTTAACCAATTTGAACGAATTGGCAATGTTGATAGAAAAATACGAAATGCTATTTTAATATAAAAAACAAAGCTTCAATGTTTTTCAATTACGTATAAAACTATCGAACCAGGAATCATTGAAATCGGTTCCTGGTTTGTGCTAAACTTAACTTCATAAAACAATTAACAGAAAGAAAATATTTAATTATACCCGATTATAAATTTTGGCACCGTGGCGTGTGCTTGTATCAAAGACGCTTAGCAAAAAGTTTATTTATTTGCGGGAGCAAAAGTGGCTTTGCCGATTGAAAGTCATTACGCTTAGCGAAACCGATATAGAGGACAATCCGGTTGCCGCGAAGCCGACTTGAGAGCCGTCCCGCGACCGATATGGCAGCCGTCCCACGGCTGTTTTGACGGCTCAACTCACGGTCATACTGCGGATTTCTCATTGATTATCGGCAAAAAGTGTGTTAATATAGTTATAATAAAATATACGTGCGCGGCGCGAGGTAAAGAAAATGTATATAAGAGAACTTTTCGAAAGCAAAAAACTCGTCATGTCGGCGGAAGTGTTTCCGCCAAAGAAGAACGGAATGCTCGAGGGCGTCATAAGGGCGCTCAAAGAGATAAAGCCGCTCAACCCCGATTATGTGTCGATAACATACGGCGCGAGCGGAAGCGGCGGAATGACGACGGCGGACGTCGCCAGCGTGGTCATCGACGCGTTCGATATGACGGCGGTCGCGCATATGACCGCGGTCAATATGACGAAGGAGCTGCTCGAAGAGCGTCTTCAAATGTTAAGACGCAAAGGGGTAAAGAGCATACTTGCGCTGCGCGGCGATATAGTTGAAGGCAGCAAATTCTATGATTTTCACCACGCCAACGAGCTGGCGGCTTACATAAGAGAGCGTTACCCGGAATTTGAACTTCTGGGAGCGTGCTATCCGGAGGGGCATCCGGAAGCGGCGGGCCTGGAGGCGGACCTCGAAAAGGTAAAACTTAAAACCGAGTGCGGAGTATCTCATCTGGTGACCCAGCTTTTCTTTGACAACGAGACCTTCTACGACTTTGCGGAAAAGGCGGAAAAGGCGGGCATAACGGCGACGGTGTCCGCGGGCATCATGCCGATAACCAATTCCCAACAGGTCGAAAGGATAGTTTCAATGTGCGGCGTTCAGATCCCGACGGCGTTCAGCAGGATATGCGCGAACTACCGGGGCGAGGACCTGTACAAGGCGGGCATAGATTACGCGATCGGTCAGATACGCGACCTTATCGACCACGGCGTAAAGGGAATTCACCTTTATACGATGAACAAGGGTGACGTGGCGCGCGCGGTGTTCGACGCGTTCGAAGGAGACAGAAAGTGATAACGCCCGAAGAACTCGCGAAATACCTTGGCAGCGGAGACGACGCGCTCGCGCTCGCAAAACGTGCCGTCGACGTTGTAAAAGGCGCCGCCGCAAACAGATGCGTCGAAGCCACCGCGGGGATAATAAGAGAGGACGGCATTATAAAAGTCGCAAATACCGTGCTGACGCTTCCGGGCAAAGACATCGCGCAATTGCTCGAAGGCTGTGACGCGGTATATTATTTCTGCGCGACCTTAGGCATTGAGGTGGACAGAGAGATAGAGCGGTTAAAACTCGGAGACCTGACATTGGCGTACGCGGTCGACCTGTGCGCGGGACTGTGGGTGGACGCTTATTGCGACGAGCTGGAAGAAAGACAGCGCGAAAGACTTGCGCAAAAGGGGCTTACGCTTACAGGGCGTTTTTCGTGCGGGTACGGAGATCTGCCGCTATCGTTGCAGGCGGACTTTATAGAGGCGCTGAAAGCGGACAAATTTTTGGGAATAAGGCTGACTGCGGGCGGAATGATGATCCCGTCAAAGAGCGTGAGCGCGGTCGCCGGTATCGGCGGAGAATATAAGAAAATACGCAGCTGCGACGCGTGCGCGAAACGCGGGTCGTGCGACGGAGGACTTTGCGGTGATCGACTTTAACAAGAGGATAATACTCGACGGCGCGACGGGAAGTCTGCTTACGGAAAGGAGCGGTGCGTCCGCGGGGTACATGCCGGAGAGGCTGAATATCGACGACCCCGACGTCGTCTTTTCGGTACACCGCGATTATGTTGAGGCCGGCAGCGGCGTGATATATACAAATACTTTCGGCGCGAATCCGCTGAAGCTGGGCGACGATACGGGCAGAATTATCCGCGCGGCGATCGATATTGCGAGAAGGGCTGCGGACGGCAGGGCGTACGTTGCGCTCGACGTCGGACCTCTCGGCAAGCTTATCGGTGAGGGCGGTATAAGTTTTGAAGAGGCTTACGAAAACTACGCGGCGGTGATAAAGGCTGCGGATGACAAGACCGATCTTATCGTTATCGAGACGATGACCGATATCGCGGACGCGCGCGCCGCGCTTCTGGCGGCGAAGGAAAACAGCGCGCTTCCGGTAATGCTTTCGATGTCGTTCGAAGAGAACGGCAGGAGCGCTTTCGGCACGGACGTCGAGAGTTTCGCGAGGATAATTTCGGGTATGGGCGTTTCGGCGATAGGGATAAACTGTTCGCTGGGACCGGTCGAGATGCTGCCGATGGCTGAAAAGCTGATCGGAAGCACGAGCCTTCCGGTATTCATAAAGCCCAACGCCGGCATGCCGCGCTTTCAGGACGGAAAGACGGTCTACGACATAGATAAAACGCGCTTTTGCGAGGCAATGAAGAAGATACACTCGCTTGGCGTCAACATACTGGGCGGCTGCTGCGGCACGACGCCCGAATATATACGCGATATGGCGGCGGAGATAAAGGATATCTCGGCGCGTCCCGCGTACGTTCCCGTGCGCGCGCTCAGCTGTTCTACCTCGACGGTCGTCGTCGACTCGATGAAGGTCGTCGGCGAAAGGATAAACCCGACCGGCAAAAAGAAATTCCAGGCGGCGCTGAGAGAGGGCGATCTCGACTATATCCTGTCGCAGGGTATAGAACAGGCGCAGGCGGGCGCGGATATACTCGACGTCAACGTCGGATTGAACGGCACGGATGAAAAAGGCAATATGGTCAAAGTCGTCGACGGTTTGCAGAAAGTCGTCTCCAAACCGCTCGTCCTCGACAGTTCGTCGCCCGAAGTGCTGGAAGAGGCTTTGAGGCGTTACCACGGCAAAGCGCTTATTAACAGCGTGAACGGCAAGAAGAGCAGCATAGATTCCGTGCTCCCGCTCGCTGTGAAATACGGCGCGGCGGTCGTATGTCTCGCGCTCGACGAAAACGGGATCCCGTCCACCGTCGAAGGCAGGGTGGCGATCGGAAAGAGACTGGTTGAAGAATGTCTGAAAGCGGGCATAGCGAAAGAGGATATATACGTCGATACCCTCACCATGGCTGAATCCGCCGAAAGGGGCAGCGCGACGTGTACGCTCGGCGCGCTCGGAGAGATAAAGAAGACGGGCGCAGGCACGATACTCGGCGTAAGCAACGTGTCTTTCGGCATGCCGCACAGGGAGAACATAAACGCATGCTTCCTCGCGATGGCGAAAGAAGCGGGACTGGATCTCGCGATAATAAACCCGTCGCTTACGAGGATAAAGGCGTCAGACGAAGCCGAAGATTTCCTTCTCGGCAAAGAGGGCGCGGCGGAAGCTTATATCGCTTACGCTGCAAAGACGGACAGCGTTAAGACCGAAGATCTCGCGCCGTCGGACTCGCCCGATATGACCCGCGCGATAGTCGGCGGTATGGGCTCTCTCGCGAGGGAGACCGCCGAAAAACTTCTCAAAGAACTTGCGCCTCTGGACATTGCGGCAAAGCATATAATCCCGGCGCTCGACAAGGTCGGCGAACTCTATGAAAGCGGAAAAATATTTCTTCCTCAGCTTATCGCGGCGGCGGACAGCGCGAAACAGGCGTTCTCTGCGCTGGAAGAAAAGATAAAGGGCGGAGAAAGCGCGCTTACAGATAAGCGTTTCGTGCTGGCGACGGTAAAAGGAGACATTCACGACATCGGCAAAAATATTGTCAAGGCGGTCGTCGCGAATTACGGCTATAAGGTCGTCGACCTGGGCAGAGACGTCGACTACAAGGTCGTGCTCGACGCGGTAGAAAGCAATTATCCGTGCGTGCTCGGGCTTTCGGCGCTTATGACCACGACCGCGCAGAATATGGCTGAAACGATAAGGCTCGTAAGAGAAAAGTACCCGGATATGAAGGTGCTCGTCGGCGGCGCGGTGATAACGCCGGAATATGCGTCGAGCATAGGCGGCGTTTACTGCAAGGACGCCAACGCCACCGTTAAGGCGCTCAAGGAGATATTCGGCTGACACGAAAAAGCACCGCGGCTCCCGCGAACGGCGGGAGCTTTTTTATGCGTCAGTTTGTGCGGCGCGCCGCAGGCGGGTGAGATTGCAGATAAGCCCGGAAGATCGGATAAAATGGCGGACGCCGCGGTTTCCTCAGATCTGCGGGCGAAAGTCTCTTTATTTAAAATTCATAAAAAATTCCGTACCCGTGTAGTTTAAATAATATAATAAAAACAAAAACAGACGAAAAAAGACGGCAGACAAACTTGATTCAGCGAAAAACGCGGCGTATATTGTAAGCGTCGGCTATGTTTCTTTCCCCCGTTAAGGAGCTTTAATGACCATTTATTGCACATACGATTACACAACTTCCGCGCTGTACAGTCGCAACCGTTACGTGATCGCGCAGAACAACAATCTCGTAGACGTCATCAATATCGGTATCGTCAACGGTTCCGGTCTGCCCCAGAATACCTACTATCTCGATTTCGTATGCAAGACTCACGGCGGCGTGGTCAAGGCGAAGTATTCTTCTCCCGCTCTCGAGTACAGCGCAGACGGGCTGACCTTCACCGTACCCAACTGCCTGACGCAGTACGAAGGTTACGTCGAAGCCCAGCTGGTGATATGTATCGGCGGAGATTCGGGCGCGACGATGAAGAGCGTGGGAAGAGAGGGCGGGATATTCGAAGTCGCCGCGTCTGCCAACGTGTTGGAAACGCACGTCGTCGAGCCGGGAAACGTGCTGACCGAATTGTCGACCGCGCTGCTTACCGCCGAAGAGCTGAACACAGAACTGGCGCAGTCCGTAGAGGACGCCAACGGCGCGCAGGATAAGTTTGAGACGGCGCTCGCCGGTCTGGACGCGGAGTTTGAAAGCGTCGTCGTTCAGAAGATGCGCGAAGTCGCCTGCGCGCTTTCGTTTGTGACCGTGGAATTCTGGTTTTACGACCGACTCGTCTCGTCGTACATCATAGTCGAAGGGAGCAAGGTGCAGGAGCCCGTATATACCTTTCCCTTTGACGCTGCGTTCACAGGCTGGTACAGCATTGAAAAGGACAGACACTGGGATTTTTCTTCAGACGTTGCGCAAGGAAAATGTCTGCGCCTTTACGCCGACGTGCACAACATGTACAGGGTCAGCATGGAAGACGACGTTTTCATCTTTGAAAATACGACGAGAGAAAACATCTATCTGCCTTTTACGTTCAACGGGACTAAGGTCAAGAACGTGTATATCGACGCATACAATATAACGGACAGCACGATCTACCTGAACGATACCGAGTACTTCATCGAAAACTGCATCGCGAAAAAATTTGTCGTATCCCATCTCAACAGCCGCTATAAGGGAGGAAAGGAACTGATAAGGATATCCGACAACGCGCTGATCGGTATGCATGTTTACAAAAACGGAGAGGGGGTCGTCGACTTTGAGACCGCCGACTCCTGCGACGTCAGGCTGGACCGGAATACGTCGATAATGACGCTTACCGTCAAAGGAGACCTGAAGGGATCGTTATCTTCGATGAGTTCCGACTTATGGTTGGTTTTTTCGATAACCGTTCTGGGCAACACTTGTGACTGCGACATAGGCAATTTCCTCAATCTTCAGGCGATAATCCTGAAATCGGACGCTCCCGAGATTTCCAGGAAGATAACGTTTTCTTCGCAGAACCCCGACTGTAAGATATACGTGCCGTCCGCGCAATTGCCCGTCTACGAAAACAACGAGTTCTGGGAAGGCGTCGAGTTTTACGCGCTTGAAGACTATAAAGGGCACGATTACACTCAGTTGCAATACCCGACCGAGATATGACTAAGCGTGAATATTTTGTTTGCTCCGTAAGATACTAATCGCGATATAACGGAGGCAAAATGAAAGAAACGGGAATCGTCAGACGTATCGACGAACTGGGCAGGGTGGTGATACCCAAAGAGCTCAGAAAGACCCTCAGACTCAAAGAGGGGGAACAGATGGAAATATTCACGACGGGGGACGATTCTCTCGTATTAAGGCGTTACAGCGCGCTCGGCTCGGAATCAGGGCTTTCGCAGGCGTATTGCGACGCGCTAAGCCGCGCGACGGGTAAAGGCGCGGTGATATGCGACAGCGTAAACGTGCTGGGCGCGAGCGGCGCGCCGTTCAGGGAACTGGTGGGAGAGGAGATAAGCGAAAAACTGTACGACCTTCTCGACCGCCGCAAGGCAGGCGCGCCCGAATCGCCCGTGCAGATCGTCGGCGACGCTCCGGCAAACTGCAAGAATCAGCATATCGTGCCGCTTGTCGTAGGCGGCGACCTTTACGGCGGCGTGATGCTATGCTCCGACGCGGCGATCTCCGCGACCGAAGCGAAACTTTGTGCGCTCGCCGCGGACCTCATAGCCGCTACCCTCGGATAATGAAGAAAGAAGGCTGCCGCTCGCTGCTGCGTTCCACGGCGTGGCTCGCCGTCGCGGGTGTAATATCTAAAGTCGTCGGCGCGTTTTACCGCGTGCCTCTGACCAACGTGCTCGGCGCGGAGGGCATAGGGCTGTATCAGACCTTTTTCCCCGTCTATGCCCTCTTTTTAACGCTGACCGGAGCGGCGGTTCCGACCGTCGTCGCGAGGTATGTCGCATACGCGGACGCGCTGGGCGCGGATATACCTTTCACGCGCGCGGCGGCGAAGAAGATAACGCTTGCGCTCGCGCTGTCGGGCGCTGTTTTTACGTCTCTTATGGCTTATCCTGTCGCCGCTCTTCAGATGAGACCGGGGCTGTGGAAGGGCTATCTCATCGTCGCGCCGGCGGTCTTTGCGGTCACCGTCGCGGCGTATTACAAGGGCTATTTTATAGGCAAGGGGAGAATGATTCCCAATTCTTTCTCGCAGGCTGCGGAGCAGATAGTAAAGCTTGCGGTCGGGCTTTTTGTCGCATATGCGCTGGCCGATCACAGTGTTACCGCAGCTGTCTACGGCGCGCTTTTCGCCGTCGTCGTAAGTGAGTTTTCTGGCTTGCTATTTATGGCGGTATGTTACCGCAAAGACATAGGTAAAGAACAGTTTTTACGTACCCGTGTAGATAAACGTATATATTTCGATATCGTCGCCGCGATGTTTCCGATTGTTGCGGCGGCTCTCGTTCTCCCCGTTTCCGGATTTTTCGACAGCTTTTTAATTGTACGTCTTCTGACCGAGGGCGGCGCTTCGGCAAAGGACGCGACTGCGGCTTACGGCTTATACAGCGGCGCGGTCGGCACGATAGTGAACCTTCCCGTAGTCATAGCCGTCTCTCTGGCGGTATCTGCGATACCCGGGGTCTCGTCGGGAGTCGCCAAAGGGGAGTACAGGAAGGTCAACGAAGCGACCGGGCTTACGCTGGGAGCATGCCTTGCGGTGTCAGTCCCGTGCTTTTTCGCTCTGCTCGTATTCGCCCCCGACGTTATAGCTTTGCTTTACCCCGGGTTTTCAGAGGCGGACTCACGGCTTGCTTCGGATATCCTCAGGTGGCAGTCGGTAAACGTGATCGCGGCTTCCGTCGTTCAGCTTCTTTCGGGGATGCTTCAGGCGCTGGGGTCGGGCAGGAGCGCGGCGGTATACCTTGCGGCGTCGGTCGCGTTCAAGACCGCATTGCAGATACTGCTTCTGCCGCGTGTCGGAATTGTCGCGGCGCCTCTCTCGCAACTCGCAATGTACGCGCTCGCGGCGGCTCTCTCGTTCGTCAGATACGTCGAACTTGTAGGAAAAAACCGCGAGCTTATCAAAACAGGTAGCAAAATTGTACTGAGCGGTGTTATAATGAGCGTATGCATACAGGCGGTCGCGCTTGCGCTTGACAACGGGCTCGCGCGGCTCGCGGTCGGCGCGGCGGCTGGGTCCGCAGTCTATTTCGCTTTGCTTTGGGCGACGAGGGCGTTCGGAAGCGAAGGGATAAGGGCGGCTTTTTCGCGCGGCGGCAAAGGAGAGGACAATGATAGAAGTCGTAGGGTTGGGATGCCGTAAAGGGCAGATAACGCTTGAAGGCGCGGCAGCGATCGATAAGGCGAAACACGTTTTCGTAAAGACGGCAAAGACAGACACTTTTAAATATTTCGAAGGGCGCGACGTCGTCACGATGGACGATATCTATGACAGCGCCGAAGATTTCGACGATCTTGACGAAAAAATAGTAAACAGGCTGATTTCTCAAAAAGGGAAGGTCGTATATTGCGTGAACGGCAGCGGCTGCGACGATAAGTCGGTCGCGCTTCTCGCTTCGCGCGCGGACGTAAAGATATATCCGTCCGTATCTCGCGCGGTGAGCGCGGCGGGCTTTACGACCGGAGCGGTATTTTTAAGCGCGTACGATCTGACAGCCGACAGGAGTTTTGACTTTGACGGCAATTTTCCGCTCGTGATAACCGACGTCGACGACAAGTATATGGCTTCCGAAGTAAAGCTCAGGCTTATCGACCTTGTCGGAGAAGAACAGGAGATATTCGTTTCCGGCAACAAAACGACGGTGGCGGAAATGGACTTCGGCAAAAAATTCGACTACTCGACGACCGTTTATTGTCCGCCGAGGCAATACCTCAAAAAGGAACGCTACAATTTTTCGGACGTCGTAGAGCTGCTTTACAGACTGCGCGGCGAAAACGGCTGTCCGTGGGACAGGGCGCAGACGCACGACAGCATACGCGCGAACATGATAGAAGAGGCGTACGAGCTTGTCGACGCGATAAACAACAAAGATATCGACAATATGACCGAAGAGACGGGAGACGTGCTGCTGCAGGCGGTCTTTCATTGCGTTATCGGAGAGGACGCCGGCGAATACGGCGTCCGTGACGTGACGACCGCGCTTTGCAAAAAACTTATCGGCAGGCATGAGCACGTATTCGGAGACGTCGTTGCAAAGACGGCTGAAGAGGGGCTCGCCGCATGGGACAGGGCTAAGGGCAAGGAAAAACATTACTCGTCCTTTACCGACAAGATGGACAAGACTTCTCACACGCTGCCCGCGTTGACCAGAGCGTACAAGATACAGAAGACTGCGGCTAAGGCGGGCATGGACTTCGACGACGTAAAGGCGGCGGCGGAAAAACTCAGGGAAGAGATAGAAGAATTTTTATCCGCAACTCCCGATAAGAGAGAGGAAGAGGGCGGCGACGTGCTGTTCGCGGCGGTCAACGTACTCAGACTTCTGAAAGTGGAGCCCGAGGTCGCGCTTGTCGCGGCGGTCGAAAAATTCTGCAAACGCTTCGCGTACGTTGAGGGACATTGCGAAAAGCCGATGAACGAGTGCACTGCTGAAGAACTGGACGAATTGTGGAGAGCGGCGAAGAATGAAGATTGACGGGATAACTCTTTCCGGCGACGCCGTATTCGCTCCGGTCGCCGGGTACAGCGACGTCGGATTAAGGGCGCTTTGCGCAGAGGCGGGGGCGGCTCTCACCTATACCGAAATGGTGTCCGCGAAAGGGCTGATCTACGGCAACGAGCATACCGAAGACCTGCTGCATACGACCGGCTTTGAAAAGACGACAGCGGTGCAGATATTCGGTTGCGAGCCTGAGATAATGGCGCGCGCAGCCGAAAGCGAGGCGCTTGCGAAGTTCGATATAATAGATATCAACATGGGCTGCCCGGTCAGAAAGATAGTGGGAAACGGAGAGGGGAGCGCGCTTCTGAAAAACCCGTTGCTTGCCGCAAAGATAGTCAGAACGGTAAGGCGCGCAGGAAAGCCGGTCACTGTCAAATTCAGGATAGGTTTTGAAAAAAATTCACGTACCGGTGTTGATTTTGCAAAGGTGTTACAGGACGCGGGCGCGGCGGCGCTGACTGTTCACGGCAGGACGAGAGAGCAGTTTTACGAGGGAAAGGCGGACCGGGATTACATAGCCGAAGTCGTCCGCGCGGTGGAAATTCCGGTCATTGCGAACGGAGACGTATACGATAAAGAGGACTATGAAGAGATGAAGGCACATACCGGCGCGGCGGGGGTAATGATAGCGCGCGGCGCGCTGGGCAACCCGCAGATATTTTCAGAGATAACGGGAATGCCGTTTAAGTATAAAAAGGTAAAAGATATCGTCCTCGAACATATCAGGATACTTTCTTCTTTTCATTCGGAGACCTATGTGGTCAACAATATGAAAAAACACATCGCTTATTATTGCAAGGGCATACGCGGCGGAAAGCAGCTCAAACTGGAAGCGTTCGCGGCAAAGAGCCTCAAAGAGCTTGAAAGAGCGGTGACAAACAGCGAGGCGTTGGACGCGCCGGTATTCAAGGGCTGAAAGGTATGAAAAGATTTTTCGCATGTTTTATATTCATCGTCGCCGCCGCGGTATTCGCGGCGGGACTTTCGGGCTGCGAAAAAGTCGGGATCCCGGAAACCCCGGGGAGCGGACAAGGAGGCGAAGAAACGACGGATCCGGTCAGAATAAGCTTTTATTCTGACGGCACGCTGTACGGCATCGCGTTGTGTACGGACGGCGCGTTCGCGATGCCGGAAGATCCCGAAAAACCGGGTTATTCGTTCGTCGGCTGGTTTTACGAAAGAGAACTTGTCACACCGTTCGTGTACGAGGAATTCATCGCCCGCGAGGACAAGACGGATATCTCTCTTTATGCGGCGTGGAATTACATAGGCGAGACCCCCTCGCCCGGCGGCGGAGACGAAGATGGCGGAGACGAAGAGACTCCGGGAGGCGGAGACGGCGGGGAAGAAGAAACTCCTCAGGAGCCCGAGACAGCGACTTATACGGTGACTTTCGTGATGGGCGGTCAGGTCGTCGCTACGCAGAAGGTCGAAGAAGGCAAGGACGCGGCGCTTCCCGTCAGTCGGTTTGCTGTCGACGGAAACGCGCTGTACACGGTCGTCGCGGAAGGCAACTATACCGCGGTCGTAAAAGACGAGACGGTGACGTTGAGTTTAAGGGAAGCGACAGAAGAAGAATACGGACTTTTCGCGCTGTCTTTCATGACCCTGCTCGTCAAAGACGGCAAGCTGTACGTTTCGGATATATCGGCGGCTTATCCGCTCGACAGGATAGCGCTGCCCTCGCAGTGGGGATATTTCGCGATAGACGGGATAAAAGCGGGCGCTTTCGCGCGCGTACCGCATATAAAGAGCGTAAAAACGGGCAAGTATTGCACGGATATAGAGTGGTCGGCGTTCGACGATCTGACCGCGCTTGAAAGCGTTGAGTTTGACGAAGAGAACGCCGCGTATTCGTCGCTCGGTCTTTTCGTGACCGACGCTGCGGGGAAAGAGGTGATAACTTACCTCGGCGGGGACGGCGGGGAACTCGTCCTTCCCGAAGGAGTAACCGCGATAGCGGACGGCGCGTTCGAAGGGTGGAACGTGACCTCGGCCGTCGCGCCCGAAGGATTCGTTTCGATAGGGGAGCGCGCTTTCGCGGGCTGCGCTTTCCTTGAAAGCGTTACTCTGCCCGACAGTGTTGAAAGCATAGGCGCGGAGGCGTTTGAAAACTGCGCGTCTCTTGCCGTTCTGCCGGTACCCGAAAGTACGACCTGCCTGGGCGACCGCGCGTTCGCGGGTTGCGTAAATGCGGAACTAGTCGATTACCGCGCGGAAAATCTGAGCGCGCTCGTGAAGGACAACGGGATATTCGACGGAGCGGGAAAAAACAACGGGCTGACCCTTTGCGTCGCCGGCAGTGCGCTGACCGTTCCCGCAAGGCTCTTCGATTGCTCGGGCGCGGGGAGCGTATATCTCGTCGGGATAAAGTTCGCGGAAGCTTGCGCACCGACTCATATAGGCGCGGAAGCGTTCAGGGAGAGCGCGATAAAAAGCGTGACGATCCCGTCCTCTGTGACCGACATCGGCAGCAACGCGTTCGCGGGCTGCGAGTCGCTTGCGCTTGTGGAATACCGTGCGGAAAACGCCGTTACGCAGGGTATGAGCGGAGCGGTTTTTGCGGGGGCGGGCGCGGACGGCTCGGTTTTCAAAGTGGGCAAAGAGGTATCCTCCGTACCCGATTATCTGTTGTATTCACTGACGGACAAAGCGAACTTTTCCTCTCTTATATTCGAAAAAGGCGGGCTTGAAAGGATAGGAACTTTATCGTTCGCGGGAAGCGCGATAACGGGAGAGGTGATCATACCCGCGAGCGTTACGGAAATAGGCGACGGCGCGTTTGCGGAAACGGCGGTGACCGCGTTCTGCGTTGCGGAAGGCGGCTCGGCTTACGTTGCGCAAGGCGGGGTCCTGTACTCGGCAGACGGGTCGCGGCTTGCCGCTTATCCGACGGGGAAAAAGGATGGTTCTTTCACCGCGAACGGCGGGATAACGGAGATAGCCGCTTACGCTTTCGCGGGAGCGGAGTATCTTGAAAAAATTGAAATTTTCTGCGCCCGTGTAGGAGAATACGCGTTTTATAATTGCGGCAAACTGGCGGCGGCGACGCTTTCGGAAGGAGTTTCCGAGATAGGAACGGGCGCGTTCGCCAATTGCGGAACGCTTTACGCCGTCGCCTGTCCGTCCTCGCTGAGGATCATCGGAGAAAACGCGTTTATGTACTGCTCGTCGCTTTCCGAAGTCACGCTGAACGAAGGACTCACCGCGATAGGCAGCCGCGCGTTCGCGTACTGCGACGCATTGGGAGAAGTGGATATTCCGTCCACCGTGGAAAAGACGGGCGACGATATCTTTATAAAATGACGCGCGCGCGTTACCCGCGCAAAACGTTGACTAAAATATCCGCGTGTGCTACAATTACAGCGAAAAAAATTTTGAGCCCGAAAGGGCAAAAGAGGTATAGATATGAAATTTACCGGTCTTATAATAATGGACGGCTACGGCATCAACAAGTTCGGCGCGAACAACGCGATCTCGCCCGAAACTTCTCCCAACGTGCTGGCTCTTGAAAAGAAATATCCGTTTACGCAGCTCAACGCAAGCGGACTCGCGGTCGGTCTGCCGGAAGGACAGATGGGCAACAGCGAGGTCGGTCACCTTAACATCGGCGCGGGCAGGATAATCTATCAGGAACTCACCAGGATAACAAAGTCTATCGAGGACGGCGATTTCTTTGAAAACTCCGCGCTCGTAAACGCTATGGACAGCGCGAAGAAGAACGGCAAGAAGCTGCACGTTATGGGTCTTTTGTCGGACGGCGGCGTTCACAGCAACATCAATCATCTTTTCGCGCTTATAAAAATGGCTAAACAGCGCGGTCTGGAGCAGGTCTACGTACATTGCTTTATGGACGGCAGAGACGTCCCGCCCAAGAGCGGCGAAGGCTTCGTCAAAGAGCTGGTCGACTTTATGAAAAAGGAAAAGTTCGGCAAGATAGCGACGATAAGCGGCAGATTTTACGCAATGGACAGGGACAACATCTGGGACAGAGTTGAAAAGGCTTATTCGGCGCTCGCGGACGGTGAGGGAGTGTTGGAGACCGACCCCGTCGGGGCTATGGAAAACAGCTATAAAAACGGCGTAACGGACGAATTCGTCGTGCCCGTCGTGATAACCGAGGGCGGCAAGCCGGTCGCTACCGTCGACAAAGGCGACAGCGTGATCTTCTTCAATTTCAGACCCGACAGGGCAAGGCAGATCTCGCGCGCGTTCATAATGCCGGATTTTCCGTCTTTCCCCAGAAAGAAGGGATTCCTCGCGCCCGTCTACGTTTCGTTCACGCAGTACGACGTCAAGTTCAACGATTTTCTCGACGTTGCTTTCAGACCGGAAGTATACGTGAACACGCTGGGCGAGTACCTTTCCAAAAAGGGTATCAAGCAGTTCAGGATCGCGGAAACGCAGAAATACGCTCACGTCACCTTCTTCTTCAACGGCGGCGTAGAGGCGGCTAACCCGGGCGAAGACAGGATACTTATCGACTCCCCGAGGATCGCGACCTTCGACATGAAGCCGGAGATGAGCGCGTACGAGGTGTGCGACAGGGCGGTCGAGGAGATAAAGAGCGGGAAGTACGAGGTGATGATACTCAATTTCGCCAACTGCGACATGGTCGGTCATACCGGCGTTATGGCAGCGGCGCAGAAGGCGGTCAGTGTCGTCGACGAATGCGTGCAAAAGGTCATCGACGCGATACTCTCCGTCGGAGGTCAGGCGCTTCTCACCGCGGACCACGGCAACGCGGACTATATGTTTGAGGCGGACGGCACTCCGTTTACCGCGCATACGACCAACCCCGTGCCCTTCCTCGTTATAGGCGCGGACGGCGTAAAGGCGCTCGCGGACGGCGGCAAGCTGTGCGATATCGCTCCGACTATGCTCGACGTGATGGGCGTTGAGATCCCCAAGGAGATGACGGGCAGATCGCTTATCGTAAGATAAAGAAAAAAGTTTTGCAAATAAAGAGAAAAGACGAGGAGAGATCCT
>CASEHD010000017.1 GCA_949287655.1 uncultured Christensenella sp. | reverse complement strand
AGATACTTTGTATTTCATAGGCAATCCTCCCTGATAGTGCAACGGTTTCGACAGATAGCCGGCTACCCGTATAAACGAGATAGCCGACCAGAGCTGCGAATGCGACTAAGAGGAGAATTGCGATGATCCTCTTAATCTGTTTCATTTATTCCTCCTTTTTTCGTGTTTTTTTGATTGCGTTTGCAAACCCTTTGATAACGGCTCCGATGAGCTTGAAAGGCAGCATTAAAAGCCATACAACGAGTCTTATAAGAAAAGGAAGAAGGGGAGCGAACATAATGACGATCAGGATAATGCCTATCATCAGAAAAACAGTTCCGAGAATTTTTTCCCAGTCCTTATCTCCGAAAGACGGCCAATCGAGTTCATCGGTATTGTTGTTATCAGGTGTTTGTCCTTCCGCCGGTGACTGTTTATTATCAACCACTCCGAGATTGTAAATAACTCCGTCCGTCTCAAATTTCAGCCTTAAAATGGTTACTTCTGAAACGTTGGACATATTGCAATATTCTCCTGAGCTATCGCTTCGGTAAGTATAATTCGTCTCAGCGAATCTCAATACCCAATCCATATTGTCAAGATCTTTCTTTGCTTCTTCCGTCAGATCTTCATTTGCGATAAAATCATCTACGCTTTCTATCCTGTTCCAGGTATACTCATGGGCAAACCATCCGTCCGCAGTACTTCCGGCTACGTCTGTATAATTCAATGTCACACTTTTCTTAGTAAGCTCTCCATGGGACTCAAACTTCTGATAGCCTTGATTAGGATCCGTAAACCAAGTATAATCCTGTATCATATAATCCACGTCCGCTTCCATAAGTCTGTCTATAGGCTTGTCCGTAGAAAAGGCAACAAACCAAGAGTCACATTTATCCTGGTAAAGCTTAAATCCGTTGCTGTAACGAAGATATCCGACATATTTGTTTTGTATTACAATTGTTTCTGTATCCAGACAACTGTAAATTACAGAACCATCGATAGAAACTGCCGTAAAAAGCTTACTTACGTTATAAGAAACTTCGTTTATATCGTTCTCATTGTATTCGGGCAGACCTTCATCTACGTCTTTGTCGTACTTACGGAAGATAGAAGAAATATCGTAATATCGCAAAACTTCTTCTTTAACCGTAAAGTCCTTGACACGGTACTTGCAGAACACTCCGTCACGGCTTAATAATTCCAACTCATAGTTTTTATAGTACAAGCTGTCGTTGATCGCGGTAGAGATGTTGACGGACGATGCCGTAAAGTCCTTTGTGCCGTTACTCGGCTGATAGACGTAGACGAGAAGTTCTCCGTCTTTGCTTTCAGCTATCTGTACAACTTGAAGACTGTAATCCGTTTCGTTGACAGGATAAAGGTTTTCGTCAAAGTCCGGGTCACTTTTAAGGTCATCAACAGGGCTGCTGTATCCGCTGCTAATACTTTCCGCATATACGGAAGAAGGCAGCAGGAGAAATGCCAGCACAAGGCAAACAAGCGTTAAGATAACGCCTATCACACAGTTTTTATGTATAGCTGTCATAGTCATTCCTCCTTGTATTCGCTAAGATAAGCAAGTGCCTGTTCACGCGCTTCTGCGGTTATCTCTCCGCTTTTCAGACTATTTCCGAGATATTCCTTTGCCTTGTAAGCAGTCGCCACATACGGCAAGCCTTTTTCTTCCTCAGACAGTTTTTCATATTCGGCGTCGGCCCTTGTGAGAAGAGTAACGGCTCCGTTGAAATCAGCTTTGCATGCACCTTCAACATACTGTCTGAACTGTACGGCTTCTTCGCTTAAAACTACTTCTTCGTTCGGAGCGTCAACTGTCGTGTCCGAAGGGAAAATGATCTGCGAATAGTCCAGCTCGATGCTTTGAACGTCTGCGCCCAGCCTGAAGCTGATATTGTACGTTATTTCTCCGTTGTAGGAAGAAACCTCCAGTCTGTACCAATACGCGGATTCGTCGAAGTCTTCGGGCAGAATAATTTCGCTGTCCTTATAGATCTTTCCGAGAACGTCTGCCATTGAGAATTTGTCAGGGATGGTTACGGTGAAGCTGTCGGTCTGTCTGTTTATTGTAAAAGCAGATGTCAGCTCCTTTATCGAAGAAAATGCGATTTTATCTCCGTCTGCCGTAAATAAAAAATCCGTATCCGTGTTTGTATTAGGCACTATTTTTACAAAGTAGCCTTTGTTTTCGTTGTCTGTCAAATCATCGAAAACGTACTTCACGTTAAAGCTGTAAGTCTTGCCGAATTCCATGTTGGTAGACGTGTTCGTATTCAGTACGGGCTTGCCGTCCTGCTCGATATAGAAGGATTTGAATTCCTCTGTGAAACCGTTAGTAAAGAACGCAAAGAACCCCACGATACCCGTAACAGCGAGTATCAGGAGAATATAGGTTATAACTTTACCAACGGTCGATGCCATATTTCTCTTTGCGTTCATAGGCGACCTCTCAGAATATCAGACTTTCGTTGTCGAGCTCGATGCTGTTTGCCTGCGCTCCGATAGTGCTTTTGTCTACGGATATCTGCAAGACGATTTCCTCTGTTTCGCCCTTACTGTTGGTCGTCACGATTTTCAGATCGAAAGCATGTCCCGTAAGCCCGTTAAGCGCGCTAACCACGTTGTTCCATGTAGCGGAGTTGAACGTCGTTATCTTCGGCCATACAGGTATTTTGATGCCGCCTTCGCCGACCTGATATACGGGGTCTTTAGTCTTGTCGACTTTTTCAGTGAATAACGCAATGCCGAGTGCTTTTTCGAGCATATCGCTTCTGTTATCTGTCATTTGGACGTACTCGGTTTTTGCAGAACTTACAGTCTGAGAAAGTTCGTCCGAAGATTTGACGTAGTACTCGACCTTTGTAACGCTTGCAGGATCGAGAGTACCTTCGGAGTAGGTATAAGTAAGATCCCAGTAGTCGGAATAGTTCTTATCGCTGTTGCTCCAGCCTGAAGAATCGTCGAGCTTCAGCGTCGTACCGCTGAAAGTGTAGTCTTCGTTTGTTGCAATAGCTGAAACTCCGCTTACTTTCTTTTCGTAGTCGACAGTCATCACCGCATATGCGCCGGGATTCGCCCTGGATATTACGGAAACCTTTATCTGCTCTCCAAAAGGCGCAAGACAGGATATTACTGCGGTCGTACTGCCGTCCGAAGAAGGCTGTGCCGTAACGTAATCGGTTGCGGTTTTACCAGTGGCGAATTCGCTTTCGGGATTCTGCCAAGATACCGTCCAATCGACATTTTTGTTCACTGCCGAATCGGGCTTCACGGTTGCCGTAACCGTTATGCCGCCGCTTGCGGACATGGAAAGAGAAGTAGCATTTCTGAATATCATCGCAGACGGCATATCGTAAACTTTGCCGCTGATGAGTTTATCCCCGTCGCCGTCCGTAACGTCTGCGGGCTCCTGCTTGCTTTCTTCCTTTTCGTCAAGCCAGCCGTACTGGTTGAAATCTGTGAACCCGTTGGTGAGAGCGGCGAGCATTCCCGCCGTCAGCACTATAATGGCAATGAATACCGCGATCCATTTCACGGTATCTGCCGTCTTGTGTTTCTGAAGTTCGTTTTTCATGTTTGTACCTCCTTTGAAAAAGGGCGGCAAGCACCTTCATATGCAAGCCGCCTACGTTGTTTTATTGTGCTTTATCTGAGCAGCATGTCCAGAAGCGCTTTGTCAGACTTACGGGCAGGCTTGACTGCACATTCGTACACTTCGCCGTTTTCGTCCGTACTCTGTACCGCATACGTATTGCCGCTGATCGTTCTGCCGGTAACGTCGTCTTTGATTTCGTACGGCTTTACCACGAGATCTGCCGCCATAGCTTCTCCGAAAACAATATCCAGCACAGCATATCCGCCGAAGTCCGGGGGTATAATGCCAGCTCTTACTTCTTTACCTCTTACGGTGCCTCTGATAAAGTACGAGAAGAAAGTCTTACCGTTCTTTTCGTAGGTGTCGCGTTCGACCGCGATTCTGTTCGTTACATTTTCTTTTGCCATATACTGTATTCCTCCTTTTTACTTGCCCCTTTTCTGGGATATTATCTTGGCTTCCGCCTTGCTTTTGCCCTCATCGCGGGCTTTCTTGTACTTATAGATACCTGCGTGGTCGCTCTGACAGAGCAGATATCCGGAACGGAGACCCGCTTCGTAATCCGTCAGCTCCTGACCTTCCTTAGGTCCGTAGGTATGTACCTTTTGCTTCCTGTCTTTCGCATAACTTTCAGCCCTCTTTTTGGGGACCATCCATTTGCGTACAGAGTAATCTTTTTTTGCCAAAATTTTGTCCTCCTGTAAGTAGAATTTTTCCTGCTCGTGTTGATTGCCGATAGCACAGCTATTAAGTTGTATATCTGAACTTTTATCCGAGAACTCTCCATGCGGTTTATCGGTCTGCGGCCGCTATTCACCGATATAATTCCCGCCTTACACTGCAAGTCCAGATATTTTTGGTCAGTCTACATATGTACGCACATACGTATTGGAAGGAAGCCTTTTACCATCGATATGCTTTCTGTCTTTGTACAGCATCAAATACTTGCTATCCCTCAGCAACGTTCTGCGATAATATGTATCGACACTCAGTACCGCATTGTTTTCTTCAATATTTATCAGAACATAGATGTTCTGCTTGACAATGAAGTCTTTTGTGCGGTACACGTTTTCCGTAAATTTTGTTACCTCTGTTTTACTCATTGGCTTTTTCTCCTTGTTTTTTATTGTTTATGATCTCGGCAATTTGCCTTTCATATCTTTGCATCAACGCTTCCGAAACCTTGTGCATAAGTTCTTCCTTCTGTTCTGATACAGCACTTTCGTCCGAATCCGAAAGTTTGATATAAACCGGAACAGTCACTATCTCCGAAGACTTTTCTTTTCTAAGTCCAATGCAAGCAATCAACTGATATTTTTCGCTCAATTTATTCCTCCTTTCTGTTCGGGATTATCAACACCCCTCACTTAGTAGCCACGAAAAAGGCAAAAATGGGGTCAATTATTGAAATTTTTTCTAATTTTTTTGTAAACAACTCTTAATCTATCCCTAACTGACGTTACATCTATTCTTAATTCTCTCGCTATTTCACACTGCTTTCGCCCATAATAAAAGATCTGCTTTATAAGCCATTTTTGATCCGTCGTCAATGTTTTCAACGCATTACGAAACTGTATAATATCTTCTTTTCTTAAAGCCAAAGCCTTTTCTTCTATATCTCCATTTATATCCGCCATTTGAAATCCACCCTCAATAAGAGTGTTCAAAGATTGATGACGGCGAGTTTCTTTGCGATTTATACGTTTTTCTTCTGTTTCAATCCGCGCATACTTTCTTGCAAATTCTTCTGTTACTTCAATGTCGATTTGCTTACCGTTGACCTCGTATTTTATAATTTTCATTTGATTTCCTTTCCCCTTATGCCCATTGGGGGCGAGCGATTTTTCATAAATCGCTGTCGGAAATCTCTGATATAAATAATCCCGACAGCAGCGAACCGAATCACTGCTATCGGGAAAGAAAAGTCTTTCGGGCATAAAAAAAGACCCGGCAACAGACTAATCACAATAATGTGATCGGTTCTATTGCCAGGGCTCTTAGTGGTTCTCTTTCAACCTAACGGTCTGCCAGGTCCAGCCTCTCTTTTGTTACATAACGTAACTGCGACAATTTTTGCAACGGGTAGTACCTCTTAACGGTTCGCTTCGATACTTACTGTATGCCGAGTACAGGTTTTATTCTGCCGTTGCTCAATATAATATTTTCCTATGTTTTACGCTATACTGCTTTACTGTTACGAACAGCCTTACCAGCAAGCGGCAATGCGTGGACTCCGCCGTCTTTGTCTACTTCGCCTTGTACTGTTGTTTTACATACATGGCAATGTACTTCGACAATGCTTCCGATTTTTGCTCGGCACAGCAGCTTTCCGCATTGAGGACAAGTTATGGGTTTGAATGTCATAATTTTAATCCTCCTTTACCCTTAGCCAATTTCGCGGGTATTTGGAAACTGTATTGTGAGGGTTGGGTAATCCCGTCACACAGAAACCACGCTTATTGACCTGTCTTTCTTTTTACAGTCGTAAGACATTGACTGTTAATTTTTTGCAGCTCCCATTTTTACATCTCTTTTCCTCCTCCTAACATTATGTATATTGTATAACAGGCTTTTCAACAAACCATCTGCGAGGTCTGTCATCAAGAAACAAATCTTTGTCTTTGCCTGCCATTTTTACCGAGTATCTGATAACCATATTCCCACCGACGTGAGGCGGCTGAGATTGACTTATTTTTTCAATTCTGTCAATTTCGTATTCTCGACCGTCCCATATTGCTTTTATCGGTATATATGTTCCGTCCGTCCTCATTCTGACTACAACGTCTATGTAAGTTTTTACATACTGCAATCTGCAATTCATAGTTCATATCCTTAATCAATATCTTTAATTACTTTTACCGCAACTCCTTGAATATCAACCTTATCAAAATACATATCTTCCATATCGTCATTTTCCGGATGAAGTCTGATCATCCTTTTCTTTTTATCAATATAGAACCTTTTTAATGTGGCCTCATCGTCTACAAGGGCAACAACAATCTGACCTTCTTCGGCAGTGTTTTGCTGTCTTACAATAACAAAATCTCCGTCGCAAATATTTGCATTTACCATACTGTTGCCTTTAGCTCTCAAAGCAAAGAACATACCCGAACCAAGTATAGATATTGATATAGGTATATAGGTTTCGATATTTTCTTCCGCAAGCATCGGCGTACCGCACGCAATACTTCCAACAACGGGAATACGAATAGCATCTGACAATATTTTCGCTATTTTTTTCGTTTTGACGCCTCGCCAGCCGCCGTTGATTTCAATCAGTCCTCTTTCTTTCATTACTTGGAGATTACGGCTTACATTACTTTTATTAAGATGAACGGCATCCGCTATCTCCTGTAATGTAGGCACACAATTGTTTGCTAAATAGTAACTGTCTATGTATTCAATTATCGCGTTGAACACGTTTTCGCTCATTACCTTCATAAATGTCCTCTTTATTGATTTTGAATTTAATACGCAATTTTTGTTGCGTTATAGTTTAATTTTAGCTATAATGGTAACAGAAGTCAAGTCTTTCGACTGACTTTTCCAACAAATAATCATAACAGGGTTTTTTGCCTTTTGCTTTTTTTCGGTATCACCTCGTCCGAAATTGTCAAGGGGCAATGATTATCCCTCGTTAAGCATAAGTCATTGCCTTTTCCTTGACAATTCCTAACCGAGGCGAACTTATTGCGGTGCAAAAGGCAATAAACAAAAAGGAGATCAGAATGAATAGCTGTGTTATCTATGCAAGATTCAGTTCTTACGGACAAAATGAACAAAGTATCGAAGCTCAGGTTCGCATATGCAAAGAATATGCAGAAAATAAGGGCTTAGAAGTTCTTAACCTTTATATTGATAAAGCTCGTACGGGCACAAATGATTCCCGTCCTGCTTTTCAGAAAATGATCGCAGATGCAAAATCAGGCGCATTCCAATACATAATCGTTTATATGTTTGACAGATTTGCAAGAAACCGCTGCGACAGTACGATATACAAAGAAATGCTTAAAAAGAAATATGGCATCAAAGTTATATCTGCTTTGGAACCCATTGCAGAGGACGAAGGCGGCGAATTCTACGAAATGTTTCTGGAATGGAATGCTGAAAAATATAGCAAACGTCTTTCAAAGAGAGTAAAGGATGGTCTTGACACAAGCGTTGCAAACGGTACTTTTTGCGGAGGCTATATCATATATGGATACAAATTAGATATAGAACCTATTCCCGGCAGACAAGGCAAATATGTTAAACGTATCGTATTAAACGAAGAAGAAGCCAAAGTCATGAAATATGTCTTTGAGCAATATGACAAAGGCGTAAGCAAAAAACAGATTGCCGAGCAACTAAACTCACAAGGATATAGGTTTAAGGGAAAACCGATTACCGGAAGAACTTTTGACCATTGTCTAACTAACCCGAAATATACTGGAGAATTTTATTTCGGAAAACGACTCTGCACAAATATGTACCCTGCAATAATAGATAAAGATACCTTTGAAAGAGTTCAGAAACGCCTTTCGGATAATCAATATGTTTTAGGAGGCAAAGAAACCGCAAAAGAACCTTATCTGTTAACAGGAAAACTTTTCTGCGGACATTGTGGGACTGAGATGATTGCCGGAGGAGGTAAAAGCAAAACAGGCAAAAAATACTACTATTACGAATGTAAAAACAAAAAGAAAAAGCTGTGCGGAAAACGAATTGAGCATAAAGACGTGCTCGAAAAATACGTGGTTGAAAATGTAATTATGTTTTTGGCTGACGAAATAAATATGAAAACAATCGCAAAGGATGTCTTGAAATTTCACGAAACCAGAACTGACGAAAGCCAAATAAAATCAATACGCAAGCGTATCTCGGATATTCAAGAAGAAGCTGATGCAGCAGCTACTGCTTTTATTGAAGCAAAAAGCCCTCTTCTAAAACAACGTATAGAAAAACGTATGCAAGAATGTGAAATATTACTAAATGACTTAGAGAAATTAAAGACACAACTAATTTTAGAAAAAGGAAAAAATCTGACTGAAAAAGATATAATTTCTTTTGTAAAAATGATTCTAAAAGGAGACGTAAATGATATAGAATTCAGAAAAAGACTAATCGACAATCTTGTCTACAAAGTTTACGTAAGCGATACTGACACTATTATTTATTTTAATATTAAAGGTGGAAATTATATCGAAGAAATATCTTTTGAAGATGTAAAATCCGAACTCTCAAACAATGAAAAAGTTCAAACGCAAGGTGATCCTCTGCGCCAAAAGGGCCCCATAAGAACCCTGTCGTTCTTACGGGTCTTTTTTTTGCGCAGAGAGAGGGATTCTCAGAACCCTCGTCATAAGCGAAGCGTTGACAGGGAGCGGCAATCCGCGTAGCGAATCGAAGCGGTTGCTTTCGCGTTTTAGCAGACATAATTCCCTTGGTGGAAAGATTATTCTCACGATCAGGCTAAATACGTCGGAGGATTGATTGGTAGGAATTTTTAATATGTGCCTTGTTAGCATTGCAAAGTTATGGTATACTGGGAAGGAGAGGTAGGCATGAGGATCGACAGAATTAACCGCACTTACGTATCAAAAAATAAGATAAAGACTACGGCTTTGAAAGACGTAAGCTATGAATTTCCTGAAAGGGGAATGGTATTTATCGTTGGGAAGAGCGGTTGCGGAAAGACTACGCTATTAAATATGCTCGGGGGCATTGACGCCCCCGACAGCGGTCGAATTGAGAGAAATGGAGTTGTTCTTAATGCTGACGGGAAGTCGTTGGATGAATATAGAAAAAACGAGGTTTCATTTTTATTTCAGAGTTATAATCTTATTGACCGACTGACTGTAAAAGACAATTTGTTTATAACTTTTGCAGGGGGAAAAGAGGAATTTTTGCCGATTGCCTGCGAACATCTTAAGAATGTCGGACTTTCTGAAGAGGTTTTAGAAAAATATCCTTACGAACTTTCTGGCGGACAACAGCAACGCGTTGCGTTGGTCAGAGCACTTATGAAACCGCACAGAATTGTTCTTGCAGATGAGCCGACAGGCAATCTCGATTCTATGACAGGCAAAGAGATATTCGACCTTCTTAAAAAGGAATCCGAAAAATGTCTTGTTGTCGTAGTTACACACGATCTTGAAAATGCTAATAAATATGCTGACGAACTCGTTTTTCTCGAAGACGGCGGTATTACTAAAGCTGAGAAGAGGGAAGAGATAAAGACGGCAGAAGACGACAGAAACAAATCTGACAAAAGTGGCATTAAAAAACAGAATAAAGGCGGTTTTAATGCCGCAATGCTGAAATTGGCGTTGTCAAATTTTAAGAGCAGGACTTTTACCGTAATATTGGCAGTCCTTCTTTGTATGATCGCGGCGGTCATGGCGGCTTTTACAGGTTCTATCGGTAATTTTGATTATGCTAAAAACGTTTCCGATTCGATCGGAAAGAACGGAGTACAGTCCTTTGCGGTCAACAGATATAACGAGAACGAAGAAAATTACGCTTATGCAGATCTTGACGCTGTATATAATACTTACGGAAAAGAGATAGGGGATACATACAAAGCCGTATATCACGATTCCGTTTGTCGCGCTACAGTATACGATCTGACTAAAATGATTTTCGGAGAAAATTCAAACAACGCTACTTTCGATAACCGTAATATAAGTTCAAAATACGTTATAATTTCAAATGCCGGAGACTTGAAAAAATTGTTTGGGACCGACGTTGAATTCGATTTCGACGGCGTGTATATTTCAGACATTTACGCTGATCTTATGTACTACGTCAAAGAGTCGTGTTATAACGAAAATGGCGAAGTAGTACAGATCTTCGAAGCAGAGGATTATGTCGGTAATTTCGTAGGATACAACAATCCTGTCCGCATAGAAGGCATATTTAAAACTGATTTTTATGACAAATTGAAAGATATTGATTCTGTAAGCGCAAGCGAAAAGGCAGTTTTTCTGAACGATTTATCGTACAAATACTTCAATTTTTACGGCAGTGAGTCTTATTTGGCAGACCACAGAACAATGAAGACGGAGTTTTATTCGTCGGACGGAGATATCATTACGCTTTCTTCGGGAGAAAAGACGTACAATGCCGGCGAATTGACAAGCAGAGATACGTCGGGAGAGGTCTTTGCGTCGGCAAACGGTGTTACCGAAAATCTGCAACTCAATGAAAACGGCATAGCAATATCGCTCGCACAATACAACGGGTTGTTCGGGACGCGCTATACGTTAACAGAAGTCCTATCTATGAGTGAAAGTGAAATACGATCCGCTTTCCGTTTTGGCACGGAGATAAGTCTGCAACTTGAATCGGGAAATAATTCTTTTATTAAAAACTTGACGCTCCTGGGCGTAAGATGCTCGGTGTACGATCAGGGCATATCCGAGCTTGACAGCGTATACGTTACGAGGTCGGTCACGGACGAGATCGATATAGACAAAAATCAAACGGATTATCTGTATGTGATAAATGCCGATGCCGACGGGCTGGAAGGCTTACTGTCGGTGAAAGGCATTCAGGCAAACGGCGCGTATTTTGACGAGTTGAGAATATATCAGAATCAGACGAAAGAAACTACAAGAGTGTTTCTGATAATTAGCGTGATCATGGCGGTGTTCTTCTGCGTTCTTATGTATTATGTCATGAGCAATATCATAAATTCAAACGTCAGGAACGTAGGCGTTTTAAGATCTCTCGGGTTAAGCAACGGCAGTTGCGTAGCGATATTCGTCACGTTTGCTTTGATACTGGCTTTTATAGTCTGTATATTATCTTGCGTTGCGGCTCCGCTCTGGATATATTTCACAGACATATCTATGGCGCAAAACGTGTTGGAAGGTGCTGTGATACTCAGATACGATGTATTTGTCGTTTCGGCATTCGTGATTTTGCCGTTTGCAGTATCTTTGCTGGCTTCGGTAATTCCGCTTGTCATGTTGTCAAGGAAGAAGCCTATCGATATAATCAACAGAGGTTAAAATGAAAAAGCATGTTCTGATATTTTTTATTGCGGTATGTCTTGTGTTGTCCGTTTTTACGGTGATTTCCTGTGAAGATAAAAAACAGGATATAATCTGCGATGACGCTACGTTTGAATATGACGGCGCGGCGAAGAGAATTTTTGCTGTAAACGATATCAACAAAGATTTTTCTTACCGGTACGTCGGTGACGGATTCGACTACTATTCTGAGCGACCGCCCGCAGAGCCGGGAAAGTATAAAGTAATTATTACAAAAGAAGGGTATAACGATAAGACGGTATATCTTACGATAACTACGCCTTTACTCACGGACGAAAATGCGAATATCGTCGGGATTTCTCAGGAAAAAAGCGAGGTGCTTGTTCCTGAGAGCATAAACGGAACCTCGGTCAAAGAGATAATATCGCTCAAATCGCAAAGCATAGAAAGGTTGATGTTGAGCAAAAGTATAACAAGTGTAGACGGACTCGAATTAAAGGACGGCGCTGTCGTTAAGTTGTCGAATACTTCGGTAAAATTCGCTTCCGATCAAAATTTGAGCAGATATCTTATCGAACTGAGCGGCGGAGAAATCGACGAAAACTTTTTCGCAAATAACGAAACGATTGAACGTATTAAATTGACGGATAAAACGGCAGGACTGAAAAACGCTCTTGCGAAATCAGGCATTTCAGAGTTGATTTTAAGCGGAGCGACTTATCTCGACGAAGACGTTTCCGCGTTGGTAGAGCAGATAACGCTCGATAACGTAAGTTCTTTGGAAAACACGGTAGTGATTCCTCAGACCGTGTTGAAAACACTTGAAATAAAATCAGATTATTTTATAGATTATCAGGAATCGGATTTCGGCTGTTTTGAAAACGCCGATACGATCGTGCTGGGAAAAAACGTGTGCATAAACGATTCGGTCAATTCAGATTGTCTGAGCGGAAAGACGCTGACTTTCAAAGACGGCGTAACTGCGCTTGAAGACGCTGATTTCAGCTTTGTTGAGTTCGGCAAAATAATCATACCTGATTGCGTTACGGATATTTCCGGTGCGCTATTTAAAGACAATTCAATGCTGACGGATGTCGTACTCGGCAAAGGCGTTGCCGTCTTGCCTGATAATATTTTTAACAATTGTGAGGCGCTTTCAAAGATAAATCTTGAGAACGTCAAAGCAATAGGCGATTATTCTTTTCAAAATACGTTATCTTTGTCGGAAGTCGAATTTTCTGATAAACTTGAAGAGATGGGAGAGTTTGTTTTCGCGAGTGCTGCATTGAAAAACGTGTCCTTGGCGGCTTGTGAAAATCTCACAGAAATACCGCAAGGTGCTTTTTATGGTTGCAAAGATCTTGCTGAAATAGCACTGGGGGACAATATAAAATGCATAGGAGATAATGCTTTTGCAAGCACGGCGCTTGAAAGTTTTCAAATGCCGCAGAAAACCGAGTCTTTAGGTAAATACGTTTTTTCTAATTCAAAACTGAAAACTTTCAAGGCTAACGCACTGTTAAAAGAGATACCCGAAGGGTGTTTCAGTGTGTGCGAGGGGCTTACCGAAGTCGTTCTCAACGAAGGATTGGAGAAGATATCCGCTTATTCTTTCTCGATGTGCTATTCCCTTGAAAGTCTTGAAATTCCGTCTACGGTAACGCGGATCGTCAAGGCGCAGATAGATAACGGTACGAAGCTGATACTCAAAGGGAACAATTTCAAAAAGGAAGGCAACTATACGCTGACCGCCGACGGCGCAAGAGTCGTGCATTATTATGGCAACGAAAACGAACTTGTATTGCCTGACAGCGTAAAGTACGTCGACGACTATGCGTTGGGAAGTGTTCTTTACAGAAAAATAACTTTGTCGAGAGGATTGCTTGCACTCGAAACCTCGGCTATGCAATTTCACCATATCGTCGTCCCCGATGGTATGGAGACGTTGCCGAAGATCAAGCCCGCTAAGTGTGAAATTCTGGAGTTTGCGGGAGAGACTCCTCCCGTTTGCGATAAAGAAATACTGGTAAACAGCGATAAAATACTTATTCCGTCTCATAGCGAGCAGGCGTATAAAGATTACTTCGCTCAGTTTTTAACTTCTGAACAAATGGATAAAGTTAAAGTTTATTGAAAGTTTAATTATGAGAGAAGAATAATAGGATTAAGGAGTGTCTCAAAAGCTCATTCAAATATTTTAGGGGGAAGAATAAGACAAATACTTTTCGTAAAACTGCAATCCTTATTGCACTTGTTACCATGATCCGGTTATTATTGCTATTTGTAACTGAACCGGTTTATGCATCGGCTACTTCCGGTTTCAATTGGTCATATCCGTCAGATTGGGAAAGACTCGGCAAAGACACGTCGTACGTAACAGACTATAAGAATAATTGCAAACAAAACTACAATAGATATCGTTGAAAAAACAGTTATTAATTCTCTGCATTAAAAATGCGGAGGGTTTCCCCTCCGCGTTTATGATTATTTTTTAAAACATCTTTTGAACGCCTTTACAATTTCCACTTGTACGACCGACATCAAAGACAACCCGACGACGATCAACCATTGGACGCCGTTCAGCAAGGTCAACCGGAATACGCTTTGCAGCGCGGGGATAAACAGAATGCAGGACATCAGAACGGCTGACGCAACGAAAGAAAGTATCAGCCAGGGATTGGTTCCTTCTGCCCGTACCCAAATAGGCTCAGTATTGGAACGCTGATTAAAAGCGCGAAGCATTTGCGAGAATGCCAGCACACAGAACGCCATTGTCTGACCGACCACATGGTCGCCCATATTTGCGCCGATCCAGTAAGCGCAGGTGGTCATGGCTGCAACAAAGACGCCTTGCGTAATAACCCTGCCCACCAGATCCTTTTCAAACAGCGTGCCTGATTTGACCGGTTTATGCTTCATAATGTTCTTGCTGGCAGGATCAACGCCCAGAGCCAGAGCCGGCAGAGTAGCCGTTGCCAGGTTTACCCACAAGATATGAACCGCCAGAAGGGGCGCGTCCCAGTTAAACAAGGTCGCAATAAACAAGGTCAGAATTTCTGCGATATTGCCAACCAAAAGGAATTGGATTACCTTCTGGATGTTGCGGTAGACGCGGCGGCCTTCCTTGATGGCATAGGCAATAGTGGTAAAACTGTCGTCCAGCAAGATCATGTCGGCGGCGTCTTTTGCCACATCCGTACCGGTGACGCCCATCGCAACACCGATGTCCGCCGCTTTCAGGGCGGGGGAGTCGTTGACGCCGTCACCTGTCATGGCAGTTACTTCACCGGTGCGTTTCAGACTTTGGATGATGCGTAATTTATCCGCAGGAGATACGCGGGCAAAGACAGTAGCCGTTTTTACCGCGGCGTCCAATTCGTCATCGGTCATCGTTTCAAGATCTTCACCTGATATGACGGTGTTGCCTTCACGGTAAATATCCAATTCTTTTGCAATTGCCAATGCCGTTACCTTATGGTCTCCTGTGATCATGATCGTTCGGATGCCTGCCTGACGGCATGTGCGCACAGATTCTGCCACCTCTTTGCGGGGAGGGTCGATCATTCCTGTCACACCCACAAAAGTCATATCAAATTCCACATCCTCATCATCATCTGCGGGCAGCTCCGCGAGAGTACGCGTTGCAAAGCCCAGCACGCGCAAAGCGTCCTCAGACATTGCCAGGCAAAGTTTTGTAATGTTTTCTTTGTCAGCGTCCGTAATGGGCCGTATACCTTCCGAAGTCAGAATGCGGGTACACAGCGGCAGCATTTCATCCACCGCGCCCTTGGTATAAGAAGTCCAATTTTCGTTGATGCGGTGAACAGTTGTCATTCTCTTGCGTTCCGAATCGAAAGGCTGTTCAAATACGCGAGGATATTTATCCTCCAATTCTTCATGATTGATCCCGAAAGCCTGCGCCATATAAATCAGCGCGCCTTCTGTGGGGTCGCCGATGATTTCTCCCTTCCGATCGGGATCGAGACTGGCGTCGTTGCAGAGAGCCGCTGCGTAAACCAATTCGTTACAGACGGCGGAATGCTGTTTGGCGGCGTTTTTAATCGGGGTAGCGGCGCCGTTTTTAAAATCTTCGTTGACGGCAATGTGTGTGACCGTCATTTTATTGAGTGTGAGCGTACCGGTTTTATCTGAGCAAATGACGGTTGCGCTGCCCAGGGTCTCTACCGCGGGTAATTTGCGGATCAAAGCGTTTTTCTTTGCCATGCGCTGTACGCCCAGCGCCATTACGATCGTGGCGGTGGCAGGCAAGCCTTCCGGGATAATGGAAATTGCCAGCGAAATCGCGACTAAGAACTGCGGGATCAGCGGGCGACGATATAAAGCGCCGATGGCAAAAATAAGAGCGCAGACGATCAGCCCGACAATGGTCAAGGTTTTGCCGACCGCGTTCAGTTTACGCTTTAACGGTGTGTCCGTATCGTCCTGATTACTCAACATGCCGGCGATGTTGCCCACCTCGGTACCCATGCCGGTGGCAACCACAATGCCGGTCGCTCGTCCGTATGTGACTATGGCGGAGCTATACGCCATATTGCTGCGGTCGCCTAAGGGACAGTCTTCCGGCAGCAAATCTTCCGCTTCCTTTTCGGAAGGGACGGATTCGCCTGTTAAAGAAGCCTCCTGCACTTTTAAATTGGCAGAGTCTATCAGACGTACATCCGCCGGCACCATATCTCCGTCGCCCAGCATCACAATGTCGCCCACTACCAGTTCGCCGGCGGGCACCACGCTTTCTTCTCCCTGGCGCAGTACCCGGGCTGTCGGGGCGCTCATGCTGCGCAGAGCCTCCAGAGAGGATTGCGCTTTCTTTTCCTGCACAATACCAATGACGGCGTTGACGATTACAATAACGAAAATCACCGCCGCTTCCGTCCATTCCTGCAAAATAGCGGATAAAACCGACGCGCCGATGAGGATGAGCACCATCGGGTCAATGATTTGCGCTTTCAGCATTTGAAGAATGGTTTTGGGCGGTTTTGAGCGCAACTCGTTGCGCCCGTGTTTTTTCAGCCTTTCGGCAGCCTCGGCATCGCTTAATCCCTCTTCGGAGGTATGTAATGTTTCATAGATCTCCGCAAGTTTCAGCGCATGCCAAGGCGTCTGTTTGTGTCTATCCATAACGGATCAATCACTCCTTTTTTTGATAATTTATATTCTGACCGCCTTTCGGCGATGATCAGTGAAAAGAAACAAAAAAGGCACAGCCTGCTATCTGAATGATAGACGCAGGTTATGCCTATAAATAACAACGTATTTAGTTGACAGTTAATACTACTTCGGTCAGCGCCGCTACTGTCGGTGTCGTCCACGGTAGAGTTTCTTACTCCTTTTTTAAGTAAGTTATAATTCATTATACACCGAACCGTACAATAAGTCAAGCGGCAAATTACGGTATCTTTATTCCGTAAAGCCGATACGCTTGTTGCAATCCAAGCCCCTTTGGCAGGGCGGCAAACGAGTGTTTTTAATTTTAAGAATATGTCGTTAAAAATATCAAACAGCCGATATTGCAAAGGCGTCATTTTTATCCGCTAACCTTCGCCGTAAGCGTTAGCGATCACAGAGTGCGGGTGCTGCGAAACGGCTGCTTTCGCGGTCGTAATAATTTTTGACCTGCGTAATGAACGATTGAGGAGACCTCGATTCTTTGCCTTTAATCCCCGTATGGGGTACACTATAAAATAAAAGTCCGCGTGTACGTTTTGATACGAATCGTATGTTAATAATTTGACACACATATTACACGTTTTATATGATAAATATATACAACGGTGTATCGACGGGATATTTTGTATATTAAGGAGACAGACAGTGAAAAGAAAAACGCTTAAAGCCGAAATGTGGGACAAGGTCCAGTACATTTTCAAGAATTATTACGACGGTATGATGCATTGCGCGTTCGAGTACGAAGGGATCGTCGACGAAGCGGTCATGCGCAAAGCGCTTAAACAGGTCGTGGACAGGATAGACGTGTTGCACAGCAGCTTTGTTGCGAATCCGATAAAACCTTACTGGGTGGTAAATCACGATTATACCGAAGCGGACGTGCTGACGGTGGTCGAGGACGACGATTTTATCGCGCAGATACAAAAGATATTGACGAGGAGAATAGACTGCAGAGGAAAACTGCAATTCGAATTTACGCTTTTAAAGGGCAACGGCAGAAGCATGATTTGTTTCCTTATAAACCATATGTGTTTCGACGGCAGGGACTTCATAAGTTTCGGCAAGACGGTCTGCGCGGCTTATAACGGACTCAAAGCAGATCCGAATTATCAGGCTGAAGTCAAATGCGGTACGCGCAGCGCAAAGCAGGTCTACCGCGATCTGCCGCCCGAGCTGGCAAAGAAAGCGAAGATGCTCTATAAGAACGTTTCGAGAACGAATATAAAGCTGGAGTTTCCGTTTGAGCCGGACAAGAACACCGACAAGTCGCACATTATGAGGGTGGAGCTGGAAGCGGAAGCGCTCGAAAAGGCGAAGATAAGAGGAAAGAAGGACGGCTTTACCGTCAACGACATCTACCTCGCCGCGTTCTTCAGGGCGATAGTCAAATTTTTCAAGGGCGTGGACGGCACGACGCCGACGGAGATAACCTCCATGCTTGATCTGCGCAGATATCTTAAAGGCAACGATACAGACGGCTTCACGAACCTTACTTCGTATATGCCGTGCAAGCTGACCGAAGGTGCGGGCGATAGCTTTGCGGATACTCTGCTAAGGGTGAAAGCGGCGCTTAAACCGCACAAGGAAAACCCCCTTCTCGGACTTTCGGGACTGCCGCTGATGGCGCTGGCATACCGGATATTCCCGTTCGCGATCTCGCAGATGGCGGTGAAGATTGGCTATACCAATCCGCTTGTAGGTATGTCTAATATCGGCATAATTAAGAACGAATATATCGACCTCGTCGACGCGCCCGCGACCAAAGCGTTTATGACGGGCACGGTCAAGTTCAAGCCGTATATGCAGGTCGCATGCACGACTTTCAAGGGAACCGCGACGTTCACGATATCCGAAAGATGCTCGGATAAAGACCTTGAGACGATGAAGGCTTTTCTCGAGTATATGACCGGCGTCATCCGCGATTACGGAGAAGGAAAGATCTGACTCTCTCATGAGTTAAGAAGGTTGAACAGAACGTTAAAGGAAATATAAAATGAAAAGACGCCTCGCCGTCTTTTTATGCCTTGAACAGTCGAGGCGTGTCCGATATCGCAAACAGATCCGTTTCCCGGTTTGTACCTCAATTAAACGGCGCGTCGGTTTCGCGCGGCGGAAGAGAAGGGAAAATACAAAAAAATATGTTGCGCCGGGCGCTTTGAATAATATATAATCAATATATGAAGATACTTTTCGTCTGTTCGTCGAATATATGCCGCAGCCCGTTCTGCGAATACGTTTTCGGGCGCATGGTAAAAAGCGATCCCGCGCTTGCCGCAAAGGTCGGGAGCGTCAGGAGCGCAGCGGTTTTCAACCGTTCTTTTAAGATACACCCGAAGGCGCGGCTTGCGCTTCTGCGCGAAGGATTTACCGAAGAAGAGATAGCCGCGCATAAGCCGGCGTTCAAGTGGGGCGACGGATATCTTTTCAGAGACGCGGACGTGATAATCGGCATGACAAAGATGAACAAGATTGCGCTGCCGCTCAGGTATCACAAGAAATTCGTTACGCTCAGCGAATACGTCGACGGGTATTACACGACGATACCGGACCCGTTTTTAATGAAGAACATAGACGACTACTACGCGGTGATGGACCTGATAAAAGGGTTTCTGGTAAAACTTGCCGATAAGATAAAAAACGGATAACAAAGAGTATATGCGCCCGCGTTTGCGGGCGTTCTTTTTGCGGGGCAAAGCTGCTCGACTTGCGGTTAACAGCAGGTTGAGAGATTCGCGGTCAGGTATTTTTTCAAACAGAGAAAAACATATCGGTAAACGACACGGGTCGGGGAATTTATATTATTTTTACGTTTTTTCAACCGTTGCGGTAAGCCTCCGATAAAGACGGACGGGATAGGAGTTTACGCGTTGCGGGACGAAGTTATGCAAACTTTCAGCCGGGAAGACGGGAAAGAAAACGACGACTGCCGGGAAAATGATAATATCGTCGTCCGGACGAGGAAAAGTAAGAGATCGGAGCCGGAAAAGACAGGCGCTGAGAGTCGTTTAGTCCGCAAAGAAAAAATAAAGAGGAAACGGTTGCCGCGGCGGCAATCTCTTTTGAGGGCGGGAGAAAGCCGCATCCCGGACTGCCGTGGTGCGTCAACGCTTTATACATCGTATCCGTTTTGTACATAAAACGCACGGATACGTGCGGAAAATAGCGGAGACGTCAGAAAATTTTCGGCATAAAAAGAGCGCGAAAACGCCTGTTTCTCAAAAAGCACGCTGTTTCAAGAAATATTATGCGCGTATAACGTGTGCAAAAAAAATATTGGGTCTTGCCAAAAAGACCGCCTTGTGATATAATTTAAACGTTGGAAAAGAAACTTATCAAAGGATAAACGGCAATGGAAAAAATAGCGATTATAGATCTCGGCTCAAATTCGCTGAGACTGGTACTGGTCGACATACTGGAAGGCGGTTACTTTTCGGTAGTCGACGAGTTGAAGGAAACCGTAAGGCTCGCACAGGATATGGAGCTTGACGGTTTTTTACAGCCCGCCAGAGTTGCGCAGACAATCAAAACTCTTAAAATGTTCAGAAGACTTTGCGACGCCAACAAGGTCGAAAAGATCTATGCGTACGCGACCGCCGCTGTACGCAGGGCGAAGAATCAGAGAGGATTTCTGGACGAAGTGCTGGCAACGACCGGCATAAAGCTCAAAGTGCTCGACGACGACGAGGAAGCGCAGCTGGTATATCAGGGCGTGATCAACTCAATGGATATCCCGCGCGGCATAATAATGGATATCGGCGGCGGAAGCACGCAGTTCGTATATTACAACAGGAAAAATCTGCTTCAGCATATAACGCTGCCTTTCGGCGCCGTCGTACTTACGGAGATGTTCTCAAAGTCCGGCGCTTCGCCGCAGGAAAGGAACAAGATGATAGAAGATTACGTTACAGAGCAGCTCAAGAGCGTTCCGTGGATGGCGGAGATACTGCCTGACACAAAGCTTATCGGCGTGGGCGGCTCTTTCCGCAATCTCGGAAAGATAAGCAGAATGCTTAAAAAATATCCGCTTTCGATGGCGCACAACTACGTCGTTACCAACCAGGAATTCAACGGCATTTACGGCAACATCAAGAATCTCGACCTCGACAAGACGATGAAGATAAAAGGTCTTTCCAGCGTAAGAGCGGATATTTTCCCGTCCGCGCTCGCCGCGATAAAGAGCGTTATCAATTATCTCAATCTCGAAGAGCTGGTGATCTCAGGCAGCGGGCTCAGGGAAGGCGCGATGTTCAAGTATGCGGTGCCTTCGACCAACGAAAAGCCGATTTCGGACGTGCTCGGACACAGCATATATTCGCTTCTCAATTTCTTCGGGGAGAATATACCGCACGCAGAGCACGTGTACAATCTGTCGATACAGCTTTTCAAGCAGCTCAAAGTGTTGCACAAGCTGCCAAGGGCGTACGTCAAAGTGCTGCGCACGGCGGCGATGCTGCACGATTCGGGCAACCGTATCAAGTACTACGACCATCACAAACATTCGTGTTACATCATACTCAACAGCAACCTTTACGGCATATCGCACAAGGATCTCGTGATGGCGGCGTTCATGGCGTGCATGCACAGAAAGGGCGACGTGAACATGACTGAATTCATGCGTTACCGCGAAATGCTGACTGAAGAGGATGTCGACGCGGTGTTCAAACTGGGCGTCATCGTCAGGATAGCGGAAAGCCTTGACAGAAGTATGAGCGGCGTGATAAAGACGATTACCTGCGACGTGTTGGGAGACAGCGTGATAATGAAGACGGACAGCGAGGGCGCCGAATGTTCGCTTGAGATAAAGGACGCGATGACCAGTATACAGGACTTCAAGAGGGCTTACAAAAAGCAGTTGCAGATACTTTAAGAAAAAAACGCGAAGGCGGACGCCTTCGCATTTTTTATATAAAAATTGCGCAGCCGCGCCAAATTTCCCGCATTTGCGCGCTGGAAAAGACGCGTTTTGTACGAAACGCGCGCAAAGTCGTATAAAAATATGCTTGTAAACACGCGTGTATTATGTTAAAATAAAAATATTATAGGTGAGTCTGTCGGGTTGAGGCGCCCCGCGCGAACCTTTCACGGAGTGGATTTTATGATTGAAAATATCAAGGACTTAGAGAAAAAAGCAAAGAGAGATCCGGCTCTCAGCTACAAGCTGGGCGTCGCGTATTTCAACGGCGACGAGATAGACAGGGATTACCGTAAGGCGTTCTACTGGATGGACAGGGCTGCTTCCGCAGGTTACGGCGACAGCAACTGCAGGTATTATCTGGGCAGAATGTACGAAAAAGGTCTCGGCACATCGAACGACTACGTTAAGGCAAGGAAATATTACGATTCGGCTTCGAGGGCGGGCAACGTAAAAGCGAAAGTCAAGCTTGCCGACCTGTACCGCAGAGGACTCGGGTGCAAAAAGAATCCCGAAGGCGCAATGAATCTTTACATTGAAGCGAGAGATATGGGTAATATCGACGCGAAGATGGGCATTGCGGATCTCTATCTGAACGGCGAGGGCGTCGCTAAGGACGAGGCTCAGGCTTTCGGAATTTATACCGAGCTGGCTAAGAGAGGCAACGAGAAGGCAAAATACAGCCTCGCATATTGCTATCAGAACGGTTTCGGTACAGAAAAGGATCCGTTTATGGCGGGTCATTATCTGGTCCCGGCGGCAAAGGAAGGGGACAGCGACGCGCAGTGCTATCTGGCGCTTTGTTTTCTGAAAGGCGACGCCGTAAAACAAAATCTTCCCAAGGCGGTCTACTGGTTCAAGAAATCGGCGAGCCTCGGCAATGAAGTCGCGATGTTTAATCTGGCGTATTGCATGCAGCGAGGCTGGGGTATCGACAAGGATCAGAAGGGCGCGTTCGACCTCTATCTGCAACTTGCTAAAAGCGGACATACCAAGGCGTACGCCGAGGTCGCGAGGTGTTACCGTTTCGGTATAGGCACGAACGACAACGCGGTCAAGGCGTACAGGTGGATACAAAAGGGCGTCAAGCTCAACGAGCCGAGCTGTCTTTGCATGATGGGCTATTTCTTCTATGACGGCAAGCCGTACGTAAGGCGCAGTCTCAGGGCGGCGTTCAAGCATTTCAGCAAGGCGGCTTCGAGGGGGAGCAGCGCGGGCAAGTACGTCGTCGGTCAGATGTACTACAACGGTATTTACGTAAAAAAGGACGCCGAAAAAGGCGAAGCCTATATGAACGAGGCTGCGGACGAACTTTACGCTCCGGCGCTTTACAGAAAAGGTTTGATTGCGGAAAATAACGAAGACTACGCTTCGGCGGTGGATTGCTATTTCCGTGCGGCGCAGGACGACTACGCTCCCGCCCTCGTAAAGATGGGCATAATCAGCGAAAGAGGCGAGATAGTCGCGCGCAACGAAAACGACGCGTTCTATTACTTCAAGCGCGCCGCCGAACGCGAGAGCGCGAGAGGCTGCTACGGGCTTGCGCGTTGCTATGAACAGGGCATAGGCACTGAGATCAGCAGGAAGAAGGCGTTTGAATACTTTAAGCTTTCTGCGACCAGCGGTTATGCGGACGCGCTTCTCGAAGTCGGTTACCGCTATATGTTCGGGATCGGTACGAAAAAAGAGCTTATGCTCGCTAAACAGTATCTCAATCAGAGCGCAAAAGAGGGAAACCCGATCGCTCCGTATTATCTCGGTCTCGGTCACGCGACGGGCAAGTACTTCAGAAAAGACAAAAAGCTTGCGCTCAAATTCTTTGAAAAGGCCGCTTCCGGAGGTTACGTTTCGGCTTATACGAAGCTGGGTATAGCGTACGGCAAGGATAGCAAGGGCTTTAAAACGGATCTTAAAAAGAGCGCGTATTACTTTAATCTCGCGGTCGAAAACGGCGACGGTGAGGCGCTCGCGCACCTCGCGAACTGCTATATGACCGGCAGCGGTGTCGATAAAGACGACGAAAAAGTCAAACAGCTTGTCGACGAGTCGTTTAACAGAGGTTGTATCAACGGCGTTTACATGAAAGGTTTTATGCTTTATTCGGGCATTCTGTATGAAGAGGATAAGGCGCTGGGGCTTGAGATGATCACCCGCGCGGCGGACGCCGGTTACCGCAAAGCGTGCAATTTTCTTATTGATTACTATTCGGCGAAAGATACCGCGGATCCCGCTAAGGCGTTGCAGTACAAAGAGCGCGCGCTTCTTACCGGCGAACTCAATTACGCATACGAGGTTGCGCGCAGCTATGAAACGGGAAAGATGGTCGTCGCGGACGGCGACAAGGCGTCCTTCTATTACGCAAAGCTCGCGCTTTCGGAAGACAAACACGGCAATAAGAAAAAGGCGCTCAAACATATTAAACGCTTTAAATCGGAAGACGGAAAACACTGGGAAAGCTCTACGTCCAGAAAGATGAGAGAAAAGGCGGGAACGGACAGAGATGAAGCTCCCGACGCTTACAGCGTCGCGGAAGAAACGGTAAAAAGCGCCGTCGAAGAAGGCCTTTCCGAAAAAAGCGAATGATAATTCTCGCATCTGCGTCACCCAGAAGAAGGGAACTCCTGGGCAGGATAACTGACAGCTTCACCGTCGTTACGGTCGCCGACGAAGAGAAGACGGATTATAAGAGACCGCACCTGTACGTGCAGGCGCTCGCGACGCACAAGGCGGAGCGCGCCGCGGAAAACGCCGAAAACGGCGACGTGGTGATAGCGGCGGACACGACGGTGTATTACAACGGCAGAGTGTTCAATAAGCCGAAAGACGCAGACGAAGCAAAGCGCTTTTTAAGGACGTTGTCGGGCAGAAAACACAGCGTATACACCGGGGTCTCGGTGATAAAAAAAGGCGAGGGAAGAGAAACTTACTATTGCAGATCGGTCGTTGAACTCAACGACCTCAGCGACGCGTTCATAGACGCGTACGTTGCGGGAGGCTCGCCGCTCGACAAGGCAGGCGCGTACGGGATACAGGATAAAGGGGTCGTGAGACGAGTTATCGGCGATTACGACAACGTCGTCGGGCTCCCGCTTCAAAGACTCAAAGAAATACTCGGAGAAGAAAATGGGCACGGTTGAACTCGTAATAGATGTCGGCAGCAAAGTCACGACGATATTCAAAAAGGACGTGGGTCTGATAATTCAGGAGCCCAGCGTCGTCGCCATCAACAACAAGCACAACAAGATGGCGCTTCTGGAAAGCGGTAAGAACGCGCAAAGGCTGATGAATACCCGCCGTTACGATTTTCAGATACTCTTTCCGATAAAGGAAGGCGCGATCTTCCATGAACGCGCGGCGGTGCTTATGTACCGCGACTTCATCAACCGCGCGGTCGGCAGCGCTATCATTTCCCCCAAAGTAAAAGTCATCGCGTGCGTTTCCTGCGGGCTCAACAATATGGAGAAAAAGGACGTCGAAAAGACTCTTCTCAAGGCGGGCGCCAGCGAGGTTCTGATAATAGAATCCCCGCTCGCGGTAGCGCAGGGACTCAGCGGTCAGAACAGCAGTTTTATCATGGATATCGGCGGCTCAAAGACAGAGATAGCGATAATCGACAAGAACGGCATCGTCGCGGGTTGCAGCATAAATATCGGCGGCGATTCGATAAACCAGGCGATAATAGACTATGTGATCGACACCAGAAGGTGCAAGATAAAGCCGTCGTCGGCTGAGAAGGTGAAACGCCAGATCGCCAGCATGTACGACAACGACAACTCGCCGATGATAGTCAATACGGAGGCTCTGCACGGCGACGAAAACGTAAGCGTCAGGCTGGTCGCGAGCGAGCTCAAACAGGCGATCTGCCCGGTAATAGACAAGATAATAGAGGTCGCTTACAACTATACCTTCCAGATACCCGAATGTATCGCGCAGGAGATATACGAAAACGGTATAACCCTTTGCGGCGGCAGCGCGTATATACCCGGGCTTGCAGATTATATTTCCGCTCAGCTGCAGCTCAAAGTAAGGGTGCCCGATATGCCCGAAAACGCGGCGGCTCTCGGCGCAAGCCATTTCTTCAACGACAAGGCGTCGCTCGCAAGGCTTCTCAACGTCAAAGGACTGGACGCCTGAAAAAAACAACAGCGTTTCAAAGATCTTTACAAACTCCCGAAAGGGAGTTTTGTTTTTATACCAGACCAGAATAATACGAACCTGGTTTAAAGCGGCAAATTTCCGTAGCTACTGCGTTAAATGCCTTGATAATATGAACGCAGATAATATTATAATATTTTCAAGTGAGAATCGCTAAAAAACGCATAAAAGGCGCGCCTCAGGGCTGGTTCGTATTATTCTGGGCTGGTATACCGTGATTTACTTGCGCTGTGATCCGCTTTCGTTTTTTTCTCTCTGATTTCGACAAACTGTGCGGTTTTATGCGAGACGGATTGAGTTATAATGGTTGTATCGCGTGAGGTGGATATGGCAAGAAGAATAGTTTTGACATCGGGCAAAGGCGGGGTCGGAAAGACGACGGTATGCGCGGGGCTCGGGATCGCGCTCGCGAAAAGAGGAGCGCGCGTACTTCTGGTCGACGCTGACGTCGGGCTTAACAATCTCGACGTCGCGCTGGGAATGGAAAGCAGGATAATTTACGATATGACAGACGTGCTTCGCGGCAGATGCTCTTTGAGGCAGGCGATACTGCAGGATACCGAGTATTCGACTCTGAGCCTGCTCGCGTCCTCTAACGGCGCGGAGGACGGAGAGTTCTCGTCGTCGGCGCTCAGGCGTATGCTGGCTGAAGCCGAAGCCGCTTTCGATTTCGTGCTCATCGACTGTCCCGCAGGGATAGACGTCGGCTTCCACCGCGCGGTATGCGTCGCGGACGAAGCGATTGTCGTGACGACTCCGCACGTCGGCGCGATCAGGGATGCGGACAAGGTGCTGTCTCTTCTCGACACTTACGGTCTGCACTCTGTCTCTGTCGTCGTGAACAGGGTCAGGGGTGATCTCGTTGAAGGCGGCAGTATGATGAGCGCGGACGATATAACCGGACTTTTAAGGCACCGCGCGTTGGGCTATATCCCCGAAGACGACTGCGTGACCGTTTACGCGCAGCTCGGAAGGCTGGGGAAGGGCAATGCTAAAAGCGACCTTGCAATGACTTATATCGCAGAAAACATAATTAACGGCACGCGCAGGATATACGACTGCACAAAAGACTACAAAGGTGTGTTCGGTAAAATAAAAACGTATCTGAGGAGGCAGTTATGAACGAGGGCAGAATGGTCGTAAACAGGCTGAAAAGCGTATTACTTAAAGACAAACTGGATATGAGCGAAGGGTTTATGCGCGCGCTGAGAAACGATCTGGGGAGGGTGCTTTCTTACTATATGCGCCTGCGCCCGGACGGGATCGAGGTGTTTATCGACGGCGCGGAAAACGGCTATACCGTACGTGTGAAGGCGAGCGCCGAAGACATCAGACAAATCAAGGCGATTTAGGAATAAACCGCAAAGCCGCGAATATACTTTACCAATCCGACGAGAGGTGAAGCATATGAAATATGACGACTGCGAAGTTATAAACGCAGAGGCAAAACTCAATGAAAACGTGACTTACGGCAAGATAAGCAAAAAGCGCCGCAGGGTCGATCTTCTCGACATATTCGTGGTACAGGCTGTCGTCTGCGCCGTGATAAGCTGTGCGGTATTGCTGACAAGGTTTGTCACGATGGGCTGATGAAGATAAAACTCCATCCGTTGTTCGTCCTGCTCGCTCTGTATTTCGTACTGACAGACAGAGCGCTTATGTTCGGCGGATACGTCCTCGCGATACTCGCGCACGAGGTCGCTCATTCGCGCGCGGCGGAATGGAGAGGTTACACGTTGGGCGCGGTGACGCTTATGCCGTACGGAGGCGTGATCGCCGGCGGCGACAATTACGACGCCCGCGACGGCGTGATAATAGCGCTGGCGGCTCCGGTATTCAATGCCCTGTGCGCGATAAGCGTCGTCGCGTTGTGGTGGCTTGTGCCGTCGTCTTACGGCTATACCCGCGACGTATGCGCGGCGAATATCTCGCTGTGCGTCGTCAACCTTCTGCCCGTATATCCGCTGGACGGTTACAGGGCGGTCGTTTCGATCGTTAAAAACAAGACGAGAGCGGTGAAGGCGATGAAGGCGTGCGGCGTGACGGTCGGCGTTCTTCTGGTCGCGACCGGCGTGATCAGCGTATGGTACGAATTTAATCCGACGATACCGCTATTCGGTTTTTTCCTGATATACGAGGCGCTTTTCGGCTCAGGCGGAGAAAGAGAGATGACCTCTTCCGCTACAAACAAGTTTTGTAAAAATTATCGTGCCGGTGTAGATAAACGCTGCGTTTTACTGTATAAAGACGCGCCGTTGACAAGACTGCTGACAAAGGTGAACAGAGACAGTATGACGACCTTTACGGTAGTGGACGAAGCGGGTCGGGTGCTGTACGAACTCGACGAAGCGGACGTCGGCGTCATGCTGGAAGAATGTGAACTTTCGTCCACGGTGGATGAAGCGTACAATAAGACTTTTTGCTGAAAGGGCGGGTTTCGCGCCCTTTTTCTTTTTTCGGATACCGCTTGATATATTGTGTTGATTTTGTTATAATATATTAATAAACGCGCACGCGCGAAAAGAGGTATTTTATGATCTATGCGGGAGTAGACGTCGGCGGCACCAATATCAAAATAGGACTTGTCGACATAAAAGGCGCTATCATTGCGGACAATTCGATAAAGACAGACAAGAATAAGGACTATAAGGGCATCCTTGAAGACATCGTCGCTGACCTTAGACTTCTGTGCGAAAAGGCGGGGGTAGACTATCACGACATCGGAGGTATAGGGCTCGGCGTTCCCGGCGTCGTCGACAGCCGCACGGGTACAGTCAGCTATTCCGCCAACCTCGGATGGAGAGACGTTCCCTTGGTGCACGGGCTCGAGGTCGCTTCCGGAATACGCACTGAGGCGGCGAACGACGCCAACTGCGCCGCGTGGGGCGAATATAAGTTCGGCAGCAGCCGCAGTATGGACAACGCGATACTCGTCACTCTCGGTACAGGCGTAGGCTCGGGTATAATCATCGACGGCAAGCTTTTCGACGGCGTAGCCAGCGCGGGCGGCGAAGCCGGTCATATGATAATCGTAAAGGACGGCAAGCAGTGCAACTGCGGTCTGAAAGGGTGCTGGGAGCGTTACGCTTCTGCTACCGCGCTGATTGAACAGACGGAAGAAGCGATGAAAAAATATCCGGACAGTCTGCTTCACGACGTCGTCAAGGAGAACGGCAAAGTCAGCGGCAGGACCGCGTTTATCGCCGCGGAAAGGGGCGATAAGGCGGCAAGAGAGGTCGTTGAGAATTATATCGACTATATCGCGACCGGGCTCATCAATCTGGGCAACATCTTCCACCCCAACGCGATAGTGATCGGCGGAGGAGTTTCCAACGAGGGTCCTGCGCTTATCGAGCCGCTCGAAGAAAAGGTGAATTCCGGACTTCTTGCGAGCGAGCATAACCCGAAAGTCAGGATAATAGGCGCTTCGCTCGGCAACAAGGCGGGCATAATCGGCGCGGCGGCATTGGTGATGTGATGGTAGACGGCGAAGTTTTGAAAAAAATACTTCTCGCAGTCGAAAAACCCGCCAGATATCTGGGAGGAGAGTTCAATCTTCCCGATACGGACAAGCCGTGCGACGAGAGGGTATGCCTCTGCTTTGCGGATAAATACGAAGTAGGCATGAGCAATATAGGTTTAAGGATACTTTACCATATGCTCAACGATACGGCGGGAGTCGTCTGCGAACGCTGTTTCGCGCCGTCTGTCGATATGGCGGAAAAGATGAGAGAAAATTCGATAAAGCTGTTCTCCCTCGAAACGCGCAGAGAGTTTACGGATTTCGACATAATCGGATTTTCAATCGGGTTTGAACTGGCTTACACCAACGTCCTGTATATGATGGATCTCGCAGGCGTTCCGTTTTACGCGAAAGACAGGGGAGCGGAATATCCGCTTATAATTGCCGGCGGTCCGTGTATGGTCAATCCCGCGCCGATCGCAGACTTTTTCGACGCGATAATGGTCGGGGAAGGAGAGGTCAACCTGGCTGCGTTCGTAAATCTTCACGCAAAGTGCAAGAAGGAAGGGCTGAGTAAAAATGAATTTTTAAAACGCGCTTCAACGCTCGAAGGCGTATATGTTCCGTCGATAGGCGGCAGGGTGAAAAGGGCGGTCGTAAAGGACCTCGACAAGGCTTATTTTCCGACCAAAATACTCGTGCCCGGCTGCGATATCGTTCACGACCGTTCCACTCTCGAATTGTTCAGGGGCTGCGCCAACGGGTGCAGATTCTGCCAGGCTTGTTTTTATTACAGACCGATCAGAGAGAAAAAAACGGATACTCTTTTAAGACAGGCTAAAGAGCTTATAATCAACACGGGCTATGAAGAATTAAGTTTGTCGAGCCTGAGTACCAGCGACTATTCCGACCTTAAAGGATTGGTCGACGGTCTTAAAGAAGAGGCTGATAAAAACAACGTGAAGCTGGCGCTTCCGTCTCTTAGACTTGACAGCTTCGAGGCTGAAATCTACGAGGATACGAAAGGCGCGTCGCTTACGTTCGCGCCCGAAGCGGGCACACAGAGACTGCGCGACGTGATAAACAAAAACGTCGGGGACAAGGATATTTTATCCTCTCTGACATCTGCGCTCGAAAGGGGAGTAAAGAACGTCAAGCTGTATTTTATGATAGGGCTGCCCACTGAGACCGAAGATGATCTCAAAGGCATAGTCGACATAGTAAAGCTTGTGAGAAAACTTCACGCGGAAAGGGGCAGATCCAGGATAATAAACATCACCGTTTCGACGGCCGTGTTTATACCAAAACCGCTTACTCCGTTCCAATGGGAGGCGCAGATATCCATAGACGAAATGTACGCTAAGCAGGAATATCTGAAACGCGAACTCAAACTCAAAAACGTCAAATACAGCTGGCACGACGCGAAGGCGAGCGTAATAGAAGCGGCGCTCGCGCGCGGCGACCGCAGACAGTCCGCCGTGATAAAGAGGGCGTACGAGACGGGTTGCGTTTTCGACAGCTGGAACGAGTGTTTCGACTACGATAAGTGGATCGCCGCGTTTGAATACTGCGGCATAGACCCCGCAGAATATACCGGCGCGATACCTCTCGATAAAGAGCTTGCGTGGGATTTCATAGACAACGGCGTGACAAAGAGTTATCTTCTCAGGGAAAGAGAGCGCGCTTACGCGGGCGTCACGACCCCCAACTGCATAGGAAAGTGCAACGGCTGCGGCGCGAACAAACTGGGGAGGTGCTTTGAATGATAGTTTTCAGACACAAGAAGACGGGCGAAGCGGCGTACCTTTCCCATATCGACGCGATGCGCGTATTGCAACGCACGATGAGAAGAATGAAGGCGGAGGTCAGATACAGCGAAGGTTTTGTGCCTCATATGATAACTTATACTACGACTCCGCTCCCTCTCGGAGTGCAGAGCCTCGCCGAATATTTCGTCGCGGACAGCCCGCTTACCGGAGAGGACGAACTTCTCGCAAGGTTCAACGCCTGCGCGCCCGCAGGTATGATGGCGGACCTCTGCGCGGTAGTTGAAAAGAATCCCAATCTTGCCGCAAAGGTCGTCGCGTCTTCTTACGAGGTGACTTGCGGAGAGGCGGTCTCTTCAGAAGTCGAAAGCATACTCGGCATGGAAGAATATGTAATGAAACAGATGAAGAAGGGCGTCGAACTCGACGTCGAGGTGAGAAAAAAGATATTTTCGCTGAAAGCCGATGGGAACAGACTTTTTATGCTTCTTTCGACCGGCAACGAAAATCTGCGCGTGGACAGCTTTGTCCGAAGCCTGGCTCAATTCGGCGTAAAGGCTTGTGCGAACGATATTGTAAGACTTGAACAGTATGCGTCGGTCGGCGGTGAATTCGTCGCGGCGAAGGAGATCTTAAAGTGAAGAGAATACTGATAGACGTTCATCCCAGCAGTACGAAAGTCTGCATCGTGAAGGATAATCTTCTCGAAGAATTCTGGGTAGAGCGCAAAAATATCAATAAGCTCGTAGGCAACATATATAAGGGAAAGGTGATGAACGTGCTGCCCGGCATGCAGGCGGCGTTTGTCAATATCGGTCTTGAACGCAACGCCTTCCTCTATGCGGGAGACATCGTGATCGACGGCGAAAAGCTTGAAGGCGCAGAACAACTCAAGATAAATCTTAAAGCGGGCGACAGCGTGCTGTGCCAGGTGGAAAAGGATCAGTTCGGTACCAAAGGCGCGAGGATAACGACAAACATCACTCTTCCGGGCAGAGTGCTCGTATATATGCCGCAGATAGATTACGTCGGCGTTTCCCATAAGATAACGGACGAAAAAACAAAGGAAAGACTGGTTAAGATCGCTTCCGAAATAAAGCCGGCAGGCTGCGGCGTGATACTTCGCACGCAGGCGCAGTATTGTGACGAGGACGAGCTGAGAGCGGAAATGAAAGAACTGGTCGCGCTTTGGGAAAAGATAAAGGCGGATACGCTGAAAAAACCGGCGGGCACTTTGGTGTATAAAGAACAGGACCTCGCGATAAGAGCGGTCAGGGATATGCTCGCGGACGTCGACGAAGTGGTGATAAACGACGAAAAACTTTATAAAGAATTCAAACGCAGTTTTCCGTACGTGGAAAAGATGCGCCCCGACATCTTCAAATTCTACAACGGCGCGAAAGACCTGTTGCAGTCTTACGACCTTGCCGAACAGATAGACGCGCTGTTAAAGCGCAAAGTGGTGCTCAAAAACGGCGCGTATCTGATCATAGACAGGACTGAAGCGCTCACGGTCATCGACGTGAATACAGGTAAATTCGTCGGCAACAAGAACCTCGAAGAAACAGTTTTCGAGACCAACAAGATAGCCGCGGCGGAAATAGCCAGACAGTTAAGGTTGAGAAATATCGGCGGCATTGTCGTCATCGACTTTATAGACATGGAAGACCTTTCTCACAGGGAAAAGGTGCTAAAAGTGCTGGGCGCAGAACTCGAAAAGGACAGGGTAAAGACTTCGCTTGTCGGACTTACCGCGCTGGGACTTGTGGAACTTACCCGTAAAAAGACGCGCAGTATGATAGAAACGGTCATGCTTCAGCCTTGCCCGTATTGCGGCGGGGACGGGTATGTCTACGGCGACGAGCATATGATAATGAAAATACGTTCCGCGATAACCCAGGTGTTCGAGGGCGTGAGCGCAAAGGCGGTCGTCGTCACGGTCGCGCCCTCCCTTTTCAATAAAATGTTTTCTTTGAGATATCTTGAAAAGGAGTGTCAGACGGTCTGGAAAGACAAGAGGATATACGTTATCCCGGACGCGTCGATGCACATCGAAAAGTATAAAATTCAGAGTCTGAATTCTGCGATACTCGACCTTCCCGACAACGCGAGAATGTTGTATTAATCCGATACAGGTCGCAAAAAAGTGCAAATTTTTCGATAAAACAGAGTCGACAGGATATATGTTTTTTTGCCGTAAGGCAAACATTTTGACAGCATTAAAAAAGACTGTTCTCCCGCCGTCGTCTTAAAAGACGCCGGAAACGGCGTTTTATTCCTGCCGGAAGAACAGCGCGATAAACGGAAAACAGCGCGTTTAACGAGGTATATATGCGGCAAAACACGCCGCGAAAACGGGATATTTTTGCAAAAAATACGTTATAAACACGCGTATAAACGTTTGACAGACATTTTATTTTATGATATTATAATTTGCGAGCCGCATGAAAAGGGTTTCAAGTCCGTCAAGGCACCCGCATCAGCGAGACTGGAAAGAGGAGGTAAAAATTCATGTACGCAATCGTTGTTACAGGCGGCAAACAGTATAAAGTCGAGCCCGGTCAGATCATCAACGTTGAGAAACTGGACGCCAATGTCGGCGACAAAGTCGAACTCGGCGCGATCATGGTCAGCAAGGACGGCGAGATCGTTTGCGGTGACGCCGTTAAGAACGTTGTCGTCAAGGGTGAGGTCGTTGCGCAGGACAAGGCGAAGAAGATCATCGTCTTCAAGTATAAGTCCAAGAAGAACGAGCGCAAGCGTCAGGGTCACAGACAGCCCTTTACGGCAATCAAGATAAGCGAAATCAACGCATAATGACAAACGTTGTTGTAGTAAAACGCAATAACAGCATAGTCTCGGTTGAGTGCGACGGGCACACCGGTTACGGCGTGGAAGGAGAGGATGTCGTTTGCGCGGCGCTTTCTTCGATAGTCCAGACGGCGCTTCTGGGGTTGCTTCAGGTGGTCGGCGTAAAAGTTGATTTTAAGGTCGACGACAAGAAGGGATATCTGAAGATGTCCGTGCCGGAAGAGTTGGATAATAAGACTCGCAGGGAATGCGATATAGTCTTGGATACGATGCTTCTCGGGGTCGCGGATCTCAATCAGGGCTTTTCGGATTTTGTAAATTTGGAGGTAAAGTGATATGTTTATCAATATACAGCTTTTTGCACACAAGAAAGGTGTGGGTAGCTCCCGTAACGGCAGAGATTCTGAGGCGAAGCGTCTCGGCGTCAAGCGTTCGGACGGACAGAGCGTTCTTGCAGGCAATATTCTCGTAAGACAGAGAGGTACTAAGATACATCCGGGTATGAACGTGGGCATTGGCAGCGACGACACGTTGTACGCGCTCGTCGACGGCGTTGTCAGATTCGAGAGAAAGGGCAAGGACAAAAAGCAGGTAAGCGTTTACGCTAAGGCAGAGTAATTAAAAACAAGTAATTACGCCGTCGTTTATGCGACGGCGTTTTTGTTTTTACCGCGCTGTAGCGGGTGCGGTCGCCGTCTGGGGCGTGCCTTTCAGGCGCCTTTGCACAACGCTCGCTTGAAAATAAGTATACTATTATCTGCGCTCGCGTTGCGCAAATGCGCGTTGAAATTCATCGCCCGATACAATAACCGCACCCGCTACGGCGCGGTTTGAGAGAGAAATGTGACTGTGGCAGGCGCGATTTAAAGGCGACTTTCCGTGATAAACGCTTGCACGTTGTGGCAGAGCGCAATGAAAATGGCGGTAAATTAAGCGGACGCGGAATAAACGGCTGTCGAAAATTACGATTTAAATTATACAAAAATCGGCAAAATGCCGTAAAAAAGGCTGAAATACACTATGGCGGACAATGATATAATAATCAAGGACACAAAAGATTTCGATATACGTCAGATACTCGACTGCGGGCAGATATTCAGATACTTCAGGACGGGCGAAAGCCGTTACGAGGTGTTCTCAAAGGACAAACGCTGCGAGGTCGTGCAGGACGGGATTGCCGTGATAAAGAGCGACGACAAGGCGTACTGGGAAAGCTTTTTCGACCTTGACAACGACTATACCGCGATAAAAAACGCGCTTAAAGACAAGCCGTTTATGAAAGAGGCTGTCGAGTACGGCGGCGGGATAAGGATACTCAATCAGGATCCTTTCGAAATGCTGATATCGTTCATAGTTTCAGCCAACAACCATATTCCCAGGATAAAGGGGATATTAAACAGAATGTGCGAAGGCTTAGGCAAGGATATGGGCGGATATCACGCTTTTCCGACCGCGGAGGCGATGGCAGAAAAGGACGCGGATTATTACTTTTCGCTCGGCACGGGTTACAGGGCGCCCTATTTAAGCGAAACGGCGAGGGCGGTGGTCGAAGGTTTCGACCTTGAAAAGCCGCGGCAAATGTCGGGCAAAGAGGCGAACAAGTACCTTTGCAAACTTAAAGGCGTAGGTCCGAAGGTGGCGGACTGCATACTGCTTTTCGCGTACAGAAAGAGCGACGTTTTTCCCGTGGATACCTGGATAAGAAAGGTGTATACGGATATGACGGGAAAGACCGCGCCGGACAAGGTTATAAGAAGATACCTGGCGTCGACGTACGGGGATTTGAGCGGATACGCTCAGCAATATCTGTTTTTCAACAAAAGAGAAAATTGAGTTAATAAACACGGGCAGGAAAAAATCCGATGTTTAAAGCGACTTCGGAAAAGGATTATCAAAGCTTTACGGAGGTATTATGAACTGCGCGTGTTTTATAGATCTGGGCGCCGCGAAGATAAATTTTAAAAGCTTTTCTCTTCTTCTCGAAGAAGTCGGCGCAAAGTACGAGCAAGTCAAATTTTACGGTTACAACGCTAAAAAGAACGGCGATTTCAATCCCTATATCAGAGAGGTCGGCGCGGAAGTAGCACTTCCTCTTCACAACCGCAAGAAGGTAAGAGTGGATATAAGACAGGTCGTCGACAGCGTCGCGTGCGCGTGCAAGAACGCTAATATCGACGCCATTCTCCTGGTATGCGCGGAAGTCGACGCGCTGCCGATGATATCCGCGATAAAATCGCAGGGCAAGAAGGTGCTTATCGGGGTGGAGAGCGAAAGCCCCGTTTCTGACAGGTGCGACGGATGTTATATCATCAAAAAGACTTTTTGCGACGAAAAAGAAGCGGCGGCGGAAGGCGGAGACTTTTTGCCCTATACCGGCATTGAGCGCGACGAGGATGACGGCATGAACGACGTACGTGAAAAGTTGCAGGCCGCGCTCGACAAAAAAACGGCGCAGAAGGCGCCTGCGGCTAAGGACGAAAAGGACGAAGAGTTGGTAAAACTGCTCAGCAAATATTTCTGAAAGAGGGAAGCGAGTGTGCGGCTGTATCAACGGATAAAAAAGTATTGCAAACGCTGCTTAATTGTTGTATAATATATAACAATAATAGTTAAGAAGGTGCAATATATGAAACATATAGTATCCGCGGTAGTTTACAACAACCCCAGCGTGCTCGCGAGGATATCCGGTCTTTTCGGCCGCAGAGGGTTCAATATAGATTCTCTTTCCGTCGCTACGACCGACGACCCCAAGATCTCCAGAATAACCATCACGGCGCAGGGCGACGAAAACACGCTCGACCAGATAGTCAAGCAGACGTTTAAGCTGGAAGAGACGATAAACGTCACCGCGCTCAAAGAAGAGGACAGCGTTTGCAGAGAGCTTATCCTGGTCAAGGTCGTGACTGAGAGTTCTTTCGACAACTCGATCGTTCAGCTTGCGGACGAATTCGGCGCGCTGATACTCGACATCACCGCGAAGTCGATGATACTTGAGCTTACCGGCACCAGTCATAAGATAGACAAGTTCATGGACGCGGTCACTGAACTCTGCAAGGGCAAGGATATGAGGATAAAGAACGTCTGCCGCACCGGTATCACCGCGATCGACAGAGGCGTCTGATAAAGTTGCGGACTTATAGTAACGACGATATGTCCCCGGGATTTTCCCCGGGGATATTTTTTTGTTCCGACCGATTAAAGCGCATAAGGCGGAAAGCAAAAAAACGGCAGATTTGACAAAATATAATATAAGGTTTATAATTATTAAAACGGAGGACTTATGAGAAAAAGGATATTTGTCGTTAGCGTTCTTATCGTTTTCGTCGCGCTCGTCGCGACGGCGCTTACTGCGTGCGATATGTCAAAAGAAGAAGCGATCGACCTTTCGGGGGAAAACATAGAGATAAGTTTTTTCGGGAAGACAGAGTTCGAATACAAAGGATTTGAAATAAGACCCGATCTTTGGATCATGGACGGTTACGACGCAATAGAAGAGTATTATGACGGCGTATCCAACGAAAATATCGTGGTCAAGTATGAAAACAACACGGAAGTGGGCACCGCTACGGTCACGGTCACGCCGGGCGCGAGCGGGAAGTATACCGGCAAGGCGGTCGCACATTTTGAAATAGTCGCTTCTTCGACAAATAAGGAAGCGGCGGATTTTAACAGCCTTAAAAAGTATCTTGCCGGGGGCAGATACGCGAACGTAACGCTGACGGCGGATATCACCGTCCCCGAAGGCGAGAGCGTCACCGTCGCGAAAGGCGTAACGGTGGATATGTGCGGTCACGCGCTTGTCAACAACGGCACTGTTGAAAACAACGGGGAGATCGCTTTTAACGAATACGGCGCAGGCAACGCTTTTATCAACGGCGGTACTTTTAAGAATAACGGCAAGATGCTGTATTACGCACCCGCGACTAACGCGGAGGCTTTCGTCAACGACGGCGACCTCGAAAACGCGGGCGAGATCTACTTAAACGGCAATAAGGACGGCGCGCTTGAAGCCGAAAACAACGGAGAGATAAAAAACGGCGGCACGATATATCTCAATACTCACGCCGACTTTTTCAACTTCGGCGACTTTGAAAACACGGGGTACGTGCGCGCGTCGGGCGAAGCGAAATTCTATACGAATTCAGATGTGTCCGGCAACACGTTCGACGGACTTGTACGCCGCTGTCCGATCGAGGAATTCAAGATATATCTGTCGGATGAACGAGTGGAATACAGCGGCAGTGAAATAAGACCGTCGATAAATTTTGAAAAGCAAGGTTACAACGTAGATTACGGCGACTACGACGCGACCTTTGAAAACAACGTCGACGTCGGCACCGCGACAGTGAAGATAGTCGCGACAAAGGACTCGGACGCGTTCTTCGGCGAAACCGTGCTTACCTTCGAGATAAAAAAGGGAAGCGTTACGGTAACGGACAGAGAAGGGTTTTATTCCGCGATAGTCAATCCCAACTATGACAAGATATATCTGAATACGACGGATAAATTCGGGACGCTGTTAAACGAAGGCTTTACCGTGCCCGAAGGTCTGAGTCTGACTATATTTGCCGAGAGCGACGAAGGACTCAACGGAAACGTCGTCAACAACGGCACGATAACCGTGCTTAACGGGTACGGGCTCAGGGTTTACGGCTCGCTTGAAAATAACGGAGAGATCGTTTCAAAACATATCGTGAACAGGGGAACGGTCGAAAACAACGGCACGATAGCGCTTCTGTCGGGAAAGTCGTATTCAGGCAATATGACGAATGCGGGAGAGATCACTCTTGACGAGGACGGAACTCTTTATGCGGGCGGCGATACGGACGAAGTAAAAGAGTTGGTAAACAGCGGCAGCGTTACTTCGCACGGTACCGTATATGTAAACCATACGCTGACTAATAGCGGAACGTTTGAAAATCTGGGCGAACTTTTCGTTTTCTCTACGGGAAGCGTGAACGCGACTAAGGCTGTCGAAAACGGCGGCAACGTGTACTTGAACGAGGCGAGCGACGCTTTTGTCGGCGGCAACGTGACTGTTAAAGAGCAGATACAGGCGTCGGATATAGAGATAACCAATCTTCCTTTCGTCTATGACGGAAGGGAAAAGAAGGCGACCGTTCGCATAGCGGGCGGGATTTTAGACAGATACGACGTTGCTTATATAAAGGGCGTTACTCAGATAGACTATCCTGAAAACGCCGGCGCATACAAGCTCAGCGTTACTTTCAGAGAGGACAGCAGGGTGTTCAAAGGCAGTGCGACGGTCGAATTCAACGTTGAGAGAGCGGAGACGAGCGTAAACACTTACGAAGCTCTCATTGCCGCACTTGGCGATTACAATTATAACAAGGTGACGTATAATGCCACGTATCTGAATGGAGATCTGACGGTGCCGAAAGGTTACGTCCTCGTTATTCCGGAAGGCGGACGACTGAGCAACGGACAGTATTCTGTAGAAGTAGACGGCGGAATAGAAAATAACGGCGAGTACGTCAATACGTCCCCCGCCGCCGCTCTTACGATAAACGACGGCGGGTCGTTCGTAAACAACGGAAGTTGTTATTTCAACGACGTTGCGCCCGAGGGCGTGAGCGGAGACGGCACTGTGTACGTCAGGGAAGATATCGCGGGAGCAACGGTTCTGACTCTCTCTGAAACAAAAGTGATATATGAAGGTTATAATACCGAAACCCCGGATTATTCGCTGACGACCCTCGACGGCGAAACCGTCACAGGGGAGGGCAGATCGTATTGTACGAACTACAACGTGATATCGACGCCGGGAGATATGGCAAAACTGACTGTAAAAGCGAATGAGACTTCGACGGAATATTACGGCGAGATAAGTGCGGAATATACTGTTCTTCCCGGTAAAACCACTGTTTCTACGTTCCAAGAGCTGAAAGCGGCGCTGGGCAACGTAAAAGAGGGCACGCAGCTTTGCAACTTCGGCAAGGTATCGCTGACCGCGGATATTGACGTGGAAGGAAACAGGACGGAACAGACGCTTGTAGTGCCTGAGAACGTTACGCTTGTTCTCGGAGACTATGTTCTCGATCTGAGACCCGACGGTACTTTCGAAAAAGACGTATTTCTTGAAAATAACGGCGTTATAGAGATGACCTCTCACAATATCGATTGCAGCAAGACGACAGGCAGCGGTAAGTATGTCGGTTACGCTTCGACCTCGTCAGCATTTTCCTCTTTGATGGGGATGGACGAGATCTATCTGACTGCGGATATATCGGAAGAAGTCACTCTTTACGCGCATACTTCGACAACGGGAACGTGCGTGATAGATACTTGCGGATACGATATCAGAAGAATTACAGTAAAAATGCAGGGAAGAAAAAGCTTTATCGTAAAATCTTCCGCGCAGGGAAGCGTTATCGGCGGGGCGCAATATACCGATTGCGGTATTTACTGTCAGGAGATAGACGAAAAAGCGACGCTTACTCTCGTCAATCTGACCGTGTACGGCATAGAGTACAATTATCTCGCAAACGCAGACCGCGTTATCATCGACGAAAGCTGCAACGTGATAAGCTGAAAGGAAGGCTGAGTTTTCAGATAATAAAAACGATATCCCGCCTCGTCTGACAGGGGCGGGATATTTTTGCGGATAATATTAAGAAGGATATGAAAAACGCGATACGTATCGCGTTTTAAGACTTTTCACCTGCGTTTTCAGGTCTTTGAGGCCCGGGCTTAAACGGGCGCGAACTGGCTGTTGTACAGGTTGTAATAGAAGCCTTTTTTTGCAAGCAGCTCATCGTGCGTACCTTGTTCGATTATGTTGCCGTCGTTCATGACGAGAATAAGGTCGGCTTCCTTTATCGTCGACAGTCTGTGCGCGACGATAAAACTTGTTCTGCCTTGCATCATCACGCCGAAAGCCTTTTGTATCTTTATCTCGGTGCGGGTATCGATGGACGAGGTCGCCTCGTCGAGTATCAGCATCGGCGGGTGGGTCAGCATTATGCGCGCTATACAGAGCAGCTGTTTCTGTCCCTGCGACAGGTTGTCGCCGCCCTCCGATACCACCGTGTCGTAGCCTTTTTCCATCTTTGTGATAAAGCCGTGCGCGTTCGCCGCTTTCGCCGCCTCGATTATCTCCTCGTCGGTCGCGTCGCGCTTGCCGTAGGCGATGTTTTCCTTTATCGTGCCGCCTGTCAGCCAGGTTTCCTGCAATACCATGCCGAAGCACTTTCTCAGGCTGTCGCGTTTTACCTCGGTGACAGGGTGAGAAGAGACGATTATTTTGCCGCCCGTCACGTCGTAGTAACGCATAAGAAGGTTGATAAGCGTCGTCTTGCCGCAGCCGGTGGGACCTACTATCGCTATCTTCTGACCGTTTTCGACCGCCAGATTTATGTGTTGAAGAAGTATTTTGTCTTCTGTGTATCCGAAGCTTACGTCCTCAAGTTTTACCGTACCGTCGCATTTTTCTATTTCGGGAAGCATTGAGTCGTCCGATTCCGTCGGTTCGTCGAGTACGGCGAACACGCGGCGCGCGCTCGCCATTGCCGTCTGAAGCTCTGTGATAACGCCGGTTATCTCGTTGAACGGTTTGGTGTACTGGTTGGAGTACATAAGGAATGTGGACAAAAGACCGGCGGATACCGTGCCGTATGATACCGCGAGAAGGGCGCCCGTAATGCCGACCGCCGCGTAGACCAGACCGTTTACGAAGCGGGTGCACGGGTTGCTCATCGCGCTGTAAAACTGCGCCTTGTAACCGTAGCCGTAAAGCTCCTTATTGACCTCTTCGTAGTATTTCTGAGCGTCGTCGCCGTAAGAGAACGCCTGCACTACTTTGGCGTTGGATATCATCTCTTCGCCGAAGCCGCTCAACTTGCCCTGTACGGTCGCCTGTTTTATGAACATATCGTGCGTATGTTTTGCGATGAACGCCGCGACGAACAGCGACAGCGGGGTGATAAGCACCACGACGAGGGCGAGCAGCCAGTTGACGATAAACATCACGATAAGGGTGCCCAGGATCGTGAACACGCCGTTGAGAAGTTGTGAAAAGCCCTGCAAAAGCCCTGTCGAGATCTGTTCGATATCGTTGCCCATGCGGGTGATGAGGTCGCCGTGCGCGTGCGAGTCGATATATTTGAGCGGCAGTTTGTCGATATGGTTGAACAGGTCTTCGCGCATATCCTTTACCGTTGAGAAAGACAGCTTGTTCGTGCTCCATGAAAGCAGCCATTGGAAGATGGTCGCAAACGCGATCGTTATCCCCAAATAGCCTATATATTTTATCACCATTGAAAAGTCGACGTTGTCCTTGCCGACTATGAAATCTATCGCGTCGCCGATCAGGACGGGCGTAAGAAGTGAAGCCGCGACGCTTACGAAAGAGGACAGCACCGCGACGAAAAGCAGCGCGCGGTAAGGCTTTACGTATTTAAGAAGGCGCTTTACAAGCTGAGAAGTCTTAATATTCATCTTGCGTTTTCCTCCTTGCTTACCTGAGACAGGCATATCTCGCGGTAGACGTCGCACGTGTCGAACAGCGTTTCGTGAGTGCCGATGCCCTTGACGTCGCCTTCGTCCAGTACTATTATCTTATCCGTGTTTTTTATCGAGGTCGCGCGTTGCGAGACCCAGAACACGGTCGTATCGCCTTTGGTATCCGCTATCGCCTTTCTCAGCGCGTAGTCGGTCGCGAAGTCGAGCGCGCTGGAACTGTCGTCGAACACGATTATCCTCGGGGAGCCGACCAGAGCTCTCGCTATCGTAAGGCGCTGTCTCTGACCGCCTGAAAAGTTTCTGCCGTCGCGTTCTACTATCTCGTCCAGTCCTTTTTTCTTTGCGCGTACGAAGTCCGCCGCCTGAGCGATCTCAAGCGCGCGCCATATCTCTTCGTCTGTCGCGTCCTTTTTCGCCCATTGCATATTCGAGCGTATCGTGCCGCTCGCGAGCACCGCTTTCTGCGGCACGTATGCGACGGTAGTGCGAAGCTGGTCCAACGGATATTTTCTGACGTCTGTACCGAACAGCTTTACGCTGCCTTCGCTGACGTCGTAAAATCTGGCGAGAAGGTTTATAAGAGTGCTTTTGCCGCTGCCCGTACCGCCTATTATGCCCACCGTTTCGCCTTTCTGTACGTCTACGGTAAGTCCGTCCAGCGCGTAGTTGCCGCCGCCGTAACCGAAATATACGTGGTCGAAGCTGACCGCGGGCGCGTTTTCGTCGGGAGAGACCGTTTCGTTGCCTTCGTCGGTTATCGACGGCTGAGTGTCCAGCACTTCGAGTACGCGGGAAGCGGAAGCGGACGACTTTGTAATCAGTATGACCATATTCGCGACTACGACAAGAGCGAGAGATATCTGGGTCATATAGTTGACGAACGCGATGATCTCGCCCTGCGTCATATCGCCGCTTTCGACTATGCCGCCGCCGAACCAGAGTATCGCGAGTATCGCTATGTTGATTATCGCGAAGGTGAGGGGATTCAAAAGGGCGGATATCGCGCCGACCGTGTTGCTGGTGCGGGTCAGATCTTCGGCAGCCGCCTTAAAGCGCGCGCGTTCGTAGTCCTGGTTAGCAAAAGCCCTGACAACTCTTACGCCCGCTAAGTTTTCGCGCGTGACGTCGGTTACCGCGTCCAGTTTTTTCTGTACTGTCTTATAATGCGGAACGGTGCGCGACATTATTATATACAGCACGAACGCGATAAGCGGCGCCGCCGCGAGGAATACGAGAGACAGTTTAAGGTTGATTATCATCGCCATCACCGCCGCGCCGACGACGAGAAAGGGCGCGCGGATGAAAAGTCTTATCATCATCGCGACCATATTCTGAAGCTGGTTGACGTCCGCGGTAAGACGGTTTACGAGAGTCGCCGCGCCGAATTTGTCCAGTTCTTTATAAGACAGACTGTTGACGTGCGCGAACAGGTCGTTTCTTAAAAGCGTTCCGTAGCCCTGCGAGCATTTAGACGCGACATACTGGCAGATAAGCGCGCAGCAAAGCCCGACCACGCCCAGCGCGAGTATCAGGAAACCGCGGGATAGGATATACCCCGTGCCCGCGCCGCCGTTTATACCTTCGTCGATGACCTGAGCCATCACGAGCGGGACGATAAGCTCGAAAATTGCTTCGAGAAGTTTGAAAAAGGGACCGAAGACAAGGTGCGCCTTATAGTTTTTCAGATGAATCGCCAATCTTTTCATTTTCGCTCTCAAATATTGACATTTTATTGCGGATAAAATACAATAATAACTACGGACAGTTGATTTTTGCAGTTAAAAACGCCCCCGTCGAGGACGGCGCAAAAGCTGTTTTCTTCCGCATATACAGTATATATATTTAAGTCGGAAAATGCAATAATTTGGAGTGAAAAATGAAAGAAGGTTTTGTAAAAGTGGCGGCGGTAAGCCCCGACGTAAAAGTCGGCGATTGCGCGTATAACGCGGAGCGTATCTGCGAAGGTATTTCCAAAGCGTACGACGACGGTTGCAAGCTGGTCGTGTTTCCGGAACTTTCGGTATGCGGCTACACCTGCGGCGACCTTTTTATGCAAAAAGTGCTTTTGAACGCGGCAGAAGAATCGGTCGGAAAAATACGCGATTTTTGCGCCGGCAAACAGATATTCGTCGTAGTCGGCGCGCCGGTCGTGGCGGGCGGCAAGCTTTACAACTGCGCGGTCGCGATATACGACGGCAAGATACTCGGCGTCGTGCCCAAGCGCAACGTGCCGTCTTATTCAGAATTCTACGAGGGCAGATACTTTGAAAAGGGCGAAAGGCTGGACAACGTCGACAAGACGGATTATTGCGGCGAAGAGGTCGACGTCTGCTCAAAGGCGGTTTTCAGATGCAAGGATATGCGCGATTTCTGCATAGGCATAGAGATATGCGAGGATATGTGGATCGCCGGCGGTCCCGCGGACGCGCTCTGCGCGGCGGGCGCCACCGTGATATGCAATCTTTCGGCGAGCGACGAGACGGTCGGCAAGGACGATTACCGCAGACTTCTGGTAAAGACCGCATCGGGCAAGTGTAACTGCGCTTACGTTTACAGCGACTGCGGCGACGGCGAGAGCACGACGGACCTTGTTTTCTCCGCGCACGATATGATAGCCGAAAACGGCGCGATACTCGCGGAAAGCAAACCCTTTGAAGGCGGCTGCGCGGTCAGCGAGATAGACGTCGAAAAGCTGGCTGCGGAAAGGATAAAACAGAATACGACCCCGTCGGAACCTCTGAAAGAGATATATTTTTCGTGCGAGCTTTGCGAAACAGCGTTGACCAGAAGAATAGAAAAACTGCCGTTCGTGCCCGAAGGAGAGGGCGACAGGACTGCAAGGTGCGAAAGAGTGTTCTCGATACAGGCGCACGGGCTTGCAAAGCGTATGAAACACACGAATTGCAACCACCTCGTCGTCGGACTTTCGGGAGGACTCGACAGCGCGCTCGCGCTTCTCGTAATGTGCAGGGCGGCGGAGATAACCGGACTCGACAAAAAGAAGATAACCGCGATCACGATGCCGTGTTTCGGCACGACAAAACGCACCCGTTCCAACGCCGAAAAACTGGCGAGGGCGCTGGGCGTTTCGTTTATTAAGATAGACATCTCAAAGTCGGTGCAAAGACATCTTAAAGACATCGGTCACGACGGAGCGACCGGCGACGTCGCGTTTGAGAATGCGCAGGCGAGAGAACGCACGCAGGTGCTTATGGATTATGCCAACAGGACGGGCGGTCTCGTCGTCGGTACAGGCGATCTTTCCGAGCTCGCGCTGGGCTGGGCGACCTACAACGGCGACCATATGTCGATGTACGGCGTAAACGGCTCAGTACCCAAGACGCTTGTAAGACATCTCGTCAGATATTACGCGGAGTGCGTAGCAAACTTAAAGGCGCGGCGCGTGCTTCTCGACATACTCGACACACCCGTAAGCCCGGAACTCATACCCGCGAAAGACGGAGAGATAGTCCAGAAGACGGAAGAGATTGTCGGACCGTACGAACTGCACGATTTCTTCCTTTACAATATCGTGAGGTGGGGTTTCAAACCGTCAAAGACTTTCAGACTCGCGAAGTACGCGTTTAAAGGCGACTTTGACGACAAGACGATATACAAATGGCTTTACACGTTTGTGTCTCGCTTCTTCTCTCAGCAGTTCAAGCGTTCGTGTCTGCCGGACGGACCCAAAGTCGGCAGCGTAGACCTTTCGCCGAGAGGCGGCTGGCGTATGCCCAGCGACGCATGTAAAGCAGAGTGGATAAAAGACCTCGAAAGCTGCGACCCGTCGAAAAAATAAAAGCTAATAATACAACTGTAAACGCATTAAAAAAATCCGTCCGCAAATGCGGGCGGATTTTTTGTATAAAGCAGACGTGTACTTACCGCAAGGCTTCGCAACGCGAAACAAGTATCGACGCGCGCCAGCCGATTTATGCTCCCCGTCACAGCCGCGGGGCGGCAGCCATGGTAGCTTCGCAATGCGAAACAAGTATCGACGCGCGCCAGCCGATTTATGCACCCCGTCACACGGGGCGGTCACACAGGCAAAAGCGCGACCCCCGAAGGAAGCCGCGCCATAACGTTGTTATCTTATTTCGGATCACAGCAAACCGTTTTTGATGGATTCGGCATTGCTCATATCGTTGTCTCTTTCGCTGTAAGAGTAGAACACGTTGGATACAGACTGAGCGGAGCCTTCGTACCAAAGGATTGCCTTACCGATTTTTCCGTTCCAGCTTTCGTCTGTGCTGTAATATTTGAGAAGACCGCATTCCCAGACCTGAACTTTCGCTTTGATGTAGTTTACGCTCATGTTCTTGCCGCTATTGTCTTGTTCGAGGCGGGCGATAGTAGTGCTGTCTGCGTTTGCGACGTCTTTGTCAATCTCAAAAGTGAGTTCGTAATATACGTCGCCGTTTTCGGTGGTTTTCTTTTCTATCTTAGCGCTGTCGGCTATTACGATACCTTCGCAATTCCAGTTTGCACAGGTCTTTTTTGCGTCTTCAAGATTGTGTTCGCCGGGGGATATCGTGCCGGAAGAACCGAACTGACTGTGTTTTTTCCAGTCGGCGTTGTCAACGCTGAGAAGACCGGTTTTTTCGTCGTACTTGATATCTTCACCGTCCGCCTGCATACGATAATACGTATTGCCGGGAGGGTTGTATCTCAAAGCCGCGTTTCTGACGAACAACACTTCTGCAGAACCGAAATTGTGATTGATGGGGAGCTTGAGAGTCGTGTCGTCTTTCGCGTTTGAGTTCTGTTTTCTGAGTCTTTGATAAATAAGAGTTCCGCTTTTGTCTTTGATCGTCGTAGTGCCCTTGGTGTAGTTGAAATAAGTGTAGCGATTGACAAAAGACTCGTTATATTCCGCTGCGTTCATTATCTGCTGGATCTTTTCGGCAGTCGACAGCGTTTCATCATTGATTATGGGAAGGATCGCCGTATGCACGCTTTCTGCCACGCTTTCTTCGGGAGCGGCTTCGTAGTCCTGCAATACGTTGGGAACGCCTTCCGCTTCGGTAACGTTGTATTCTCCGTCGTCGCAGGCGACCGCCAGCAGACCGACTGAGCTTATCAGCATCAGAAGCGTTATTAAGGTGATGGCTTTTTTCATAATAATCCTCTTTATATAATTTATTCGTTCGGTTTCGACCGCACGTTTCTTCCTCAAAGGACGCAAGCTTGTCCGTTTGTTTCTTTTATTATATTATCAATATTTGCCCGTTGTCAACTGCAATATAGGTGCAAAATATGGACAAAACGTATATGCTTAATACAAAAACCGCGTTGACAAAGAAGCCGTAGGTATTTTATACTAAAATTACAACCGGAAAAAGAAGGTAATTATGGTAGAGAGAATTTTGTTGTATCCGTCATTTACAGCGTCGCTTATGCGCGTCAGAAAAGGCATTTTCGCGACTTTGTGCCCTTTAAACGCAAAAGTCTGCAAAAGCGACGAGCCGATAACGGTAAAAGAAGCGGAAGAAAAGGGTTTTTCGGCGATAAGAAAAGGAGAGACGTGGGCGACCGATTACGGCTGCGGTATGTTTTGCTTTTCGGGCGTCGTGCCCGCGGCGGCAAAGGGAAAGAAGGTCGTCGCGCTGGTCGATATCGGCGGCGAAGGCTTAGTGATAAAAGACGGCGCGCCGCTTATCGGGATAACCCAGGTGACCGACGGCATAGACTGGGTGCAGAGCGCGACGGGTAAGCAGGAGATACCGCTTTTCGACTGCGCGGCAGGAGGCGAAAAAGTAAGCTTTTTCGTGGACGCAGGATACAACGGAAAGAAGAAAAAAGCGAATACGTATGCGAAATTCCGCCGCGCGGAACTCGCCGCGGTCGACGAAAACGCGAGGTCTTTTTACTACGACGCGCTGTCGCTTTTCATGCTTTTGCTTACTTATGGACAAAACGAATATCTGACAAAACAAAGGGCGGACGAGATAAACGCCGCGCTCAAAAAGGCGTTTTCGCTTTACTTTAAAAAGGATGCGGACGGCGCGGGAAAGCTGCTCAAAACCGCCGCGGAAAAGGGCATAGATTATAAGGCGCCCGCGTATACCGCGATAGGACACGCGCACCTTGACCTTGCTTATCTCTGGCCGATAAGGGAGACCAAGAGAAAGGGCGCGAGAACGTTTGCCAATCAGCTTCACAACATCAAAAAATATCCCGGTTACGTCTTCGGCGCCAGTCAGGCGCAGCTCTTTCAATGGATGAAAGACCTTTATCCGACGATATACGCGGATATTAAAAAGGCTGTCGAGGCGGGAAGAATAGAGATACAGGGCGCGATGTGGACTGAAAACGACTGCAATATCCCGTCGGGCGAAAGCATTATAAGACAGTTTTTGTACGGCGAAGAGTTTTTTGAAAAGGAGTTCGGCAAGTCGAGCAAGGTCGTATGGCTTCCCGACGTGTTCGGCTATCCCGCGTCCCTTCCGCAGATATTCAGAGGGTGCGGCAGGGATTATTTCGCGACGATAAAACTCACTTGGAACAACCACAACAAATTCCCGTACAAGACGTTTAAATGGAAGGGCATCGACGGCAGCGAGATACTTTCTCATATGGCGCCGCAGGGCAATTACAATTCGTCCGCGACCCCGATGGCGTTCGTCAAATCGTTCAAAGGAAATCCGCAGAGCAAGGACGTGGATCACGCGCTGATGATATTCGGCATCGGCGACGGCGGCGGAGGACCGGGCGAAGCGCCGCTCGAACTTCTTGAAAGAGAGAAAAACGTAAACGGTCTCGCGCCTGTAAAATCGGGTTCCGCGGGAGAGTTTTTCGAAGAGTTAGCGGCTGACAAAGACGCGAAGATACCCGTTTACGAAGGAGAGCTGTACCTTGAAAAACATCAGGGAACGTATACCTCGCAGGCAAAAAACAAGCTGTACAACAGGCTTATGGAGCAGGAACTGCATACGCTCGAATGGCTGTGCGCGCTGGCGACCTTAAAGGGTATAAAGTGGAATAAGGCTGAGATCGATGAGATATGGAAAGAAGTGCTTTTGTATCAGTTCCACGACATAATCCCGGGCAGTTCGATAAAGCGCGTTTTCGACGAAAGCGTAGCGCGCTATAAAACACTTCACGAAAAGGTCGTCAAGGAAAGAGACAGGCTTCTTCTCGCGATGAAAAAGGAGGACGGCGTTTTAAGCGCGGTAAATCCGGTCGACTTCGAAAGGAAAGAGTATGTAAAAGACGGCGGTAAATGGTACGTTGCGAAAGTCGCGCCGTACAGCGCGGCGAAGCTTAACGAGTGCGACGAAAGCGGAGTAAGCGCAGGCGAAAACTTTATCGCAAACGACAGGATAAAGGTGTCTTTCAACAAAGAAGGTTGGATAGATTCAATAGTTGAGATCAACACGGGCAGGGAAATTTGCGGCGGATATTTTGATAAACTCGTCGTTTACGAGGACCCGAAACTCTTTTACAACGCGTGGGATATAAGAGAGGATTACCGCCGGCTGCCGTCGACCCCGATGACCATTGTCGAAAGCAGGTGCTACACGGACGGACCGACCGCGGTAAGGGAAGCGACTTATATCTACGGCGCGTCCACCCTCGTGCAGAAAGTTACGCTTAAAGCGGGCGACGAGTTCGTCGAATTCGACAACACGGCGGACTGGCACGAAGATCACAAAATGCTGAGGGCGGAATTCAAGCCGGCAGATTATTCGGATACGGTCAACTGCGACATCCAGTTCGGCAACGTGGACAGATCCACGCTGGACGATACGCCGGTAAGAAAGGCGCAGTTCGAGATATGCGCGCACAAGTTCGTCAACGTCGACGGCGAAAACAGCGGTTTCGCGGTGCTTTCCAACTGCAAGTACGGGTACAGGGTAAAAGAAGGGTACATCTCGCTCAACCTTCTGAGAAGTCCCAAGCGTCCGGATCCCGAATGCGACAGAGGAACGCATTATTTCGGATTCGCTATATATCCGCACAAAGGCAACTGGAAGAACAGCGATCTTGTAAAAAAGGCGTACTGTTACAACTATCCTCTGATCGTCTGCGACTTTATGCCATCTCTCGAAAGGCTTGTCGACGACGGCAACGAAAACGTGATCGTGGAGACCGTCAAGCCGTCCGACGACGGCAAGGGCATCGTCGCGAGGATATACGAGAGGTACGGCGAGAACGCGACAGCAAAGATACGCGCCGGTTTCAGGTATAAAGCGCTTTATTTCGCCGATATGCTTGAGAGAAAAGGCGATAAACCGGAAAGCGCGTCGATAGAATTCGGCAAATATAAGATACGGACGCTGTATTTTGAACTCTGAGCAGTTGCGCTTCCGCGTATTGCGGAAACGTTTTAACTGTCCGTGTTTGTAAAGCGCGGTCATGCTGCTGCGTTTTCAGTTGCTTTATTCCACGGATCGATGACTTTAAAAGAGTTTTCGGAGGGTATACCGGACCGGTATAAAAGCGGATTTCGTACATTCCTGCCATATATTGTCTATTGACACTTATATAGTCGTATGTTATCATTATAGAAAAGCATACGCTTTTACACGGGAGTTGTAATGGAACTTAACGATAAGCTTCGCTTAGGAGGCGTGAGAGTCGGGAATATTCTTTTCGGGATATGTTGCACAGCTACTGTGCTTACTCTTTTCAGCGCTTTTACTCCGCTGCTAATGGCTCTTTATCTGCTTGTGCTCGGGATGCTGATACTGTTGACTCTGGGCACGATATTTATTCTCGTCGACAATTTCGGCGCATTTTTCAGCGGCTCGACAGAAGCTTTCGCCTCTTTCAGCGAAAGCGCGACGAAGGCTCTCCCTTATTTTTGCGCCGCAGCCGTCGTGGCGGGCGTTCTGGCGATACTTCTTCTTTTAATTGAGGTAAGGATAAGAAAGCATACGGCAAAGATAGTCGGCGCGGTAGTGTGTTGCGTTGCGGCGATCCTGTTGACTTTGTTGTCTGAGGCGGTGATGGGATGACGGTGGATCTGAAATTCAGGACGGTGACCGGCGCAAACCCGGTGATAACGCTGGACGGCAAAAAGGTGAGATTCAAGAAAAACAGCTTCGGCAACTATGAGGCGAAAGTGAACGTATCCGACGGCGCGCGGCTCAGGCTGACCTGCTGGGATACGATACTAAGCCCGCTGTGGCTTCTGTGGGAGATGCTGTATTTCGCGATAAGCTTTTTCGGGATATTCGATCCCCGCAAGGATAAGCTGAAACGTTCGTTTGAATTCGAAGCGGTATTGCACCCGACGGAGGCAGACCCGAAAGCTACCGTTACGGTGATACGTTCGAACGGAGAGGGAAGCCCGGCGGCGGAACTCGAATGCAACTTTGATGCGGAGATAGTGAAGAACGAATATTCCGGCTACGAAATTATAAGAAAAAGGCGCGTTATCGCGCTTATAATAAAGATCGCGGCATGGATGGCGCTGATAGCTTCGGCGATAGCCGTGGTCGCAACGACAATGGGAGAATAACGGAGGAAACATGATCACACTGCAAATCAAGAACAAAATGTTCTCAATAAGAGGAAACTCTACGGTAAAAGACGAAAACGACGTCGACAAGTTCGTCGTCAAAGGTTCCGTCTTTTCGCTCAGAAAGAAAAAACGCCTTTACGATATGGAAGGAAACCTTCTCTATACCGTCAAGAACAAGCTGATCAGATGGTGGATGAACAGTTGCTATATATACGACGCTGAAGGGAAAAAGGTAGCGCGTATCAAGCAGAAATTCAAGCTGTTCAAAAAAGAATTTATGCTGAAGGGCTATGCGGACGAGATAGAGATAAAAGGCGATTTTATCCAGCACGTTCTGGAAATTTACAAGAACGGAGAAAAAATCGGCGAGGCGGGCAAGAAATTCTGGTCGCTTGTCGACTCTTTCAGGCTGGACTGCTATAACGACGCAGACGCTCCGCTTCTGGTTGCGCTGATAATCGCGATCGACAACATCAACGACAAGAACGTATCCGACAGCTGATAAACGGCGGTTGCCCCCGGAAGCTTTTTCGGCTTTGCGCGCGTCGCACCGTGCGGCGCCCGTAGTCGTCTGCGCTTTTATCGCGCGTCGGCAACGCGTCCGGGAAGGAAAATGTTGCGGGAAAGACGCGCAAGGCATTATCTCCCGACCGGACTTTACGGCAGGAGAAAAGAGAGGATACAGACTTTAAAGACAAAAGAAAAACGCGCTCCTGTGAGGTGAACCCCAAAAGTTGGACAAAGAATTAATTAAATTGTATTTGAGTGAGTTCTGTATTGTACAGGACTCATTCCTTTTAATTTGAGAGAT
>CASEHD010000016.1:27767-40958 GCA_949287655.1 uncultured Christensenella sp. | reverse complement strand
TATCTTGAACTCTACGCTATACTTCTTTTGCTTTTGCCCTTTTTTTGCCATAAAATATGCACCTCCAAAAGTGTCTAACTTTTGGGGTGCACATCAAAATGCCGCGCGGCTTTTTCATTTCATTGCAACACTCTTTATGCCGCCTTTTCCGCAAGTCTTTCCCTTATCGCGCTAAGCCTGTCCACCGTGTCCGGGTGCGTGCTGGCAAGCAAAGAAAAGAAATTGGATTTCGCCTTTACTCCGTCCAGCGCGTCAAGCGCGTTGTACAGATCCGTGCCGAAACCGCAATCCACCGCAAAAGCGTCTGCCGCATATTCGTCCTTTCTCGAAGTCGCGTTGACCATAAGCATGCCCAGCTTAGTCCATATTCCGTAAACAAGCGTGACGAGGAATACTCCGACCGCACCGAATATTCTGCCCGCTATCCACCCGCTTGCCTTCTTCGACGCGAGACCGATGACCAACGAGAAAAAGGTAATGACAAGGTTGATTATCACCGTAAATATGAGCAGTATGCTGTTGGAAACCGATATCCCCAGTTTGAGATCCGAATCCCCGCTCGATATATGTCCGAATTCGTGCGCAAGCACTCCTTTTATCATATCCGCGTCCATGCTGTTTATCAGCCCGTGCGTGACAATGACCGTCCTGTGCCCGAGCGCGTACGCGTTGACCTCTTCGGTCGGCTTGTAATACAGCTTTATTTTGTCGCCGATCTTCGGGTTTTTCTCCTTCGCCGCAGCGTAGACCTCTTCGAATATCGCGTATATCCCGGCGGTATCGCCGGTCAATTCCATCTTCTGCACCTTTTCTTTCATTCTGACGTACGCCTCGCCTATCGGTGAAAGCGACAACAGCGTGATCGCGAGATTTATCGCGACGCCGATAAGCCCGTTGACAACAAAAGTTTTTGTATCGTACGTCGAGCCGCTGAACGAGGTAAACGCATACCCGAACAGAAAGAACACCAACGCGGTATTCATAAGAAGATACAGCGCGCACAAAAATTTGCGCGGTCTGAACAGGTTTTTAAGAAAACTGACTATGTACATAAAGCCTCTCCCGTCTTTTGTTTAAATAATCATTTCGCCATCTTTATCAACGACTGTTATAATTATACTTTATAATTTACAACTCGTCAATACTTTTGCGTGATAATCTATAATTAACATTTATTTTAATACGTCAAACAGCCCGGTTTAACCGGAATTTTTTCTTGCTCTTGCCAATCGATCCGTATCCTGATATATTTGAGACGATATTACTTCTTTACCCAAACGACCGGCTCTCCGTTTTCGCCGTAATGCCAGTAATTACCGATTGTCGCCGTTCCTTCCTCAAACGGGTCTCTTTCACTGTAATAGCAAACGGTCGCTTCTTTGCAAGAGCCGTTATATGACCCGATATTTACCGTTGACCACTGACTCGCGGTTCCTTTGAAGAAAACAGTCGTTATATTGTCGCAATAATTAAACGCGCCTGCATCGATATTACGCATGGAAGCGCCGATCACAACGCTTTGTATCGATCTTTGCCAATAAAAAGCAAATTTCCCTATTTCAGTCACCGTATCCGGTATTTCAAGGACGGTTACCGCATTACCGTTTACATACAGAGGCGCGGTAGACAGCGGATTGCTAGCATGACCTTCGAATTTGATTTTACACCAAGCCGCAAGATCGTCCACGTAAACCTTTTTCAGCTTGCTCGCCGCGAAAAACGCTTGTGAACCCATATGCACTATCGACGAAGGTATCCTTACAGAAGTTATATTGCTTAAACTGAATGCCGAGGCACCGATCTGGGTAACGGGTATTCCGTTGTAAGTTTCAGGGATCACCACGTCAGTCACTTCTGCCGAATAACCCGAAAGCGCTACCTCGTACGTACCGTTGACAAGTTTGAATCTGAGTCCGGGCGTATAAGTCCACTCGTAACCGCAAAGCGGACAAACACCGGTTCCGTCCCACGTGTGTTCGACCGCATTTCCGCTTTCTCCGCAAACAAGACAATCATGCCAATGTCCGGAATCATTGCACTCCCAATCATTGCTGTAAACGTGATGCGCCGCCACTATGATTTCCTGCGGATCATCAACCTTCACGGAAGCGTTTTCGTCGAAAAAACTCTCACCGCAATAATTGCATTGCCAATATTCGATATTTCCGTCCGCAGTGCAACTTTCTTTAATTGCCTCATGATAAATCAGCTTATGTCCCATAGCGGGTATTATCATATCCTCGTCAGGGATTTCGTTGTTACCGGAATTGTCAGCAAATTTTTTGCCGCAGACCCGACATTTCCAGTAGCCGACGGTTCCATAGCTCGTACAGGTTGCCCCGATTTCTTCGACGTAACGCGTATTGTGCCCCTTTGCAGGTATGCTAACCGAACTTTTGTCGTCTATTTCCTCTTTCGCATTTGCATCGGCAAATATTTTCCCGCATTTTGTGCATTTCCAGTATTGAATATTGCCTTCCTTTTCACAGGTGGCGGAGACTGCATCCACTCTTTCCGTCGTGTGTTCATGAACCGTGCAAGCCGAATACGCCAATACGACGAATGACATTATTAAGATCGCGATAATAATAATCGATTTTTTCATCATAAAATCCCTCCTTATTCGTAAAATGCTAAAATCCAACTCTTAACGCATAAATATTATAACAATTAAATTATATAGACAATAATTATCTATGTCAACGATTTGTGCGTGTTTAGATAATTTTTATCTACGGAATTAAAAACATATTACCTATATATCATAATATTAAAGATGAAAAACCGCTTTGCTCAAAACGTAAAAGAATACCGTATCGCAGCTTCGCTCACCCAGGCGGAACTTGCCGAAAAGCTGAAAACAACTCAACGTAAAGTTTCTTACTGGGAATCGGGAAAAATAGAGCCCGATCTGGATACTTTAATAGCTATTGCCGAATTTTTCGACATCAGTATAGACGAACTGGTCGGAAGACCGCTTTGATCGATAAAAGCAGTCGTATTTTTCGATAAAAGTAAAACCGTTTTGTTTAAATTGTCTATTATATAAAAAAGGCGCCCCTTGCGGAGCGCCTTGCATTTTTGATTGCCTTATCAGCCGTTGTACTTGACTACCTGAGAGAAATCGACTGCTTTCAGAGAAGCGCCGCCGATGAGTCCGCCGTCGATCTGAGGCATAGCCATCAGCTCTTTAGCATTCTTCGGGTTCATAGAGCCGCCGTACTGGATGCGGACCTTCTCTTCCGCGCACTTGGGGCAATAGAGCTTTGCGATAGTGTTGCGGATGATAGCGATCGTGTCGTTAGCGTCCTGAGCGGTAGCGGTCTTGCCGGTGCCGATAGCCCATACCGGTTCGTACGCAATGACGATCTTGTCGAGCTGATCCTTATCAACGCCTTTGAGCGCTTCGGTGGTCTGTCTTACGAGCACTTCTTCGACCTTGCCGCCCTCTCTCTCTTCGAGAGTTTCGCCCACGCAGATGATGGGTTTGAGACCTTTAGCGAGAGCGGTAAGCACTCTCTTGTTGACGGTCTCGTCCGTTTCGCCGAAGTACTGACGGCGTTCGCTGTGACCGATGATGACGTACTCGACGCCCTGTTCGAGCAGCATGTCCGCGCTGATCTCGCCGGTGAAAGCGCCTTTTTCAGCCCAGTGTACGTTCTCCGCGCCCAGGTGGATGTTGGTGCCCTTTATAGCTTCGCCCGCCGCCCAGATGCTGGTATAGGGCACGCAGATGACGACTTCCGCTTCCGCGTCCGCGACGAGCGGAACGAGGTCGTTCAGAAGCGCGTAAGTCTGCGCCTTTGTGTTGTTCATTTTCCAGTTGCCTGCAATAATAGGTCTTCTCATTTTTTATATCTCCGTAAAATTATTGATTACTTCTTGTCGTTAAGGCAAGCGATACCGGGCAGGATCTTCCCTTCGAACAGTTCGAGAGAAGCGCCGCCGCCGGTGGATATATGAGTCATTTTGTCCGCAAAACCGAGCGTCTTTACCGCCGCCGCGCTGTCGCCGCCGCCGATGATCGTGATAGCGTCCTTAGCTTCCGCCATAGCCTTAGCAACCGCGATCGTACCTTCGGCGAGGATCGGGTTTTCAAATACGCCCATAGGTCCGTTCCAGATAACCGTCTTTGCACCCTTGATTACGCCGGCGAACAGTTCTCTGGTCTTTGTGCCGATGTCGAGTCCCATTTCGTCCGCGGGGATAGCGTCGATGGAAACCTCTTTGACCTCTATCTTCGCGTCGATGGGATCGGGGAACGCCTTTGTGACGACCGCGTCTATCGGCAGATATATCTTCTTGCCCAGCTTTTCAGCCTTTTCAAGCATGTTCTTGCAATAGTCGACCTTTTCGTTGTCTACAAGAGAGGTGCCGACCTCTTTGCCCTGAGCGACCGCGAAGGTGTAAGCCATACCGCCGCCGATGATAAGGCTGTCGCACTTTTCGAGCAGGTTTTCGATGACTTTGAGTTTATCCGCGACCTTAGCGCCGCCGAGCACCGCGACAAACGGACGGACGGGGGCTTCGAGCGCCTTAGCCATAACGTTGAGTTCCTTTTCGATAAGGAAGCCGCAGACCGCGACCTTTACGAGACCGTATTCAACGATCGCCGCCGTCGAAGCGTGCGAACGATGAGCGGTGCCGAAAGCGTCGTTAACGTAGATGTCGCAATAAGAAGCCAGCTTCTTGCAGAATTCGAGTTCCTTGCCCTCTTCCTCTGCGTGGAAACGCAGGTTTTCGAGCAGTACGCATTCGCCCTCTTTGCAAGCCGCGACCTTAGCCTGAGCGTCCGGACCTACGACGTCTTTCGCGAACGTGACTTTGCCGCCGAGCAGCTCGTTGAGTTTGTCCGCTACCGGCTTCAACGTGAGTTTCTTGGGCTCGGAAGCGAGAGCTTTGTCGATATAAGCCTGTTTAGCCGCCGCTCTTTCCTCTTCGGGGAGCGCCTCGACCGCCTTTTTCTCCTTTTTATTCAGCGAAACGGTAGCGCTGAAAATGCTGTGGGGCTTGCCCATGTGCGAGCAAAGGATAACCTTCGCGCCGTTATCCATCAGATACCTGATGGTGGGAAGCGCGCCCGTGATACGGGTGTCGTCGGTGATAACGCCGTCTTTCATCGGCACGTTGAAATCGCATCTGACAAGGCAGCGCTTGCCCTTTACGTCAACGTCTTTAATGGACATCTTGTTCATAAAAATCTCCTTCAAGCGCGTTTGCACGCGTGTATTGATAAATTTTTCACGCTGATATTATATCATTGTGCGCGATATTTTTACAACTATATCATCGCAAATGTTTAAAAACGGAGAGAACCGCAGCTCTCTCCGCACCGGATTACGGGCAACGTGCAATTAAATTCAGCATTTCAAAGGTTTATTATCAAAAGCACGCCCGTAAACGTCACATTATTCATATCAGCCGGCAATAATTTTGACTGTTTATTGCTTTTATTATATTCCCAATTAAATGGGAATATAAGTTATTTTCCCAAAATAGTGGGAAAATTTCTAATATGAACGAATTTTTTTGTGAAAGATTAAAAGATCTGAGGAATGAAAAAGGGCTGGGTCAGATTGCCTTGGCTGAAAAACTCGGCGTAGGCAAGTCGGTTATAAGCCTTTGGGAGCTGGGAAAATGCGAACCCAAGCTGTCGTCTCTCGTCGCGATGGCAAAGTTTTTCGACGTGACGATCGACTACCTCGCAGGGCTGGAAGATTAAGGGCTTTTTGCTGCGCGACGAATAAACGTTTTTGCGTCTGATCAAAAGAAACCGCAGTCTCTTCCTGCCGTCGATCGCTTAAAAACCGACGGACGCGCCCGCATTTTCATAGTCCGGCGCAACGATACGATAACGCGCCGTCTTAAACTTTCAAAAATTTTCTCGCTTCGACAAATGAAGCTCTCTGATCGTTTCCGTTCTCATCGCGCTCGCTTGAAAGTATACCAGACCAGAATAATTCATCGTACCAAAACGCGCCCCGAAAGGCGCGTCTTTGTTTTGCTTTTTATTCTTCCCTGCCGTCCCGGACGTAAGGGTCGTAAGGGGTCACCTGATATACGTAGTAGTTCAGCCAGTTGTAGTAAATGAGGTTTGCGGTGCTTCTCCACTTTACGTCGATGCGGTTGATATCGCCGTTCACGAAATAGTTGCGCGGCTCGTCGATATCGAGACCTTTGTCAAGGTCGCGGAGATATTCGTTTTTCAAAGTGTCGCGGTCGTATTCGCTGTGACCCAGGAAGAAGAATTTTTTGTTGTCCAGGCTCTTTATTATCGCGATCTTGCAGTCGTCGCCGTAAGCGAGGACTTTGAGACGGTCGTCCTTCATCACCGCGTCGCAGTCGATATCGGTATGGCGGGACATCGGGATATATATCGTGTCGTCCATACCCTTCAAAAGCGGCTCTGTATCGTCGCAGGGTCTCGCCTCGAAAACGCCGAACATCTTTTTGGGCAGCTCGTGCTTGTCGATACCGTAATGATATTTAAGACCCGCCTGCGCGCCCCAGCAGATGTAAATCGTCGAGGTCACGTTGCTTTCGGCATAGTCCATTATCTTTTCCAACTCTTCCCAGTACGCGACCTGCTCGAAAGGCATCGTCTCGACGGGCGCGCCCGTTATTATCATTCCGTCGAATCTGAGGTCCTTTATCTCTTCGAAAGTCTTGTAGAATTTCTGCATATGCGCGAGCGGCGTATTCTTACTTTTATACGTGTCCGTGTTGATTAACGTCACATTTACCTGCAAAGAAGAGTTACCCAGAAGGCGCATGAGCTGCGTTTCAGTCTCTATCTTCGTCGGCATTAAATTGACGATCGCGATCTCAATCGGACGGATATCCTGAGTCATCGCGCGCAGTTTGGGCATGACGAATACGTTTTCTTTCCTGAGTATGTCGAACGCCGGAAGGCTCTTTGGTATGACTATGGGCATTTCTTACTCCCTGTTTTTTCAGTTGAGCGCGTCGAGCGCCTGTTTCACGTCTTCTATAAGGTCGTCGATATTTTCTATACCGACCGAAAGTCTGATGAGTTCGGGCTTCACGCCTGCCGCGAGAAGTTCCTCGTCGTTCATCTGGCGGTGGGTCGCGCTCGCCGGGTGCAGACAGCAGCTGCGCGCGTCCGCGACGTGGGTCTCTATCGGGATCAGTTTAAAGTGTTTCATCACCTCTTCAGCCGCCTTTCTGCCGCCTTTTACGCCGAAGCTGAGAACGCCGCACGAGCCGTTTTTCAGATATTTCTGCCCCAGTTCGTAGCACTTGTCGTCCTTGAGCCCGCAATAAGTGACCCAGGCGACGTTCTTGTGCCCGTGCAAAAATTCAGCCATTTTCTGCGCGTTTTCGCAATGTCTCTGCATTCTCACGTGCAGGCTTTCGAGCCCGAGGTTTAAGATAAACGCATTTTGCGGAGACTGGATCGAGCCGAGGTCTCTCATAAGTTGCGCGGTCGCTTTTGTGATATACGCGCCCTCTTTGCCGAATTTTTTTGCGTATACTATGCCGTGATAGCTTTCGTCCGGTTCACAGAGCCCGGGGAATTTGTCCGCATGCGCGAGCCAGTCGAATTTGCCGCTGTCTACGATCGCGCCGCCGACCGCTGAGCCGTGTCCGTCCATATACTTGGTCGTCGAGTGGGTGACGATATCCGCGCCCCACTCTATCGGGCGGCAGTTGACCGGAGTCGCAAACGTGTTGTCGATAATGAGCGGTACGCCGTGAGCGTGCGCCGCCTTAGCGAATTTTTCAATATCGAGAACGATTACGGCGGGGTTGGCGATCGTCTCGCCGAATACCGCCTTAGTGTTGGGCTTGAACGCGGCGTTCAGTTCCTCTTCGCTGCAATCGGGAGCGACGAAAGTAAACTCAACGCCCATCTTCTTCATCGTGACGGCAAACAGGTTGTAAGTGCCTCCGTATATCGTAGAGCTTGCGACGACGTGGTCGCCCGCGGTTGCGATATTGAACACCGCAAAGAAGTTGGCTGCCTGTCCGGACGAGGTAAGCATTGCCGCCGCGCCGCCTTCGAGCTGAGCGATCTTAGCCGCTACGTTGTCGTTGGTCGGATTCTGCAATCTGCTGTAAAAATACCCGGACGCTTCCAGATCGAACAGCTTAGCCATATCCTCGCTGGTGTCGTATTTGAACGTGGTGCTCTGTATTATCGGCAGCTGTCTGGGCTCTCCGTTTCCCGGCACGTAACCCCCGTGTACGCAAGTGGTCTCAATTCTTTTCATATATTTCTCCTTTCGCCTTTCGGCTGAAAATTTGCTTTCTACTGTCTTTGGTTGTGCTCTTTTATCGCCCTTTCGATATCTCGTTTCGCGGTCTTTTTCGCCTCAGTCGCGCGTTTGTCGTGCAGCTCCTTGCCTCTCGCGAGCCCGACCTCTATCTTGACCAGTCCCTGTTTGAAATACGCCTTTGTCGGGACCAGCGTAAAGCCCTTCTGCTCTACCTTACCGCGCAGGCGGTCGATCTCATGACGGCGCAGAAGGAGTTTCCTCGTCCTGGTCGCTTCGGTATTAAAATAGCTTCCCTTTTCATACGGCGTGATATGGCAGTTGACCAGCCACATCTCCCCGTCGCGGACGATACAGAACGCGTCTTTAAGGTTTATGTGCCCTAGGCGCACGGACTTGACCTCGCTGCCGGCAAGAACGATGCCCGCCTCATAGGTCTCGTCTATAAAATATTCGTGATACGCCTTCTTATTGGCGGTTATTATCTTTATGCTTTCCATATTTTAAGATTTTCCGATTAGTATATATTTTATCACAACGCGCGCGCTATTACAACACTTTTGCCGTCCCGCGCCTCCGTTCTTTCCCGACGAGCGCAGCCACTTTTCGGCAATCGCCGCGTCAGACACCGTATTATCAAGGCATTTAACACAGTGGCTGCGAAAATTTGCCGCTTTAAACCTTGTTCGTATTATTCCGGTCCGGTATACCAAGGATATTGTCAAGCTGAAAAAATCCGCCTCTTTCGAGACGGATCTGAAATTTACTTCCTTTTCTTCGTTATCTCTTGATGATAAAGAAGACAACCGCGAGTACCATCATAAGAACGAAGCAAACCGCGGTGAGCTTTTTGAGCACGCTCTCTTTGCTTCTGGCCTTGTTCTTTCCCGCGTAAGTATCGGTTTCGCTTCCGCCCAGAGTGCCTATATTGTCGTTCGTGCCCTTTTGCATCAGAATAAGGACGACGCTAGCGATGCCTATAACAGCCATCAGTATCATCAAAAGCGGCTCCAGCCACTGAGAAACCTCGTACGGAACGTTAGCTATAGCTCCGAGAACATATGCGATATTCATTGAGAATACCCCTCCGATTTTATGATTGCTAAAACATAATAGCACACCGATAAAGATTTATCAAGCGTTTTTACAGTATTTTTTATGTACGCTGCGTATCACCCGTCCTTTCGGTTAAATATAAGCCAAATTAAGACTTCTTTATTGTCCGAAGTATTTATTCCCCGCCATATCACACGCCGGCGCCAACCCGCATATTATGCACAAGGCGCGATTTAAGCCGCCCTGAATCTTATCCGGAGGAATAAAATGACGAATTTTCAGATATTTGCAAGCGATCTGCCGTACCCCGAACTTACAGTCCGTTCAATCTCGCGCCGCGACGTTTCCGTTCTGACGGACGATTACGCCGGCAGGGAAAGCGAGACGACCGCGATAATGCAGTACGCATACCAGAGTTACATATTAAAAGCAAAATACCCCGAAGTCGCAAAGATTCTGGAAAGAATCGCGATAGTCGAAATGTCTCACCACGAAATGCTGGCAAAAGCGATAATCGAAAGCGGCGGAGATCCCGTGATCGCCGGCAGACATTGCTTCTGGTCGGGAAGCGCGGTAAATTACGACGGCGACCTGTGCCGTATCCTCAACGCCGACCTGCAAGGCGAACTCAACGCGATAGCCGCTTATAAACGCACGATAGCCGCGCTTTCGAATAAGTCGATAGCCGCGCTGATCGAAAGGATAATCGCCGACGAGGAAATACACGTAAGGATATTCGAAAAGCTTATCGAAGAATACGGCTGCAAATAACCGCCGCAGGCGGATAAGCCGCGGCAATCTCAAAAATACCCGCGGGAGACGGGCGCAAACTTACCGCGCCAAAGCGTAAAACGCGCGAAAAAAGAGACGGCAAAAACCGTCTCTTAAAACGCGTTTGTCGGCGCGGCGTTTTCCCGCGCTGTTTCCTTACCGTTAAAGAAGCTTGCCTTCCGCCGCTTCGAGGACAGCCTTTCTGCGCTCGTCCGCTTCCTTCGCGGTCTTAGCGTTGACGGACACGTAAACTTTGAGTTTGGGCTCAGTGCCGCTGGGTCTTATGCATACCCACTCGTCGTTGCCGAGGGTGTATTTTATCACGTTGGTCTCGGGCAGGGTTATCGGCGCGGTCTTTCCGTCCGCGAAAGTTTCCACCCTCTTCTTGAAATCGAGCTTTGAGACCGTCTTTATGCCGGCGAACTCCGTGAAATATTCCGTCCTCGCCTTTTCCATTATATCCGCCATCTTCCGCATGCCGTCGAGACCCTTGAACGCAAACGACTTGCTGGTCTCGGCAAAATAGCCGTAAGTCTCAAATATCTCCTGCAATCTGTCGTAGAGTTTTTTGCCCTTATACTGATAATAGCATACCATCTCGGAAAACAGCATACTGGCGACTACGGCGTCCTTATCCCTCGCGTGAGTGCCCGAAAGGTAACCGTAACTTTCCTCATAGCCGAACATAAAGGTATGTTTGCCGTTTTGTTCCCACTCCTTTATCTTTTCGCCTATGAACTTGAAGCCGGTCAGCACGTCGTAGACGGTCATGCCGTAGCTCTTCGCGATCTTGTCCGCGAGGCTCGTCGTGACTATCGTCTTTACTACCGCGCCGTTAGCGGGAAGATCTCCTCTCTCCTTATGCCTGAGAAGAATGTAATCGAGAAGGAGCGCGCCGATCTGGTTGCCGGTCAGAAGAGTGAACTTTCCGTTGCCGTCTCTTACCGCAACGCCCATACGGTCGCAGTCGGGGTCGGTGCCGATAACTACGTCCGCGCTTATCTTGTCCGCAAGTTTTATGCCCAGTTTGAGCGCGTCCGGCTGTTCGGGGTTGGGCATTATTACAGTCGAGAACTCGGTATCCGGGTTTTTCTGTTCCTCGACGACCTCTGCTTTTATCCCCATACGCGAAAGCATCGTCGTGACGGGCACATAACCGCTGCCGTGTATCGGGCTGTATACCAGTTTCATCTTCGCGCCTTCGGCGGCGACCGCCTCGGGAGAAAGCGAAAGCTTTGATATCTCCGCATAATAATCTTCGTCGAGGCTCTTACCTATGACGGTGATATAGTCGTTCAGTTTAAAGCCGTCCTTTCCCTTGATATCCTTTCTGTCAGCCGTGACGACGTCCGCGAGCTTTATCCCGAAATAACCGGTCTTGTCGATAAAGTCGACGACGACCGCGGTGGCTTCGGGCGACATCTGCGCGCCGTCCTCGCCGTATACCTTGTAGCCGTTGTATTCCTTCGGATTGTGGCTGGCGGTTATCATTACGCCGGCGATCGCGTTCGTGTGCCTTACCGCGTAGCTGCACATCGGCACGGGGCGTACGTCCTCGAACATCCTGACGTTTATCTTATTCGCCGCAAGCACGCGCGCGGTTATCAAAGCGAACTCAAAGCTCATGCGCCTGGTGTCGTAAGACACAACGATCCCTCTTTCCGCTTCCGCCGCGCCCAGACCGTTCACGTAGTCCGCGAGACCTTTGGTGGCGCGCGCGACCGTGTATACGTTCATGTTGGATATACCCAGGGCTATCGTGCCTCTCATTCCCGCGGTGCCGAAAGCGAGCGGAAGAGTGAATCTTTCCTTGATCTCCTTTTCGTCGGCGGCTATCGCGAGAAGCTCTTCCTTCTCCTCCCGCGTACAATTTTCAACCCACTCTTCGTAAGTCTTTTTATAATCCATTTTTCCCTCCGTAACGGGCGTTGCGCCCGCGCAATTTTTCTACCCGTATATTATACCACAACCGCAAGCGCGTTGTATAGTATAAATCCCAAATATAACGCTAACATTATAAGCCCCTGCGCCCTGTACGTCTTTCCGGTTAACAGCGATGGCAGTACGAGCGCTGCGGTTATCGCGAGAGAGACCCATACCGCAACGTTTTTCGTTATCGCGTCTATCTCAAGCGCGCTGCCCGTTATGCAGGTTATCAGCCCCAGGATCAGGGTCGCGTTTATCACGTTCGCGCCGATCACGTTGCCCAGCCCTATGTCGGACGCGCCCTTTTTAAGCGAGGTCAGCGCGGTCGCCAGTTCGGGAAGCGAAGTACCGACCGCGACGACGGTTATCCCGATAAGCTGCTGTGGTATCCCCGCCTCCAGGCAAAGGCTCTGCGCGTTGTCTATAAGCAGGATCGCGCCGAAGGCGATCGCCGCCGCGCCCAGTATGAAAAACGCGATATCCTTTCCCTTTATCCCGCGCCTTAACGCCGCGCCGGAATCTCTCCCTACAAGCGCGGGCGACAAAGTCCCCGGCCGCGACGCCTCGTAAACGTTGAGACCGGTAAAGACAACGAAAAGAACGAGAAGGACTATTCCTTCCGCAATCGATATCGCGCCGCCGCTGAGCGAAAACACGGCAAGAAGCGCGGTGGTCGCGAGAAGGAAAAGTCCTTTCGGCGAAAATCCTTTTCCCGCGCGCGGCGGTCGTGCGAGTATCGCGATCCCGAGTATAAGACCCGCGTTGCACATCATCGACCCTACCGCGTTGCCTACCGCGAGAGAGTTATATCCCGCCGTGAGCGCGGCGTCGCCGGCAGCCATTCCCTTTACGACCGATGCCGTCGATGTGATTATTTCGGGAAGCGTCGTCCCGATCGAGACCACCGTCGCGCCAACGATTATCTCCGGCACACCGAGAGAACGCGCGACGGCTACCGCCGCGTCGACGAAGATATCCCCGCCCTTTATTATCAACACAAGACCGACGGCAAGCAGAAGAATGTCTGCGACTATCCCGAAAGCGCCGCCGGCGGAAAAAGATAAGTTCAAGATGTCACCCCCGTTGTTTTGTCGGTATGCCGGCCCAGAATAATACGAACCAGCCCTGAGGCGCGCCTTTTATGCGTTTTTTAGCGATTCTCACTTGAAAATATTATAATATTATCTGCGTTCGCCTCGCT
>CASEHD010000016.1:0-27762 GCA_949287655.1 uncultured Christensenella sp. | reverse complement strand
GGCAAATTTTTGTCGATACAAGGCAAATGCCGCAGGTAATATCAGACATATTATCAAGGCATTTAACGCAGTAGCTACGGAAATTTGCCGCTTTAAACCGGGTTCGTATTATTCTGGTCTGGTATATTGTATAAAAAAGAGCGGCAATTATGCCGCCCTTTCTTAAATTTTACCCGCCCGTGTTCGTTAAACCCTGTTATTTAATTGTGCAGCCGCGCAGTTTGCCGTCAGTCGTAAGAGTTTTTTACCAACACTTTCGCCGCCGTACCCCGGTATATGTCGCGGCGGACGACCTCTCTTTCCACTTCTTGTCCGTCCAGATATACGTGCCTGATAAGTTCTGTCACATACCCCTTTTTCGCCGGCGAGATCTGCTTGCTTTCGAGATCTCCTTCTATATAGTCGACATATTCGAGGACGGGCTCCGGCGGCTCCGTCCTTCTGATCAGAACGCTCTCGAATCCGTAAGTATAGTCGCCCGGCTTACCGTAAACGTAAAACGAGACCTTGTTGCCTGTCACCGTCGCGTTGACGATCACGTCCGCCCCGCTGTCGTTTATCAGCACAAGATCTATCCAATCGGATACCGTAGCGTCCCTCGACATCTCGCAGTAAGACGACGGCAGAGAGTGCGCGCGCACGCTGACCACCCCGAGCCCCGCCGTTATCCACGCGTTGTACAACGTCGTCGACACCTGACATACCCCGCCTCCCACGCCGGGCACGTACTCTCCGTTTTCTATCACTTTGGCTTCCTTGTACCCGCGCTCGACAGTCCTCTTTCCCACCACGCCGTTGAAAGAAAGAGTCGCGCCGGCAGGCACCGCGTAGTAACAGAAATTTTTGCAGGCGAGCGCGATGTTGTAACTCCTCGCGTATATGTTTCTGTCGAAGGTGGTCGAAAAGGAAGATATCAGCGACGCCGCTCTCTTCTTTCCTTCCTCTCTTTCTTCCGGACGGGGACCTGTCCCGGCTCTTCCCCGAAAATGCCGCCCGTCTCCGCCGCGAATATCGGTTGCTTCGCGTCCGTCCGCGCCCGCCGCAACGGTTTCACCCGCTTTATCTTCGCCGATATCCGCGACATCCGTCGTCTCGCCGCAGACTAAATACCCGTCCGGGAAAGCGTTTGCCCTCCCCGCCGCGAACGACGGGAAAAACGAGGCTGCGAATATCGGGATCAAAATCAATGCCGCTTTTTTCATACGTATATAGTCTGCGCGCGGGAAAAATAAATTTGCGGACAAGTCAAGACCAGTTATTTCCTTTCGTTACGTTTATATCGCAAACGCCGCCTTTAAAGCGCGCTGCGGCAGCGCCGTATCGCGGACGTAAAGCGGCGAGCCTTTGCGGCAACGCGTCAAGCCCTGTCATAAATACGAAGGGGTAAAAATAAAAAACGGTTTAAAAACAAAAACCGTGTCGGCAAAAACGTGTGCGAAAGATAAGAAGCGCGATAAATACGGAGAGAAAAAAAGCGGCTCCCGCCGCTTTTTTTCGATATTGCCTTTTAATTTCATACGACGCGTTATTTGCGGCGTTTATTGCCGCGCGCGCCCGGAAAGTCTTGTCTTCCCTCTCTGCGGACCAGCCCCAGCCTTTCCAGCGCGAAACGGTCGGGCGTATAGTCGACGTCGCCCGGCTCTATCCCTTTCTTGTTCAGACCGTGATAGTCTGTGCCGCCCGTCGCGATAAGCCTGTTTTTCTTCGCATAGTCGTAAAGCCTTGCGGTATCTTCAGGAGTGTGAGTGGGATAATAGACTTCCAGTCCGTCCAATCCGTACGTTTTCAGCCCGCATACAAGGTCGTCCAGCTTCCCTCTCTGACACAAAACAAGCGGGTGCGCGACTACGGCGAGACCGCCCGCCGCCTTTATCAGCTTTACCCCTTCGAGCGGGGTTATCCTCTTCGAGGGTACGTACGCGACGCCCTTTTCGCCCAGATAGCGGTCGAAAGCTTCCGTTATCGACTGGCAGAAGCCTTTTGCGAGAAGCTGTTTGGCGATATGCATCCTGCCCACCGTGCCGACGCGGTCGAATATCTTTTCTTCGTCGAGTTCTATGTTGTACTTTTTCAGATTGGACAAGATCGCCTTTATTCTGTCTTGCCGCTGCCTCTCTATCTCCGCGAGGCGGTTGACGAGGAGGTCGTTCTTAATATCTATATTATAGCCCAGGATATGCACCTCGCAGACCGCGTAAGTGCTTATCTCGATGCCGGGGAGCGTCTTTATCCCCTGCTTTTCGCCCTCTTCGAGCGCAGCAGCGACGCCCTTGACCGTGTCGTGGTCTGTGAGCGAAATAAGCGAAAGTCCCGCAGCTTTCGACTTCGCGACTATCGCGGAGACCTCGTCCGTGCCGTCTGAAAAAACGCTGTGCATATGCAGATCCGCTCTCATTCGTTGCCCTCCGTATCGTCTCCCGCAGCCGCAACTTCGAGAAGGGCGACCTCACCGCCGTCTATCTCTCCCACTTTTTTAAGGCGTTTTCCTATCATATCGTTGCGCTTGTCCAGTTCGTCTATCGCGCCGATGACCTTTTCCGCGCGCGAACGTACGGTACCCAGAAGGTCTGTAAACTTCGCAAAATCCGCCCTTATGCCCGACATCTGCTTTATTATCTCCGCGCTCTTCTTCTGAATTTTCAGCGAGGTAAAACCCATTTGCAGGCTGTTCAGCAGCGCGGTTACCGTCGTCGGTCCGCATACGCTGACGCGGTATTTTGCCTGAAGGTCGGCAACCAGCGCGCCGTCTCTTATTATCTCTGCGAAAAGCCCCTCGTTGGGCACGTACAGCATCGCGAAATTCGTCGTCCTGGGCGGTTTTACGTACTTGTTGTTTATGCTCTGCGCTTCCTGTCTCACGCGCTCCGCGAGCTGTTTTTTCGCCTGTGCGACCGCCGCCTGATCTCCCTTTTCGCTCGCCGCGATAAGGTTTTCGTAATCGGTGATCGGGAACTTTGCGTCTATCGGCAGATATACCTTTTCGCCGCCCTGACCGGGCATGATTATCGCAAAGTCTACCCTTGTGTTTTCCGACCTCGCGATCAAAAACTGCTTTTCGTACTGGTCGGGCGTGAGTATCTGGTCGAGCAGACTTTCCAGCGAGACTTCGCCCCAGTTGCCGCGCGCCTTCACGTTCGCGAACACGCGGGTAAGGTTGTTTACGCTGCCCGTAAGCTCCTTCATCTCGCCGAAACTGCGCTGGACGGACTCTAAACTCTTATTGACCTGCTCAAACGCATTCTTTACGCGGGTATCGAGGGTCTCCGCCAGCTTTTCTTCGACAGTCTTTCTCATCTCCGTAAGCTGTTTTTCGTTGTCTTCCCTTACGCTCTTAAGGTCGTCCGCTACCGATTTTCTCATGTCGTCGACGCTTTGTTTGAACTCTTTGCGCACCTGCTCGAGGTTGCTGCTGAACGTATTTCTGGTGCCCTCTTCGTTCTCTCTGAGAAGCCTTCTCATATCGTCGAGGGCGCGGCTGACGTCGCCGCGGAACTCGTTTATCTTGTCGCCGAATCCCTTGAGCTGTGTGTCAAGAGAGGTCACCGTCGCGCTGTTCGCAGTCGAAAACGCGGTCACGACGATATCTTTCGCCTGCGAGGTCTCCTTTCTTACGTTGTCGTTGATAAGGTTTACCGCGTCGCCGATGTTGTCGACGATCTGCTCGGTATCTCCCGCCGCCTTTGCGTTCTTCTTCACGCATGCGACTATCAGGGCAGCGAGCGCGAACACGCAAGCCGCCGCGGAAAATGCAAGTATAAGTATTTCGGGTACCGTCATATCTCCTCCTTTAAACCGCCCCGCCCGCCAGCCTTGCGGCGGCGTTCATCAGCGCGGTGCGCTCGTTTTTCAGCCTGCCGTCTATACATCCGGTAAGCAGCGCGTCGAGCGTTTTTCCTATCGCCTCGCCCTTAAAGCCGAGCTTTTTTATATCGTCGCCGTTCACCGCAAGCTGTCTCACCGTGAACGGGATATTTTGCTCCTTCACCTTGTCGTATGCCGCCTGAAACCTGTCCGCCCTGGGGCAGTCGTCGAAAAGCCCGGTGCCCTTGCTGTCCGCGCGGACAAGCGCGATAAGCTTTTCTATATGCCCTATGTTCCTCGCGACAAAACGGCGCAGTTTGCTCTCCCTCGCGTTCGCGTTAACGTCGTACATATGCTCTCTTACGAGGATCTCCGTCTCCGCTATCACGGCGCTCGGGTATTTCAGCCTTTTTGTTATCTCCCTCGCCTGCAACGCGCCGTATTCCGCATGAGCGTGCATGTTGCCGTCCTTTTTTATCGCCTCCGCCTTGCCGACGTCGTGCAGCAGCGCAGCGAGTTTAATATCCTCTCTCGCCGCCTCCGCGGTATAAAACGCGTGCGTGAGCGCGTCGTACTTATGAACGTTTGCGGGCTGAGCGACCCCTTCGTTTGCGGCAAGCTCCGGCAGCACCTGTTTCAGCGCGCCGACCGACAGCATCAGCCGCATGGCTTTTACAACGTTTTTGCCTTTGAGCGTCTTGTCCAGCTCGTCTCTTACCCTTTCGGCGGATACGTCTTTAAGCCGCCCCGAAAGTTTCGTCGCCGCCGCGACCGCCTCGCCGTCCGGCGAAAACCCCAGAGTGGAAACGAAGCGCACCAGCCTCATTATCCTGAGACCGTCTTCTGAAAACACGTCCTCCGCCGCGCGCGTAGTCCTCAACACCTTGTTCTTCACGTCGTCCGCGCCCGCAAGCGGGTCGACGAGCTTCGCCCTCTTTATATCGTAATATATCGCGTTGCAACAAAAGTCGCGCCGCCTGCAATCCTTTTCGATATCGTCGGTGAATATCACCGTCTCCGGCTTATGGACCCCGCTCCCTTCCGGATAGCTGTCCGTCCTGAAAGTCGTGTATTCGAACTTTTCCTTATCCTTTGAGATTATCAGCGTACCCAGCTTGGGCGAACTGTCGCAGACTTTGAATCCGCTCCCCGAAAGCGCGGCTTTGACCTCGTCCGCTCTCGCCGCGCCGGCAAGGTCGGTATCTTCGGTCACCACCCCTCTCAGGCTGTCGCGCACCGCGCCGCCGACCACGTACAGATCGGACGGAAATATATTCGCTAAGCTTGCGAGCGCGGCGGATATCTTCATATCATTTACCCTGCGGCTTCAAAGTGCAGACTTCGGGCAGGTTGCGGTATTTTTCGGCATAGTCCAGCCCGTAGCCGACGACGAATTCGTCGGGTATCTTAAAGCCTACGTAATCGCCCTCGAAGTCCACCTTTCTCCTGGACGGCTTGTCCAGAAGGGAACAGACTTTGAGACTTTCCGGCGCGCGGGTCGCGAGCATCTTTGTCAGCGTTTTGAGCGTGACGCCGGTGTCGATTATATCTTCGACGAGAATGACGCTCTTGCCGGAGATGTCGTATTTGATATCCTTTGATATCCTTACGCTTCCGCTGGTCGTCATGCCCGCGCCGTAGCTTGACGCGACGATCGTGTCGACCTCTATCGGCAGATCTATCTTTCTGATGAGGTCAGCGAAAAACACCATTGCGCCTGTCAGCACGCATATCATTATAAGCCGCTTGCCGCGGTATTCTTCGGTGATCCGGGCAGCAAGCTCCGCCGTTCTCTTTTCAATGCTCTCTTTCGAGATCAGCACTCTTTCAACGTTTTCGTCGTACATATAAACTCCGTTTTCCGCGCCCGCGCTCAACTGCGCCTGACGCTTATATATCTTTTGTTTTTTGTGTCTTTGTCTGTTTTCACGAGGTCGGATATCTCCACGCCGCAGACAATCAGCACTTCGTTCCCAACAACGACGAGCGGGATATTGTCCCTCTTGTGCAGGGGTATGCCCTCGTCCGTAAAGAAATCGCCCAGCGACTTTTCACGCCCGTTACAGCGTCTGAACCTGTCGCCCTCGCGCCTCGTCCTCACCTCCGCGCCGGCGGGTATCTTGGCGTAATCGAAGGTCAGATCTCCCTTATCGCAGGTAATAAAGACGTCGTACCCGCCTATCCGGCAGAACGTCTCGCCCAGCGGATAAACGCTTTCGTCCTTGTCCTTTTTATAGTAAAAATACAGTTTGTCCTTATGCCTTTCCACCTCTACGAAATGCGGAAGACAAACACGGGCTCCTGTTTTTTTGTCTTTCAACGACTTGACCGCCTCAATATGCACGCCCTCGCAGTCCACCCTTGCGCCTATCGCTTCGAGCGCCTTGAATATGCTGCTTGACGCGACCGCTTCCGGCTGAGACAGCGCGCATACGTCCAGTACCGCTTCGCCGTCGATAAGCTTAGGCGACATGCTCTCCCCGCAGATATACAGACTTGCGTATTTCGCCTGCCTCGCTACCGCGGCGAGCGAGCCGTCCAGATTGGGGTAGCGTTTTTTGATCAGCGGTATCACTTCGTTGCGCAAAAAATTGCGGGTGTACGCGGTATCCGAGTTGCTCTCGTCGTCGCGGTACTTTACGCCGCGGCTTTCGATATATCTTTCTATCTTTTCTCTGTCCGTATAGAGAAGGGGTCTTATCAACATTCCGTCGTCCTCTTTTATCCCGCAGAGTCCGTCGATCCCGCTGCCGCGGAACACGTGCATAAGCACGCTTTCTGAAAAGTCCTGCATATGGTGCGCGGTGACGACCCTTTCCGCCTGCCCGCTCTTTATGATATCCCCGAAGATGTTGCGCCTTACCGTCCTCGCGCCCTGTTCGAGACCGTAGCCGTATTTTTCGCAGAAGCCCTTTACGTCCTCGCTGTACACGTCTGTCTTTATACCCTTTTCTTCGCAGTACTCTTTGACCAGCGCGCAGTCCGCGTCCGAGTTTTCTCCGCGCAGATTGTGATTTACGTGCACGACGAAAAATTCGCCGTCATACTTTCCCGACGTCGCGAACCAGTCCAGCAGAGCCATACTGTCTCTGCCGCCGCTGACGGCAAGCGCCAGCTTTTTAAAACGGGATAAGAGTTTTACCCCCTCTTCGCCGATGAGTTCTTCGCGCATACATAATATTATATACTATGTTTAAAAAAACCGCAAGCGGGATAAAGTACGCTTTAAGTCCCCTCTTACCACATATCTCATCGCCGCCGCAGAGCCGCGACAGAGAAAAACCGCCCTTATCGGACGCTTTTTCTCTGTCGGAACCTAAAAGGCCTCTGAAACGGCGAGATTACGGATCGAAAGAATCGGAATCGTCTTTTTTCTTGCCTTTCTTTCTTTTGCAAAGCCATATTATCAGTATTACGATACCTGCGACCACCGCTAAAGGCACAGCTATCATCACTGCAAAACTGACAAGTAAAACGGCTATTCCCAGAACGAACATGATAAGCAGTATCGGGATAGCAATGATCATGATCAGAATTAATATAATCGGTCCGAAATTATATCCCCCGCTCGAATAATCGTCTTCTTCGCACAGTACAAAAAAAACGGTATCCGCGCTTTTACCGACGGAGCTGTAAGAATATCCGTTTTCAGTTTTTTCAAACAAACTGTTGTTTAGAACAAAATACGGAGTGATAACGTTTATATTCATCTCAAAGTCTTTCGCCTTGTCCGCATTTGGTACGGATACCGAGGAAATATGGATCGTCGGGTTTTTACTGTCGTCTATACCGGGGAAAAACAATTCTTCCAGCCTGAATACCGTACTTTCTCCCGCAGGCACGACGAACTCTGCTATATCTCTCTTCACGGGCTTTTCGCAAAAGAATTCGTCTAACGAAAACATATTTGCCTGCGCTCTCGCCGTCTTTGCTACGTAACACGCGTAAAGATCTTCCCTCGCCTCACTATCGACTTCGGTCATATAGGAATCGAAGTATTCTTTCAACGTAGTTTCTCTTACGGACAGATCGAGAGTTGAGACGTTTACTTCCGTGTCTTCGTAGAAAAATCTCAGCCCGCACTCGTAATACGGTTTTCCCACGGTCGCAAGTCTGAATTTACCGTTCTTAGTTTGCAAGTAAATGCCGTCAGTAGAACGGTATGAGTTTGCAAATACGGCGTTTTCTCCGTCTACGGTCATCTTAACGTCTTTCCGTGAGACCTGTTCAAAATCGTATTCGTAAATAAAAACGCACTCGTCTGAAGGTATATCGGCGTCGGGATCGTACTGTGACGACAGCGCGGCGGCGTATATCCTTTCGTCTTCTCTGCCGTAAGATACGGGCGCGTATTTTTTGACAAGCTCAAGCTCTTTCCCTTCGACGCTGAGTTTTTTCGTGTCGTCGTCAACTACGTAATCGGGAGATAAATACTGAATAAGTACTGAAACGGTATCGTCGGTATCGGAAACGTTTGAAAAAGTATATTCTGCTACAGCGGTATCAAGGAGATCGTCGTCAAAGCCGTATTTGTCGGGAAGCGCGGGCGCGTTGAGCGTCACATCGGCGCGCGTGAGGAGAGCTCTCCCTTGCGTGGAAAAAGATAGCGCCGCCGCCGTTCTGCCCTCCCTTACAACGTAAGCGGGAGTTGCGTAAGCCGCGGGAGCGCATGCAAAAATACAGCATATTATCAACACGGGTACGAAAATAATAAAAATTTTCGACTTCTTCATAACAGATCCCCTCTCTCCCGTCCGTTTCACCGTATACGACTTGGCGTCGTGCGCAATTTTTCTGCGATCTGTCCTCTTTCAATCAGATTATACTATAAAACGTCCGCAAGGTCAATACCCCCTCGTTTTGGTAATAAAGTCTTTCTTTTTATTCTTTTGATCCCGTTTATGACTTCACGCTTGCGCATACTAGCGCCTTCTGCTATAATTGTCTGCGAAAGGTTGACATGGCTTCTTATATATCACATTATCTCGCCGCAAAGGCGGTCACGGAAAAAACGGATAACCCCGTGATCAAAGAATACTCCGATTGCTTCATACTCGGCGCGCAGGGCGGCGATCTGCTGTTCTACGCCTTCGGAGAGTTCAGGGGCTACGGCGCGCGCACTCACAGAGAAAAGACGGCTGAGCTTTTTTCAGCCGCGCTCGACTACTGCCGCCGCGAAAACAGACCCGAAATACTCGCCTATACTCTCGGGCTTCTGACGCACTACGCGCTGGACAGCACGATCCACCCTTACGTGGTATACGAGGCGAAAGAAAGACTGTCCGCGATATATCCCCCTCGCCTTGACAAATGCCTGCATATGATGCTGGAAACGCGGATAGACTGCGAGATGAAAAAGCTCGCCGCTGAAAAGGGAGAGCCCTGCCCTCTTAAAAGCGTGCTGCCGACGACAAAGCGCGCCGCGAAAAGCTTAGCGGACGTATGGTACAACGCGATAGACAAGGTATACGGCGTGGATGTGCCGTACAAACTGCTCCTGAAACTGCCGTCCAGAATGTACCGCTATCAGCGCGTATTCTTAAAACCGCGCTCCCTTTCGTGCGCCGTACTGCGCTTTGCGTGCAAAAAAATGAACTACCCCGCCTATATTCAGGGCTTTTTCCTGCCCGATAAGAACACGCCGGCTTACGACGTTATGAATACGAAAAAAAGACCCTTCCCGTCTTTCGTAGGCTCGCCGGATTTAAGAACGGACGACTGGCTGACTCTTTTCGACGAAGCGGTCGGAAAAGCCGCGTCTTTTATTAACGATTACTCTCGCGCCGATACCCCCGTCGACCCATCTCTTTTTAAAGTGAACTTTTCAGGCGGGCTTGCGGAATAATTCTGCCCGTATACCGACCCGCCGTTCCCTCTCCGGAAAGACGCGCCGCGGCGCCCCTCTTTACTCAAACGGGGCGTTGTACAATTCTTTCCTGCATACAGGACCAGAATCCGATATATCTCTTAAAATAACCGTTTTGTTCTGCTTTTTCGACTGTTTTTATCAAAATTAAGGTTTTAAAGATGTTTTGAAGAAGAAAAACTATTTAATTTTTGTGAATAATTTTACCGTTTTACCTATATTTTACATTGTATTCCCTTCCAAACGTTTGCATTTTTAACGTTCAGGCGGATAATATACATTAAAGTTTTACTTTTTCTACGGAAGAACAAGGAGGTCTACATGGAATTATGGGACGCCTACTTTAAAGACGGCTCAAAAGCGAACATCACGTTGATACGCGGCAATCCTATCCCGAAAGGGCTTTTTCACCTTGTCAGCGAAGTCCTGGTAAGACACGTCGACGGCACCTATCTGCTGATGCAGAGGGATAACGGCAAAGCGGCGTACCCCGGCTACTTCGAATCGACTGCGGGAGGCTCCGCCCTTAAAGGAGAGGACAGGATATCCTGCGCTAAGCGCGAACTAAAAGAAGAAACGGGGCTGACCGCCGGCAAACCGGAACAGATCACACGCGTAGTTGACGACGAAACGCGCACGATATATTTCGAATTCATATGCGAAACAGACTGCGACAAGTCGTCCGTGACGTTGCAGGAAGGCGAAACTTCCGCTTTCGTATGGGTAAGCGCAACAGAACTGAAAGACTACATAAAACAAGGCAAACTCTGCCCGGGGAACGTGAAACGGCTTTTCCCTTATCTTGCAAAGGCGGGCGTTATCTGAAACAAAAATCGCGTTTAACGAACACGGGCACAAAAAAAACGAAGGCTACCCTTCGTTTTTTCTTTGCCTTTCAATATGCTTTTACCGTTTTGTCAAGCGTACGACCTTTCGTATATCCTTACGCAATCCTCTTTTGACAGATCTGCTCTGTCGCGGGCAAACAGTCCGCCCATCGCCGAGCGCGCGTTGTCCGCAAGAGCGCCGAACTCTTCGGGCGTTATTCCGTATTCCGACATCTTAAGCCCGTACACCCCGCAATCTTTCTGCAGATCCGCAAGCGCGGTCAAAAAGTCTTCCGCCTTTGTCGCGTCGCTCTTTCCCAGCCATTTCGCCATATCGACGAAGCGGTCGTCGCATACGTGCGCGTCGATAAAATGCTTATAATACGCAAGACTTATCATTATAAGTCCGGCGCCGTGCGGCAGCTGCTGATGGTACGCGCTCATCGCGTGCTCAAGCGAATGTTCGCTGGTACAGCCGCCGATGACCATCGCGTAACCGCTCATCGTGTTCGCCCACGCGACCGCAGTACGCGCCTTTATGTCCTTACCGTCCTTTACCGCATTCGCGAGGTTTGCGCCGATATTTTTTATAGCGGTCGATGAAACCATATCGCTCATCTCGTTGGCGCCCTTGCATATATACGTTTCGGTGCTGTGGAAAAGCGCGTCGAAGCCCTGGTAAGCGGTAAACTTCGGGGGCACCGTCGTCATGAGTTCGGGGTCGACGATCGCCACCTTCGGGAACAGCCTGAGGTCGCCGCCGAAGCCTATCTTCTCATGCGTTTCGGGATTGGTGATAACGCCGTATTCGTCCACCTCCGAGCCTGTGCCCGCCGTGGTCGTTATCGCTATCATCGGCAGGGGGTCTTTGTCAATCGGCATGCCCTTGCCCGTGCCGCCGCAAACGTAATCCCACAGATCGCCGTCGTTTGTCGCCATCGTCGCTATCGCCTTGCTCGCGTCCATAACGCTGCCGCCGCCCAGCGCGACTATAAAATCGCAGCCGTTCTCTCTCGCCGCCAGCGCGCCGCGCTCTACCGTCGACTTTAACGGATTGGGCTCTATCTCGTCGAACAACGCCCACTTTACGCCCGCCTTTTCCAGTTCTGCGACCGTCCTGTCGAGGTAGCCGTTTGCTTTCGTGGACTTGCCGTTGCTGACCGTTATCAGCGCCTTTTTGCCGAGGGTCGCCCACTTGTTGAGTTTGTTCAGCGCGCCCGCGCCGAAAATAAGCCTTGTAGGGATATAAAAATTAAACATAGTTCTCTCCTTTGCAGCCGCGCCTGTCTCCGTTTATTAAACGCCGCCGCCAGCAACTATTATTATACACCATATCCGAAAGATTTTCAAACCCGGTTTTAAATCCCCTGAAAGCCGCCGATCCCGTTAATGCTCGAGATCGCGCGACCGTTTTCTCGCATTAAAAAAGGTTGTCCGTCGTAACGTTTTTATATGATCCGCCCCTCTTTTGCGCCCTCCTCATCAGAAACGAAAGCACGGAAAACGGACGTAAAAACGCGCTTTAAAATTTTAAAGGGCGCGTTGTCCGTTGAGTTGTCTCGTCAGCCTATTAAATTATTTGATGAGGAAAAATGCCGTCTTACTCTTCTCTCCTGTCTGAGCGGCAGTTCTATCGAAAATCTGACGAACGTCGAGCCGTCGCTGTCGCAGTTTATCGTGCCTTCGTGGTCGAGGACGATCGTCTTTGCGAGGCTGAGCCCCAGCCCGAAGCTGTTGCCCTGCGCGCCCTGGGTACGCGCGTTGTCCACGCGATAGAAGCGGTCGAAGATCTTTGTCAGATGTTCTTTGGCGATACCCACGCCGTAGTTGGTGAATTCTATCGCCGCGTTCTTTTTATCCGCCTTCAGAGAGACGCTTATCTTGCCGCCTTGAGGGGTATATTTGAACGCGTTGTCCATCATTATCCCGTACAGCTTTTCTATATTCTGTTTTATGCACAGCGTTTTTACGCCCGGTTCTATTTCGTCGTCGAGGCTGACGTTCTTTTCAAAGCAGCGCGCCTCGAACGAGAGCAGCACGCCCGAAAGAAGAGCTGAGATGTCCTCTACCGTCTCCGGCTTGTTCCTCGCGTCGTCCGCGCGGTGGAGTTCAAGCATATCCGTGACCAGCGCGCTCATTCTCGCGAGCTGGGATTCTATGTTCCTGAACCAATGCTCGTTCTGCTTTACCGTAGAGTCGGGGTCGCTGGATATCAAAGAAAGGTTCGCGCCTATTATCGCTATCGGGGTCTTCAGCTCATGCGACGCGTCCGCAACGAGTTTTTTCTGCTGTTCGTACGATTTTTTTACCGGCTCCACGACCTGCTTTGCGACCATATTGCCGAAGATGAACAGAAGCACCAGACATAATGCGTATACCAGCCCGGTTATCAGTCCCGCTTCCGAGAGATCCTGTCTGTCGCTGGTCCAGTCGTATACGGCGTAAACCGTAATGTCGTTGACCAACAATTTTCTGCTGGTCGCCTTGTAATAACTGCCGTCATAGCTGAAATTTTCCTCTTCTTCATCGATCGTCAGCCTTACCAGTTCGTTGACCGTATCCTCGTTAAGAGCGTCCGCGTTGAACACTATCACCGAATCTTCCTGCTTAGCCATGATTATGCAGTTGGTGCGCTGCAGCCACTCTTCTCTGTCGTCGAAAGTGGGAAGCGGCGCCTTGTCGAGAACGGTGTTTAAGTCACGGTCTATCGCGCTCATCGTCTGCGAGACGTTGACGACGAAAATAGACCCGTAGGCGAGAAGAAGAAACGCCCCGCCCACTATCATGAACACTATTATAAATCTGCGCCTGAGCTGATTTAAAACCTTATCCATTCGCGCCCTTGTAAACGAGTTTATAGCCTACGCCCCTGACCGACGATATCGTGACGTCCGGGTCGAGATAACTGAGTTTTTTGCGTAAGAAGGATATATACACCTCTAAGTTGTTGGACTCGAAATCACATTCGAAGCCCCATACCTTGTTGATAAGTTCATCCTTTGTGAACACCGCGCTCGGGTTGGAGAAGAAACAAAAAGCGAGCTCGTATTCTTTTCCGGAAAGAGCTATGCTCCTTTCTCCCGCTGAAAGGGTGAATTGCTTAATGTTCAGCGTGATCTTGCCGACCTTTATGTTGTTGTCCGCAACCGCTTGTCCTCTCCTTCTCGCGATCGCGCGCAGTCTCGCTTCGAGCTCGTCGATCGAAAACGGCTTCGTCAAATAATCGTCCGCGCCGATATCCAGCCCCTTTACCTTGTCTTCAACGGAAGAAAGAGCGGTCAGCATTATTATCGGGGTGTTTATTCCCCTCTTTCTTAAAAGTCTTACGACCTCATAGCCGTCGATAACGGGCATCATTATGTCCATTATGATCACGTCGTAGTCGCCGACAAGACCCATCTGCAAGCCCTCTTCGCCGTCGAACGCACATTCGACCAGATATTTGTTCTTTCTGAGAAGTCCGGCAATTGCCTCGGACATCTGAACTTCGTCTTCTACGAGCAATACTTTCATAAACACCTCTATGTCGATTATACCATAAAGCCTGCTTTTATAGTTGAAAATCGCGCGGTTTTTTTTATTTATGCTATTTAAAATATATTGCGGGTATATTAAAACACGATTAAAACAGGCGTTTTTTATGCGCGCGCACGCAAAAATTTTTATATACTCCATATAAAAACGCATAAACAGCGGCGTTTACCCCTCTTTGAGACCGCCTTTTTTTGCTTTTTCAAAAAATTTTGCGATTTTTTATTTTTTAACACTCGTTTAATCAACCGCGGATATAATGAAGGTGCAAAAAAGGTTAACCCCCTATACTAGAGCCGGAGCACAAAACATAAAAGACTTCTTCCAAACACCTATTAAAAACACTCCTCTTATCTCCCTCTAGTAAACTAACAGCCCGCCGCGAAAAACGGCGGGCTTTTCCCGTGTGACCGGCGGAAGTTGTCGGCTGCCGCGCATTTTCTCTTGTTACGCTTAGCGCAGCCGACTCGGCGGGCAACACTGTTGCCGCGCAAATTGTAAAAAATGCGTAAAACGCGATACTTATCGAAAAAAGCTTTTTTCTTTCACGTTCTTTTAATATGCCGCGGATATAATGAGCTTACAAAAACAAAGCCTATATCAGAAAACGGAGTCTCTCTCTCACGCAAAACACTTCTTCTTTTGTTAACATCATAAACTCTCCTCCGGGACTCCGAAAAATATATCCCGCTCCGAAAGGGGCGGGATACTTTTTTGGCGCATATAATGTAACGTGCTGTACTGTATTTGCCGTATTCCGCCCGAACAGGCTCTCGGGCACGCGTTCGCCCACGTAAAACGCGGGGACGCCGTATGTCTGCACCGCTCGGTAGTCGGGCGGCTCGATATGAGAAAAGAACTGGAAGGCGAACAAAAGACGGTCTCCGCCCTAATGCGCCTTTCCGCCGCGACCCGCTCCGCGGTATTCTGCGCCGCCCGTGCAATCGTCGACGACGACCGCTACGACAGCGTGATCGCATTCGGCTCAGGAAAACTTCTCGGCGTAAGCGACCGTATCTCTCCGCGCGCCGGCTTTTCCGAAGGAAACAGTTTAAGGTGTTATGACCTTCCTTTCGGCAGGACGGGCGTCCTCGTCGGCAGCGATTTCGAATATCCCGAACTCTGGCGCGCCCTCGCCCTCTCCGATTGCAAAAACTGCATCGTCTTCGACGAACGCGTGCTTACCCCGCTCAACGAAAACCTGCTCTCTTCGCTCGCCTTCACCGCCGGGCTTTCGGTATTCGCCAACTTCTACGACCGCTCCGTCCTCTTCTCCCCCGACGGCGCAGTACGCGAAACCGCCGCCGGCACTTTCCGTACCCTGCCGTCGGACACCGAATCGCGGAAACCCAAAATCTTAAACTCAAAGCCGAGGCTTTTTAAATGAATTTAATCCCCTTTCCTTACTCTCACCCTATATTATCCCTTTCGGGAAAAACCACGCTTTTCCCGAAAGTACCATATGAGACCGATAGCCGCAGGGTGAGGTCGAAGCACTGAGGGTTAAAGTAAAGAGAAACACAAATCACAACGAATATGAAAAAGCCGCTCTGCTATGAGCGGCTTTTGATCGAGCGTCGTGATTTTGGTGCCCCCTGCTAAGCGAAGCGTTTTCGGCGCCCCTTACTAAAACACCCTTTATTCTTCTGGCTCATCAAAATAATCCCTGTCAAAGAAATCTTTTATTTTGATCCCCGCGCCCTCGCAGAAGAGTTTTATCGTGATTATTCTGGGTTGCTTTGTCCTGCCGTAAAGCAACTCGTAAACGGTGGACGGCGTAAGCCCCGCGGACAGACATATATCGCAAACGCTTCTGCCCGTCTCTTCGCATATCTCCTCAATTCTCTTTATTACCGCCTGATTGAGCGTCATATTTACCTCTTTTACAGTATTCCGTATAATGTGAGTATAAATTCAAAATAAATTTTGTTTCTTACTGTATTCTGTAAATTTGACTTTAATGCCACCCGGCTGTTATAATTACTGTATTCTGTAAATTGTTGGCGGTCAAATGGGGAAAATATGCGCTTTTATAGGAAATAAAGATATTTTTTTAAGCAATATCGAAAAGGATCGCCTTTCAAAACTGATAGTGTCGGCAATATCCGATTACGGCGTAACGACTTTTTATTGCGGCAATTACGGAAAATTCGATCTGATATGCGCTGCGATAATAAAATCGCTCAAAAGCTCATTCGATATCAGGTCTGTATTTGTCACGCCTTATATTGACAAACGCTACACGGATAAAGAACTCATTAAAGAGCTATACGACGACATTCTATACCCCGGGCTGGAAAAAACTCCGTTAAAATACGCCATCGTCGAACGCAATAAATATATGATAGACCGCGCGGATATCGTCATCGCGGGCGTTTATAAACAGTATGGTAACGCATATAAATTTTTAAATTACGCCCGGTCAAAAAATAAAATCATACTCCCCTTGTAACTGTAATAAATACATATTAAAAAAACAACTCCCGTATATTATCCCTTTCGGCAAAAACCACTTAAAAAATATATCTCTTTTGGCAAAAATCACACTTTTTGCAAAAAGTACCTTGCAAAAAGTCGAGTCAAGGCGAGACTTTTTGTCAGGAAGAGATACCGTAAGGGGAAACGTAATTTGAGCGTATATGAAAAGAGGTTTACCTCTTTGATTCAGCGATAAAATTACGGTGTCCCTTGCGAAATCTTCCCTTTTTACAAAAACCACGCTTTTTGTAAAAAGTACCCTGCAAAACGGCGAGTCGGGGGGAGCCGTTTTGTTCGGAGGGGGTATAGTAGGGGGAAACACAAATCACAGCGAATATGAAAAAGCCGCTCTGCTATGAGCGGCTTTTGATTGAGCGTCGTGATTTTGGTGCCCCCTGCTATTAAGCGAACGCGTGATATATCGCATTCACCGCTTTTTCGTAGTCCTGTGTAGCGACGGCGACGATGATATTCAGCTCGCTGGAACCCTGATCTATCATGCGGATATTGATATTGGCTTTCGCAAGCGCTTCGCAGAGTTTCGCCGCGGTACCGGGACGGAACGACATGCCGTGACCGACGGTGGATATCAGGGATATGCCCGACTTTATTTCTATATTATCGGGTTTTACGATATTTCTGATGCGCTCTAAGACGACGTCCTCTTTGCCGGCAAGTTCGTTATCCGAAACGACGATACTCAACGTGCCGATGCCGCTGGGCATATGCTCAAACAGGATATTGTAATATTCGAGGACGGACAGCACTCTTCTGCCGAAGCCGAGCTCGCTGTTCATAAGTTCCTTTTCTATAAAGATGATGCTGTAACCTTTTTTGCCCGCAACGCCGGTTATCTGACGTTTTGCAAATTCATCCTCTTCGACCTCTGCGACGATGAGAGTGCCGGGCGCCTGCGGGTTGAACGTATTGCGGATATTTATCGGAATGCCGCACGCCTTTACCGGGAACACCGCTTCGGGGTGAAGGACGTTGGCTCCCATATAAGCAAGTTCTCTGAGCTCTTTATAAGAAAGCTTTTTGATTATCGTCGGATTTTCGACGATTCTGGGATCCGCGGACATAAAGCCGTCGACGTCCGTCCAGTTTTCGTAAATTACCGCGTCGGCTGCGCGCGCTACGACCGCTCCGGTAATATCCGAACCTCCGCGGCTGAAAGTGTGTATGCTGCCGGTACCGTCCGCGCCGTAGAAGCCGGGGATCACCGCATACCGTATATCTTTAAGGGTCTTGGCAACCAGCTCGTTGGTCTGCTCAGGCATAAAGTTGCCGTTGTCGTCGAAAATCATTATCTTTTCCGCGTCGATAAACTCGAAGCCCAGCTTTTTCGCGAGCACGATCGCGCTGAGATATTCGCCTCTGGACGCGCAGTAGTCGACGGAATAATTGACGACCATCTTCTTTTCGACCTCGTCGAGAATGGGTTTCATATCGAGGTCGAGACCGAGGTCTTTTACGATGCCTTCGAATCTCTCGCGTATCTTTGCGAAAGTCGCGGAACATTCGCCGTTTATTTCAAGGTCGTGATAGCACGCATACAGCAGGTCGGTCACCTTCGTATCGCCCGAAAACCTCTTGCCGGGAGCGGATACGACGACGTATCTCCTTTCCGGATCGCTCTTAACGATGTCCGCGACCTGATTGATGGCGCCCGCGTCCGCCATGGACGTACCGCCGAATTTAACTACTTTGACTGCCATAAGAATTTTCCTCTCGTTGGTTATTTTATCTTTTTTGTTTCGTAATAATAGCGCTTGTCCTCAGCGTTGCCCATACTGAAAGACTTGCGGGGAAGGACGCCTCTTCTCGCGACGTAATCGAAAAGAGTATCCTTTTCAACCGTCGGCATATATATCGCGACCGCGTCGTTTTTTGCGGCTATTTCGGCAACGTAACCGTCGCCGTGAACATAGTCTATGCCCGCCTCTTTATGCTCTGCGAGATACGCGTCCATCGCGCTCTGCAGGTCGGCTATCGCGTCCGACGTGTTTTTCCGTACGGGAATATAATAGGTTTTTCCCTTATACTCCGCCTTCACCTGCGCGCTGCCGCCGCAGTTTGCCGCAAGGTATTCTACCACCCTTTCATCCGCGCCGAAAAGCACTCTGTGAATAGGCTCGAAGTTCAGCGACCTGTCGAAGATGTCGACGACCTCGACCGTCGCGAATCGCGCCGGGTGTGTCTTCTTTTCCTCTTCCGAAAGAGAGAGCTTTATATTCTCCCAACAACGCTTTGCGGTCGCCAAGGAGTGGTTGCCGTCGCCGACGGCGTAACGCACCTTTTCGCTCTCCTTTTTCGTCAGCTCTTCAAGCTTTTCAAGAAGTCCGTCGCAGTCCTCGACGAGATATCCCGTCAGCCTTCCGCCATTCATATTCAGACCAAAGTCGTAAAGCGGAGCGACCGCCTTCGCCTTTTCAAGCTGCTCTTCTATATATCCGCCTATCTGTGTCAGAAGCATTACGTGCGAACACTCCAACGTCGCGCCCTCTCTTACCTCTATACGCGCGGGAAGCCGTTCTTCCACAGTGCGTTCGGTCGCCTTTACGCGGGCGTTGTTGACCGGAGTAAATTCGTATTCTTCCAGGTCGAGCGCGGCGACGAGACCTGTCCTGTGCCTGCCGTCCGATATCGTCCTGTCGACGAGGATAACGCCGTTTACCGGCTTAAGCGTGCCGTCCGACTCGTATTTTTTCATCGCGGAGCGGATGGAGTTTATCCTCTCTTCCTTATCTCCGTCTTTAAGATATACTTCGGGATAAATCAAAGAAAGCGTACTGGGCGCGCCGTTTACCTCTTTTGCGAGCTTTTCCCAGTATTCTCTCTGCGACGTGAACTGGTCGCAGGCGACGACCGCCCAGCGCGTCTTGTCTACGCGATCCGACGGCACCAGAAACTCTGCCTTGTTTATTATCATAAAAACCTGTTCTCTCTCTTCTTTTCTCTGCCGGACGTATCCTGCGTTATGCCGTAAGCGACCTTGATCTGTTCGAAAAGTTTTTCGGGCGTCATATATCTTCTTATCTTACCCTTTTCGACCGTGCTTATGATACCGGTCTCTTCGCTTACGACGATAGCGAACACGTCGCTCTCTTCAGTCACGCCGATAGCCGCGCGGTGACGGGTGCCCAGCTCTTTGGCGATATCGACTTCCTGCGAAAGAGGAAGGAAACAACCCGCAGAAAGAAGCCTGCTGCCCTTGACTATTACCGCGCCGTCGTGCAGCGGTCCTTTTGTGCTGAATATGCTTTCGAGAAGCCCGGACGATATTTCCGCGTTGAGTTCCGTACCCGTTTCGAGAATATGCGAGGATATCGACGTTCTCACGATGATTATCAGCGCGCCGACGTCGTTTTTCGCCATATTCTGGCAAGCCTTGACTATCTGCCCCGCCGCATTGACCAGCTCGTCGTCGGTAGAGCTGAACTCGTATTCCTGGCTCTTGTCGTGCGTCCTCGCGATCTTGTTGAAGAACGCTTTGAGGTCTGACTGATAAACTACGACGAACGCCGCAATGAAGAATACGGACACAAAATCCATTATCCTCTTTGTCAGATACATGAACCCGACGACATTTTCGTTTACCTTTTCGGCATATATCCCGGCGAACACGACGAGGATATAAAGCAGAATGTAAGCGACGGTGAATATCGCCAGCTTTAAGCTGTTGCGTTTTTTAAAGAAAAGCAGGATCACGGTCAGCACGCCGATGAGCACTACCAGATCGATAATGCTCCACCAGCCGATATGCTCTACGTAATCCTTCATATCCGTTGAAATTAACGCAAAAGTTGACATCAGACACCTCGTTGTTTTTCTTATTCTATAACAATTTTTATTAAAAATAAAGCGTTTTAAGCGTGAAAATTACTTTTCCCGCCCTTTCGCGTAAAATTTTACAAAAACGCGGGGCGGCAGCCATATCGGTTTCGCGGCAACGGGGTTGCCCGCCAAGTCGGCTTCGCTATGCGAAACAAGTAAAGATACGCGATAGCTGATCAATGCTTCCGGTCACACCGTGCGACTTATGCTGCCGGTCAAATAATTTTAAAGCGAGTTTTGCAGAAAACCTTATTAAAAACAGACTCCGGAATAAATACAAAAATATCGGACCGGAGTTGTCCGGATATACCGCGGAACGGTGGATTTTGCAATGATTTTTGTCAAAGCGAACGCAGATAATAGTATACATATTTTCAAGCGAGCTTTGGCAAAAGACACGCAAAAGACGCGTTCAGAGGCATATCCGGACGGCTTCGGTCCGATACAAACTCAAAAACCTTCAAATATGTCGCCGCTGCCGTCGCCCGACCCGTTATTACCGCCGTCGCGCTTATCGTTGTCGCTCTCTTTAAAGTCGTCGCCGCCCATTGAGAATATATCCTCGGCTTTGGGCGCGGGTCCGCCGTTAGCCGCTTCGTTTCTGAGTTTGTCGAGCTTTTCTGTCTGCTTTTTGGCAAGCGCGGATCTGAACTTCACGGTCAGCCATACCGCTGCGGCGACCAGCGCGACTATTATCACTATCTTGACGATCAGCGACCAGGTGCCGGAAGCGTCGGCATAATTTCCGCTCGCCGCGGGATCTGAAGCTGCGACTGCCCCGAAAAGCGTATCCGCGTTTTCTTCGCTTACCGCCGCAGCCGCGCACAGCACGACCGCGTCGAGTCTTTCGGCGAGAACCTCTTCGCCCTTTCCTTCGCCGCCCAATCTTTCAATAAGGTTGTCGTAAGTATCGGCTGAAGAGCCCAGTATGTTTTCAAAACCGGCGACCTCGGTATAAAACGGGTTTTCAAACGATTCCCAGTTGAACGATACAAAACTCGCTACCGCAAGCCCGTGGATGTTGAACATCAGATTGTCGCCGTACATCGCAAAATGGCTGTATTCCGTCTTTTGCGCGTCGACGAATCTGACCTCGGCGATCTGCTTGTTGAGCGGGATATCCTTAAAGACCTTTCCGCCGTCCGTCTTTCCCGCGACTGCGTAGAAATAGTCGTTGTACGCCTGCGCGTTTTCGTCCGAGTAAATATAAGTATGGTCGCCCATACCCAGCTTATTGAAATTGAGGCAGATAAAATTCTTTTTGTCGATCTCGAGAGAGCCGATAAGTTCGTTCGCGCCGTCCCACGCGTTTTCCGCGCAGTCTACGAAGGCTATCGTCAGATTGTACGGAAGTTTTTCTCCCGCCAGCTCATAGGCGAGCCTTAACAGCGCAGCCACGCCGGTAGCGTTGGAGTACGCGCCCTGACCGCCGACGACCCCGACGGTAGTCTGCCCTCCGGTCAGATCTGTGGAAGAAACCTCAAGCCCCGCGCAGTTGTCGTACGACGCGAGAAGCAGGACTTCCCTGTCGCTCTCCGTCGCCGCGGGGATCCTGTAAACGAGGTTATAGCCGTTTTCGCTTGAATTCGTGTAATAGTTTTTGAACTTGAAATCCTGCACGATCACGGTTGCGGAAGAAGCCGCGAAAATCGAGAGTTCGGCCGTACCTTGTCCGCCGCCGTCCTCTCCTTCGCCTCCTTCGGTATCAAACTGCGCCGCGGGATAGCCGTAAGACGCCATCTCTCCGGAAATGTATTGTAAAAATTCGTAGTCCTCGCCCGTGCCCATCGTACGTTCGGGATGCTGCTCGCATATCTCTTTCACCAGCTCCGCCGCGCTCTTTCCCCCGTCTTTGAGAGAGCTTTCTTTTATCTCGTAATTTGCGGCGGAAGAACACGCCGCCAGCACAAAAACCGCGACGAAAACCGTCAATATCGCGATACAGGTCGTCAAAATTCTCTTCTTCATACTCACCTCACGCGAACACGACCGGCAGACAGAACATGATCGCCAGCGAACATATCACCGCTTCTTTGTTCTGTTTTCCCGCCTTGAGCACCAGCGCGTACAGCGCCCCGCCGAACGCACACGCCGCCGCCACCGGGTTGAGCGTTGCGCGCATTATATCCTCGTAAAGAGGGTAACACATATAGACCACCGATATCAGAGCCTTGAATACGCAAAGCGCGATGACCGCGATATCCAGCCTGAGTCTGAAATCGTACATCGACATAGGCGCGTCGAAAAAGAACAGCTGACGAGCCACGCCGTTGTACGCTATCCTGACGAAAGCCGTATACAGAAGATAGAGTATCGCGGCGAATATCAGGTAACTCAACGCGAACATGACCGCGGTATTCCCGACCATCCGCAGCATAGCCGCGTATTCGCTGAGCCCGAGCGCCGAATAGTTTTTCAGCAGCGTGTACCAGCTTGCGGCAGCGATCGCAAGAAAGGTCGACGCCCTGAGCAGCCACGACTGCCAGGTGGACGGCATTCTGTGCGCCGTGCCGGCGTTTGTATAAAAAATGTTCATGTTTTACCTCTTTGAGACGGTCAGGATCTTTGCGACCGCCATATTCAGCGCGCTTTCGTCAGAGATCGCGCCGCTCTTGAATTTGTATTCGAGTTCATACAGATATTCGACCAGCTCTTTGAGCCTGACGATGTAGCCGCTTATCTGCGTTTTGTGCTTTGCTGTCATTCTGCGGTTGAACTGCACCGCCTTGACCGACATGTCGAGCGCCTTTGCCTCCTCCTCGTCGGAAAGATCGCTTATCGCCATATGGAACACTTTGCGGTAGGTCGCCGTTATATTGTACAGAAGTTTTATCGCCGGCTCACCCTTAGCACGGAAATTCGCGAGCACCGAAAGCCCCTTTTCCGCGTTGCCGTCCGTGAAAGCGGAAGCCATCTCGTACATCTTGTAGTCCACGTCCGCCGCGACCAGCTGCTCAACGTCGTTTTCCGTTATCTCGTGCCCGACGTCCGCATATGAGGTCAGTTTCCGCGTCTCGCCGACTATCCTGCCCAGGTCGCCCGCGCAGTACGAATAAAGCAGACTGAGCGCGCCGTCCTTTATCGACGCTCCGCTCTCTCTGAGCAGAAAACCGATATACGCCTTTACCTCTTTTTCGGTAAGCACGCCGCAGTCGACGACCTCGCATTTGCCCGCGACGCGCAGGTAGTTGGTCCCTTTGTCGTCTATCATGAGGACAGCCGTGTCCGCGGGATCGGATACGTATGCGACAAGCATATCCTTGTCCTTTTCCGACAAATCCTTCTGCCGTCTCAGATATACGACCTTCTTGCCGCCGAACATACTGACCGTGCTGAGACTGGCAACGACGGAAGCGATATCGTCGTCGTCCCCGTACTCTTCCAGACAGAAATCGCGCGCCTCTGACGGAACGGTATCCTGCAAAGTGCGTACGACCTCGCGCCTGACGTAACCGTCCGCGCCCTTGAGCAGATATACCGGCGCGGGATTTTCAACGCCGCTTATCAGAAGATCGACCGCTCTCATGCAAACCTCCACTTGTAAGTCTTTATTATTTTACCACCTTCCGTCCAAAAGGTAAAGTCGGATGGCAAACAATTCTCCGCGCCCGTCGAATAACCGTAATCGTCCACCAGATATACGACGTCCTCCGGCTTTTCGCCCAGATACGGACATACCAGGATATCGCAGCCGGCGAGGACCGCCCACGGCGACTCCTTATCCGCCACGACAAGGTCTACGCCGTCGAAATAGACCTCTGCATACCCGTCCGTGCATATCACCGAAGCGACGTCGGCAAGCATTGTAAAATTGCCGGTCGGATATTCGGTCAGCGAAGAGTACGCGGTATATACGATATCCGCGCTCAGCTCTTTCGCATGCTCGTCGAGAATCTCAGACTCTTCGTCCGAGAACCCGAACTTGACGATAAAGTCGACCTTTCTCATCCCGTTCTTATCCATCGCCGTCAGCGCGGCGTCTATCGCGCTCTCATCCAGCGCGCTGTTAAAGACTATGAAATCCCCTTCTTCTTTCGACCGCACCAACACACCCGCACAGTCGTAAGTCGCGAAACAAGTTATCTTATCCGAGCCGGAAAGCATACCCGCGTTCTGTATGATTACGGCGGAAATAAAGCATATAACCAACACGGACGCGATAATTTTCTTCGCCACGCCGGGTATCGCCGTAAGCCCGGAGACCGCAGTCGCCGCAACCAGCCACAGCATTATCGTCGCCCAGTTGAAATCAAAATATACGCCGGGGAAATCAAGCCCCGCCAGATATCCGACTATCGCCGAAAGCCCCGCAAAAGGCAGGGATACGACCGTCGCGACAAACCCGAAATAAGGTATGAAAGAGAAAGGAAGGGCGAATATATACAGCGGAAAGAATATGCCCGCGAGCGGCACCATTATGCAGTTTGCAGGCACCGATATCAGCGACAGATCGCCGAAAACGTATATCATTATCGGCAGAAGAGTCGCGTTTGCCGAAAGCGTCGCGGACAGCGCGCCCGCCAGCCACTTCGGCAATCTCGCTTTCCTCAGCGCGCGTTCGAACGGTTTTGCAAACAGGATAAGTCCGTACACCGCGACGAAACTCATTAAAAATCCCAGCGAATACAGGTTGAACGGAGAGACGAACAAAAGTATTATCGCTGCCAGGCTCATTCCTGACAAAGGGTCGTATCTGAGACCCAGAAGCCCCGCTGCCGCCGCCACCGCGACCATGACCGTAGCCCTTACCGTGGACGGCGAAAACCCGCACAGCGCCGTAAAGAACACCAGCGCCGCGAGTACGATCGCGCTCCTCAACGCCGCGTTGAACTTAAGCGCCTTGAGTATCGAATATAGCGCGCCGGCGAGCAGCCCGACGTGCAGACCGGATACAGCCAGAAGATGCGCGGTGCCGGTATACGAAAAATCGCTTCTCATCGACTCCCCGACGACAGCCGAATCACCGAAAGTCATCGCGTACATAAACCGCGCCGCCTTGTCGCCTGCGTTATCGGCAAGCTTCGCCGCGACCGCCTTCTTTATCTTGTCGAAAAAGCCGATGTCCCGTCCCGTTACCTCGATCTCACCGTCCTCTTCGTCGTCCGGGCAGGTCATCTCGTATATCACCCCTTCTGCCAGCGACGAAGCCTTATAAGAAGTCGTCACGTCCGTGCTCAGTGTTACCACCCTGCCGGTGAAAGAGATCACATCGCCCTCATAAAAGCCGCCGTTTTTGAGCTGAAGACTATAAAATTCCGCCTTGCCGTCCACCTTTTCTCCGTTAACGGTTACGTCGGTCAGGACTACAGTGTAAGAATCGACTTTTCCGGTCAGATCGGACGAGTTGCCGACCTCTATCTTGCCGGTGATCGCCGCGCTTTCTTCGAACATCTCCCTCTTCTCGAGCCCCGCGTTCGCATACGCCGCGGCGGATAAGCCGAAAGCGACTCCCAGCACAAAACTCACCGCAAAGACCGCCGCCGACTTAAACGCGCGTCTGCTCTTTTTGTAAAGCGCGATCCCGCCCGCCACCGCAACGACGAACGCGACCGCCGCCGCCGTTATCGGCAGCCACAGATCGGTCATTATTATAAAAGAAATCCCTACAATCATTCCTGCGAGGATTGTAGGGAACACCCTTAAATTTGCGATCTTTTTCATTTGCAACTGCAACTCGTACTTAAACCGCGCTCAGCGCTCGTCTTTCAGAAATATCTCTTTGTAGCAGTCTATCGCCTGCTGTATGATCTCAAGGGTCTTGTCCCTGCCGTACATCTCCAGCACCTTCATCGTCTTGCCCTCCAGCTGTTTATATACGCCGAAGAAGTGCTTTATCTCTGCGATTATGTGAGGCGGAAGATCGGTGATGTCCTGATAGCAGTTCCAGGTCGGCTCCTTGACCGGCACCGCAACGACTTTGATGTCCTCCGCGCCGTCGTCGATCATCGCGATGTGTCCGATCGGATAGCAACGCACCAGCGACATGCTGGATATCGCCTCGCTGCACAGCACCAGTACGTCGAGAGGGTCGCCGTCGTCCGCGTACGTGCGCGGAATGAACCCGTAATTTGCCGGATAATGCGTGGACGTATACAGTATTCTGTCCAGGATCAACATGCCCGTCTGCTTGTCGACTTCGTACTTGTTCTTGCTTCCCTTCGGGATCTCGATAACGCTGATAAAATCTTCGGGCGTTATTCTCTCAGGATTGATATCATGCCAGATATTCATAAATTTTCCTCACCCTTACCTGAAAAAATTTGCGACGGACTTCCCAAGCCTCGCAAGCCCTTCTCCGCCCGCGCCGTTTACGTATCTAATTATACAATATAACTTTTCTAAAATCTATATAAAATATAAAATTTTTATAAACAATTTGCAATTTTATTGCAATACCGGCGATTGTATGCTAATATGAAAAAGCACAAAAACCGCTTGCCGAAGTGGTGGAACTGGCAGACGCGCCGGACTCAAAATCCGGTGATGGCGACATCGTGCGGGTTCAAGTCCCGCCTTCGGCACCAGTTTAAAAGTCTTGCCGTATGAGGCAAAAAAACGGAGAGGATGTCCCTCCCCGTTCTTTTTTTGCCATTTTGGCAGACTTTTGCTGTGCCAAAGGTCGGGATAGTCCGAAATATGAACGCTCGTCGTTCCGTTAGGCTTTCGCGGGCAGGCTCCTCGCTATTCCGTCGTTCGCTACGCTCTCTCCTTACAAGTCCCGCCTTCGGCACCAGTTCGCGGCCGGCATTACGGCCGCAAAAAAACAGTCGAGTTTTCCTCGTCTGTTTTTTTGCGTCACGTCTTTGCCTCGCCGCTTTCGTGTCTAAGCCCGAGACAGTCTGAATTAGTGGTTACTCAAAGCAGAAAGAACGAAAGAAGCGAAAGCGGCTTTTGAGTGATTTCGCGGCTTGCCAAGGAGAAAGACTCTCAAAACATGTTCATAAGCGAAACGCTCTCTCCGTTCGCTATTCCGTCTCTCCCTTCGGTCCTTCCTTACAAGTCCCGCCTTCCTTTTTTCCTTTTTCTGTTTCCGCGATATGGGTTTTGTGTAGGTTTACAATACTGTCGCATATTTTTATGGACACTCTTAAAAGCTAAAATAGCGTTAGCATTATTACAAGTGCAGAAATCTGTTTGTTCATATGTTACCGAATTTTTTTATGTAACAGACAGGCTTTATTTGTAATTTTTTCTTTTACTGCAAGAACGGTATCGCTAATCGAAAAATTAGTAGTATCTACGACATTTTTCTCGTATATTCCAAGATTGCAAAATTGTTCCCACATCGTTTGTACTAATTCGATATTTGTATCTCTATCTAATTTTGAGCGTTCAATCGCCCGTTTCATTGTCTCCTCTTTGTTAGTTCTTAAAATAATGTAGTGTACTTCATATCCCTCTTGAACAATATTTAGCCATGGT
>CASEHD010000015.1 GCA_949287655.1 uncultured Christensenella sp. | reverse complement strand
TATCTCTCAAATTAAAAGGAATGAGTCCTGTACAATACAGAACTCACTCAAATACAATTTAATTAATTCTTTGTCCAACTTTTGGGGTTCACCTCACGTCAAGGGACGCGCTTATTCTTTACATGTCTGTGTTTTTCAGTTATCCGTGTTTGTTAAACCCATATATCGCTGTCAACTCAAAAAGCCTTTTACGTTTTTAAAATCTTGATTTTGCGTTTGTCAAGAGAGATAAGTCCGTCCGCTTGCATACGCGAAAGTTCCCTGGTCATCGCGCTCCTGTCGGCGCAGATATAAGCCGCGAGACGGGTCACGGACATCGGCAGATAAAACTCCTTTCCGTACCTTTTGGAAAGTATCTGAAAATAGCACATCAGCTTTTCGCGGGTCGTCTTCTTTGAGAGTATCTCTATCCTCCTGCTGAGCGACAAAGTCTTTTTAGCAATGAGCCCGAACATATTTGACACCAGCCTGCTGTGGTGCTCGCACGCCTTTTCGCATCGCTTTGTGATCTGCCCGTACTTTATGAACATTACCTGTGCCGCCCTCTCGGCGATCACCTTCACGCTGTCTCCCGCCTCGTTGGAAAAAGCCAGCGCTTCACCGAATATATCCCCTTCCGCGAAAAGTTCCATCACCGCGACTTCGCCGTTTTCGTCCGTGCGCATCATAACCGCGCCGCCATCAAGCATAACTCCTATCTCATCGCCCGTGTCCGAATAGTCGCAGACAAGCTCCCCTTCCTTGAAGTTCTTTATCCTCGCACCGAAACACGAGACCATTCTCATCACGTCGTCGTCGGATATTCCTTTAAATAAATTGATTTCGTTAAATTGCATAATTTTTCCTTAAAATGTTGCATTTGCAACATATATTATTGTAATATTTATGTTATAGTATTAAAGGTTAAAAGTAAAGCGAATCAAGTAAATAATTACGATAGGGCGCAAAACCAACCCGGTCAAGCCCTCCCCCGACCGCTTTAAATAACGCAATACGCGGAACACGACCGCAACGAATACGAATTAAATAAGTAACATATAGAGGAGACACAACTATGGCGGCAGAAAAAATCACCGACAAAATTTACAGCGTGGGCGTACAGAATCCCGACCTGCGCGTTTTCGATATCGTAATGGCGACCAGGTACGGCACGAGTTACAACTCGTATATCGTAAAGGGCGACGAGGTCGCTCTCATCGAGGCTTCTCATGCGGATTTCAAAGGCGAATACGAAAAGAATATCCGTGAAGTCGTCGATCCGGCAAAGATAAAGTACATTATTTTGAATCATACCGAGCCCGACCACTCCGGCGCGCTGAAAGACCTTCTGAAGCTGTGCCCGGAAGCTACCGTTCTCGCAACGGCGGTCGCGCTCAACTATCTTAAAAACATCGTCAACGAGCCGTTCAACTCCCGCCCCGTTAAGGACGGCGAAACGCTCGACCTTGGCGGCGTGACGCTTACTTTCGCGCCCTCTCCCCTTCTTCACTGGCCGGACAGCATGTTTACCTACTGCCCCGAAGAAAAAGTGCTGTTCAGCTGCGACGTATTCGGTTCTCACTACAGCAGCAGGAGTATGCTCGACAAGGATATCGACAATATTGACGGCTACAAGGAAGCTTTCAAAGGATATTACGACGCGATATTCGGACCTTTCAAACCGTTCGTCACCGCCGGCATGGCGAAGATAGCAAAGTTTGCGTTCGAGACCGTCTGTCCCAGCCACGGACCTGTGCTGACAAAAGACGGACAGCTCCCCTACGTGCTTGACAGCTACCGCACTTGGAGCAAAGCGACTAAAAACGCTGTTAAGACGGTACCTGTCTTCTACTGTTCCGCATACGGTTGCACCGCAAAGCTTGCAAAAGCGATCGCGGACGGCGTAAAGGAAGTTATCCCGGACGCGGATTGCGAGACCTATAACCTTATCGAAAACGACATCGCGGATATGCGCGCAAAGATGAACTCCGCCGACGCGTTCGCAGTCGGTTCCCCGACCCTCAACGCCGACGCGGTACCGCCCGTATGGGATCTGCTCGCAGGCGTCGACGCGATCAACTGCCGCAAAAAGCCCGTCGCGGTATTCGGCTCTTTCGGCTGGAGCGGCGAAGCCGTCCCCAACCTTATCGCAAGACTTACCGGACTTAAGACCGCCGTCGTCGGCGAAGGTCTCAAAGTCTGCTTTGTCCCGACCGACGCAGACCTCGACGCGGCGAAAGAATACGGCAGACAGCTCGCATCCGCAATCAAATAAGCAAAACCGATCTTTCGACTTACACTTTTATTCACCACAACATAAAAAAGCGCGACTCTTGATTGAGTCGCGTTTTTTACTGCCGCAAAACTATGCGTTTATAAAACAAGAAAACGATTGAGATGGCTTGCCGTACAGTTTTTATAAACATTTAAAATTACACTGTGAGTTAAAATAAATGTTACACTAACAGCCCTTTTCGGGTAGCTGCCGCAAGGCGGCTTTTTTTATTCAATGTTTACAATTTGATTTTATATATTTAAATGACCAGTGTCTGTCATATTTAAAAATATTTTAATCAATATTTATATTATACCATCATAATCCCGGGACTTCAATACCATCATGTGATTTTATACAAAAATATCCGACCCGAAGGTCGGATTGATTTTTGAAACGCATTGTCGTTTTTGTTTTTTCCGCTGCCGGTTGTAATACGGACCTCGCGGCGAGATTATTTGTTCGCAGCCTGCTTGCAGTAGTCGACGACCTTTTTCGCGATCTCGCTGCGGTCGATGACCTCTTCGAAACGTACGGGTCTTTCTTTGAGACCGCTGAGAGGTTCAGGGATCTCCTCGCCCGTTTCCTCGTTCAGCTTTTGGGTAGCTTCAAACGCGTCGTCTATCCTCGTTCCGCTGACCGCTTCGTAGACGTCTGCGGGGAACTTATACGCGTTGGCGGTGGAAACGACTACCGTCGGCGTCCTGTCTCCCGTCTCGTCCGCATAATCGCAATAAACGTCGTACGCGACCGCAGTGTGCGTATCCATAAGGTATCCGTACTCCTCCATAGCGAAAGCTATCGTATCCTTTGTCTCTTCGTCGTCGGCATAACCGACCGAGAACAGCGCTTTAAGCGCAGCGAGCTCTTTTTCGCTCACGCTGTATTTTCCTGCGGTTTTCAGCGCTTTCATACGCTCTGCGGTAAGCTTATCGTCTCTTCCGCTTACCTCGAAAAGCAACCTTTCAAGATTGGAAGATATAAGGATATCCATCGACGGAGAGATCGTCTTGTGGAACTCTCTGTTGATATCGTAAACGCCCGTTTTAAAGAAATCGGTCAGCACGTGGTTGACATTGGAAGCGCAGATAAGTCTGTTTACGCCGACGCCCATAAGCATAGCGTAATACGCGGCGAGGATATTGCCGAAGTTGCCGCTGGGCACGCAGAAATTCACCTTGTCGCCGTACTCTATCTTGCCCGACTCGATGAGGTCGCAGTATGACGAGATATAGTAAGCGATCTGCGGCGCAAGTCTGCCCCAGTTGATCGAGTTCGCAGACGACAGCTTGAAGCCGCAGGCGCGGATCTCTTCGTTTATCGCCTTATCCGCAAAGATATTCTTGACCGCGTTCTGAGTATCGTCGAAGTTGCCCTCTATCGCGCATACGCAAACGTTTTCGCCCGTCTGCGTCTTCATCTGCAACTTCTGCATATCCGAAACGCCCTTGGACGGATAGAAAACGATGATATTCGTGCCGTCAACATCCTTGAATCCTTCGAGCGCCGCCTTGCCGGTATCGCCCGAAGTCGCGACCATGATAAGGGTCTTATCCTTTTCGCCCACCTTTTTACGCGCCGCGCCGAGAAGGTGCGGGAGCATTGTGAGCGCCATATCCTTGAACGCGCAGGTCGGACCGTGCCACAGTTCGAGGACATAAACTCCCTCGTCTATATTTACGAGAGGACACGGATCGTCTCCGTAAAAACGCGAATACGCCTTATTCGTATAATCAAGGAGTTCGTCGAAAGAATAATCGCTGAGCAAAAGCGAGAGGACGCGCGCCGCTCTGGTCGGATAGTCCTCTTTCGCCAAATTTATAAAATCTTCTTTACTCAGCCTCGGAAGGCTTTCGGGGACGTAAAGTCCGCCGTCGGGCGCGAGACCTCTTACGATAGCCTCGGCGCCGCTGCATTTCTCGCTTTTATCGCGAGTGCTGATATAATTCATTTTTAACCTCAGATGATCTTGTATTTCAAAAGAAAATCGGGTAATTCCTCTGCGGTGGCGCTTACCGTAACGGTCACGGATATCGCAAGTTTATCGGCGAGCCTGCCGAGCTCTTCGTAAAACTTCTGCATTTTATCGGGTCCGTAACCCGCGATCCTGGAAGCGCCGTCTATGTAAAGGTTGGTAAGGTCGCTTCTGCTCGCCGCCAATCCGCAGACGAACGCAAGAAGCGCGTCCTCTCCGCTTACCGGATATTCGGTGATGTCGATGAGTTTGATATTCCTGTCGACGTCGTACATATACCTGTCGGTATCGTTGACGAAAATGCAGTCGCCTTTGGCAGACTTAACGTCCGCGTTAGCCTTTTCGATAATGCGGCTTGTCTTGCCGGAGCCTTTATTTCCGCAAATGAGATTTACCATGTTGTGACCTCCGTTTTGTTTATACTTATATTTTAGACTAAACAGAGGCGGATTTCAATAGCTTTTACGAAAAATATACCTTATATCCTTCAATACGTCTTTACGACCAGCTTTTTATGCAGGTCCGGAGACAGCGACTGAATGATCGCGTCCAGTTCGTCGTCGCCCATATAGGTCGTTCTGCCGTCCTCGTACTGTTTGTCGATGACCTCTTTGACTCTGACGACGATATCGTCGCGTTTGTCGACCTTGTGCCCTTCCGGAAGCGCGTAAAAACCGTTCATCCAGTACGCAATTCCTGCAAGGCCGCTGTGCGCGTCGACGGAAACGAGCGGCGGTTTTCCGAGCAGCTTTTCCGTATTGAATATATTGTATATCTCTTCGTCTTTGAGCAGACCGTCCGCATGAACGCCCGCTCTGGTCGTATTGAACGACTTTCCTACGAACGGAGTCTGCGGCGGGATTATGTAACCGAGTTCGTCCTCAAAATACTTGGCTATCTCTGTTATCGCCCGAAAATCAATACCGTCGTCCGTGCCCTTCAGAGAAGCGTATTCTATCATCATCGCTTCAAGAGGGCAGTTGCCCGTTCTCTCGCCTATGCCGAGCAGCGAGCAGTTGACGGAAGAGCAGCCGTACAGCCACGCGGTGGTCGCGTTGGTGACGACCTTGTAAAAATCGTTGTGACCGTGCCATTCGAGAAGTTCGCCGGGTACTTCAGCGTAATATTTGAGACCGCTTATTATACCGGGAACGCTCCTCGGAAGCGTGACGCCCGGATAAGACAGACCGTAGCCGAGAGTATCGCACGCTCTTATCTTGATGTCCATGCCGCTTTCCTTACGCAGTTTCATCAGTTCGTAAGCGAAGGGGGCGACGAAGCCGTAGAAGTCCGCCCTGGTGATATCCTCGAAATGACAGCGCGGCGTAATGCCCTTGTCAAGCGCCATTTTGACGATATTCAGGTACTTTTCGGCAGCCTGTTTGCGGGTCATGTTCATCTTCTTGAAGATGTGATAGTCCGAGCAGCTTACCAGAATGCCCGTTTCCTTTATACCCATCTCCTTGACGAGCTCAAAGTCTTTTTCGTTCGCGCGGATCCAGCTGGTGACTTCGGGAAATTCGTAGCCCAGTTCCATACACTTTCTGACCGCCGCTCTGTCCTTTTCAGAGTACAGGAAAAACTCGCTTTGTCTTACCAGTCCCTTTTTACCGCCGAGTTTATGCAGAAGCTTATAAATATTCACTATCTGATCTACCGTAAACGGTGAAGTGGACTGCTGCCCGTCACGGAATGTCGTGTCTGTGATCCAGATCTCTTCGGGCATATCTATCGGCGTCTGTCTGAAATTGAACGCGACTTTGGGTACGCTGTCGTAGTCGAAAAGGTCGCGGAAAAGATTGGGCTGCTCCACATCCTGCAGGAAGGGGCGCCAATTGCTCTCGATCAATAAATTCTTGTCTTTGTTATACTTAATCATCTCTTTCTCCTCTGATCCGGTCTGATCTGAAATCATTATCTGTTTTAAGTTCTTTCCCCTGCTTATTCGCCGGAAGAAAGCAATTCGTTCCTGTTTGCGAGTGCGAGCGCGTCAAGCATCTCGAACAGGTCTCCGTCCAGGAATGCGTCCAGCGAATAAAGCGTCAGCCCTATCCTGTGGTCGGTCACCCTGCCCTGAGGGAAGTTGTACGTCCTTATCCTTTCGGAGCGGTCGCCGGTGCCGACAAGCATCTTTCGGCTGGATGCATACTCCTTTTCCTGCTGTGTGCGGTAATAGTCGTAAACGCGGGATTTAAGCACTTTCATCGCGCTTTCCTTATTCTTTCCCTGCGACTTTTCGTCCTGACAGGTAACGACTATACCGGTCGGCAGGTGGGTTATTCTTATCGCGGACTCCGTCTTGTTGACATATTGTCCGCCGGCGCCGCCCGCGCGGTAAGCGTCTATCTTGAGGTCTTTTTCAAATATCTCGACCTCGACGTCCTCGGCTTCCGGAAGCACCGCGACCGTGACCGTAGACGTGTGTATTCTGCCTTGCGATTCGGTTTCGGGCACTCTCTGGACGCGGTGAACCCCGCTTTCATATTTCAGCCTGCTGTACGCGCCGTGACCCGTTATCATAAACACGGCTTCTTTTATTCCGCCCAGGTCGTTGGCGTTTACGTCTATCTCCTTGACCTTCCAGCGGCAGCGCTCCGCGAAACGTTCGTACATTCTGACCAGTTCCGCGCCGAAAAGTCCGGCTTCGTCGCCGCCCGCGCCCGCTCTTATCTCTATGATGACGTTTTTGTCGTCGTCGGGGTCTTTGGGCAGAAGGGCGATTTTAAGGTTTTCGGTGAGTTCTTCCCTCTTTTTTACCGCCGCGCCGAGTTCCTCTTTCGCGAGGGCGGCCATCTCTTTATCTGAGCCGTCGTCTATTATCTCCCGGCACTCCGCTATCGTCGCTTCGTTGGCGGCGTATTCGTCGTAAAGGCTTACCGGCTCTTCGAGGGCAGACCTCTCTTTGACCAGTTTCTGCCAGGCAGCGGTATCGGCGAGCACGGCGGGATCTGAGATCTTCGCCGTGAGTTCGTCAAACCTTTTTTTCATGCCTTCCAGCTTTTCAAACACTTGTCTTTACCGCCTTTACAATTCTTTCTATCCCTTGCAGATCGTTTATTATCCCGCAGTCGTATCCCGCGAGCATTTCCGTTATCTTACGCGCCTGACTCATTCCGCATTCGAGCAGAAGACAGCCGCCTTCTTCAAGATGATTTCCGGCTTGCGCAGCGATCTTCCTGTATATATCCAGTCCGTCATCTCCTCCGTCGAGAGCGAGCCTGGGTTCATGATCCTTTACCTCTCTGTCCAGTCCTTCGATATCCGCAGTCGGGATATAAGGCGGATTGGATATAATGAGATCGAACGTTCCTTTGATGTTCTCAAAGAGGTCGGATTGCGCGAACTTTATATCCGCTCCGTTCTCTTCCGCGTTCTTGCGCGCTGTCGAAAGCGCCTTTCCGGAAATATCGCTCGCAACGATTTTTGCTTTCGTAAACCGGGCGAGCGCTATCGCTATGCAGCCGCTGCCAGTGCAAAGATCGAGCGCGCGCGCATTCTTCTTTCCTTTTAAAAATTCTATACCCTGCTCCGCGAGAAGTTCCGTTTCCGGTCTCGGGCAAAGCACATCCTGATTCACGTTTATTTTAAGTCCGAGAAATTCGGTATAACCCAGCGCCTGAGCAAGCGGCATGCCCTCAGCGCGCTTTTTCGCTATCCTCTCCATTTCCGCGAACTCTTCGTCTGCAATTTCCCTTTTCAGCGCCAACGACGCTCTGCCGCATTTAAGCGCTTCGCAGGCGATCCAGTCGGGTTCGCTGCCGTCAGCGTCGGTATCTTTTATAATGTCCGCAATAAGCGCGAGCGCGCGTTTTAACGGCATCACTTGTCTGTATCTCCGTCCGTATCCGCGTCTTTGTCCGCTTCTTTATCTTCTTTTTTATCTTCGCCGGACAGGCTTTGCGGCGCGTTGCCGTCTGCCTCAGCGCCGTTTTTCTCCTTATTCTCTTTGCCGGAAGCTTTTTCCTCAAACTCTTCTCTCTCTTTAAGAGCCTTTTCGTTCGCCTTTCTCGCTTCCTCGGCTTTGATATTCAGCTCAACGGCTTTGCTTGCGAGCTCATCGTCCGTCATCTCGCCTTTCGCGACGCCGAGCATAAGCTGCGCGCGCGAATGTTTGATATGGCTGACGTTCGCGTATTCTTCCTTTGGCACTCCCATGCCGGTGCAGATTATCTCTTTCGCCCTTTCCTGCGTTACGCCCGCCTGAACGAGCTGCTCTTCGACCTTTCGTTTCAAAAGCTTGGTGTCGAATATCTGCTCCGGGATACTCGGATCATCATCCATCGCGAGAACGGTCTTGAACGCGACTATCGCAACCTCGACCATACTGTCTTCGGGCTGACGGGTCGTAAGCTTCTGAAGAAGAAGTCCGGGGGCTTTGAGCGCTCTGACAAGCGGATTATCGAATTTCGCGAGGAATTTGAGGACCTCGTAGCTTACGCCGGAAACGACCGGGATAAGCGCAAGTCTTATCAGAAACCTTACCCACAGACGATCGCTCCAGCCGGTAAGCGAGAATATAAGCACGCTCACGACCATCGTTATGAACATAAACGTCGTGCCGCATCTGTCGTGCACGGTCGTCATCTTCTGCGCGTTCTCTACCGTGAGCTCAAGGTCGTGTTCGTAACAGCTTATCGTTTTATGCTCCGCGCCGTGGTACATATACACGCGCTTTATGTCCTTCATCGCGGAAGTCAGCGCGATATAGCCGACGAATATCAGCATGCGGATAAAGCCTTCGAGGAAATTCATTCCTATCTGCATGCCGACGTTAGCCTGCGCGTCTATCTTGAAAAGGGCTATTATACCCGACGTAATCAGCTGCGGCAAAAAGAAAAACAAGCCGACGGAAAGCGCTATGCCGATGACGACAGAGATCGCCATAATAACGCTGAAAACGTCGACTTTAAAGGTTTTCGCAAACCATTTTTCCGCTTTCGATGGCTCCGCCTCCCCGTCGAACACCTCGCCCGAACGCATAAGAGTGCGGACGCCCGACACCATCGTGCCGAAGAAACTGAAAATGCCTCTCAGAAAGGGGGCGCGGAAAAGGAAATTCTTTTCTTCCGCGGGTTTAATATACCGGCTTTCAACGACGATATTGCCGTTTTCGTCGCGCACGGCAGTCGCCATACTGCGCTTGCCGCGCATCATGACGCCTTCTATCACCGCTTGTCCGCCTATCGAGACGCTTTTCTTTCTCATCTATTGCCTCCGTAAAAAAATATGGCGCGGGATAAGTTCCCGCACCATTATTATCCGCTTACAGACCGTAACGTTTCTTGAACTTATCTACTCTACCGCCGGTATCCACAAGCTTTTGCTTACCGGTATAGAAAGGATGGCACTTGTTGCAAACGTCTACTTTGATGACGTCGACGTCCTTAGTGGTACCGCAAACAAAAGTCTCGCCGCACGTGCACTGGATGACAACGTCGTGATATTTGGGTTGAATGCTCTCTTTCATGTTCTTCACCTCACTGTTTCTTTTACGCACATACGATTATACATATTTATTTTTTGCAAGTCAAGCGTTATCAGCGGTTTTTTTGCGGTTTGAAAAATTTACCTTAAATTACCGCATAAAGCCCACGCCGCCCCTCTTTTGCCCTTGCAATCCGCAAAAATTTGTGCTATGATAAAAACCACTTAAAGTGTGAGGGAATTTATATGAAATCCTTGGTTTTAACTGAGCCGGGCAAGCTGGAAGTCGTCGTCAACGAGGAAAAGGACGTACCGCACGACTGCGTAAAGATACGTATCGCGCGCGCTTCGATAACCTCGTCCGACCTGTCCGCTTTCAAAGGAAAGTCCAATTTTTACCCGATTATGCCGTCCAGAATAGCCATGGGGCTGGTCAGCGAGAGTTCTGATTTTACCCTGAAAACGGGTCAGCGCGTTATGCTGTCGCCTTACAGAAAGTCGGGCGGTTCTTTTCAGGTCAGCGGCGTGGATAAGAACGGATATCTCGCCGATTACGTGATCTGCCCCCTTGCGGAAGTCTACGCGATCCCTGAGGGGATCACCGACGAATCCGTCGTATTCATCGAAGACGTCGCTCTCGCTGAAAAGATAATCGAAAAACTCGACGTCGGCAAGACGCAGTATATCCTGCTCAACGGCTGTTCTTCTCTCAATTATATCGTCGGGCAGCTTTCGATATATTACCAGGCTATCCCTGTCATAATCGACAAGAAACAGGAGCTTCTCGACCTCGCGCAGGATCTGGGCATTTACTACACGGTTAATCCCAACGAGGAAAACGTGTTCCAGAAAGTCAAGGAGATAACTTCCGGCAAGATGTGCGACTATATGGTCCTCGACCTCGACGCCTACCCCAGCACGGAAGATCTGCTCTCCTGTATGAGAGAGGGCGGCAAAATGTGCCTCGCCGGTCTCGACAAGAAGACTGAGGAGATATCTGCCGACCTCGCGCCCGTATTCACGAAAGGGCTTGAGATCTTCGGACTGAACAACGGCGACGGAGAGATAGAAACGGGCATAAACATGATAGCGACAGAGGTCGTAAAAGTAGACAAGCTTGTCGAAAGGATAGTCGATATATCCGAAACGCCGGAGGTCTTTTCAAAGCTCGCGAAGGAGCCGCCACACGCGCTCAAAACGATCGTAAAGTGCTGAAAACGCACCCCTTGATAAAATGACGAAAACCGCGATAAGCGCGGTTTTTTCTTTGCTTTTCAGAAAGATCAAATTTAAAAAATTTACCTGCCCGTGTTAATTATCGCTTAAAAAGCATATCGGCAATATCAGCTATCTTTCCCGCTCCCAGCAAAAGCGCTATACCCCTTCCCGAAAGGCGGGTCTTTATATAGTCCGCGGCGGCTTCGTACCCTTCCATATACAGACAGGCGTCCTTTTTCTTCTTTAATTTCAGATAAAGATCGTAAGCGCTGCCGCCTTCGATCCCGCTTTCTCTCGCCGCATACGTGGGCAGGATAACAACCTCGTCCGCCCAGTAAAAACTGTCCGCAAAATCGTCGATAAGAGACTTCGTACGGCTGAACGTATGCGGCTCAAAAAACGCGGTTATCTCTCCCCTCGTCATTACCCTCGCGGTGTCGATCGCGGCGGCTATCTCATCAGGGTGGTGGGCGTAGTCGAGTATCACCCTCGCGCCGTTTTCCAGCATGCCTTTACATTCAAAACGGCGGCTTACGCCCGAAAACGCGGAAAGAGAATTAGCCGCGTAAACTATGTCCAGACCCAGCCCGTCCGCTGCTGCGAGCGCTGCAAGCGCGTTCAGTATGTTGTGCTTGCCGTAGACGTGAGTCGTATATCTGCCGACGCAGCGCGAATACCGATAAAGCGAAAACGAGTATATGCCGTCCTTATACGTCACGTCGTCCGCGCGGTAGTCGCAGTCCGCGCAAAAACCGAACGTGACCTTCCTCACCCCTCGCGGAGAAAACTCGTCCTTTATGCCGTGGTCCACGACAAGCAGACCGCCCTCTTTTACGTTGTCTGCAAAACGCCTGAACGCGTCTTTTAGTTCGTCCATATTGCGGTAGCAGTCCGGATGATCGAATTTCATGTTGAGAATCACGGCTATATCGGGCGAAAGAGAAAGAAAACTTCTTTTATATTCGCACGCTTCGGTAAGAAACACGTCCCTTCCGCTGTCGGTAAGGCTTATCTCTCCTCCCGGCAAATCTCCGCCGACGTGACCTATGAACTTCACGCCCTGCCCGCTCATTATCGCGGACAGCATAGCCGTCGCGGTCGTCTTGCCGTGCGTACCTGCGACCGCAACCGTACGCTTGCACAGTCTTTCGACCAGCGCAAGAAAAGCCTTTCTTTCCATTACCGTCTTGCGTTTCTCCCTCGCCTTCGCGAGTTCTGCGTCGCTTTCCGGTATGCAGGCGGTATATACGACGAGATCGGCGCCTTCCACGACGGCGGGATCGCTGCCGCAGTATGCGTATACTCCGTTTTGGCACAGTGCGTCCAATGCCGGCGAGTACGCTTTGTCAGAGCCGGTCACGTTAAGCCCGCACCGCGCGCACAGCAGCGCGAGTGCCTTCATGCTTACGCCGCCGACTCCGATAAAATGAACGTTGTGAAAATCTGTAAGATCGAGCATACAACATTATATGCCCGCCGCCGCAAAATTGTCATGCAACGGCGCGCCTCTTTATCTTTTTCAAAACCGTACTCCGGGTTTTTTCGTGCATATCGCTTCTTTGTGTACGATTATTCTCCCCGAATCTAAAACGAAAAATGTTTTAAGGTTTTTTTAATTAAAAACCTTGTTTTTTGACGAATATTATGATATATTTATATTGCAAATTTGAATCAGGGGAAATTTATGAAGATCACAGAAGTCAAGATAAGGCTCGTTTCCAAAGGAAACGACAGGCTTAAAGCCGCTGCTTCAGTCGTGTTCGACGACTGTTTCGTTATTCACGACATAAAGATAATCGACGGAAAGCCGGGCCTCTTCATCGCGATGCCCAGCCGTAAGACTCCCGACGGCGAATATAAGGATATTGCGCATCCGCTGAACACTGAAACGCGCGACGTCATCAATCGCGCAGTCCTCGCCGCTTACGAAAAAGCGGTAACGGAAAGAGCTAGCAAAGAAGAGTAAAAAAACAATTCTCACTTTTATAATACAACACCTCAAAAAAAGGCGGCTGCGAAATCAATTCGCAGTTGCCTTTTTGTTACCTGTTCTAAATGATACCGGACCGGTATACCGTTCGGCTTAAAAGCGACAAGTGCCGCTCCCTCCGCGCTGGTCGCCCGAATGCCGTTCGTATTATCTCCTGTCCGGGCGTCCGTTTATGCTCAACGCGGCTTTACAGGCGGTCTTTTTCCATCATCTTGTAAAGTTCGTTGTAGATCGGGAGATTGCGTTCGTATATCTTCTTATACACCCTGTAGTAGAACTGCATGTATTTCGCGTGGTTTTCTTCTACGGGTTTGAAGGTATCTTTTACCCTGACCATCTTAGAAACCGCTTCTTCTATCGACTTATAGTATTTAAGCGCGCTGAACGCGACAATAGAGCAGCCGAGTCCGCTCGTCTCGTAAGTCTGCACGCGGTACACTTCCCTGCCCATTATATCCGCGGTTATTTTGCAGATTATATCGCTTTGCGATCCGCCGCCCGCAACCGCTATCTTAGTGATTTTATTTCTCGAACGTCTCTGAAGGTTCTCAAGTCCGTCGAAAAGCGCGTAGCCGAGACCTTCTATTATCGCCCTGTACACGTGCAGACGGGTGTGAATATCCGAAAAGCCTATCATTATACCCTTCGCCTGCGGGGTCTTGAGACCGGGTCCCCAGTACGGCTGAAGAATCAGCCCGTTGCAGCCGAGAGGCACCGATTCCAGCTTCTCGTCAAGCAGCCTTTCTGCGGATACGCCCAGTTTTTCAGCCTCTATCTTTTCGTTCAGCGCGAACTGATCCCTGAACCACGAGACCATCCAGAAACCTCTGAATATCTGTATCTCCGGATTGAATTTCCCGTTCGCGACCGCGGTGTATGCGGGCATAAACGTTTCCGGCTCTACGTACTTGTCCGTAGTTATCTCTACCGAAGCGGCGGTGCCGAGGCTTACAGAAGCGACCTCTTTGGAAAGGCAGCCGTTGCCGACCGTTTCGCACGCCTTGTCCGCGCCTGTCGCGATAAACGGCAGACCTTCTTTGATCCCTGTTTCGTCGCTGCATTTTTTTGTTATATATCCGATCGTTTCGCCGGGATCGACCAGCTCGCACATCTTTTCGACCGGGCAGCCGAACACGGGGTAATTCAGCGCGCGTTTACTCATCCAGTCGCGCTTTTTGTAGTCGTAAGGGAACTTTGCAGCCTGACCCGCTCTGCTGTCAGCCAACCTGCCGGTAAACTTGAAGTTGTACCAGGCGGTGGGCATTACTACCTTTGCCGTACGCGCCCACACGTCGGGCTGATTCACTCTGACCCAGTTGGTGTAGCTGGTGCGCCTTGAGACCTTGGCGGTCTCGCCCATGCCTACTATCGCGTAAAGACATCTGTTCAGAAGGGGCATCGGCTCAGGGCAATTCACCTCGCGTTTATCCATCCAGAGTATCGCGTTTCTGGTCGGATTGCCGTCTTTATCCAAAAAGAACAGAGAATTTCTTATGCTCGTAGCGCAAACGCCGACGATATCGTCCCACCTGTTGCCAACCTCTTTTTTCAGCGATTTCGAGACAGTACAGATGCCTTGCCAACATTCGAGCGGATTTTTTTCCGCTCTGTTGTCGTTCTGCGAAATGTAAGGCGGCTCGTCGTGCTTGGTCTTGCCGACGAGATTCCCGTTCAGATCGAAAAGGAGCGCGCGCGTACTTTGAGTACCCACGTCGAAAACCAGAATAAGCGGATCAGTCTTGGGCATTTTGTCCTCCTTCTTCTTCGAGTTTGCGGTAGTCTACCTTGCCTATCTGCGTAAGCGGCAGTTTGTCGCGGAACTCCACGACTTTCGGAAGCGCGTATTTGAGCAGTTGTGCTTTTATCTCCGCGACGATCCTCTTTTCAAGGTCTTTTTCGTCCGCGCCTTCGGCAGGCTGGACGATGAGTTTCACCGCGGGCTTTCCGTTGCTCGGCATAGCGACGACGCAGCTGCGTTTTACGCCCTCCGTTCTGTTTACCACGTTTTCTATTTCCTGCGGGAACACGTTGTTGCCCGCGATCTTGATCACTCTCTTTTTGCGGTCGACGAAATAGACGAAACCGTCCTTGTCGATCCTGCCGATATCGCCCGTGCGCACCCATTTGACGCCGCCTTCGAAGAAGAACGCGTTTTTCGTCGCCTCTTCGTCGCCGTAGTACCCCGTCATCATCGTATTTGAACTGATGCACAGATTGCCGACGGTATCGCAAGGAAGAGGCTTGTCCTCATCGTCGAATATCCCGAACCGCGTGTTCTTAAACGGTTTACCGATAGATCCCTCGCGGTAGTTTTCGGGCGTATTGACGCAGCATATGCCCGCCTCGGTAAGCCCGTAGCCTTCGTTTAAGCGTATCGGATTCCCCGCAGCTTTCGTCGCCTCGTAAAATCTCTCCTTGACGCTGTTGCTCAGCTTGTCGCCGCCGCAGTAACAATGCTTCAACCTCTTTACGTACTTTCCTTTGAAAAGCCCTGAATCCAGCATCTTCGCGAACATGTTGGGCACTCCCGAAATAAAGGTCGCCGACGTACTCTTCAGCAGCTTGCAGGCGCGCTTCGGGTCGAACTTGGGCATAAGCACGACCTGACCGCCCGCGCATATCGTCGTATGCATGCATATCCCCAACCCGAAGGTGTGGAATATCGGCAGCACCATCAGCATGCCGTCGCGGTCGTCGACCGGCTTCCCCCCGATCAGAGCGAGTGCGTTTTCGGCTAAGCAGTTGAACGCGGAGTTGTCCAGCATAACCGTCTTTGAATCCCCGGTCGTTCCTCCGCTGTGCATATACACCGCGATGTCCGCGCCTTTTATTTCCGGATAAGGCTCGCCCGTCTTTTTGCAAGCGGCCTTTCCCTTTATTATATCCTCGAATCTTACGACGTTTTTGCCTGAAAGAGCTTTTCTCTTGTCCGCGTTCGCCAGTTTGTAAAACGGTTTCAACGCCGCCGGAAGATAGTCCGCCGCGCTCGCCGTTATCACGGGTACGTCCACGTCCTTAAAACTATCGGCGTACTTCGGACAGAACTCCTCGAAAACCACCGCCGCGCAAGCGTTCATATCCTTGATAAACCCGCTGAGCGCCTGTCCCGTCACCAGCGGATGCACCGCGTTGACCACCGCGCCAGTCTTGTTTATAGCATAAAACGCAACGATCGCGTCGGGCACGTTGGGTAAGCACAGAACGACGTTCCTGCCCTTGCCCGCGCCTACGCCGCGCAGATAATCCGCCAGGATATCGCAGTGCTCGAAAAACTCGCGCCGCGAAAGCGTTCTGCCGTAATAAGATATGCACTTGTTTGTACCCGGCAGATGCGCGGTGTTATCCGCGAAATGCCTGTACATGGATTTATCAGAATACTGCATTTAGCAACCTTTCGAGTTTGTTGTCGACGTTGAACTGCATTTTATCCATCTTCTTTCCGTAAGCGATGATCATCACCGCAAGTTCGACGACGAAGGCGACGCCGAGTCCTACCGTTACGTCGGAAAGATAGTGGTGCCCGTCGGAGACGCGGGCAATCATGACTACCGCGACGAATACCGTCGCAACGGCGAATATCTCTTTTTCCCTCCCCTTGAACTTAGCGGATATGCCGCAAAGCGGGAGCAGAAGGAAAAGCGTGCCGCCGAAAGCCGAGTGACCGGACGGGAAAGAATCGCCGTCCACGCGCACGAGTTTATACCAGGGAGAGAATACCGCGTCGCCCCTCTGCGTGTCCACATAACGCGCCCTTCCCCATACTGTTTTAAGAGCGAACACCGCGACGCCCGTCACGGCGACGGCGAACAGCGCTACCAGCGCCCACTTTTTCAACGCCGCGAATTCCTCTTTGTTCACGTTTTTCATCGTTTGATACGCGATCAGAGAAAGCGGTATCGAAAGCGCCGCCCCTATCGCGAGAGCTATCTTCGTGCTGCCCGTGATCATCTCTCCGAGATCCATGAACGCAAGTATCCCCGCGAGATATCCGCATATATAGAAAAAAAAGCGTTTGACCTGTTTCTTTTCTGTCTTGTTCGCTCCCTCTCCCAGGGTAAAGCACGCGAAAGTCGCGATTACGAACGCCGGCATCTTGCCTATCGCCTCGTATATCTTGCCGAACGCATTGTCGCGGAAATACAATATCTCCGAAACTTTCTGATCGAACAGGGTGCCGACCGCAAGCAACACCAGCAGCGCCCCCAGCACTAACGATGACCATACATAAATCTTTCTACTGTTCAAGGTTCTCCCCTTCCTTTATGTTTTTTCAGTTATCCTGAAATTGTATTTGCCTTTGCCGAAAAACAGGTAGCGGCAAAGAACGTATATCAGATATGTGATATAACCGCCGACGAGCACGTCGGAAAGAAAATGCGCGTCGTCGACTATTCGCGCTATTCCGACCACGGCGACGAACGCGAAACAGCAGGCGTTCATTACCGCCCTTACCCGCTTATTGTTCAACGCGGGGTAAAGGTCGCAGAGCACGCACAGCACGAATACGTGAGCGGCGCTCGAAGTATGCCCCGACGGAAAAGACGTATAATGATAATCGGGATTGGGATTTTCCCTGCCGACGTTTATTTTATACCACGGCGTAAAACCGTCGAAATTGCCTTCTTTCAGCATATCGCGGTATCTCATACGGCAGAATACGTTTTTGCTTATCTGTATCACCGCCAGCGTAACGAGAGTGAACACGATCAGAAATACGCCGTATTTAAACAGCTTTTCCATCCTCTCTCTTCTTACCAAAGAACCGACCCACAGCGAAAGCGCGCCTATACCCGCCGCTCCGACCAAGGAAAAACCGAGAAGGTGCGGAACGTCGGTAAGCTTTGTCCCCGCATAGAAAAAGAAGAACCAGCCGCCGAAAACGGCGAGACAGCCTACTGCGCGGATGAGTACGCGTTGATACTTTTCGCTGAAAAGACCGGCGTTGAAAAAGACCATAACGCCGCCCACGGGCACCACTGCGTACGCGGGAAGCTCCCCGACTATGGCGAAAAGATCGGCAAAAAAACTGTCTCCGTCAGACAGCGCGTGATTTATCCGAAGGTCGTATTTCGTCGCGACTGCCATCAGCGCGATAAAGAACGCAAAAGCGATCGCGTTGACTGTCCAGAATATCTTTCTTGAAAATCTGCCGTCTTTTTCCACAAATTCACCTCGGATGCAAAAAGCGCGCCCTATAATATTATATAATCTTTTACGCATATAATCAAGTACTTTATAAAAATCTTCGCGCACGCGCATACATGACTATTCCACGCGCGCAGGCTTACGCGTGCTACGCGCAGAAAAGAAGGTGAAAATATGTCAATATATTATCCTCTACCATAAAGATAACGCGACGCCCGGCGGTCTCTGTTCCTTACGACTTGCTGCAACTTTTCGCCTCCCTGCATTTACGCGCTTTTCGGCGGCGTTAATAAGCCCGCGTTTCCCGCGCCGTACGCGGCATCTGATTTTCCTTTTCAGACGTGCGCGTTTTTAAATCTTATCTCTCTTAAATCAAATTCGCGTTTCTCCGCGGCGCGCCCTGCCGTCGCCGCGCCGTAGTATATACTTGATCGTATCGGAAACGACTCCGCCGCACTCAAAGCGCATACCTTCTCTTTCAGTTAAATACCTTTTAAGTAAAAAAATATCCGCCCTTTCGGACGGATATGTTTTTTGATCTTCTTTTATCAGAATCTTGCGAGATAAGCGTCGAGGTCGGTCGGAGTAAGTCCGGTCTCGGTCTCCTTGTAGGAGAAGTATCTCGTGGAGTTAAGACCGATGCTTACGGTAGCCTTGAAGATGCCTACCTTAAGCCCCATATCGTAGGATTCCTGGATGTCGACTTTCTTGATAAAGCCGTTCGGGCTCATCGTGACGTTGAGTTTGATAGTAGTGAACGCGAAGGAGTTGAGCATGTCGCCGGGGATCTGTCCGTTGAGCATATACATCATCTGTTCCTGATATTCTTTGGTGGAAAGATCGGGGTCGCCGACGATGGTAAAAGTCCAGTCGCCGTCAGCGTTCTGAACGGGAGCGGTGCACTGATCTTCGATGATGGTGCTGCCGGTCAGATCATACATCCAGATCTTGGTGGGATCTGCGGAGTAATCCTTCTTGTAATCAGCCATATTGTCGTAGGTAGCGGTCTCATTGAAGGTCTTTCCTTCGTCAAAGAACATCGTGTACTTGCCGTCCGTGTCCTTACCTGCGCCAAGATTTTTCTTTTCACCGTTGTGGAACTTTACGGTCTCTGCAGAGCCTGCCTTCTCATAAGAAGTCTCTTCCCAGATGAATATATCGATAGGCAGCGAGGAATCGTCCTTGTTGGTACCGGACTGGTTGTCGCTGAACTGGCGGTAGTCGCCGCCGGCGCTGCCGTCTCTTATCGTCATCGACTGAACGAACTGAACGATCGTGAAAGCGAAGACCTTCGTATCGATGGAACCTTCGCTCAAAGAAGCCATATAGTCGGCGTTGTAGTAGTTCTCAACGCCTGCGGTGAGCATCTCGATCGCCGACATATCCGAACTGATCGGAGTCGTAGCGGTAAGACCGGACGTATCGCCGAAGCCTTCTGAGTAACGGGGTCTGGATTCAGCGTCTTCGGGAACTTTATCGTCTCCGCAGCCTACGAAGATAGCGGCAGCGAACGCGATGACAAGCATAATTGCAATAACAGCAGTTAACTTTTTCATATTCTTCTCCTTTATAATAACTACCCTTTGTGTTTGTTCTTTCACGGGTCAATGTATATTCTATCTTATTATTTTGTAAAAATCAAGTAAAATGTGCTTACAAATATATATACTTTTTGTCAATAATTTTATAAAACGTCCATATTGTTTCTCTGAAACCGCTTGTATCGGCAAAATCCGCCTTTAACTGAAACATATACGGATATGTTGAAATACGCCCTTTTGCCGTTTGATATCAATAGGTTAAAATTATATTTGACATATCCGTATCCTTAATGTATTATTATATTATCCGTGCAAAACTGTACGGATTTTGTATAATTGTCAAAAAAACAACAAGGAAACGTCACATGAGTAACTATTTTATCACGACCGAAGCGACAAGCGATTACCCGCCCTCTCTTGAAGAAAAGGATTTTGCGATAATACCTATGTCGTACAGCATATGCGGCAAGGACTATGACGGAGACGGCAATAAACTCTCCCCGAAAGAATTTTACGACGCGTGCCGCAACGCAAAGACAAAAGAAGATCTGCCGACGACAGCGATGGTCACGGCATACGCGGCAAAAGAATTTTTTACCCCCATTCTGAAAAAGGGGTACGACGTCGTTCACGTCGGCTTCTCTTCTCAGCTCAGCGGTACGTTCGATCAGATATGCGCCGCCGCGAAAGAACTCAAAGAGGAATTCCCCGACCGCAGGATAACCGTGATAGATTCTAAAGCGGCGTGTTTTGTAGAAGGTCTTATCGCATACTACGCTCTGCGCGCCCGCGACAACGGCGCCGACTATGACGAATGTGTGAAACTGGTAAGCGATCTTGCAGACAAGGCCGCGGGCTTCTTTACCATCGAGGATATCAATCACCTCTGCCGTACGGGAAGGGTGAGCAAAGCCGAAGCGTTTATCGGCTCCACATTGCACATAAAACCCATCCTTCACATCGATCCGCAGGGAAAACTCGTGCCGGTATCGAAAGCGATCTCAAAAAAGCGCGCCATGCGTACGATCGTCGGACTGGCGAAAGAAAACATGCTGCCCGCAAGCGAACAGAAACTGGTCGGCATCGGACATGCGGACGCTTACGACGACGCTCTCGTCCTCGAAAAAATGGTCAAAGAGGAACTGGGCACAGAGAATACCGTTATATTCGACGTCGGCTCGGTCATCGGCTCTCACGTCGGCGCGGGCATGCTGGCGGTAATACTGCTTTGCAAGGATAAAACCTTGCGTTGAACACATATTTTTCGTGATCGACGATAAAAAAAGAAACGGGGCAAACGCTCCGTTTTTTATTGTGCCGTACAAGGTCAAAGCGCCGGATTTTCGCAACCGCCCCGCAAAGCGCATTATAATATCTTCATATCGCGCGTCGGTCTTACGACGCTGACGCCATATCTGCGACAACGCACGTCTGTCAAGCGGCGAGTCCGCTTATTTTTCCGCTTTGCCGTTGTCCTCGTCTTTTCTGCCGGGCTCGGCTGCCAACTCCCGCCTTTTTTCGCCGTCTTTACCTTCATCTTCAGAGGCGTCGGCGTTATCCGCGCCGTCGGCGGTATCTTCTCCCGCCGCGCCTGCGCTTTCGGAGGCGACCGTTCCGACAGTTCCGTCCGTTACCTCTCCGTCTGCGGAGATTTCAGCCGCCTTTGCTTCGCCAAGTTCTTTCTCTGCCCGTTCGCGCTTTTTGTTCTTATGCATTTTTACCGCGACCATTACGATATAGAACGCGAGGACGACGACGACTATTATCAGGAACACGGTCAGTATTATGTCTACGTAATCCTTGAAGAAATAGGTAAGAGTCGTAACTATCGCGCCTGCCGTAAGGTTGCCCAGAAGTACGCTGACAAGCGCCTTCCAGAACGGCATATCCAGAAAAGCGGCGATCGCACTGCCCGTCCATGCTCCCGTGAGAGGAAGAGGTACCGCGACGAACGCGTAGACGCCCAGCATCTTTTTCTTCATCTTCTTTGGATCGTTTTTGTCCGATCCCTTGACGACCTTGTCTGCGCGGGAACGAAAATTCCCCTCGACCGCGAGAGCGAGAGAACGGAACCACTTTGTCTTTTTCATCCAGTCCAGCACGGGTCTCAGGATCAGAAGAAGCACCGGGCAAACGAGAGACGATCCCACCCACGCCCACAGGTAGGATTCCCACAGCGGCATTCCCATCGCGACGCCTACGGGAATGCTTCCCCTCAGCTCGATTATCGGGATCATCGCAATGACGATAATGGTAAGTATATCGTTCTTTAAAGTGTTTTCAAAAAAAGTTATTATAGCGTCTGTCATAGTCGTACCTCTGTTATTATATATAAAATACAAAGTCAAGTCAACGATAATGCCCACAATATTATTTTTTGTTGCATTTGCCGCCGTTTTATTCTAAGATATAGTTATGCAAAGACTTTTGAGTTTAACGAGAAAAGCGATAAACGATTATAAAATGATAGCGGACGGCGACAAGATCGCGATCGGGGTCAGCGGAGGAAAGGACAGCTCGGCTCTCCTCGCGGTACTCGCAGCGTACAAAAGGTTTGCGCCCGAAAAATTCGATCTCCTCGCGGTGAACATAGACTTGGGCTTTAAAGAAACCGACCCCGCCGAAGTACAAAAACTGAGGGACTACTGCGAAAGCGTAAACGTGCCTCTTATCGTCGAGCATACGCAGATAGCGCAGATAATATTTGAAGAACGCAAGGAAAAATCGCCGTGCAGCCTGTGCTCCAAGATGCGCAGAGGCGCGCTGAATTCGGTCGCCGTCGCGAACGGCTGCAACAAACTGGCGCTCGCCCACCACGCCGACGACATACTGGACACCTTCTTTTTAAGTCTTCTCCACGAAGGCAGACTTTCGACGTTTATGCCTGTAAGCCATATGGACAGAACGGGAATAACTCTTATAAGACCGTTTATCTATGCAGAAGAAAAATACCTGGCGGGGCTTTGCCGCAGATACGACCTGCCGGTAGTGCATAATCCCTGCCCCGAGGACAAACATACCCGCAGAGAAGATATGAAAGATCTGGTCGAAGATCTGGACGAAAGATTTGAGGGAAGCAAGAAACTCATGCTTTCCGCGCTGTTCAACCCTGAGCGCAACAACCTTTGGGACAAGAGTCTGAACTACTCTCCCAAAGGCGGCAAAAAGGACGGCGAAGAATGAGTTTCGCCGCGCATTATATGTGAATAAATTTACCTGCCCGTGTTTGTTGAACGCGGGTTTTTCTTTTCCTTGTACAGTCTTTTAGTGCTGTCTCCTCCCCTTAAATGCCTCTGCTCCAGATTGACGTCCAGCACCTTTTTGACTTCAAGGTAAAGCGCGCCGTCCATCCTTTTCAGCTTTTTCGTCACGTCGGTATGCACCGTGCTTTTTCCTACGCCGAACGCCGCGGCGCAGACGCGCAGCGTCGACTTGTTCTCAATTATGAAATTCGCTTCTTCAATAACTCTCGGTTCGCAGTTTTCCCGCATATATCTCCCCCCGATTCGTCTCTTTAAACGATATTCTTTTCCCGGGCAATTTATGCGCTTTATCGGAAAAACTGAAAGAAGCCGGTAAAAACGAACGGCATACGTATCGGTATACGTTCATATCTTCACACGTCGGTCGCCCCGTGCAACGCGCGCTCATACGGTCGTATGCCGATAAGCTCATATTTTCATATCTGCAAATATTTGCGGCGATTATGCGCACTATAAAATTATGAAAAGCGTAAAAGAATTTTTTGCTTCGCATAAAGCCGCGGCAAACGTCGCGACGGTGATGGCTGCCCTTCTGACCGGCGTCGCGAACGGCGCGTTCGGAGGAGGCGGCGGCATGCTGGCGGTCCCCGCGTTCACCGTCCTTCAGGGCTTGGAAGAGAAAAAAGCGCACGCGACGGCGGTCGCCGCGATACTTCCGCTTTCCGCAGTCAGCGCGGCGATCTATATTCTCAACGGCAATTTCGACCCTTCTTTCGGCTATTACGTCGTCGGCGGAGTCATAGCGGGCGGCGTCATCGGCTCTTTTTTGCTGAAAAAAATATCTTCGACTCTTCTCGAATTCGTGTTTTACGGGATAATGCTCGCCGCCGGTATAAGGATGCTCGCCTCATGAACGCCGGCGTTATCCTCTTTATTCTCGCCGGTATTGCGGGCGGGGTCATAGGCGGTATGGGACTGGGCGGCGGAACCCTTCTTATACCCATTCTTACCGTTTTCCTGCACGTGGGCGGCAGACAGGCGGCGGCGATAAACCTTATATCCTTTATCCCGATGAGCATCGTCTCCTGCGTTATCCACGCGAAAAACAAACTTCTTGACGTAAAGAAAGCGCTTTTAGTCGCGATCCCGGCGACCGTAACGGGCGCGCTTACTTCGTTTTTCGCGCAGCGCGCGCCGCAGAGCGCGCTTACGAAAGCTTTTGCGGTATTTCTGATATGCCTCGCGGTCGTGATGATTTTTTCGAGGACGCGCGCGCTTTTCTCATCGATCGGCGGAAAACTCTCCAAATACCCTCTTTTCCCGCGCCCCGACGGCGAAAGATATTGACCCTTCTTTTCCGTTTTCCCGCGCGGCGAGCGCGCGGATCGCGTCTTTCCGCGGCACGCGATCCTCAAAGCCGTTTTAATTTGCTTTTAATATTACTTTGCTTTTAGTTTATACACGGAAAGTTTATAATAAAATATAGCCGTTTTTATTTGATTTTATCTTACGCGTACTATATAATTATTAGAGTTGAACAGGCGCGCGCCTGTTTATAATAGGAAATCAATAACACAAAGGTGGTTAAATGAAAAGGAACAAGAAAATTTTGCTCACAGTGATTTCGGTGATCCTTCTGGTCGTCCTCGTTGCCGCGTTCGTTGCTTGCGACGACAAAACGGTGACCGGCGATAATACCGAAGTGGAATCCGAACTTTTCACCAACGGCAGTTTCAGCGGCGCGGACGGCACCGGCTATCCGCTCACTCCCTCCAACTGGACGGGCGCTGCGGGTTCTACGAGCAGCAGCGACAGCTATAAGACCCCTACCGGCAGCGACAACCTGATCGCGGGCGTCATCAGCACCGAGGACAAGACCTACCGCAGCAACAGCAAGACTTACGGCGGCGCTGCCAACCCCGGCAAGATGGGCGACGACGACAATATCCTTATGATATACAATAAGGTTTCGACCGTCTATAAGTACACGTCCGCAAGCGTGACGCTTGACAAATCCTCTTACTATAAACTCAGCGTATGGGTCAAGACCATCGGCATCGATAAATCCGCCAGCGATTACAACGAGGGCAAGAGCGGCGCGTATATCTATGTGAACGGCGCGGCTTACGCGGCTTTTGAAGCTATCGACACCGAAGGCGCATGGAAAGAATACACCGTTTATATCGAAACGAGCGATATCTCCTCTCAGACGATAACCGTCGTCCTCTCTCTGGGCACGGGTTCCAAGATGGAAAATTCGATGACCAAAGGCTGGGCGTTCTTCGACAGCGTAACTCTTACCAACCTGACCGACGTCGAGGAAGGCGAGACCGCATGGACGCAGGCAGATTACAATAAGATCGTAAAGAGCGAGAGCGTATCCAAATATACGATGAAGCTCGCCGACGCGGACTTTGATTACACGACCGCTACCTCTTCCCCGTACACCCCCGGCAAGTACACCGCGGTCAAGGGTACGGGCAACGGCGACGACGCTCCTTCCGCTTCCGACTATGTCACCAAGGGTCTTCTCAAGACCGCCGAGACGGCAACCGTCACCGACAGCGCAACGAATACCGCCGTCGACGTGACGACTCATACCGGAGCGAGCGGCAGGATATATTATCAGCAGAACAAGAAGGCTACGGCTTACGGTATCAGATCATCCGTCGCTACGAGATTCCTGGGCGGCGAACAGTACTACAAGCTCAGCATATGGGTAAGAACGGTGATTTCAGACTCTTCCAAAGGCATGTCGATAATGCTTACCGACGGCACGACCGATCCGGCCGTCTATTTCGAGGCTGAAAACGTCAACACAGCCGGCGAATGGAAGCAGATCGACATTTTCGTCGAATCAAACCAGTTCAGATCTCAGGACGTTTACCTTGAATTCCGGCTGGGCGAAGGCGGCGCGGACGACACTTCGACTCACGTTCAGGGCATTTATTTCGTCGACGATATGAGCCTTACTTCCGTCACCGCCGAAGAATACGCGGCGGCTTCCGAAAGCGCGACGGTATATAAGCACAGCTTTGCAAGCGAACTTACCGCGGATTCTCTGCTCAACCTCGCGAACTTCGGCGAAGACAACGGCGACAACGCTATTGAAGACAGAAGCTCCTTCGCGGTCATAGATACCGCAAACTGGGAGTCCGGCAGCTTCGCCGGCGTCGACAATCCCGAGACCCCGACTTCTCTCGCGACCTCGGTGCTTGCGATAAACAACTATCTGCCGACCGTATACAAGCTCTCCAATATCTATGAAAAAGCGGACGGTACGGTCAGCGACGGTTCTTATACCCTCAACCCGAATTCCTATTACGTATTCGCGCTGTGGGTAAAGACAAAGGATATCGACAGCTCCACCGGTATCAACGTATCCCTCGTCAGCTATGACGCGGATAAGGATTACGATGAAGCAAAGACGACCCTTTCGACCTTCTCCACTCTGAATACCGAGAACCTCGCGGACTACAAGAGCGCGAACAACGCCGATTACACAGAGATCAGATTCTTCGTACAGACGGGTGCCGAATCCGTTAAAGTCGGCTTCGATATAAGCCTGGGAAGCGGCAGCGCGAGCGACTCCTCGTCTTTCGCGACGGGCTATGCGTTCATTTCCACCGTCAACGTTGAAAAGGTCTCGGCTTCCGATTATTCGTCCGCTTCGACCTCTACCGTGCTCAAAACCTACTCGTTCTCCTCGAGCGGCGGCAGCGCGGAAGTCTCTTCGAACGGATATTTCAACAATGTCGACGTCAAGTCGACGACCGAAACGTACGGCGACGACGTGTATAACGAAAGCGGAATCCTTACCGGCGCGCTCGGCGTTCCGACCAACTGGACGGCAAGCAGCACCGATTCTCTGAAAAACGGCGACGTGACCGCGGGTATTGTCGACATCAACAACGCTGATCAGAAAACAACTGCCGGTCTTTCGATCGATCCCGATACGTTCTACTCTTCGATGAACATGACGGGCGTCAACGCGACCGACTACCCCAACGTTTTAGCTATCAGCGGCAACACCGGTTATTTCGGTTACAAGTCCAATACGATCTCTCTGTCCTCCGATTCCTACTACATCGTTTCGGTATGGGCAAAGATGGACGCAAACTCTGTCATTACCGTTTCGCTCGACACGACCACCAAGAGCGCGAACTATACCGTCTCCCCGATAAGAGCGGTTGACGTCGGTACCGACTGGCAGCAGTACTCCTTCCTCGTAAGCACCAGCGCGACTTCTGTCTCCGCGACCCTCGGACTGTATATCGGCAGCGAAGACGGCTCCGCAGGCGAACAAATGACCGCATACTTTACGATGGCGACCTACACCTCTCTGTCTGAGACGGCTTTCGACTCTCTCGTCGCGTCCGCTACTAATGCGGGAGCGATGGGCAAGACCGTGTTCGAAAGATCTTTCAACACCGATTCGTTCGACAGCTACACGACTTCCGACAGCGCGGCGTTCACTCCGTCCAACTGGACGGGAGCTAAGATCGGCGATGATTCCAGCTCCGACGGCAACGACCTGACCGCGGGCGTATTCAACCGCAAGGAAGGCGACTGGTCTCTGCTCGACCTCGATCCGGACGACAGCGCTGACGAGACAGTAGTCAACGCGATCTACAACAACACCGACTCCAATAACGTCGGCGACAACGTTCTCGTCATCTACAACAAGAACGCGAACGCTTACAAGTACTCTTCGTCTTCGACGATCACGCTTAAGGGAGACACTTATTACAGAATAAGCGTCTGGGCGCTGACCTACGGACTCGAAAAGGACGACACCGCTACTATTTCGCTCAAACTCAACAACCTGACCTACGTATTCGGCAAGGAGACCCGCACCGAGGATAACGACGTCAAGCGTAAGGTCAACACTTCGACTTACGCAGAAGACGGCACCGAAACGATCGGCGCATGGACTCAGTACAACTTCTACGTCAAGACGGAAGCAGACGTCACCCCGTCCGCTACCCTGACCCTCTCTCTCGGATTTGACGAAGAAGAGAATTTCGTTAAGGGCTACGCGTTCTTCGACAACTTCACCGTCGACGAGATAACCGAAGACGAGTTCATCGAAAGAAAACCCGTTGAAGGCGAAACCGAAGACACTATCGACGAATCTCTTATCGCCGACGAACTCGTCGCGAACAACTACCGCATAGTCTATACTCAGGACGACGCGGACGCGGAAGAAGAAGTCGAAGAGGGCGATACTACCGATACGAACAATAATACCGCCGATTACCTGTGGCTGTGGATATCCTCCGGCGTGCTCGGCGCGCTGATTATAGTCGCGGTCGTGGTAGTGCTGTACAGAAAGTTCGCCAAGAAGAGCAAGAAGCTCGTCAAAGGCGGCAAGAAACAGACAATTTCTCAGCAGACCAAGAACAAGAAGGATAAATACTCGAAGTAATATCCTTTAACTTAAAAAAGAAGACGGGCGCGAAAGCTCCCGTCTTTATTTTTGCCCCGTATTATACAGACGTTTTTGTTTTTCCCCCGCCTTATTTTAGCGGTTTGCCGGCATTCGTCTTTTTTGCCGTAAGAAAATAAAAAGGCGTCTGCGCGAAAACGCCTGTTTTATCAGGACTTGTCAGTCGGACGGCACCAGTATGCGCTGCCCGACAAAAACTGCGGAAGCGCCGTTCAGCTTCTTCAGATCTTCAACGCTCTTCCCGAATTTCGCCGCTATGCTTTCGACCGTTTCGAACGGGCGCACCGTGTAGCCGAACGCCTCCCTCTCTTCGACTATGAGTTTCATTCCTTCAAAAGGTTCGCCGCTTAAACGGTTTCTCTCGATTATCTCCGCGCAAGACGTATGGAATTTTTCCGCGACAGAGGCGAGGCTGTCGCCATCTTTTACCGTATACAATACCGTTTTCATAATTACCTCCTCGTTTTTCCCTTTAATAAAATATTGCGAAATGCCGCGTAATATCATATAGTATGAAAAAAATATTCGCATCTTTCGCGCTTGTAACGGCTGCGGCGGTCGTCACGAGGCTGCTTTCTTTTGTATTCAAGATCTATCTTTCGCGTACTCTGGGCGCGGAGATACTGGGCGTATATCAACTAGCCATGTCCGTTGTCGCGACTCTCGCCTGCGTGAGTTCGAGCGGCATACCCGTGACCCTTTCGCGTACTGTCGCGGAAAACGCCGCGCTGGGAAGCCGCGCTAAAAGCGATTCCGCGCTGTTCGCGGCGCTTACTCTTTCAGCCGCTTTCGCGCTGGCGGCTTCTGCGGTATTTATCGCGTTTCCGCCCCTTGCAGACCTTCTTTTCAGCGACGAAAGATGCGTGCCGATATTCTATATTATGCTCCCCCTTCTCTCAACGGCGGCGCTGTATTCGTGTTTCAGGGGCTGGTTCTGGGGCAACAAGAATTACGGAGTTTACGCGGCAACGGAGCTTACCGACGAGGTTACAAAGATACTTTTTTCGGTGATACTTCTGTCCGGCACGCTTACTTTCATAAACTATACGCAGGCGTACGCCTACGCTATGGTCGCGAGCGACGTGACGGTTGCGCTTATGCTTATCGTCCTATATTTTATATGCGGCGGAAAAATCAGAAAGCCGCAGGGGTTTGAAGACGTCGTAAAAAGCTCTGCGCCGCTTACCGCGACAAGACTGAGCGGAAGCCTTATTTCCACGCTGGTATCGCTCTCCCTTCCCGTCTTATTGTGCAAAGCGGCGGGACTCACGACAGGAGAAGCGACGGCGGAACTCGGACGGGCAACCGGCATGGTGATGCCTTTATTGTTCGCTCCCGCCGCGATAACCGGCTCTCTCGCCGTCGTTGTGATCCCTGAATTCGCCTCTCTCAACGCTAAAAACGGACGGGAAAAAATAGGCTTTGCGCTGTCTCTCTCGATAAAATATTCCTGCCTCGTAAGCGGCTTTTTCTTTGCTCTTTTCGCGGCTTCCGGAGTTGCTCTCGGAAGACTGCTATACGATGACAACGCAGTCGGGCTTTACATCTGCGTCGCTTCTGCGGCGATATTGCCGATGGGCGCGAACGGTCTTTGCGCTTCCGCGCTCAACTCTCTGGGAAAAGAGACCCTGACTTTCGCCAGCCACATGGCGGGTCTCGCGGTATTGATCGCGACTTTATTTTCGACGGTCTGGTTTATCGGCGTCTATGCGTATTTTCTCGCGCTTATCCTGTCGCACTCGGTGACGCTCGCAATAAATCTTTACAATCTGAAAAAGCACGTCAGCCCTGATAAAAAGCAGCTTATGCACGTGCTTTTCGCATACGCGTTCAGCGCGGTAGCCGCGCTCTCTCTGTCGCCGCTATGCTCGCTTATTTCAAGCCTTGCCGGCGACGCAGCCGCAGTCGCTGCCGTCCTCGCCGTCCTTATTCCCGCTTACGCCGCCTACCTCTTTTTCAGCGGCGCGATAAGTAAAAGCGACCTCTCTTTTCTTGCCGAAAAAAAGAGAACGAAAAAAGGTCTCCGAACCTGACAGGAGACCTGTATCATATCGACTTTATGCGTAAAGTCCGCATTTTTTCAGCGCAAAAAAACAACTTTCCCTACGTCTTATTTTCCAAACACCACGCCGTCGTAGCGTGAAGGCTGATTCCCCGCCGCCGGCATGCCTGCAATCACTACGCCGTCATAATGGGAACGGCAGTTGCCCTGCGCGTTCTTGCGCTCTTCCGCAGCCACGTAGCCGCCGCGCGTAAGTATCGGCTGCAGCCTTACGTATATCACGTAAGTGACGATTGAATTCAAGACTATCCACAGCGGTTGCTGTATTGCCTTAGCCAGCACCATCTGGAAATACGGCTCCTTTACGCCCAATCCTTCGCCGATTATCACTTTGGCGAGAGTGTACGGATATAAGCTGTAAAGACTCGCCGCCTGATATTCTCCGACAGGGATTATCAGCACGCTGTTGACCTCTCCTATTACGGTAAGCGTCAGCGTACATAAGACGAACGAGGTCGCGACGGTCGCGAGAAGTTTATATATCACCTTGAGGTTAGTGTACCTGCCGTAACATCCGGCGATAAGCGCCATCATGCCGTTGCTGACCGATATCATAACCGAATAAGGTCCGGTCGGAAAAAAGACTCCCGGGATAAGATCGGCAATAAACGCGGCTGCAAACCCTTGCCACGGTCCCAGTATGAATCCCGAAAGATAACAAAAAAGATAAACAAGACTTATCCTGCCGAGATAAGTGCCGAACGACTGATAAAAATTGCCATATCAGCTATTTTCTGTGTCCTGCTTCTCATAGCGCAGTCCTCCTTAAAATAGTGATACAGCAGAGCCGTTGCAATAAAATTTTACTGGTATAATATTTTACAGCGGACGCAACACAACACCGCAAGCCGCGAGAGGCTTTTCGTTTGAAGGCGACATCCCATCCTTCAACACTTAACGCGTTATGCTTACTCTGCTGTAAAGATTATAGCACCTGCCGCGGATAAAGTCATCCTTTTAGCGCACGATATATAAAATTTATCCGTTTTTATCACGCGTCTTTCCCGCAAGGCATAAATTCACGCTTTAAACGCAGACTAAAGATATGCTTACCGTATTCACACGCGCGATAATCATATACGTCTTTCTGCTGATAGCCATGCGGCTGATGGGCAAAAAACAGCTGGGCGAACTGCAACCTTTCGAGTTCGCGATAACGCTTATCGTCGCGGAGCTCGCCTGCATTCCGATGTCGGACACACAGGTGCCCGTGCTGTACGGCTTAGTGCCGATATTCACGCTGTTTATCATAGAATTCGTATTCACGAAAGCGGTCAAACACTCGATTAAGATACGCAACCTCGTCAACGGCAAGCCCGTCGTCGTGATGACCCCGCATGGAATAGACTACAAGGCGATATCCCGCCTGGACATGACGATAAGCGATCTTATGGAAGCGCTGCGCGGCAACGGGTGTTTCTCTCCCGCCGAGGTGCAATACGCAATAGCGGAGACAAACGGCGACATTTCGATAGTCAAGAAAGAGCAGAACGGTCAGCCTCAGACAAAGCTGCCGTTCATGATAATTTGCGAAGGAAAGACGATGAGCGCGAATATATTGAAGTCGGGCGCAAACGAACAAAACGTGGCCGCCCTGCTGAAAAAGAAAAATTTAAGGACAAAAGACGTGCTTCTTCTGACCGCGGAAAAGGACGGGGATTTTTATCTTCAGCCTATAAACGGCGCCTGCGAAACGGGAAGCGCAAAGGAGCTTTTCGATGTATAAGATAGTGCTTTCCGCATTGCTGCTTGTCACGATAGTCTCTCTGGGAGTGGGCGAACAGATCTTTATAAACAACGCTTTCAATGACCTTTGCGCCGACTGCGAGGAGATACAAAACCTTCTTTTAAGCGGCGATTATGAGGGCGCCTACGAAAAGACGGAGCACGTTGAGCGCGACTGGCGCAAAGAACGCGACCTTCTCGAATTCGCGTGCCCGAACACCGATATAAAAGACATCGCAAAAGAGATAGGCGAACTCAAAGGCTCGCAGATCGCAAAAATGTACGACGATTCGATAACGCGTTGCGAAGTGCTGATCGCGATGGCTGAAAACTCACGCAACCTTCTCTCCTACAAATGGAAAAACGTGCTTTAAACGACGTAAAACGTGCCTCTTAACCTCGCAATATACTTTTAAATTTAAGAGTTTTATCTGAAATACAATAATTTTCGGAAACACAAAAAAACAAGGTCACCGGTATCGGTGACCTTTAAGTGTCTGTTTCGGGCTGCCTGTTCAGCCTTGCTGCCGCTGCCGTGGCGGTGCCGGAATCAGGTTTGTTCTCAACACTGTGTCCATATTATAACCGCCAGTCCGCAATATGTCAATCTTTTTTCACAGCCTCGCGGTATTCCCGTTTATTTCATTCCCAGCTTTGACCTCAGATACTGCCCGGTAAAGCTTACGGGATTGTTCGCGACCTCTTCGGGCGTACCTTCCGCGATGACCGTGCCGCCGCCGTCGCCGCCCTCAGGTCCCAGGTCGATTATGTGATCCGCGACCTTTATCACGTCGAGATTATGCTCGATCACGACGACCGTGTTGCCGTTTTCAACAAAGCGCTGCAATATCGCGATGAGTTTCTTGACGTCCGCGCTGTGCAGACCCGTCGTAGGCTCGTCAAGGATATAGATAGTCTTGCCCGTACTGCGCTTTGAAAGCTCAGTCGCCAGTTTTACTCTCTGCGCCTCGCCGCCCGAAAGCGTCGTCGCGGGCTGACCGAGTTTTATATAAGCAAGTCCCACGTCGTCCAGAGTCTTTATCTTATTGTATATCTGCGGTATGTTTCTGAAGAACTCGCACGCTTCGCCGACCGTCATCTCCAGCACGTCGTAAATGCTCTTGCCCTTGTATTTGACCTGCAACGTTTCGCGGTTGTATCTCTTGCCTCCGCAGACCTCGCATGGCACGTAAACGTCTGACAAAAAGTGCATCTCAATCTTGATGATACCGTCGCCCTGACAGTTTTCGCATCTGCCGCCGCTCACGTTGAAACTGAAACGCCCGGACTTGTAACCTCTCGCCTGCGCTTCCGGAGTCTTTGCGAAAAGCTCTCTTATATTCGTGAAAACGCCGGTGTAAGTAGCCGGATTGGAGCGCGGCGTTCTTCCTATCGGACTCTGGTCTATCTGTATCACCTTGTCGAGGTTTTCAATGCCGTCTATGCCGTCGCATTCCGAATACTCCTCTCTCGCGCCGTTCAGTTTAGCCGCGAGCACCGGGTAAAGTATCTCGTTGATAAGACTGCTTTTGCCGCTGCCCGACACGCCGGTCACCGCGACGAATTTACCGAGAGGGATACTTACGGTAATGCCCTTTAAGTTGTTCTTTCTCGCGCCGCGTATCACGACGCTCTTGCCGTTGCCCGCGCTTCTTACTGCGGGAACCTCTATCTTCTCTCTGCCCGCAAGGTACGCGCCCGTTATCGACTTTTCGCACGCCTTCACCTCGTCGGGAGCGCCGCATACGACGACTTCGCCGCCGTGCACGCCCGCGCCCGGACCGATATCGACGATATAGTCCGCCTTTTCCATCGTCTCTTCGTCGTGCTCTACGACGATAAGGGTGTTGCCCAGGTCGCGCAGTCTCGTAAGAGTGTCGAGAAGCTTTGAGTTATCCCTCTGATGCAAGCCTATGCTGGGCTCGTCGAGGATATACAGGACGCCCATAAGTCCGCTGCCTATCTGGGTCGCCAGTCTTATTCTCTGCGCTTCGCCGCCCGAAAGTGTGCCCGCTGCGCGTGAAAGCGTAAGATACCCCAGCCCCACGTTTTTCAGGAAACCGAGCCTTGCGTTTATCTCTTTGAGTATCTGCGCGGCTATCGTCGCTTCCTTCTGCGAAAGCTTGAGCCCCGCGAAAAATTCAAGACACTTATCTATCGAAAGGTCGCAGAGATCAGCGATATTCATGCCGCCGACCGTGACCGCGAGAGCCTCTTTTTTGAGCCTCTTTCCGTGGCATACGTCGCACGGCACCTGTGTCATATATCTTTCAAGGTCGGCTTTTACGTTGACGGACGACGTTTCGTTATACCTTCTTTGCAGGTTATTTACAACGCCCTCGAATTTCCTCTTGAATACGCCGTGGAACGTCGCGCTGTCGTATGTGACCTCGATGTCCGACCCGTCGCCGTAAAGCAGGATATCCTTTATCTTGTCGGGAAGATCCTTATACGGAGCGTCCAGACTGAAACCGTACTTTTTCGCCAGCGAAACCAACGCCTGACGGTTTACCTTGCAAGAATCCATGATATACCAGCCCGACGCGTCCAGCGCGCCTTCGTTGACCGATTTGTCGGGTTTGATTATCTTGAGCGGGTCTATCCTCGAAGTGAATCCGAGTCCCGAACATTTAGGGCACGCGCCGAACGGCGAATTGAAGCTGAACAGCCTGGGAGTCAGCTCCTCTATGCTTATATCGCAGTCGGGGCACGCGTAAAGCGTCGAATACAACGTTTTTTTGCCATCCGTTTCGACCTCTACAAGTCCGTCCGCAAGCTTCAGCGCGGCTTCGAGGCTGTCGGTAAGACGGCGCGAGATGTCCTCTTTCATCACCAGTCTGTCCACGACGACGCCTATCTCGTGCTTTATGTTTTTTTCGAGGTTGATATCTTCGTCCAGCGTATAGTCGCTGCCGTCGACGATGACGCGCATATATCCGCTCTTTTTGTACTGTTCGAGCTGCTTTGAAAACTCACCCTTTCTTCCTCTTACGACGGGCGCGATAACGCGCATCTTGGCTCCTGCCGGCGCGGTCATCACCCTGTCCGCTATCTGATCGACGGACTGCTGCTCTATCTTTTTCCCGCACTTGGGGCAATGCACCTCGCCTATTCTGGCGTAAAGCAACCTTAAATAGTCGTATATCTCGGTGACAGTTCCGACCGTCGAACGCGGATTATTGGACGTCGTCTTCTGATCTATGGATATCGCCGGCGAAAGTCCGTCTATCCGGTCGACGTCGGGTTTGTCCATCTGCCCCAGAAATTGCCTCGCGTACGAAGACAGGCTTTCCATATACCTTCTCTGTCCTTCCGCGAAAATCGTGTCGAACGCAAGCGACGATTTACCGGAACCGCTTAGTCCCGTAAATACCACAAGCTTGTTTCTGGGTATCGTCACGTCGATATTTTTAAGGTTGTGCACCCTTGCGCCTTTTACGAAAATGTCTTCTCTCATCTTACTTCCTCTTTCTGCCTGAGCCCTTGCCCGCGGCGCCCGCGGTCTTAGCTTTTTCCTTATCCGCTTTTTCTATTCTGTCCTTGATCGCGGTTATCTGCTCGCGATACTTTATCGCCAGTTCGAAGTCGAGGTTGTTCGCGGCTATCTTCATAGCGGAATTAAGTCTTTCGAGTTCTTTGTAAAGATCCGCCGTCGAAACTTTTTCCTTTTCTTCGAGCTTCTTGGTTATTTCCAGCGTATTGCTTATCTCCTTTACTATCGTGCGCGGCGTTATCCCGTGCTCTTTGTTGTACGCCTGCTGTTTTTCGCGGCGGCGGTTGGTCTCGTCTATCGCGCGCCTCATGCTTCCTGTAATGTTGTCGGCATACATTATTACCTTGGCTTCGCTGTTTCTCGCCGCTCTTCCTATCGTCTGGATAAGCGCGGTCTCGCTTCTCAAAAAGCCTTCCTTATCCGCGTCCAGTATTGCTACCAGTCTTACTTCCGGAAGGTCGAGACCCTCTCTCAAAAGGTTGATGCCGACCAATACGTCGAAATCCCCTTTTCTCAAGCCCGTGACGATCTCGATACGTTCGAGCGTGTCTACGTCGCTGTGCATGTACCTGACTTTTATATGGTGTTCGGTAAGATATTCGGTAAGACTTTCCGCCATCTTTTTGGTCAGCGTCGTGACAAGAATTCTGCCTTTTTTCTCTACGTTCCTGTTTATTTCCGAAACGAGGTCGTCTATCTGCCCCTCTATCGGTCTTATCTCGACCTCGGGATCGAGAAGCCCGGTGGGTCTTATAAGCTGCTCTACGACCTGCCCCGCCTCTCCCAGCTCATACGGCGCGGGGGTTGCGGACACGCATATCATCTGTCCCACCCTTTCGTCAAACTCCTGAAAGGTAAGCGGTCTGTTGTCGTATGCGGACGGCAGTCTGAAACCGTATTCGACCAGGTTGACCTTCCTGGAACGGTCGCCGTTGTACATCGCGCGTATCTGCGGCAGGGTCATGTGGCTTTCGTCGACGAACAGCACAAAATCCTTGGGGAAGAAGTCGAGAAGCGTATACGGCGGCTGCCCTGGCTGTCTGCCGTCGAAATAGCGGGAGTAATTCTCAATGCCGCTGCAATAGCCCATCTCCCTTATCATCTCAACGTCATAGCTCACCCTTTCCTGCAGTCGCTGCGCTTCGAGAAGCTTGTTTTTCTTCTTGAAATCCTCAACGCACTCGATCATGTCCAGGGATATCTGCCTTAAACTCTCCTCTCTCTTCTCCTTCTGCACGACGTAGTGAGTCGCAGGGAAAAGGTTTATGTGTTTAAGCTCGTTTATCGGCTTTGCGGTAAGAGGGTCGAACTGGACTATCCTCTCTATCTCGTCGCCCCAGAATTCTATTCTGACAGCGATCTCCGAACTGTCGACCGGGAACACCTCGACGACATCGCCGCGAACTCTGAAAGTCGCGCGTTCGAATTCGATATCGCTCCTTTTATACTGTATCTCGACCAGTCTGTCTATAAGATCGTCTCTGTCTATCGTCATTCCGGGACGCAGCGATATCGCCATACTGTAATACTCGAGAGGCGCGCCCAGACCGTATATGCACGAAACCGATGCGACGACGATGACGTCTCTGCTTTCACACAGCGCGCCCGTCGCCGAGTGACGGAGCTTGTCTATCTCGTCGTTTATCGAAAGGTCTTTTTCGATATATGTATCCGTGCGGGGGATATAAGCTTCGGGCTGATAATAATCGTAATAAGAAACGAAATACTCTACTCTGTTGTTGGGGAAAAACTCCCTGAACTCGTTGCACAGCTGCGCCGCGAGAGTTTTGTTGTGTGCAATGACCAGCGCGGGGCGGTTGAGCCGCTTTATCACGTTTGCCATAGTAAAAGTCTTGCCGCTGCCCGTAACGCCCAGCAAGACTTGAGTTCTCAAACCGTCGTTTATGCCTTCGACCAGTTTGTCTATTGCCTGCGGTTGATCCCCGCAAGGCTGAAATTTACTGTGTAGTTCAAACATTTAACCCGCGATCGCCGTAAGTATACGCATAAGCGTAAAGCTGAGTATCACGCCGCAGACGGTAAGTATCAGCTTGAAGACGATAGCTCTTTTTTCCGCGGCGATCTGCCTTGAAAAAGCGTATCCGTTCTGATGCAGCGTGAAGCAATAGTATTCTTCCCCTTTTTTGTCCGTCGTAATCATCTCAAAGAAGTCTTCGGTAACGAGCGCTTTGAGATTGGATTCCAGCTCGTCGCGCCTGAAATCGCTGCTCAAAGGTATCTCTTTGAGCAGATCTATCGGGCGTATCAGACACACGCCTTCCTTGCGGATAGCATGCGAATAGATGACTTTCATTAACAGTTTCTGTTTCTTGCTGAGCATAACTTTTTCTCCCAGAAATTTTGGTATCCGTGTCGGTTAAAGCCCTTAATGTATCGCAAAGTGCATTATAAGCGCGACTATCGCGCCGCCTATGATACCGCCCGCCACGCCGCCTATAACCCCCCAGATAAATCCGATGGAACGGCTGTGCATCTTTTTCCTCATGTTCTCGAAGAACGAATCGTCTTTGACGACCATGACCGGTCGTCCCGCCGCGTCGGTGCGTACGACTGCCTGATTTTCGTCTCCGACAACCTGCATCGTGGCAAGCTCTTCGTTGATATTCCTGCCTTTCAGCGTCACCGCAAAGCAGACCTCTTGTTCGTCGCTGTACTTGACGTTCACGCAGCCTTGCTGAACGAGGGAACGCCACACTTCTTTGCGCGCGTCGTCCGGACCGCCCTCGAACAGATCGGTCCAGTCGAACACACCGTATTTTTCGCCTTCCGTCATATTACAGAGTTTGGAAAGCAGCGCGACGCCCTCTTTGTCAAGCATTATCTTTCAACCTTTATAACGTTTCTTACGCCGATGACGTTTGAAAGACGGCTGATCTCTTCGATAGCCTGCATCATCGCCTTTTTCTTTACTTCGTGAGTGACGAACACGATCGGGATTATCTCTTTTCTGTCGTCCTGTCTCATCTGACTGATGGAGACCTTGTATTTCTTGAACACGGCGGCAACGTCCGCGATAACGCCCGCGACGTCGTGCACGTCAAGTCTGATATAATATTCGCTGGGATAATCTTCGTCGATATCCTTTGAGGTCATAACGTTGTTCATCTCTCCGTAACGCGCATGCTTGTCCTGTCTCGCGCAGAACACGATGTCGCTGACGATCGCGCTGCCCGTCGGAAGCGCGCCCGCGCCTCTGCCGTACAGCATGATGTCGCCCACGTTGTCGCCGACGAGGAATACCGCGTTGAAAGAATCGTTGACGTTAGCGAGCGGGTGATCCTTGCTGAGGAACACAGGGTTTACTCTCGCCTCTATCTTGCCGTCTCTCTGCTTTGCAATCGCGAGCAGTTTGATAACGAAGCCCATATCCTTGGCGATAGAGATGTCCTCTTTTGTTATCTTGGTAATGCCTTCCCTTTCTATGAGTTCGACCGGAAGTCTCTTGTTGAACGCGAGCGAAGAAAGTATGCTCAGCTTATAGCTGGAATCGTAGCCTTCGACGTCCGCGACCGGATTTGCCTCTGCATAACCGAGCGCCTGCGCGTCTTTCAGAACTTCCGCATAATCCGCGCCTTCCTGAGCCATCTTGGAAAGGATATAGTTGGTCGTGCCATTGATTATCGCCTTTATCTCAAGTATCGTGTTCGCCTGCATAGCCTGCGTCATCATTCTGATTATCGGCATACCGCCGCCGGTCGTAGCCTCATAATAAAGACCCGCGCCCGTCTTAGCCGCGACTTTTTCGAGTTCCGGCCAGCTCTTGCTGAACATCTCCTTATTTGAAGTAACGATGCTCTTGCCCGCAGCCAGCGCTTTCGTAAGGAAAGTCTTGGCAGGCTCGGTTCCGCCCATACATTCGACGACGATATCCACGTTGTTGTTGGCGCAGATCTCGTCGATATCCGCCGCAAAATAGCTTGCGTCGAGACCGTATCTCGCGCCCTTGCTGGTATCCTTGTCGAGGCAAGCGACGACTTCGACTTCGACGCCGTACTCTTCCTCTATCTGTTTCTTTCTTTCGATAAGGATCTGAGCGGTACCTCCGCCAACAACACCCATTCCGAGTATTGCCACACCGACTTTTTTCATATATTGTTCTCCTTTGTGCCGTAAGGCAAAATTTATTTATCCGTGTTCGTTAAACGCATTTTTATCAGTAAATGCCGTTTATTTTTTATTCATGTCGTAGATTATCTTGAGACCTTTCAGGGTCAACGATCTGTCTACGATGTCAAGTATATCTTCCTCTTCGACGCCCATTACAAGCTGGCTGAGTCCGCCGGTCGCGACGACCTTAGCGTTCTCAAAACCCGGCTGCTTTCTGAACCCTTCGACGATGTATTTGACAAGCCCGGTAAAGCCGTAAATAATGCCCGCCTGCAGGTTCGCGTCAGTACTCTTTCCGACTATGCTCTGCGGTTTAGTCAGCTCTACCTTTGTCAGTTTCGCGGTGTTGCTGACCAGCGATTCAAGACTGCTCTTTATGCCGGGGCATATGCAGCCGCCCATGAATTCGCCTTTCTCCGATATCAGGTTGAACGTGGTCGCGGTGCCGAAATCGACGACTATGCACGGTCCGCCGTAAAGCTTATACGCCGCGACGCTGTTGACAATTCTGTCCGCGCCGACCTCCTGAGGGTTGGTATATTTCACGTTGAGACCGGTCTTTATCCCGGCTCCGACCGTCATCGGCTTTTTGCCGATGTAGTAGCGGCAGGCATGCTCGACCGTATAGTTGAGCGGCGGGCAAACCGACGACATTATAACGCCGGTTATGTCTTTCATATCTACGCCGCCGACCTTGAACATATTGCTGATCTCAATGCCCAGCTCGTCCGCCGTGCGCGGCACTTTGACCGAAAGACGCCACGACTGACACAGTTTGTCGCCTTTGTATATTCCCAGTTTTATGTTGGTATTTCCAACGTCGATCACCAGTAACATATCAGCTGTTCTTCTCCTGCTGTTTTCTTATTGCGTAGACTATCGGGGGCGTAAGCGCCGTCATCACGATTATTTCGATAACGAAATTGAGAGATACCAGCCCCATCATAAATTCCGGAGTTATCGCGCTGTCGCCGACCGTCTTGCCATTGTAAAGAAGCCATATCATACCCAGCACCAACGCCGTGTTCGCGCATACGCCGAGCGCGCTGGAAACGCCGTCTATAACTATCGCGAGCGGCTTTTTCACCGCGTTCGTTTTTATTCTGAAATCCGTCGCCGCTTTTTTCCTTAAAGTCTCTTCAACGCCCGGGTTGTCCCCCGCAAGAGAAGAACCGTCCCCGGACTGCGTGGTCTCGTCCGCGGTATTTGCGCGTTTTTCAGCACGTTTTTCCCTTATTTTACAAGCAAGGGCGTAAAGTCCTCTGTTCACCGCCCACGCCGCCGCGGGAACGCACATTCTGGGAAGCACCGAAACCAGAGGGTTTCTGAAAAGCGGAGCCGTAAGACTTGCCGCTCCGACCGTGAACGCGCCGATAAGTGACGTCACTCCCATTATCAGTCCGCCCAAGACCGCCGTCTTGAAATCCTGAGTCAGAGCTATTACCAACACCGGCAGCAACGTCAGCGCCAGCGACGCCGCGCCGAGGTTTATCGGCATAAGGCTGAATATGACTATAAGAGCCAATTCGAATGCCAGAAGAGCTATTCTGTGCGATTTTTTCATAACTACCACGCTTGAGTTTGCTTAAAAGCAATACCCATCCTTAAAGGTAAATTTAATTGATACGCGAGCATACAACGGCGAAAAGCCTGTCGTTGTTCACGCTAATTATACCAAAAGCGGCGCTTTTTTACAACTAAATAAAAATATAAAATAATTTTCAATGCGCGCGCTGTCTCTCGCGCGCGGATAAATCGACAAAAACCGTCACAAAGAGTAACAAAAAACGGCGACGGCGACCGCGAACACGTATGCGGACCAGACAATTTTCAGACAAAACACAGAGAAAGCGAATTTATCCTTTTTAAAATTAAACACGGCGCTAAGCGCCGTCCATATAAGTATTATCCCGGCGACGACCGCGCCCGCCGCAACGCTTTCAAACCTGAAAAACGCACAGCACCAGAACAAATTGAGACCGCCCGCCGCTATCGGCAGATACAACCCGGGTCCTTTCACTCCTTTGAAAAAGAGAGACGAAAGCGCCGCGACATCGGCTATATAGACGATTGCCCACGCAAAAGTCTGATACCTGTCGTCTATCGCAAAAGACGGGATCTTCAAAGAGGAGTACCACTCCCCCGTATCTACTGCCAGCGCAGACGGAAAGGCAAACGCCAGCGTTATCCCGACCGAAGCGCAGACCGCCCACAACATTTTGACCGTACGCATAAAATACTCTATTCCAAACGGCTGAAAAAAATGCGTATCCGCAAAAAATGCGGCGTCTCTTAATTTACGGGCAAACAGAAACTCCTCTCAACCGTTATCTCTATACTCTGCCGCACTTTCCCGTCGGACGAAAATGCGGTATTTTACGTCAACCCGCGGCGCGGCGGCGCGCAACATTTTGCCGCTCATTTAACGCTCACCGAAGAAAGACGGCAACAAATAAAACGATCCGAAAAATAAATAAAACGGGTCGCGAAGGACCCGTAAATTTTAAATTATCCTGCTTGAATTTACAAGCAGACGCGGTTATTGCGCATTACCGTCTGTCGCGCCGTCGTTTTCGGCGGGAGCATTTAAGCTCTCTGTATCTTTACCGTATCCCGACCTTGCCTCTCTCGGCTTAAGCTTTCCTTTCTTGTAAAAACAGTATTGTATACCGTCCCATATAAAATCAACCGCAGCGACCGGGAGCACCGCATAAAGCGAAAACTGCCAGTAGTAGTCGGTATAAACGGCGACAAACACGACCCAGAGTATAAACGTCACCGGGGTCGCAACCGTTTTCCATATCCTGTAAGGAAGCGGCTTTATCGGAAGATCGAGCCACCAGGTCACGAAATTGTACTTTTTCATACTGATAATGATAAACCTTTTGAGTCGCAATGTCAATTAAACGACCGGACTGCCGCCGCCCGGTCGGCAATACGATTCAAAAAAATGAAAAACTCCCGACAGATACTATAAATATTCCGGAGTACGTTTACCGCGACAAAAGCCTGAAACAATTTGAACGCCACGTCTTTTGCAAAAGCGTAAAAGCTTCCGAGTCTTTTCGGATTTTAAGATATCGTTCGCTCCTTTTTCGGATTTTTTGTGACACGTATTCGGTTTTCGACCTTTTCCGACATTTTAAATTTTTATCGATCCGTTAGGTTTTTACCCTTTCCACTTCTTTTTCATCTGCTTTCATTGCAGGCGATATCCGATTGCTTTTCCCGACCGCGTTACTTTAGCCGTCGGTAACAAAACTTTTTTTGCAACCGCCGAGACAGACTCGTCTCTTCTCCGCTGTTTGCCGATCACTGTTATCGGGCATAAAAACAAAGTCGGCGCTTACCGCCGACTCCGTTCCTTGCTTTTTGCAGTATGTATTACGGTTTACTTGCAGCCGCAACCGTCGCCGTATCCGCAGCAGCTGAGCGCCACAAGGATAGGAATAATGTTGCAGCAACCGGAGCCGCAACTCTTGAAGCCGTTGCCGCCGCAGCAAAGCAACAGAAGGATTATCCAAAGGCAATCGCAGCCGCCGGACATTCCGCATTCGTTAAAATTGTTCATGTTCGTTCCTCCCTTATTGTCAACGGGGCTTATCTCATCCCGCTACTTCACAATACGCAAAATGAGGCAAAAACGTTACCATCGTTTGACAAAGTTAAATAAAATTCTTATAATCTATATGTTAATATTATCAACGGCGGTAAAATCCGCCGGTAGGAGTTTTTTATGGCAGAACTCACAATGGACAAACTCGTCGCTCTTTGCAAAAGCAGAGGCTTCATTTTCGCGGGAAGCGAGATATACGGCGGACTCGCGAACACCTGGGATTACGGTCCCCTCGGCGTCGAACTCAAAAACAACGTAAAACGTGCGTGGTGGAAGAAATTCATCCAGGAAAATCCGCTCAACACCGGGCTCGACTGCGCAATCCTGATGAATCCCAACGTATGGGTGGCAAGCGGTCACCTGGGCGGTTTCAGCGATCCACTTATGGACTGCCTCGTAGAAGACTATATGAAGCGCAAGGGCATCGAAGACAGCATCGCGGGCTGGACCAACGAACAGCTTGAGAAGTACATCGTCGACAACAAGATCCCCTGCCCCGTATGCGGCAAAAGCGATTTCACCGGCATAAGACAGTTCAACCTTATGTTCAAAACCTTCCAGGGCGTGACCGAAGACAGCGCGAACACCGTCTATCTGAGACCTGAGACCGCGCAAGGTATCTTCGTAAACTTTCTGAACGTTCAGAGATCTGCGCGTATGAAAGTCCCGTTCGGCATAGGTCAGATCGGGAAAAGCTTCCGCAACGAGATTACTCCCGGCAACTTCACTTTCCGTACCCGCGAGTTCGAGCAGATGGAACTGGAATTCTTCTGCAAGCCCGGCACCGACCTCGAATGGTTCGCGTATTGGAAAGACTTTTGTAAAAAATGGCTTCTCGACCTCGGCATGGACGAAAACAAACTCAAACTGCGCGACCACGACAAAGAAGAGCTGTGCTTCTACTCCAACGCGACCACGGACTTCGAATTCAAATTCCCGTTCGGCTGGGGCGAACTTTGGGGCGTCGCGGACCGTACCGATTACGACCTCAAACAGCATATCAAGGTCAGCGGTAAAAACCTCGAATATACCGACCCCGTCACAGGCGAAAAATATATCCCGTACGTCATCGAGCCGTCGCTCGGCGCGGACAGAATGGTGCTCGCGTTCCTGTGCAACGCTTACGACGAAGAGATCGTCGACGGCGAGACCCGCGTAGTCCTTCACCTGCACCACGCGCTCGCTCCTTACAAAGTCGCCGTCCTTCCGCTTCAGAAAAAGGCGCTGGGCGAAAAGTCGGAAGAGATCTACCGCGCGCTGTGCAAAAAGTTCTCCGCTACCTATGACGAAGCGGGCAGCATCGGCAAGAGATACCGCCGTCAGGACGAGATCGGCACCCCGTACTGCGTTACCGTCGACTTCGAGACGCTTGAAAACAACACCGTCACCGTAAGAGAACGCGACAGCATGGCTCAGGTCAGGATCAATATCGACGACCTCGACAGCTACCTCGCGAAAAATCTCGAATACTAAAAAACGATGCGCGCCGGAAACGGCGCGTATTTTTCAACCGACGCTATAACCGACAGACTTAATGAACGAAGAAAAATTTACAGGAAAAGCAAAATCATACGCCTCTTCCCGCCCGTCCTATCCCGACGAACTCATCGACCTTTTGTACCGCGACTATATTTCGCCCGATTCAGTTGTTGCGGACATAGGCTCCGGTACCGGGATATTTTCAAATCTTTTGCTTAAACGCGGAAGCAAGGTTTTTTGTGTAGAACCCAACGAAGACATGCAAAGCGAAGCGAAAAGATTTCTTTCCGGCTTTGATAAATGCGTATTCGTACAGGCGAGCGCAGAAAACACCTCTCTTCCGGATAAAAGCGTCGACTTGATAACCGCGGCGCAGTCCTTTCATTGGTTCGACCGCAAAAAATTCGCCGCCGAATGCAAACGCATAAGCAAGCAAAAGCCGGTCGCCGCGCTTGTATGGAACTCATACGTTACAAACGCCGGCTCCGTGAAGGAACTGGAAAGTATAAATGCGGAGTGCTGCCCGCATTTCAAAGGTTTTGCAGGCGGATCAAAACCGGAAAACGGAGTCAGCGGTTTCTTTGTAAATTACTCTTCATTCAGTTTTTCGTCCGAGTGCGTCTTTGCCGACGAGTCAACTTTTATCGATCGTTGTTTTTCGTCTTCCTACGCGCCTTTACGCGAAAGCGAACGCGGAAAAATTTATGCGGAAAAATTATCGCAACTCTTTAAAAAACACTCTGAAAACGGACGCCTTGCGCTGCCCGTCGTGACAGTCGCGCATATCGGCGAAGTCGAGTAAACGCCCTCTCGCACAGACCGAAACATAATTTATAAAGATATATAAATAAAAATTCAAACTCATTTTAGCGGCTTTTACTGAACGACAAGACGCGCATATGCCCGCGCTCCGAGAAATAAATTTTAATGGTTGTTTTAGCAAAGCAAACGCAATTAATATCATAATGTTTTCATGTATACATAGTTAAAACGCGTAACGGGAACGCCTTAATGTCTGTTCGCGTTATCAGGATCAGGGATAAATGTCATATCTCTATAAGGCAGCGACGAGAAGCGTTACGCGGATAATTGCTATACCGGCGCATTTTACCGGCATTGCGGATTTAAAAAAAGATTCAGTCGGCGCAAGAAAATTATCTCGCATACCAGCCCAGAATAATACGAACCAGCCCTGAGGCGCGCCTTTTATGCATTTTTTAGCGATTCTCACTTGAAAATATTATAATATTATCTGCGTTCGCCTCGCTGAAACACACACTAAAAATCGGTGCATGCAGTTTTAAGCCGGCAAATTTTTGTCGATACAAGGCAAATGCCGCAGGTAATATTAGACATATTATCAAGGCATTTAACGCAGTAGCTACGAAAATTTGCCGCTTTAAACCAGGTTCGTATTATTCTGGGCTGGTATAAAAAAACGACCTGTAAGGGTCGCATTTTTATATTCAAACAAAATATATCCGGTAAATATCAGTCGAATTTGCGCTTTTTTTCAAACACTACCTTGCGGCTGAGAAGATTGACGTAAGTCGTCATATAACCCGCCTGCATCCACACCTTTGAGATAGAGTGCGTATCGGTGTTCGACCAATAAGCGCGGTGATTGTAAGCGGACGACGGCAAAGGCTGTCCGATAAGATCTTCTATTTGTTTGAAAGTCATGGTTATACTGTCTCCGCCGTGATTGTGCAAGAAGTCCGCCAAAAATCTGTACTTCCCTTTAACTCCGACATTATAAACTTCTTCTTTCTCTCTGGGCGCTTTCTGAACGGGCGCGGATTTTTCAAGCAGCGCTTCGATCTTTTCAAGTCTGGCTTCGAGAGCCTGCACCTGCATGGAGAGTTCTTCAACGGTAATAGCCATAGCTTCCTCCGAATGTATCTTTTCTTGCTTTTCTAACGGTTACCATTATAACATTATTTTACAGTAATTACAAGTAAAATTTGAAAACATATTTATATATTTATCGTTAAGTTTTTGCCGGGAAACTTAAAGCGAAAAAGGTCTTATCAAAGCGGGTTTTCAGACAATCCGACAAGATGATTTATGCGACTGTCCGTAAAAAACCGGAAAACCGTTACAACGATATTTCCGCTCACGCTTCAAACGCGATAATTAAACGATTCCTGCAAAAGCAAGACTTTATAGCAATAGATAATAACGGCGAATTGCCGGAATAATGCCGTAAAAACAAAAAGATACAAATATAAATAAAATAAGCGCATAGATAGACGCGGCAAACGCAATTTAAACGAATGAATATAAAGACTGAAAAATGAACCTTTTAATAAGCGAATAAAACATCAATTCAAAACTTTAAAATTATCCCGACCAGATCCGGTCAACGATAGTGTTGTTGCATAAAGATAAATACGGTCTTACGCTTAATTTCACCCGACCTGACGGTCTCTCTTCTCGGCAAGCTCATTTTCTTAATAACGACGATTCTAATTAATGTTTTCCTCCCCAACAATCCAAGACGAGATAATCAACTCGCAATCCCGTCGCAAAACACGATCCTATCGAATTTACCGCGCACACTCTCAATAAACTTACAGCAACTTCTCTACATTTACTTTAAACAAACCATGTCAGGCAAAACGACAGACATGTTTCAAAAAAGTACGAGTATAAAACGACCGACCTATCATAAACTTGTATAAGTATTATTAATTATTAATAATTAGTATCAATTATTTTAAAGTCACAACACAGCGTAAAAGTCCGCAACTTGCCGAATATACAGTGCGGCGCGTCAAGATAAAATAAACTGTTACCTGAAAAAATCCTCATCTCAATTTTTAGTATTATTAATTATTATTAATGTTTTATCGCTTATAAATCTACTTGACAGATGTAAAAAATTACTCGCATTAACCGCTCTCTGTCAATTCCGACATAAAAAACAATCATATATCCTCTTGCCCCGGATACAGCACGCGTAAAAATTTAATTGTCGAAAACCAGACGATACCAGACCAGAAGAATACGAACCTGGTTTAAAGCGGCAAATTTTCGTAGCTACTGCGTTAAATGCCTTGATAAGATGTCTGATATTACCTGCGGCATTTGCCTTGTATCAACAAAAATTTGCCGGCTTAAAACTGCATGCACCCTTAGGCGATGATTTTTAGTGTGTGTTTCAGCGAGGCGAACGCAGATAATATTATAATATTTTTCAAGTGAGAATCGCTAAAAAACGCATAAAAGGCTCGCCTCAGGGCTGGTTCGTATTATTCTGGGCTGGTATATCTGCGATCTTCACAGCGTTATCTTAATGTCGTTTTACTATAATTCGACAATAACTTATCTGCACATACTCACGTAATAAATTAACGCATTTAAGATCAGATACATCTAAAAAATGCGCTCCGATCGGAGCGCATTTTATTTATTAGGTTTTTAAATATTTTAAACTATCGATCGTCAAGCTTTTTATATCGCCATCATTTATAGATAGTCAAGCTCTTTATATCGTCACCGTTTTATCAGCCTTTCGTCGAATAGTTGGGAGCTTCCTTCGTGATCGAGATATCGTGCGGGTGGCTTTCGATAAGAGACGCGTTGGATATCTTGACGAATTGAGCGTTCTTTCTGAGCATTTCGATATTGGGCATACCGCAGTAACCCATACCGCTTCTGAGACCTCCCATAAGCTGGAACACGACGTCGGACAAAGAGCCTCTGTAAGGAACGCGGCCTTCAACGCCTTCGGGAACGAGCTTTTTCGCGTTGGTCTGAAAATATCTGTCCTTGCTTCCTGCCGCCATAGCGCCCAGAGAGCCCATGCCGCGGTAGACCTTAAAGCTTCTGCCTTGGAACATTTCGATCTCACCGGGAGTTTCTTCGGTACCTGCAAACAGGCTGCCTATCATGACTGCGCTTGCGCCGGAGCCGATAGCCTTGACGATATCGCCGGAGAACTTTATACCGCCGTCCGCGATAACGCGCTTGCCGTATCTGTCAGCCATCTCCGCGCAATCCATGATAGCTGTGACCTGAGGAACGCCGATACCCGCGATTATACGGGTCGTACATATAGAGCCGGGTCCGATACCGACCTTTACGACGTCCGCGCCCGCGTCGATGAGAGCTTTCGTAGCCTCTGCGGTAGCGACGTTGCCGACTATGTAAGTGACGTTCGGATAAGCGGCTTTGATCTTTGAAACGGTGTCGAGAACACCCTTGGAATGACCGTGAGCGGTGTCTATCGTGATTACGTCTACCTTCGCCTTTACCAGTGCGTCGACTCTGTCAAGGACGTCTGCGGTAACGCCGACCGCCGCGCCCGCGAGAAGTCTGCCGTTCTGATCCTTCGCGCTGTTGGGATACTTGATCGCCTTTTCAATGTCCTTTATCGTGATAAGACCTTTCAGATTGTAATCTTCGTCGACAAGAGGCAGCTTTTCTATGCGGTGCCGTCCGAGTATTTTCTGCGCTTGTTCGAGAGTCGTGCCGACCGGTGCGGTGACCAGATTATCCTTGGTCATACAGTCGCCGATCTTCTTACTCATATCCGTTTCAAAACGCAGGTCTCGGTTGGTAATTATGCCGACGAGCCTTGTGCCTTTCGTAACGGGAACGCCGCTTATGCGGTATCTTCTCATCAACTCGTTGGCTTCCGCGAGCGTATGTTCCGGACTCAGGAAGAACGGGTTGGAAATGACGCCGTTTTCACTGCGTTTTACCTTGTCGACCTGCGACGCCTGTTCTTCGATAGTCATATTCTTATGTATGATACCGATGCCGCCTTCACGCGCGATCGCGATCGCAAGTTCGTGCTCCGTGACAGTATCCATCGAAGCGCTGAGAAGGGGAATATTCAGCGTGATTTTATCCGTGAGTTTAGTCGACAGATCGACCTGATAAGGAAGCACCTCCGAATAACCGGGGATCAGCAACACATCGTCAAAAGTCAGACCTTCTTTTACAATCTTAGCCATTTAAAATCTCCTTGTCGCTTTTTATAATTTTAGAACTTTTCAGCGAATAAAGTCAAACGAAAACACCCCGATTTTGACCATTTAAAACAAAAACTTGACAAGTTCTTACCGGCAGAGCTGACGAGCGTATGTTTTCGGACAAAACGTATGTTTCTGCTCGATAAGATTGTGAAAAGATATACAACATAAATGTTGCAACAAGAGTTAAAAAATGATATTATATTTATAATAATAAAATAAATAAGGTAAAACCGGTTTTTTTTATGGACGAAAAGAAAATCAAAGAACTCATAGCGGAAATGACGCTAGAAGAAAAGGCGTCTCTTTGTTCGGGCAAAGATTTCTGGACGACAAAACCGATCCAAAGACTTAATATCGGCAGTTTCGTCATGTCCGACGGTCCCCACGGGCTCCGAAAAGAGAACGAAGACGACAATAACGTCGGAATGAAGAGTTCTTTCCCCGCGACGGCTTTCCCCCCTGCGGTCTCTCTTGCCGCAACTTGGAACGAAGACCTCGCGAAAGAAGTCGGCGACGCTCTCGGCAAACAGTGCCTCGATCAGAAAGTCGACATCCTGCTGGGGCCCGGCGTAAATATAAAGCGTTCGCCCCTCTGCGGAAGAAATTTCGAATATTTTTCAGAAGATCCCTATCTCGCCGGCAAACTGGGCGCCGCGTATATCGAAGGCGTACAGCAAAACAGCGTCGGCACGTCTCTCAAACATTTTTGCGCAAACAATAACGAACACCTCAGAATGACGATAAACAGCGTCGTAGACGAGCGCGCGCTGAGAGAGATATATCTTCCGGCGTTCGAAACCTGCGTAAAAAAACAGCCGTTCACCGTGATGGCGTCTTACAACAAGATAAACGGCGTCTACGCGTCCGACAACGCAAAGCTTCTGGACGGCGTTCTGAGAAAGGAGTGGGGCTTTGACGGTCTCGTCGTCAGCGATTGGAACGCAACCAACGACCGCGTAGAAGGAATACGCGCCGGAATGGACCTCGAAATGCCCGCGAGCGGCGGCAAGAACGACTCCCTTATCGTCGAAGCGGTTAAAAAAGGCGCTTTGGACGAAAGAGCCCTCGACATTGTCGTAGAACGCATATTAAAGCTTCTTTACAAATGCGAAGGAGCCAGAAAGGACGGGTTCAAAGCCGATTACGAAAGCGCGCACAAACTTGCAAGACGCGTTGCAGAAGAAAGCATAATACTGCTTAAGAACGACGAAAACCTGCTGCCTGCAAACGAAGAAGACGACATTCTGGTCATCGGCGCGCTGGCTAAGCACAGCCGCTACCAGGGCTCCGGAAGCAGCAGGATAAATCCGTACAAGCTCGTGTCTTTTACCGACTGTCTGACTGCGCAGGGCAAGAAATTCGACTATGCGGACGGCTATTCGCTCAAAGGCAACGGCCACGACGAAAAACTGTATGCCGAAGCGATAAACAAGGCTAAGAATTTTGACGGCACGATAGTCTGCTTCATCGGACTTACCGACAACTACGAAAGCGAAGGCTACGACCGCACTCATATGTCTCTTCCCGCGGCGCACGACAAGCTCGTAAGCGCGCTGAAAGGTCTGGGGAAAGACGTCGTATTCGTACTCTGCGGCGGCTCGCCCGTGCTTATGCCGTGGCTGAAAAACACGAACACGCTGATAAACGCTTACCTTTCAGGCGAAGCCGGCGGCGAAGCGATATACAACGTGATCTTCGGCAAAGTCAACCCGAGCGGCAAGCTGGCTGAAACTTATCCGCTCGCAGAGAACGACTCTATAGCGTCAAAGTACTTCCCGATGGGTCCGATCAACGTCGAATACAGGGAAAGCATTTTCGTCGGCTACCGCTATTACGACGCGGCGAAAAAAGAGGTCGCGTTCCCGTTCGGCTACGGTCTTTCATATACGACTTTCGAATATTCCGACCTGAAATGCTCGCAAAGCGAAGTCAGCTTTAAGGTCACAAATACCGGCGACCGCGACGGCGCGGAGGTATGTCAGCTGTATATCTCCGACAAATCGCCAGTCGTATTCAAGGCGCACAAAGAGTTGAAGGGCTTTAAAAAGGTGTTCCTGAAAGCGAGCGAAAGCACGACGGTAACGCTCCCGCTCAACATGCGCTCTTTTGCGTTCTTCAACACCGCAACGGGCAAGTGGTACGCGCCGAAAGGCAAATATTCAGTGCTTATCGGCTCATCGTCGCGCGATATCAGGCTGGAAGGCGCGGTGGACGTAGATTTTAAGGACGTTCAGCCCATACCCGACTATGCGACGATATGCCCGCAATATTACGATATTGCGAATTCGGAAACGATAGACGACAGTCAGTTCCACAATCTTTACGACAAAATCATACCTCCAAACGTTGCGCCCAAACGCGGAGAGTTCGATTACAATACCACGATCGGCGATTTCTCTTGCTGTCTTATCGGCAAAATAATCATAAAAATCGCACCCGGACTTATTAAATCTCAGGTTCCCGACGCAGACATGACGACGATGATAATGTTGACCCAGGGTATGAAGGCGATGCCTCTCAGAGGACTTACCGGCATTTCCAGCGGTCTTATCGACAGCCGGCTTATCGACGGAATGCTCCTTTGGGGCAACAGGCACAGACTGCGCGGTTTGTTCAAAATGATAGGCGGGCTTTTCGGCTCAATATATAATATCAACAAAAAAGACGAAGCAAACGCACGCCGCAAGGAGCTGAAAAAACAGCAGAAAGAACAGGAAAAACTGCTCGCTCAACAGCAAAAAGACGAAGAAAAACGAATTGCTCTCGAAGAAAAAGAAAAGATAAAACAGGAAAAAGAGAAAGCGAAGTCCGAAAAAGAAAAGGCGAAACTGCAAAACAAATAATATATTGAATAGAAACGGCCGCCGCAGAATATGCGACGGTCGTTTTTTACTTTTAAGCCGTCTTTCCCGCGCTCTTGCGGGCTTATAAAGAGCTTCGGGCTTATGCGGATTCTCTCCGGATTGCGGACGATTTAATTTTTATCCGCATCGACAAAGCTTTCCGCTTATACGGCTTTACGGTCTCACCCTGCCGTTTACGATCTCTTTGGTCGCGGGGTCGATAAGCACGGTCATATCGTCGTTGCGGTCGGCTACGAAAGCGACGTACCAGTAATATTTGCTTTCGCTGTCCTTCCTGTCGTTGACGAATCTGACGAATATCTCCCTCTGCCAGCCGTCCTCAGAAGCCATTTCTGCGTCGATCTGCTGTTTGTAATATCCGTACGCCGTCATGACCGCTTCGTCCGCGTCTATCACGTCTGCCATTCTGTCTGTAAGCGTCACCGTATATTCGGTCGTTTCGTCGCCGCTTCCCACCGTTATCACGACTGTCGTCGGCACGCCGAGATCGGAAAGTCCCTCTATCTCTGCAATATAAGCGCTTCCCAGCACGTTTTTGGAGAGCGCGCCCTCCTTCTTTCCGCTTTCGGACTGCAAAGAATAGCTCATCTCCTTATCGACCGCAGCTTTCGGCTTTACGGAAAGCGTAGTGCGGGTGACTACGTTGCCGACTTTGCCGTCGGCGATAAACGCCTCTTCCTGAGCAAGCGTGGTCAGAGTCACGTCGAAATTTTCGTCGCTGCCGGCAAAGCAAGCTGACTGGCGGCTACTTACGCTGTCGCTCAGAATCTCTTCAGTCGTCTTTTTCTCGCCGCAGGCGGCGAACGCAATAAGACAACAAACAAGAACACATAAAATTACAGTAATCTTTTTTGTCATAATCCCTCCGTCAGGTACAATAAAGCATATTTGCCTTATGCGGCGGTTATGACAAAGCTTTTGAATTTTGCCAAGTAGTTCTCTCTTTTATTTTCGATACCGATATACGCGCGTATAATAAAATTCAGCTACCTGTGTTTATTAAATGATATTTATGCATTGATAAATCAAAAGAAAAACCGGCGTTTTTGCCGGCTTTAGCGCTTGATTATGATATGTTGTCTCTTACTTCTTATCCGCTAATATCGACTTTATCTTCATAAGTCTCACGGTGTTGCCTCTTTCGTTCTCGTCGAGTTTCATCGTGATATAGCGGATCGTCTCTTCCGTCTGAGGTATCATTACGTATTCGAGCGCGTTGACCCTTCTGCGGTTCTTCTCTATCTCGTCCGCGAGCATATTGCATGTTTTTTCTACCTCTGCCAGCTTGACGAGCTTCTGCATGAGTTCCGTAAGAATGGCGATCGAGTCATCGAGTTCTGCGGTCACCGAGCCGTAAGAATAGGGGTATTTATCCGCTCCCTGCGTCTTTTTCAGCTCAAACTGCGGCACGACGACGCTCATAACGTTTTTGGTATGCGCTTCAAGCGTTATCTGCGACGACGGCATCACGACGGCTTCCTGTATCGCGTATTCGTCGCTGACCGCCTTTGCGAGAACAAAGCTTTTGAGCGCGTCCGAAAGTTCTTCTTCAACCTGCTCTCTCAAAGCCTTGTTCTGCTTTGCGTATTCCATAAACCGTCTTATCATTTCGTCCGACTTGTCTTTAAGCAGTTTATGACCGCGGACAGCTGTTTTAAGCCTGCCCTTAAGCCTTCTCAGCTCCATTCTTGTCGGATTTACTTTAAGTCTCTCTGCCATGATTATTCTTCCGCTTCGGGTTTCTTGATCTTATCGTAATACTGTTCGAGGTACTTGTCTGAAATACGCTTCATCTCCGTTCTGGGCAATATCGTCAGAAGTTCCCAGCCTATTTGCAGGGTCTCTTCTATCGACCTGTTCTCGTTAAATCCCTGGTTGACGTATCTTTCCTCAAACGCTTCCGCGAATTCCGCGTATTTGCGGTCTACCGGGGTAAGAGCCGCGTCTCCGAGGATCGCGGAAAGCTCTTTCGCTTCCTTGCCCTGAGCGTACGCCGCGAACAGCTGGTTCATAGAGTCGGGGTGATCCTCTCTGGTCTTATTCTTACCGATGCCCTTGTTTTTCAGACGCGAAAGCGACGGCAGAACGTCTATCGGCGGGTTGATACCCTTCTTGTAAAGTTCTCTCGAAAGGATTATCTGCCCCTCGGTGATGTATCCGGTAAGGTCGGGGATCGGGTGGGTCTTGTCGTCCTCCGGCATCGTCAGAATGGGGATCTGCGTGATGCTTCCGTTTTTTCCTTTTATCCTGCCCGCTCTCTCGTATATCGTTGCGAGGTCGGTGTACAGATAACCCGGGTAACCGCGTCTTCCGGGAACCTCTTTACGCGCTGCGGATACCTCTCTGAGCGCTTCGCAGTAGTTGGTGATATCCGTCATTATGACGAGCACGTGCATGTCCTTTTCGAACGCGAGATATTCCGCCGCGGTAAGCGCCATTCTGGGTGTCGCTATTCTCTCTACTGCCGGGTCGTTGGCGAGGTTGACGAACATTACCGCTCTTTCGATAGCGCCGGTTCGCCTGAAATCCTGCATAAAGTATTCGGCTTCTTCGTAGGTAATGCCGATAGCTGCGAACACGACCGCGAATTTGCTGTCTTTGCCGAGGACTTTCGCCTGTCTCGCGATCTGCGCCGCAAGCTGAGCATGCGGCAGACCGGAAGCAGAGAACACCGGCAGTTTCTGACCTCTTACGAGAGTGTTGAGCCCGTCGATCGCGGAAACGCCCGTCTGTATGAATTCGTCCGGGTAATCGCGCGCGGCGGGGTTTATCGGCTGACCGTTTATGCTTATCCTCTTTTCGGGAATTATCGCGGCTCCGCCGTCCTTGGGATTGCCGAGCCCGTCGAAAACTCTGCCCAGCATATATTCGGAAACGCCCAATTCAAGGCTTCTGCCGAGGAATCTCGCCTTCGAAGTGGACATCTGTATACCCTGCGAGCCTTCGAACAGCTGAACGAGCGCGTTGTCGCCGTTGACTTCGAGCACCTTTCCGCGGCGGACGCTGCCGTCCTGTCCGCTTATTTCGACGAGTTCGTCGTACTTGACGCCCTCTACGCCGCTGACCAACATCAGCGGTCCGACTATTTCTTTTATTGATTTATATTCTTTAAGCATATTCTCCCCCTTATTCCTGCGAGGACAGCGAGCTAAGCTGCTGTCTCATCTGTTTGCCGACCTGCTCTATCCTGACAAGTTCGGATTCAGGGATATATTTTACTCTGCCTATCATCTCGCGCGCGCCGATTTTGAGTATGTCGTCGAGGTCCGCGTCTTTCGCGAGCGCCTCGCGGCTGTATTTGTCGCATTCGAGTATCAGCTTCAACATCATAAACTGTTTTTTCAGACTTGCGTAAGTGTCTACCTCGTGGAACGCGTCCTGGTGCAGGTAGTCCTCGCGCAGAGACTTTGCGGTCTCCATCGTAAGGCGGTCGCTGTAAGACAGCGCGTCCATACCGACCAGTCTGACTATCTCTTCGAGCTGCGCCTCTTCCTGCAATATTCTGAGCGCCTTCGCGCGATTTTCTTCCCACTCCGGGTCTACGTTTTCCTTATACCATTCGCCCATGCTGTCGCCGTAAAGCGAATAGGACTGGATCCAGTCGATCGCCGGAAAATGCCTTCTGTACGCCAGCGAAGCGCTGAGCCCCCAGAAGACCTTGACTATACGCAGCGTCGCCTGAGAGACGGGTTCCGAAAGGTCGCCGCCCGGGGGCGATACCGCCGATATCGCGGTGATCGAGCCCGTTCTGTCGTCAGAGCCGAGGGTCTTGACAATGCCCGCTCTTTCGTAATATTCGGCAAGACGGGAAGAAAGGTAAGCGGGGTAACCTTCTTCGCCCGGCATTTCTTCGAGACGTCCCGACATCTCGCGGAGCGCTTCCGCCCAGCGCGACGACGAGTCCGCCATTATAGCCACGTTATAGCCCATATCGCGGAAATATTCCGCAATGGTGATGCCCGTATAGATAGACGCTTCGCGCGCCGCGACAGGCATATCCGAGGTGTTTGCGATAAGCACGGTGCGCTTCATAAGCGGCTCGCCCGTGGTCGGGTCGACGAGTTCAGGGAATTCGTTGAGAACGTCCGTCATCTCGTTGCCGCGTTCGCCGCAGCCGACGTATACGATTATATCCGCGTCCGCCCACTTGGCGAGCTGATGCTGAACGACCGTTTTGCCGCTGCCGAAAGGTCCGGGGATACAAGCCGCGCCGCCCTTTGCGACCGGAAAGAAGGTATCTATTACTCTCTGACCTGTTACGAGCGGGGTCACGGGCGACATTTTCGTCTTATAGGGTCTGCCCTTTCTGACCGGCCATTTCTGGGTCATAGTAAGCTTTTTGTCGCCTTTATCCGTCTTTACAACGCAGACGACATCGTCGATCGTGAATTCCCCTTCCTGAATTTTGGATACGGTGCCTTCAACGCCGAACGGCACCATGATGCGGTGTTCGACGACCTTGTTTTCCTGCACCGTACCTATAATGTCTCCCGCGGCGACCTTGTCTCCTTTTGCCACCTTGGGAACGAATTTCCATTTCTTTTCTCTGTCGAGCGCGGACATACTGACGCCCCTTGCGATACGGTCGCCCGTAGCTTCGACGAGTTTGTTCAGAGGTCTTTGAATACCGTCGTAAATACCCTCGATGATACCGGGACCGAGTTCTACCGAAAGCGGTTCGTTGGTGGACACGACGTCCTCGCCAGTGCCCAGACCGCCCGTCTCCTCGTAGACCTGAATGGACGCTCTGTCCCCTCTCAGTTCGATGATCTCGCCGATCAGATTCTTATCGCTGACTCTGACGACGTCGAACATCTTGCAGTTTTTCAGTCCTTCCGCGACTATCAGAGGTCCTGCGACCTTAACGATCTTTCCTGTTTCTTGCATAATCAGTCTTCCTTATTAAACAATATATCCGTGCCGACTGCCTTTTCGACATCTTTTTTAATGTTTTCCATACCGTAACCGGTGCTGCCGGAGCCCGACGGAATGGGCACGATAGCGGGATATGCGGTGCTCTTATATCTTTCTGTCACGTGCTCGCACGCCTTCGCGTAGTCTTCGGTGATAAATATGACCGCGTGAGTTTTCGCCAGTTTCTTTATCAGATTTTCGCACTGTTCGGTATCTGTGGCGGCGAACACCTCCATGCCGATAGCCTTGAACGCGAGTATCAGATCTCTGTCTCCGATTACGGCTATTTTACCCTCACGCATAATAATCCCTCAATCTTGCTTTTATTTGCGTCGTGTCGACGTGATTCTTAACGCACATAAGGATCATTCTCACGACCTTGATTTCCTGTTTTTTTGCGACGAAAAACCCCGCGAGCGGACTTATCGAGAAGATATCGGTGCGGTCTCTTTTGAATATGTCGAGAAGGTAGTTGTCCTGCGCCCTCTCGAAAGCGACCATAGCGTTCTCTTCGCCTGAAAACGCCTCGTAGACTATCTTGCCGTACGACGTGTATCTGAACTTTTCCGCGACCGCTTCGTCGCTGCCGTCGTATACGGATTCGTAAGTCGAAAGGGGTATCTCTCCGCCCTCAATGAACGCTTTGCGGAAATTCCTGAGCTCTTCGCCCTCTTTGCGGGAGCGGATAAACGTCGTTATGTTCGCAAAGTCGACGCATGCGGTCCAGTAACTTATCACCGTCTTCTGCTTTCCCGCCTTAGCTACCCTGAGAATGTCCGCGTAACACGCTTTGTCCAGCGTGACGTCTATCGTCCTGGGACTCTTGTCTCCGTTTGCGCGGGCGAGGTCTATATCGCTCACAGCCTTTGCCATAAGCGCGGGCAGCCCGGTATAGGTGTCCGCGTTGACGCACTCTTTGAGCAGCGATATTCCGACGGTTCCTTCGGGCGCGAGCATAAAATCGGCGTCCTCCAAGCGCATATATTTGGCTTTCGTCAGCGCCTTGGCGTTGTGGTAGTCCTGTTTCATAAGGAAGCTTTCCATGCCGCAGTCTGCCGGCATCGACTCAGCCATAAACGCGCTGACCTTATCCTCTTCCGCGCGCAGTATCCTTTCGTAATCCCCGTTTTCGGCAATGGTACCGCCGCCGTAATTAGATTCCAGAAGCACCCTAATGGCCTCGTCCACGCTTTCGCTGTAAACGAGTCTGTTGAATTTCTCCTGATTGAGAAAGGTGTTCTCCATAACCCTTACGCGAGCGTTGGAATATACGGGCGATTGGTTTGCCATACGCTGTTACTCCCCGAACAGAACTTTCGCGACCTCGCCTTCGCACTCTTCGCGGAGGGTCTGCAATTCAAGGTCGAGCGACAGGTTCTTGTCGTAGTTTTTGCCGACGAGTATCACGCCGCCCTTTATCTGAGCGTATTCCTTGTCGGGAGTGAGTTTTATCCTGCACTTTTTCGCGACCGACTCTATGAACGCCTTATCGAGGACGTCCTTATCGAGCTCGCTTACGCGCACTTTGTCTCCGTCTTCGGCGGCGGACGCGATCATTTTGCTTACCAGGTCGCGGTACTTTTTCTTATCCGCGCGCAAAGTCTCCGCGGCGCGGTCGAAAGCCCCGCCGATAAGGTTTGTCTTTGCGGTCAGAAGCGCCTTCTTGCAGTCAAGATTCGCAACTACCGCGGAATTTGCAACCACGATGTCGAAAGCGGCTTTTTTCTTCGCCTCGCCTTCCGCTATGATATCCGCGGCGGCTTTTTCAGCCTTTTCCGCGATAGCGCCCGTCTTCGCTTTGGCTTCTTCCGCGATCTGTGCGGCTCTTGCGTTCGCGTCGCCTATGATCTTGTCGATTATTGCCTGCTTGCCGTTCATACGCCGATTACGCTATGAAGAATACGCCGAGGAACGAGATAAGCAGCGCGAGAAGCGCGTACGTCTCGACCATAACGGTAAGAAGCAGACCTTTACCGGAAGTTTCGGCTCTCTTGCCGACCATCGCGATGGAAGCAGCCGCACACTTTCCCTGATAGATAGCGGATACGAGCCCTACGATTGCCATAGGCGCGCAAGCCGCGACCATAGCCCAGCCCTGAACGTCGGGCATCTCTTTGATCTGTCCGCCGAGAAGTCCGGTCTGCATGAACACGATGAACGCGATAATGAGCCCGTAAATACCCTGCGTGCCGGGAAGAAGCTGCAAAATGAGCAGTTTGCCGAACTTGTCCGGGTCCTCGCTGGTAACTCCTGCCGCCGCCTGTCCCGCGGTGCCTACGCCGATCGCGCTGCCGCAACCTGCCATCAAAGCCGCGAGCGCGGCTCCGATAATAGCGATATACGCTCCGTTCATTACTTTTTTACCTCCTGATTATGGATATAGTAATATTTCATTTCACAACCGAGCGGACGGAACAGCCTTCCGCCGCCGGTATAAAATTTGCCGAAAAACTCAACGAACTGAAGTCTTGAGTTGTGTACGTACGCGCCCAGCGCGTTTATACCAATATTGAATACGTGACCGATAAGGAACACTATCGCCGCGACCACGACCCCTATCGCCTTGACCGGGATCATGTTCATCATGAGCGCGCCTATCTCGTTGAACACCATACCGATGACCGCGGAAGCCAGACCCAGACCGAATATCCTCGTATAGCTCATAAGGTCGGAGAAGAAATTGATGATGTCGTAAAGACTTGCAAACGCGCCCGTTACCCTGGACGCTCCTTTCTTGTGGAGCGCGCCCGAAAGCATCAGAAGCGCTACTCCGACGCCGAGGAGCACGTATCCGACCGTCTTGACCCACGCAGGTATCGCGATCGCCTTTATCAGCGAACTGCCGAAGGCGAGCGCAAGACCGATTATCATGAAGTACCACGAAAGGGTACCCGATATCGCGTCAAGCGGCTTTTTCTGTTTGAACATCGCAATCATGTTGATACCCAGACCGAAACACATCTGGAACACACCCATTCCGAGACTCAGGAACAACATATTCATCGGCTCTTCGATAGGGTTGAACCAGCACCATATTCCCAGATCGGTCGCCGAATATCCGAAATAACTGCCGAAAATCACACCCCATATAACGGTAGAAATGCCGCCCATGAACACTATCTTTATTAAACTTGCCTGACCTTTGGGCGGGCGCTGTTTTATCAGCACGATACCCGTCAGTATCATAAGGATGAGTCCGTAACCGGCGTCGGCGAGCATCATTCCGAAGAACAGGAAGAAGAAAAAAGCAACGAACGGATTGGGGTCTATCTCTCTGTACGCGGGAGCGCTGAACATGTTGGTGACCGTCTGGTACGGCTCTACCACCGTGTTGTCCTCAACGTAGGTCGGCGGTTTTTCGCCTTCGACAGGCTCTCTTATCTCATACATCAGCGCGAGCGGACTTTCCGAAAGCGCCTTGTCCAGCTTTTCTGTCTTGTCGAGCGGCACCCACGCTTCGAGGATATACGAAGTTTCGGTACAGCTGGTGTTCTGCTCGCACTCCAGTTTTCTCTCTTCTATCAGATAGTAGTCGTAAAGTCTTTTGCAGTCGTCGAGCACGAATTCAAAAGAAATGATCTGCTCGATCAGCTTTTCGCGCATCGCGGTATTTTCCGCGAGCAGCTTTTCGCTCTCCGCGATGACGTCCTTCGGCACGCCCGTATAGTTGAGCGTGCAGGCGGAAAACTCCGCGTCCGACAATATCTTCGCTATCTCGTCGTGATTGTCTTTAAGAAAAATACATACGACCGTGCAGTTCACGCCCGCGTCGTAGAAAAGCATATACGCGCCCGCCTCTTCCGCTTTTTCGGCGACGACCTTCTTCGATGAAGGCACCGTGCCCAGAAGCACGGAAACGTTTTTCGTATCCTTGAAAGATTCCAGCTTCGCGTCCACTTCTTTGTATGGCTGCAACTGGCTTATCGTGTTCTTTAATCTGATCTCTTCCGATTTGTTTTTAAGCAGCGACTCAGAAAGCCTCGTCAGCCGTTTGTATGCGTTAAAGACCTCGGCTTCCAGTTTCGGGGTCTCGTAAAATTCCTCCATCGTAAGCGACGGCTTCCCCGCAAGGAATGGCTTTTTGACGGGTTTATAATTTATCTTCTTCGCTTTGATAAGCGCCTGCGCTTCGATCTGACAACTCTTCAGAAAGTCGAACATAAAGTCCAGCTTCGCCTTTTTCGCACCGTAAACTTCGAGCGCGCTTTGCTTGTCGGCATAACGCGTCCCTTCCGTCTTGGGAGCCGCGACTATCTCGACGCACTCCTCGGTATGCAAAATTTTAATCAGACGTTCTCTTTCGGACGAATTGCCGATCAGAACGAGCTTGCGCATCTCAACTACGGGCATATTTCTCTTTCAGCCTCCCGATGACGACATCAGCCGCCTTGTCGAGGTTCTTCTGCGCCTTTTTGGTCAGCGCCTCAATGTTCTTGTCGTTTTCCGCGATTGCCGCCTCATAGTTTTCGCCGGCTTTTTTCGCTGCCTTTTCAAGGTTTTTCTTCGCGGCTTCCTTAGCCTTTTCCTTAGCTGCGGTGATCGTCTCTTCCGCGTCGGAGTTTGCCTTTACGACCGCTTCTTTCGCGGCTGCGTTAGCCTCTTTGACGATTATTTCGGCTTGATTTTCAGCCTGCACGATGCTGTCGATTACTTCCCGGACCATTTTTCACCTTATTTGAAATATTTGTCTTCTATCGCCGCGATCTTTGCGACTCTGTTTGCGTGCCTGCCACCCTGGAAAGGGGTGTCCAGCCATATCGCGGTCATCTTCGCCGCCTTTTCGGGAGAAATTATCCTGCCGCCCATCGCGAGTACGTTCGCGTTGTTGTGCGCGGAGATCATCTCTGCGGTGAATTCGTCGTGCGCGACGCCCGCCCTTATCCCCTTGACCTTGTTCGCGGCTATCGAAATACCTATGCCGGTCCCGCAAAGGACTATGCCCTTGTCGCACTCGCCGCGCGAAACGGCTTCTGCAACTTTAAGCGCATAGTCGGGATAATCCACGCTGTTTTCGTCGTAACAACCGAAATCCTCGACCTCTATTCCTCTGCTTTCGAGGACCCCTATCACCGCGGGTTTGAGAGTTATCCCGCCGTGGTCGCAACCTATCGCGATTTTCATATATCTTACCTCTCGTTTTTTCGGACGGACATTTATGTGACCTGTTTTATATGCTCTTTCCGACTTTAAAAGTCCGGCATATTCGTTTGTTGCCCGATCGTATTTATTCTATCACAGTTCTTTTCTGTTGTAAAGAACGGATTTTTTTAAAAAGCCTGCTCAAAAACGCTGCCCGGGCGCGTTTTGCACCGTTTTAAGCGTTTTTATCGCCCGATCCGCTATTTTTCACCCTTTCGACGACGGCGTTTGCCAGCTTGTCCAGCTTCGCCGCGCACGTTCTGTAAGCTTCAATATCTTTGCCGTACGGGTCGTCTATCTCCTCTCCCGTAAGGTCTTTTGCCTCGAACAGCTTTTCTGCCGGCACGTAAGGCGCGAGCGCTGCTTTGTGCGAGGAAGTCATGCATATGACCAGGTCGCTCGAATCCAGAAGGGGCTGGGTCACGGGTCTGGACTGGTGCGTATAAAATATTCCCCTTTCCTGAATTATCTTACGCGAATTTTCGGATACTTCTTCTCCGTAACCGCAAAAAAGTCCGGCGCTTTCGCACTCCGCTTCTATTTTTTCGTTGTCGAGAGCCTTCTGAGTTATCGCCTGAGCGAGCGGCGACCGGCAGGTGTTTCCCGTGCATACGAACAATATCTTCATACCGTCTTACCTCCCGCCGATTTCATCACCCTGTTCATAACGGAGCCGCATACGCCTTTTTCCCCGAAATGTTCACAGATAATGAACCCTGCTATCTTTTCCGCCCTGTGGAGCGCCGCGTAGATGTTGCGGCAGACATCGGCGTCCGTATCCCCGACGTCGATATGCGTTCTCCCTCCCAGCTTTGCCGCCGTGGAGCTTCTCGCGATTATCACCGGTACAAGACCTTTTTCCGCCGCATCGTCGTAAGCTTGTGCGGCGCTGTCGACGTCTGTCGCGACGACCGTTTCGCAGGACGGCGCGTAGTGTTTGTATTTCATTCCGGGAGCCTTCGCGACCACTACTTTGCCACTGAAAGTCTTTACCGCTCCCAATATCTTTGCCAGCATTTCCGCGGTTATCGCGCCGGGTCTCAAAATCGTCGGCACGCCGGTCGACATATCTATTATCGTCGATTCTATGCCGACTTCGCAGTCTCCTCCGTCAATTATCAGCGGCACTCTGCCGTCCATATCCTCAAATACGTGTTCAGCGCTTGTCGGGCTGATATGCGTCGATCTGTTCGCGCTCGGCGCCGCGATCGGGGTGCCGCACGCCTTTATGAATTCTCTTGCTACAGGATGCGAAGGCATCCTTATCCCGACCGTTTCGAGACCTGCCGTCACACTGAGGGGCACCTTTTTGCTTCTTTTCATTATCACCGTTATCGGCCCCGGCATAAATGCCGACATGACCGCCTTCGCCCCTTCTGAGACCTCCTCCGTCAGCTTTTCCAGACCGGAGATGTCCGCGATATGCACGATAAGAGGATTGTCCGAAGGTCTGCCCTTTGCGGCGAATATCTTTTTTACCGCCTCTTCGTTGAACGCGTCCGCGCCCAGTCCGTAGACCGTCTCTGTAGGAAACGCGACGACTTCGCCCAAAGCTATAAGCTCTGCGCCTTTTTTTATCGCCTCTTTACCTTTCAGAACAAGCGTCCGCATACGACCCTCCTCTTTTGCTGCTGCTTAATTTATGATATACCGATTTAACTCAACTTGCAATAAGTTTTGAAAAAATTTGTCTTGTCTGTCCGTTCATTTTACAACTTTTTTACTCATAAAAGCTCGTAATTTGTAGATCGGAGACTTAAAAAATATATATTCAAACACAAAATTTTAAACTTTTTGTCTTTACAAGCGCGCGATACTGTGATATATTTATAATATACCAAAAAAGGGAGAAGGTACATATATGAATAATCTCATCAATACGATCGCCGCGGCAGACTTTATGTCTTTCCTGACCCAGAACGTCGTTGGCGGTCTCACTATGTGGATGATCCTTGCAATCACCCTGGCAATCGTCATCGTCTGCATCATCCTCATCGTTATCATTTCAAAAAGCAGTAATAAGAAAGCTAAGAAAAAAGCCGATATAGTTCTTACGGTCGGCGACGACGCGTCTAAACCCGACCGCCCGTCCGAGCCCGTAGAGCCAGTTAAGCCCAGCGTCGTTCCCGACGTTGTAGATACGGCAAGCGAACCCGAAGAAGTCGCTTTGAGCGAAGCGAGCACCGATTCCGAAGCTACCGAGACGGTTGAAAAAGCCGAAGAAACTCCGGCGGAGGCTACTCCCGTCGCAGAAGCGGCTCCGGTTGAAGAGGAAAAACCCGCAGAACCCGCGCCCGTCGCAGAGGAGAAACCCGCAGAGGCTGCACCGATAGTCGAAGAAAAGCCCGTCGAAAAGGCGCCCGTCGTCGAGGAAAAACCCGTTGAACCCGCGCCCGTCGTCGAAGAAAAACCCGTAGAAGCTGCTCCCGTAGTCGAAGAAAAGCCTGCGGAAGAACCCAAGAAGGTCGTTAAGCCTCCCGTCAAAAAACCTGCGCCCGCGGTTAAGAGACAGCCCCCTGTCAGAAAACCCGCGGCTGCCAAGGCAGAGCCCGTAGCGGCGCCCGTTGCGGCATCAGCTTCCTCCGCAAGCGACAAGAACAATATTACCCTGCTCTTCGGCGAAGCTCCGGAACCGAGCAACGGCAAGTACGTTATAATCAAGGACAACAAGAACGCTATCCGTCCTTACAAATTCCAGCTTAAAGCCAACAACGGTCAGATCCTGTACGAAAGCGAAAACTACAAGATCAAACCCAAGACAAAGCAGGTCGACGGCTTCCGCAACACGATCAACAACGGCACCTATGCAATAGACGAAGAAAAGAACGGCACCTTCCGTTACAAGATCTTCAAGGTCGACGGCACGATGTACGGCGTAGGCGAAGGTTACAAGTCCAGAGCGGCGGCTGAATCCGCTATCGAATCTGTCAAGAAATTCGCCAACAGCGCGAACTTCATCGAGGACACCACGATCGATACGACTGAGACCAAATAAGGCGAAACGTTAAGAATAAAAGCTCTCGGAAATGAGGTGAACCCCAAAAGTTGGACAAAGAATTAATTAAATTGTATTTGAGTGAGTTCTGTATTGTACAGGACTCATTCCTTTTAATTTGAGAGATA
>CASEHD010000014.1 GCA_949287655.1 uncultured Christensenella sp. | reverse complement strand
ACTTTATGAGACCGAAAGCCGCAGGGTGAGGTCGAAGAACGGAGGGGATACAGTAAGGGGAAACACAAATCCCAGCGTATATGAAAAGGGCTGTCCTTGCGAACAGCCCTTTGATTAAGCGTTGGGATTTTGGTGCCCCTTACTAACAGCGTAGCGTTACTCCGAAAGCTTCTTATACCCTTCGTATCTCTCTTTCGCCTGTTTCTCGTTGAGTTCAAAGAGTTTCTTTGCAACTTCGGGTTTAGACTTTGAGAGCTGAGCGTATCTGTTTTCGCCCATGAGGAACGCCTGGTAATCGCCGGTCGGCTCTTTGCTGTCGAGAGTAAACGGATTCTTGCCTTCCTCTGCAAGCGCCGGGTTGTAACGGTACAGCTGCCAATAGCCTGCGTCGACCGCTTTCTTCATTTCGATCTGGCTGTTGGACATATTGATACCGTGGTTGATACACGGAGCGTACGCGATGATAAGCGACGGACCCGGATATGCTTCCGCTTCCTTGATCGCTTTGAGGCACTGGTTCATATTCGCGCCCATCGAGATCTGAGCGACGTATACGTAACCGTAGTTCATAGCCATCTTGCCGAGGTCCTTCTTCTTGGTGACCTTACCGCCTGCCGCGAACTTGGCGACCGCGCCTGTCGGGGAGGATTTGGAAGCCTGACCGCCGGTGTTGGAGTAAACCTCGGTGTCGAGGACGATGACGTTGACGTCCTGACCCATAGCGAGCACGTGGTCGAGGCCGCCGTAACCGATATCGTAAGCCCAGCCGTCGCCGCCGAACATCCATATGGACTTTTTGACGAGGCAGTCTTTCTCGTCGTATATCTCTTTGCACAGCTTATCGCAATCGCAGCCGCAGTCCTTGCAGCTTTCGATAGCCGCGAGCAGTTTTTCGCTTGCCGCCTTGCTTGCTTCCGCGTCGTTCATGCCTGCAAGCCATGCTTCGCAAGCCGCCTTGCCGTCAGCGTAATCCTTCCAGGCTTCCGCGAGAGCTTCGACCTTGGTCTTGAGCGCTTCGCGGCGAGCGTTATAAGCGAGGTTGATGCCGTAACCGAATTCCGCGTTGTCTTCGAACAGGCTGTTTGCCCATGCGGGACCATGCCCCTTGCTGTTCTTAGCGTACGGGCAGGTCGGAGCGGAGCCGCCGTAAATGGACGAGCAACCGGTAGCGTTGGCGATGATCATTCTGTCGCCGAACATCTGGGTAATGACCTTGAGGTACGGGGTCTCGCCGCAGCCTGCGCATGCGCCGGAGAACTCGAACAGAGGTCTGTTGAGCTGGCTGCCGAGAACGGTGTCTCTCTTGACGGGAGCGTCGCTTTCGGGCAGCTTGTCCGCGTATTCCCAGTTTTCCTCTTCGCCGTTCGCGAGAGCCTTGTCGAGCGGGATCATCGTAAGAGCCTTTTCCTTAGCGGGGCAGATGTTTGCGCAGCTTCCGCAACCGGTACAGTCGAGCGGGCTGACCTGCATGCGGTACTTGTAGCCCTTAGCCGCCTTGCTGTCTACCGTGCCGAAGGAAGCGGGAGCGTCCGCGAGGGTCTCGGGCTTCTGGACCGCGGGTCTGATAGCCGCGTGCGGGCATACGAACGCGCACTGGTTGCACTGGATACACTTGCTGCTGTCCCAGGACGGAACGGTGACCGCGATGCCGCGCTTCTCGTACTTGGTCGTAGCGGTGGGAACGGTGCCGTCCGCTTCGATAGCGGAAACGGGGAGCTTGTCGCCTTCCTGCGCGAGGATCGGGTTGATAAATTCAAGGAAATATTTGTCGTCCGTCGTGACTTTTGCGACAGCGCCGGTCGTAGCGTTTTCCCACGCCTTTTTGTCGTATTTGATCTCAACGATATTGCTTACCGCGTTGTCGATAGCCGCGAAGTTCTGATCGACGACCGCCTGACCCTTACGGGAGAAGGACTTGACGACGAACTGCTTCATATATCCGACCGCCTCGTCGTAAGGAATAACGTTAGCCAGCTTGAAGAAGCATGACTGCATTGCGGTGGAGATACGGTTGCCAAGACCTATCGCCTTGACTACCTTTATAGCGTCTACGTTGTAGAATTTGATATTCTTCTTTGCGATCGTGCGCTTCATCGAAGCGGGGAGTTTCTCGTCCATTTCCTCAGCGGTCCACGGGCTGTTGAGAAGGAAGGTGCCGCCGTCCTTGAGGTCGGATACCATATCGTACTTGACGACGTAAGCGGGGTTGTGGCACGCTACGAAATCTGCCTGGTCGATGAGGTAAGCGCTCTTGATGGGCTTGTCGCCGAAGCGCAGGTGAGAAACGGTGATACCGCCCGACTTCTTTGAGTCGTAAGCGAAGTATGCCTGAGCGTACTTTTCTGTATGGTCGCCGATTATCTTAATGGAGTTCTTGTTGCTGCCTACGGTGCCGTCGGAGCCGAGACCGTAGAACTTGCAGCTGATAGCGCCCGCGGGAGCCGCGTCGATCTTAGTCTTTACTTCGAGAGAGGTGCCGGTCACGTCGTCGACTATACCGACGGTGAAGTGGGTCTTGGGAGCCTTCGCCTTCATATTCTCGAATATAGCGTTGACCATCGACGGGTTGAATTCTTTTGAGCCGAGTCCGTATCTGCCGCAGACGACGTTAGCCTTGCGGTTCTTTTCAGCGAGAGCCGCGACGACGTCGAGGTAGAGCGGTTCGCCCGCGCTGCCGCATTCCTTGACTCTGTCGAGAACGGTGATGTTCTTGACGGAAGCGGGGATAGCGTCGACGAATTTGTCGACGGCGAACGGACGGTAAAGTCTGACTTTGAGAAGACCTGTCTTTGCGCCCTTAGCGTTGAGGTAATCGACGGTCTCTTCTACGGTCTCTGCGCCGCTGCCCATCAGAACGATGATGTCGGTAGCGTCCTTTGCGCCGTAGTAGTCATAGAGATGATACTCTCTGCCGGTGATCTTCTTGACTTCTTCCATAGCCTCTTCGACGATACCGGGTACCGCGTTGTAGTATTTGTTGGAAGCTTCTCTTCCCTGGAAGTATATGTCGGGGTTTTGAGCGGTGCCCTTCTGAGTCGGATGCTCGGGGTTGAGGGCGCGCGCCTTGAAATCTTTGATATAGGGCATGTATTTGTCGAATACGAGCGGCTTGAACTCGTCGTAATCGATCATTTCGATCTTGGAAACTTCGTGAGACGTTCTGAAACCGTCAAAGAAGTGCAGGAAAGGCACTCTGGATTTCAGCGTAGCGAGATGAGCGACGAGCGCGAGGTCCATAACTTCCTGAACGGAGTTGGAGCACAGCATCGCGAATCCGGTCTGACGGCACGCCATAACGTCGCTGTGATCGCCGAAGATATTGAGCGCGTGATAAGCGAGAGCGCGTGCGCTGACGTGGAAGACGCAGGGGGTAAGTTCGCCCGCGATCTTGTACATATTCGGGATCATAAGAAGAAGACCCTGGCTGGCGGTAAAGGTGGTGGTAAGAGCGCCTGCGCTCAGAGAACCGTGTACCGCGCCCGCGGCGCCCGCTTCGGATTCCATTTCAGCCAGTTTCAAGGTCTGACCGAACAAGTTTTTGCGATCGGCATTTGCCCATTCGTCGGCATTTTCCGCCATAGGCGAAGACGGCGTGATAGGATAGATCGCCGCAACTTCGCTGAACGCATAGGCGATATGCGCCGCCGCGGTGTTGCCGTCAATAGTCATTTTTTTGCCCATTGTAAACCTCCGATTAACTAATGTAGTTTTTAAAATAGTTTGTGTATATTTATTTATAATTAATTTTTACACACACCTGTAATTATATCGGATTGCTTTTTTTAAGTCAATGAATTTGAGTCAATAAACACGTACCGACCGCAAAATTTTCAATGTAAGGTTAAGGCGCGCGAGGCTTTTTCCCGCAATCTGCCGGGAGGCGGAAAAAAGATGTCCGTATACGCTGCACGCTTTCATGACTACTGGATTGCAAAGCAAAGACGGGTACGGAAGAAAAACCCGTAAAAAGTCGGAAAACCGCGTCTGCGGCGTTCGTTTTGACTGAACGTCCGTCAAATAATTGCGATTTATCCGCGGGTATGATATACTTTTGAGTATTGTGAGGTCAGAATGGCTATACCTGCGATAAAACTCGAAAACGTATCTTTTTCTTATCCGATGAACGACGGCGAGGAGCAAAAGGCGGTAAACGGCGTTTCTCTCGAAATAGAGGAAGGCTCGTTCGTCGCGCTCGTAGGGCACAACGGCAGCGGCAAATCCACGCTGGCGAAGCTGCTCAACGGCTTGCTTACTCCGACGGCGGGCAGGGTGCTCGTCTACGGCGCGGACACCGCGGACGACAAGAAGATATTCGAGGTGCGCTCGAGCGTGGGTATGGTGTTCCAGAATCCCGACAACCAGATGATCGCGACCAACGTAGAGGACGACATAGCTTTCGGTCCGGAAAACCTGGGCGTGCCGCGCGAAGAGATAATAAAAAGAGTGGACTGGGCGCTTGAAAAGGTGGGAATGAGCGAATTCCGCCACGCTACCCCGTTCAAGATGAGCGGAGGTCAGAAACAGAGGCTAGCGATAGCGGGCGTCCTCGCGATAAGACCGCGCGTAATGGTTCTCGACGAATCCACCGCAATGCTCGACCCGAAAGGAAGAGAAGAGGTGATGAACGTCGTAAAGCAGCTCAACCGCGAAGAGAAGATGACGGTCGTGCATATCACGCACTACATGGACGAGGCGCTCGACGCTGACAGACTGATTGTAATGAACGACGGCAAAGTCGTGCTGGACGGCAAGCCCTCCGAGGTGTTTGCCGAACATAAACTTCTGACTGCTATAAAGCTCGACGTGCCCTGCGTGACGAGGCTTGCGGTCACTCTCGCGGAAGCGGGGATCGCGGTTGATCCGCGCATTACGGACGAGGAGGCGTTTGTAGACAGCTTATGCAGATTGTTGTAAAAGACGTCAACTATACTTACAGCGCGAAGACCCCGTTCGAAAGGCAAGCATTGAAGGGTGTGAATCTGACGATAAACGAAGGGGATTTTCTGGGCATAATCGGGCATACCGGCAGCGGCAAGTCCACGTTTATCATGCATCTCAACGGTCTGTTCAAGCTGCAGAGCGGGGAGATAGACGTCTTCGATATAAAACTCGTTCCCGACAAGAAGAACAAAAGCGATCTGCGCCGTCTGCGCGGCACAGTGGGTATGGTTTTTCAGTACCCTGAATATCAGCTTTTCGAAGATACGGTAGAAAAGGACGTCGCTTTCGGGCCAAAGAATATGGGGCTTGACGACGCAGAGGTGAAAAGACGGGTAAAGAGGGCGATCGGACTGGTCGGGCTGGACTACGATGATATAAAGGACCGCGCGCCGTTTGAACTTTCGGGAGGGCAGAAGCGCCGCGTCGCGATCGCCGGTATAATCGCGATGCAGCCCAAAGTGCTGATCCTCGACGAACCCACCGCGGGACTCGACCCTTACGGTAAAGAACAGATACTTTCGCTCATTACTCACCTTAAAAAGGAGTGTTCGCCTACCGTCATAGTCATCTCTCACGACGTGGACGAGATAACGCGTTTTGCCAGCAGGATCGTGGTTTTCAACGACGGCAAAGTGATGTTCGATCTGCCGATGAACGAACTGTTCCGTCACGCGGACGAACTGCACGCGGTCGGACTTGAAATACCCAAGGCGGTCAGGATAGCGAAAAAGCTTCGCGAAAGGGGCGTGGAACTCGAAGGGGATATCGTTTCTCTGAACGATCTTCTGCGCGCGATAGTGAAAGCTTACAATAAAAAACATATAGACAAAACGGTTGACGAAAACCTGAGTTTCAGCACGTTCGACTTTAATGCGGACGCAAATTTCTGTGCAAAAAACGGGGAGGGTAAGGAATGAGAGACGTGTCTTTCGGACAGTATTATCCTACCGGATCGGTGATCCACAGACTCGACCCGCGCGCGAAAGTCATCTTTTCGATAATTTTCATGGTGACGATATTTTTCGTATCCTCTTACGCGGGTTACGCGGTCGTCGCGCTCTTTTTGTGGTCTGTCTGCCTGATAAGCAGGATACCGCTGAGAAACGTACTCAAAAGCGTCAAAGCGATAATATTTATAATGATTTTTACCGCGATAATCAATATATTCTTCTATGACAGCGGAAAGGTGCTTTTCGAGTGGTGGAGGATAAAAATAACGCTGGGCGGCATAGATTTCGCGATAAAAATGGCTTTAAGAATATCTCTTCTCGTGATGGGAACGTCTCTTCTTTCGTTCACGACGACGCCTATGGAACTTACCGACGCGATAGAGAGTCTCCTGTCTCCTTTAAAGCTGATAAAAGTGCCCGTTCACGACATCGCGCTCATCATGAGCATAGCGCTCCGCTTTATCCCCGGTCTTATGGACGAAACGGATAAAATAATGATGGCTCAAAAGGCGAGAGGGGCAGAGATAGACACGGGCGGTCTGATAAAGAAAGTCAAGGCGATGCTTCCCGTACTTATACCTCTTTTCGTCAGCGCGATAAGAAGAGCGGACGAACTTGCGGACGCTCTCGACGCGAGATGTTACAACGCTACCGAGCGCCGCACCAAAATGAAGCTGTTGAAACTTACGTGGAAAGACGCGGTCGCGTTCCTGTTCGTCGCCGTATTCGCTGCGCTCATCTTCCTCGACAAGTATCTTATCGGCGGAGCGGATCAATATATCGTCGGATTTTTCAAGGGGCTTTTCGCATGAACAGGTACGCATTGGTGATAGAATACGACGGCACGAATTACCACGGTTTTCAGAGGCAACAGGGATTGCCTTCCGTGCAACAGACGCTTGAAGAGGCGCTGTCTCTTAAATTGCAGCACGGCGTGACAGTCATCGCCAGCGGCAGGACGGACGCCGGCGTTCACGCGAGGGGGCAGGTCGTGCATTTTGATACCAACGTCGATATAGATTGCTCTGATTTCGGATGGAGAATGAATCCTTTATTGCCGACTGACATCGCGATAAAAAAATGCGTCAGGGTCGATGAAAATTTTCATGCCCGTTTCGGCGCGAAGAAAAAGACTTACGTCTACCGCGTATATCTTTCAAAAATACACAGCCCTCTTAAACAAAAATACAATCACGTCTGTTTTTACGACCTCGACGTGCCGCTGATGCAGAAGGCGTGCGCTTACTTTGTCGGCGAACACGATTTCAGAAGTTTTATGCTGTCGGGCGCGCAGGTGAAAACGACGGTGAGAACGATATACGATATGCATATCGAGGTGTCGGAAGAGGGAAGACAGCTTGATTTTTACTATACCGGCAACGGCTTTCTGCACAATATGGTCAGGGCGATAACGGGAACGCTTATCGACCTGGGCAGAGGAAGGTTTACGCTTGAACAGATACCGGAGATAATAAACAGTAAAAAGAGGAGCGACGCAGGCAAGACCCTTGAGGGCTGCGGTCTCTACCTCGAAAAGGTTTATTACGAAGGTTACGACAATATCTGACCTCGTTTTTTATATCGTGTACGACGAAAATTTTGTAAAAAAATCTCAAAATGCGTTAAAAAAACGTTGACAAGAGGGGGCAATATTGATAATATAAATACGCACGCACGAAAAAGCGCAGAAGAATAGCCCCTCTTTTACGCAGTATCGGGCAGGACAAAGAATAATACACGGAGGTCTCACCATGAAGACATATATGGCTAAGCCCGAAGAGATTGAGAAGAAGTGGTATGTCGTAGACGCTACCGATATGGTACTCGGCAGACTGGCAAGCAACGTCGCTTCCGTTCTCAAAGGCAAGAATAAGCCGACATACACCCCCAACGTCGACACCGGCGATAACGTCATCGTTATCAACTGTGCGAAAGTCGTTCTTACCGGCAAGAAGCTGGAAAAGAAATTCCACACTTATCACACCGGTTACGTCGGAGGTCTGAAGCAGATCCAGTACAAGAAACTTATGGAAACAAAGCCCGAAGCCGCAGTTATGCTCGCTGTAAAGGGTATGCTCCCCAAAAACTCTCTGGGCAGAAAGATGCTCAAACATCTCAGAGTTTATGCCGGTGCAGAGCACAATCACGAGGCGCAGAAGCCCGAAGAATTGAAATTCTAATAAGGAGCGTAAAGAGATATGGCTACTAAGAAGACTAAGAAAAAGGTTCAGTACTGGGGTACGGGCAGAAGAAAGAAGGCTATCGCAAGAGTCAGACTTATCCCCGGCGGCAACGGTACCGTTACCATCAACAAGAGAGATATCGACAACTACTTCGGTCTCGATACGCTCAAACTTATCGTTCGTCAGCCGCTTGAGTTGGTAGAGGCTACCGGCAAGTTCGACGTATGCGTCAACGTTTGCGGCGGCGGTTTCACCGGACAGGCAGGCGCTATCAGACACGGCATCGCAAGAGCGCTCGTTCTCGCGGACGAATCTTATAAGGCGGAGCTCAAGAAAGCGGGCTTCCTGACCAGAGATTCCAGAACTAAGGAGAGAAAGAAGTACGGCTTGAAGAAAGCGAGAAAGGCTCCGCAGTTCAGCAAGAGATAACAAGTTTATCGCAACAAATTCCGCTCCGTTTATCGGAGCGGTTTTTTTATCTTTATCTGTCGGTAAAAGTTGAAATAAAAGTACGCGGCGAAGACCCTGCATTGCGGAGCAAAAGCCCGCTTACCCCCTGGCAGACAGTAAGGAAAGCGATATATTTATTGGTATATAGTATATATAATGTACGCGCGCGTTAAAGGAGGGAGCAGCCGTACCTATATCCAACCGCGGCAGAACGCGTACTCCTTTCGGCATATCTGCGCAAGTCGTCGACTTATTGCAGGGTACTACAACTGCGCGCCGTCTCACGCAAATCTGCTTAACAGTAGTTGCGCTGAAAGCATATCATTTTACAACCGGGCATATATGAGTATTTTATTTTTTATCGTCAAATATGTTCTATCGTGGTCTGGTATAACAAAAAGCGCTTGGAAAAGCGCTTTTTGTAGTATTCAGTTTGCAAAATCGAGTTCTCCTGCAAACGCTTCGTCGGATATCTCGTATTGAGCGTAAGAGGAATTCTGCCATACCTTTACGTAGTCGACGTAAAACACGCTTTCGCCGTCTTCGTCGAACTTGCCTATGCGCTGTCCGTGAGGACCGTATCCGTCGCCGGCGTCTATCTCAACGGTAAGGCGCAGAAACTCTTTGACGTGCGAAACTCCGCCGCCCATGCTCGCCCAGGTCGGCTGTCCGTCGATGTAAAATACATAGTAGAGGGGAGTCCATTTGAGCGCGAAAGTGTGGTAGCCGTCGTAAAGGTCTGTGCCGGTATCCACGATATGATCGTCGACTTTCGCATATTCGCCGTAGCCGTTCCACAGCAGCGCGTGCCCCATCTTTTTCGGGTGTTTTATGAACGCGCTTTCGAAAACGTCTATCTCTGTTCCGTCAACGCCTTCCGCGCCGATCTTTCTCATATTTGAAGATTGCAGCCAGAACGCAGACCACAGACCGTCCGCGTCGGGGAATTTTACCCGCGTTTCGAAATAGCCGAACGCCTGCGCGAACAGCAGTTTGTCGGACGAGCCTTTGTTGTCGTTCTGATCTCCGACGACTGCACGCGTCTCGACGCCGCCGGTGAATCTGCCTTCGGAAGGGCAGGTGCCGTCCGGGCATACGTGGTTGTCTGAATAAAAGCTCCTGATCTGCAGGGTGCCGTCCGCAACGCTCACCGCGTCCGGGCACCAGTAGACGTTCTGCTCAGGCTTGTTTTTATTGTCGCTTTCCCAGCGTATCGCGTGCGGGGAAGTCGTCCATATCTCGTTGCTTCCTTCGTAGTTTTCGCCGAAGATTATCCCTTCGTTCAGCTCGCTGCCGTCAAAGTTGTCTTCAAAGACAAGGTACCAGCCGTCCTCTCCGAGTACGGGCAGAGAAAGGTCGTAATCCTTTTCAGTCCAGTCGTCGTCGCTGCAAGCGACAAAGGAAAACGCGATCGTAAGCACAAACGCCGCGCAAAGCAGCAGACATACGGTTTTTTTCATAAAGTTCCACCTCTTTGTCATATGTTCTGACAGCTTTATTATAGTTTTGCGCGCAATACGTGTCAACGGCGAAAGCGGGTTTCGTTGATAATATTCACGCTTGAAACGATAATTTTTAATTAAAAAGTACTTTTTCACCGTCAATTATTTGACTTATCTGTGAATTAATGATATAACTATGCAGAACAAAAAATATTTTCATCGGAGGATTGAATGATGAACAAGGTAGAAAGACAGAACGCGCTTGACGTTCAGAAATGGATCGACAGCGAACAGAAAGGTTACGACTGCTGCGGCAGCTATGATTTTTGCGCAAAATGCGATAAACAGGTAGAGTATCCCTGCGCGGTTGCATACGACGCTTTCAACGCGAAGACCGTCAAGGCTGCAAAGAAGCCCGCGGCTAAAAAGGCGGCTAAGAAAGTCGAGAAGAAAGAAGTAAAGGCAGAAGCGGTAGCTGAAGCAAAGCTTGAAAAGAAGCCCGCAGCTAAGAAAGCGAGCAAGAAGGCTTCCAAGTAATTCACGATGCATATAAAAAAAGGACGAACGGTTTCCGTTCGTCCTTTTTTTATCGGAAAAACAGATTATACAAACGTAAATCAGTTATAACTTTTAGTTTACAAACTTATTCCGTATATGATATAATCGTTTTGTCGAGGGAGAACCATCAAATGAAAAGTACTGAAAAAAGTTATTTGTTGAGACTGAAAGGGAACGTTAACGACCTGAACGCGGACGAGCTTCTCAAAGAAGCAGAGGGCGTACTGAAAGAAAAGTACTGCAATTATAACGTTTCCGGAGATTTAACCGCGTGCGGCAATGCTTTATACAGGTCTTTTACGCTTTGCGCCGTCAGCGGCGGAGATGTGAAGGACGCAGTATATTCGGTTTATGCGGGATGCGGCGGAACGTCGGGCAAGATCGTATTGTCTTTCGGCAAAAAACAAATCGCTTCTGAGCAAGACGCCTGCAACGGAATATACGACGAAGTCATAGAAGACGTTTCAGATGAAGAATTCGCGCTTATTACTCTTAGCGGCATTGCCGACGTTTTCAACGAAAGTCTTGAAGTGAAGCGCGGCGGCGCCGTGTATTTTGCGGGGGAAGAGATGAAGGCTTGTTCAGGATACAACAATGTAGCCGCCGCTCTAAGACATCTTGCAACGAAATACGCGTCTTTTAAAGCGGTATATGCCGAATACCTTATAAGCTGTGCAGAGAGTTTTTCAGGTAAGGATATAGAAAAAGAGGTGGATATCTATGAAAAAGCCGTCACGGTTTACGGAGAATTGCTTGAAAACCTGAAGGAAAAGGACGATGAAAAATACGCTTTGTCCGCTGCGCGCGCTTACGTTAAATACGCGAAAGTCAACGTCAGATACGACGATCACGAAGTTGCGACCGCAGCTCTTGAAAATGCAACGGCAATTTACGGGCAGTATGCGCAAGGGGAAGACGACTGTGCTGAGGAAATCGCGGAAGCCGCTGAACTTCTCGTCGCAGAAAGCCTTAAAACAAGGCGCGCCGATTATGTAAGGAAAGTTTACGACAAAGCCGTTGCGGGAAGAGAGGAGCTCTATAAAAAGCACGGAAGCAGGCATGCATTGCCTCTTGCTGAATTGTACGAAACGGGCGTAGGAGTGCTGCACAAAGAGCGCAGAATTACAGACGATGAAATAACAACGCTCATGAATAAGATAATCCGGCTTGAAGAAGATATCGCTGAATGCGGCACGCGTGAAGCGTGGTCTGTTTTGTCGAGAGCTTTCGGAAGATCGGGTAACGCTCTTTACGGAAAAGCGAAGTATTTTGCGCAGGCAGCGGATTATTTCGTTAAGGCAGTAAAGTATATCGAAATATCTCCCGTCAGTCGCTTTATTTATATCATAAGGCAGGAATATTCAAGATTTGCCGCACGCGCAGGGATATCTCTGTACGATTGCGGAAGAAAGGATGAGGCGGCAGAATATCTTATGAAGGCAGTGACATTGTTTGCGGAAATGTCCGCAAGTAACGAATTGTTCGATTATAAAGATTATCTGAAGGCGATAAGTTATCTGTGCGGAGACGGAATTAACGGAGCAGATCGGGAAAAGTATCGCAGAAAAACTAAAGAACTATGCCTTAAGACTGTCGAAAAGACAAAAGTGCTTTACGAGCGCGACGAATTGTATTATACTCACGCTTACGGAAAGGCTCTTTACGTTCTCGGAGAATTACATTCTGTCTTAAAGGAATACGAAATTTCAGTAGAATTATTTGAATACAGCTTAGACGTTATCGGTAAAGGATACGCTGTTAACGCCGGGGCTTTCGAATTCGATTTCGCTGAAGTCGCGACTAAAGCGGGAGAAGCGCACTATTACAGCAAAAATTACGAAAAGGCGGAAAAACGTCTTCTCGAAGCGCTTGAAGCGACGCAATCATTTTCAGAGGATTATTATGAGGACGGCGCAGCGTTAAAGGCTGATATTATAAACGCTGTCGCGAACGTTTACTGTGAAGTCGGGGATTTTGCCGGGGCAGAAGACCGCTTTCTCGAAAGCGCGGAGATAAGAGAGAGATTGATCTCCGAATACGGTGCAAAACACGTGCCCGGACTTGCAGAAAGCAAATATCGCCTCGCCGAAGTTTACGAAAAAACGGGTAATTATGAAGATGCAATAAGATGTCTTTCGGAAGTGGTTGCGCTGCTTGAAAAAGAAAACGGGGATTTTTATGCCGACAAGCTTGTCGTATATTATTCTGCGTTGAGCGCGGTCGAGCGTAAGACGGGGCACAATGAAAGAGCAGATACGCATTTGAAAAAGGCAGCCGCATACGCTGAAAAAAGAATCTGAGTTTGCGTTTTCAGAAGAAAAGTTTAAAGAATAACGGAAATATGCGCCGCGAAATTTTGCGGCGCATATTTAATGTCTGATATGAATTTACGCATAAAGGATTCGGAATCTTTAATGAATTCTTATCGCGATCATAGTTATTCCGAAAATTCTTTTATGAGTTTTCCGTTGAGTTCTTCTAAGGTTTTTTCGTCTACTTTTACGACTCTGCGGTCGTAGGTCACGAGCCCGTTTACTTCGCTCTGCACGTCTGAAAGCTGGGTGTATATCGACGCGCAAAGCCCTTGCTTTTTTGCCGGCAGCAGTTCTTTTTTCCACAGATTTGTTATCGCGGCGTTCAGTTTGTCGGTTTCTTTATATATGGCGTAGCCGAATATCTTGTCGGAGAAAGAGTGATCTTCAACCTTCATGCTGTAACCGCCGAATTCGCTCAGCACGACCGGGCGTTTTTCCCTTTTGGGCATTCTGAAAGGCACGAAATATTTGTGAATGCTCCTTATTTCGCCGCCCTGATCGCTCCAGCCGCTCGCATGGTCTATGAGCCTCGTGTCGTCGAGAGAGCGCAGGTAGTCACATACCTTTAAACTGTCGAACTGTCCCCATGCTTCGTTGAAAGGGGTCCAGAGAGCTATGCACGGACAGCTGCCGAGGAGGTCGACGACCTCTTTCATCTCCTTATAATACAGGTCACGCCCTTCCTTGTCCTTTCTGCGGTAAAAACCGTAATGGCTGTCCTTTATCCGTATTCCGATATTCGGCAGGATCAAAGAAGCGAGAGGATTGAACCCTCCGCCGCCGTTGACGAAGTCCTGCCACACTATCATGCCCAGCCTGTCGCAATGGAAATACCACCTCAGAGGCTCTATCTTAATATGTTTTCTCAGCGTGTTGAAGCCGCATTTTTTCGCGAGCTCGATGTCGTAGACGAGCGCTTCGTCGCTGGGCGCGGTATACAGCCCGTCCGACCAGTATCCCTGGTCGAGAAGTCCTGTCATAAAATACGGTTTTCCGTTGAGAGTAAAGCAATATTTTCCGTCCTTTCGCCTGCCGACGGAAAAGCGTCTCAGCGCAAAATAGCTGCCGACTTTATCTTTGCCGACCGTTATCTCGAAAGGATAGAGAGAGGGGGATTCCGGCGACCACAGACCGCAGTTTTTGCAGTCCAACGTGACCTTACCGTCTACGCTGTCAAAGACTTTACCGTCATGAGTTATGACTTTAAAATTTTTGGCTCCCGTGTTGATCTCTGCAGTAATTTCCACCGTCATAGCATCTATGTCGGAGGTGTATTTTATCCGTTTTACGTATTCCTCGGGCAGGTATTCCATCCATACGCTCTGCCATATTCCGCTGGTTGGGGTATACCATATCCCGCCGTGGTTCGTCGCCTGTTTTCCGCGGCTTATCGGCTTTGTGTCGGACGGGTCGGTAACGCATACGATAAGTTCGTTTTCGCCATCTCTCATATACTTCTGTATCTCGCATTCGAACGGGGTGTAGCCGCCTGTATGTTCCGCGGCGGAATATCCGTTCACGTAGACTTTGCATTTATAGTCGACCGCGCCGAAATGAAGCAGCGCGACGCCGCCTTGCTCTTTTTTGAAAAAGGTGCGGTAGACAAGGACTTCGTCGGGCATCAGCGTGCGGTTCACTCCGGATAAAAAGCTTTCGGGCGCGAAAGGCACGACGATTTTGCCGTCGTAAACTTCGCTTTCTTCCGGTTTATACGAAAGATCGCCTTTTATTATCTTATAATCCCATTCGCCGTTCAGCGAAAAGTAGCTGTCCCTGACCATCTGAGGACGGGGATACTGCGATAAGTCGGGGGTATCCGACCATATAGTTTTCAGATTGTTCATAGTCGCCTCCGTCAATAATTATACAATAACGCCGCGCCGTTTTCAATATTCGATTTAAAAAAGCGCGTAAAAGCGTAAAAAATAACCGTACGGGTATTGTAAAGGCGGAAAAAATAGTATATCATTTAGATAGGATTAAGAGAGGTATTATATGAAGATATACGAAAGCGCCGCCGAACTGGTCGGAAGAACGCCGCTGGTGAGGCTTAACAAGATCGGTAAAAAGTACGCTTTGCAAGCGGAGATATGCGCCAAGGTCGAAAGTTTCAATCCTTACAGCGTAAAGGACAGGGTCGCGGTTGAGATAATCGCGCAGGCGGAAAGGGACGGCAAACTCAAAAAGGGCGGCACGATTATCGAGCCGACTTCGGGCAACACCGGGATAGGTCTTGCGTTCATAGGCGCGCTGAAAGGTTACGAGGTAATACTCGTGATGCCCGAAAGCATGAGCGTGGAAAGGAGAAAGCTGGTCGCCGCGCTGGGCGCGACCGTGGTGCTTACGCCTGCCGGGGACGGTATGCAGGGAGCGCTGGACAAGGCCGAGAAACTGGCTGAGGAAAAGGGCGGATATATCGCCAACCAGTTCGCGAATCCCGCCAACCCGAGGGCGCACGAACTGACCACCGCAAAGGAGATAATCGCGGATACCGACGGAAAGGTGGACATATTCGTAGCTTCGGTCGGTACCGGAGGCACGCTGAGCGGTACGGGTAGAGTCTTAAAGCAAAATAACGCGGCGGTAAAGGTCGTCGCGGTGGAGCCGGCGGCGAGCCCGCTTTTGACCAAAGGCTACGCGGGATCGCACGCAATTCAGGGTATAGGAGCGAATTTTGTACCGGACGCTCTCGACAAAAGCGTTATAGACGAGATAATCGACATCTCCGACGAACGCGCAAAAGAGGTCGCGAGGGAACTGGCGAAAACAGAAGGTCTGCTGTGCGGCATATCTTCGGGCGCGGCGCTCGCGGCGGCGATAGAGGTCGCGAAAAGAGAGGAAAACGCGGGCAGACGCGTGGTAGTGATACTCCCGGACGGCGGCGAAAGATATATGTCGACCGGTCTTTTCGATTGATGGAAAAGTATCTTCCTTACGGCGTAAAGCCGTCAGAAAAGGCAAGAGTTTTGTTGACACGTATTGCGAAATTGCTGTTTGTCGACGATTGCAACTGTATTTTGTGCGGCAGGGAACTTAAGGATAAGACCAGAAGCGGGCTGTGCCCGGAATGTCTGGCAAAATTGCCGCTCAACGACGGCGATATATGCGGAAAGTGCGGCAGGGTGCTGCTGAACGAGGCTGAGTACTGCAACACCTGTCAGAACAACGACAGGCACTTCGGATTCGCGAGGTCGGTATGCGTTTACGAAAAGAGCGCGGTCGACCTGGTGCGAGGGTTGAAATTCGGCGGGAAGAGGTATTTAGCGAAATACCTTGCCGCGATGATGGAGGATAAATATCTGGACGAAGGGTACGACTGCGACTCAGTGATAGCGGTGCCGTTATCTTCAAAGCGGAAACGCGAAAGAGGATATAATCAGGCGGATCTTCTGGCAAGGGAGATATCGTCGTCGCTTAAACTCGACTATATGAACGGCGTCGTCGTAAAGATAAAGGACAACGAAAGACAGGCGAAACTGGGGCATATCGCGAGAGAGGAAAACGTAAAGGGAGCGTACAAGGTCGCGGACAAAGCGGCGGTAAAGGGAAGGCGGATTCTTCTTATAGACGACGTTCTTACTACGGGCGCGACCGCGAGCGAAGTCGCGGGAATACTTCTCAAGGCAAAGGCAAAGAGCGTAAGCGTGCTCACGTTCGCAAGCACAAGATACAAAGTTCCGTCAGAGACGGGCGACGGGGAGGAAAATCATGAAGACAAGATGGTATAAAGACAGCTTTTTTTATCAGATCTATCCGCGCAGCTTCTGCGATTCGAACGGCGACGGAATAGGCGATCTCAGAGGCATTATTTCAAAACTCGACTATCTGAAAGAACTGGGCATAACGGCTGTGTGGCTGTCGCCTTGCTATAAGTCGCCCAACGACGATAACGGTTACGACATCAGCGACTACCGCGACATTATGGACGAATTCGGCACGATGGCGGATTTCGAGGAGCTGATAAAGGGGCTGCACGATCGCGGGATAAAACTGATAATGGACCTTGTCGTAAACCATACGTCGGACGAACACAACTGGTTCAAAGAGAGCAGAAAGAGTAAGGATAACCCTTACCGCGATTACTATTACTGGAAGAGAGGCAAGGGCAAAAAGGGCAATCGTCCGCCCAACAACTGGATGTCGAATTTCCTCGGACCCGCGTGGAAGTACGAAAAGGAGACGGACGAATGGTATATGCACCTGTTCTCCTACAAGCAGCCCGACCTTAACTGGAACAACCCCAAGGTCAGACAGGAAGTAGCGGATATATGTAATTTCTGGTTTGAAAAAGGGGTCGACGGGTTCAGATGCGACGTCATCACCTATATATCCAAAAAAGACGGCCTTCCGGACGGCAAGATCAAACTGCCGCTGATAGGTTTCGAGCAATATTGCCTTACCGAAAACTATCATAAGTTTATAAAAGAGCTTGCGGACAGGTCGTGGAACAGATACGATACGACCATGGTAGGCGAGGCGATGGGCATAACCAGTAAAAACGCCGCGGGATACATCGACGAAAAGGTCGGTGAGCTGGACTGCGTGTTCTCGTTCGAGCATACGAACGCGGACAGATATTGTCAGGTGCTGCCGCATAAGATAAGCCTGAAAAAGCTCAAACGCATATGGGCGCGCTGGCAGGCGCTTCCCGCGACCTGCGCGCCGACGCTGTTTCTTGAAAACCACGATCAGCCGCGCTGTGTGCCCAGATTCGTACGCTACGACTGCACGGGACATTTCGACGAGGCGGCGAAGATGCTCGCGGTCGCGCTTTATATGCAAAGGGGAGTGCCGTTCGTATACCAGGGGCAGGAGATAGGCATGACCAATATTCCGGTAAAAGAAGCTAAATATCTTAAGACCTGCGACGAGCGTGAAAAACCCGTGATGAAGTCTACTGAAGTCTACAAGGACGTGCTTTCCGTCAACGTATTCAAAGCGCTGAAAAAAGCTCCTTTCCTTATCCCGGTGGCTAGCAAGGTGCTGTCCAAGGTCGCGAGAGACCACGCGCGCACCCCGATGCAGTGGTCGGGCGAAGCGAACGCGGGATTTACCGCGGAAGGCGTTACGCCGTGGATGACCGTGAATCCGAATTACGTATACAAAAACGTGGACCTGCAAAAGCGGGATCCGCAAAGCGTGCTGACCTTCTATAAGAGGATGATAAAATACCGTCTGGGCAACGAATTCGTGACGGACGGAGAGTTCAAAGAGTACTACGCCGGCAGCGAAAAGATATACGTTTACGAACGCAGGCTGGGAGGATCCGCGCTTGCGGTCATATGCAATTTTACGAATAAACCGGTGCAGTTCAGACTGCCGGACGAGTGGAAAGGCAAAAGCGCGCACGCGGAGATATGCAACTACGACGAGGTCCTCCCGCTGGGAAACAGAAAACTGAGACCTTTCGAAGCGGTTGTCTACCATATATGAAAGCTGAATAAAGAAGCCGTTCCGCACCTTTAATATTTGCCTGACACGAACAACCGCGTTTTTGCCCGAAATAACGGCGAAAACGCGGAATATTTTTGACTTTTAAAGAAAAACTGTCGATTTAAGGAAAATATATATACAAAAAAGGTCGCAATTTTCAGCGATTTTATATTTGCATATTGTTGAAAAGCGCGCGCCGCGTGTGTTAAAATTAATCTAATAAGGTAAAAGGAGAAGGTTATGAGTTCCAAAGCTTTGAATAAAGGGCTTACCTGGGGTGAAAATATCACCTATTCGCTCGGCTCTCTCGGCAGAGAATTGAGCAACAACTGCATCAACGTGTTTTTTCTTGCGTATCTTAACGTCTATATGGGACTTAACGCGCTCGTTCTTACGTTTGCGTTCGTCATCGCCAAGATCTGGGATACCATCAACGACCCGCTTCTCGCGACTCTCGTAAACAATACGAAATCCAGCAAAAGATGGGGTAAATTCCGTCCGTGGATAGCTGTCGGCGCGCTTCTCAACGCGGTGACGCTGGTCGCCATGTTCATTCCTCTGGATACTGAGACGACCGCTGAAGGAGTCAGATATTTCTACTACATATTCATGTATGTGCTCTGGGGCATGACGTTCACCGTCGTCGACGTTCCGTTCTGGTCCATGATCCCGACGATCGCCAACTCGACGGAAGAGCGCAATAAGCTCAGCTCGCTTGCAAAGCTCGTCGGCGGTTTCGGCGGTTTCGTCGCGTCTACGATCGGTACCTCGCTGTGCATGCCTCTTATCGCGCCCAAATACGGCGTAAAGACCGCATACCTTGCGATGGGCATCATCGTTGCGATACTTATGTTCTGCTTTATAACGGTCACCGTTCTCTGCAATAAGGAAAGATACAAGATACCTTCAGAGGACGTCGGCATAAAAGAGATATTCAATTTCTTCAAAAGCAACGATCAGCTGAGATCTTATGCGGTCTCCTACGTTTTGTTCTGTTCGGCGACGACGATATCGCTTTTCCAGATCCTTTATATATTCATATACTACGGCAACGACGCTATGGGAATACTCGACCCCAACGTAGGTTATACGGTGTTCACGATAGTCGCCTGCACGGGTCAGGGCATAGCGATGTTCTTCTACAACCTCATTACGAAGAAGATACCCAGAGAGAAGATCTACGGCGCCAACTACTTTATGGCAATGATAGGCATGGCGGCGCTGTTCCTGGTATTCTTTATCCTCAAACCCGAGTACGGCTCGATAGGCAACGGCGCGGCAAGATGGATAAACGTCGTCATCGTCGCCATTGCGGGCGCGTTCCTTATGACCAGCAACGGTCTCAACCAGATAGGCTCGACCGTTATGATAGCGGACGTCGTAGACTACGGCGAATATCTGAACGGCAAGAGAGGCGACAGTATCATTTTCTCCGTACAGACCCTTCTTACCAAGTTTGCGGGCGCGATAGCGATGCTCCTTCTCGGTATCGGTATTGAGGTTGCAAATCTTCCGCAGATACTCAGCCAGTGGAATCCGGCGCTCAACGACGGCGCGGGCGGCTATGAACAGATAGCGGACGTTGCGAACGGCGGCGTACTCAATGCCGATTCGCTTACGATACTGCGTGTGTTTATGTTCCTTATCCCGATCCCGATCTGCGCGATAGGCTATATCGTATATAAGAAAAAATACAACCTTTACGGCGCGAGATACGATGAGATAAAGGCTGAGATAGAACGCAGAAGAGCGGCTGTCGCAGGCGTAGCCGCGGGTGAAGGCGAAGGCGCGGAAGTCGCAGCCGAGGGCGTTGAAATTGTCGAAAGCGTTGCTCCGGCAAGCGAAGTCGCGGCGGACGCCGACGTCTCAAACGCAGAGCGCGTTGCTGATACCGCAGGCGTTGACGACGACAAAAAGGACTGATAATATTTTAATATCGGATCTGAATAATATAAACCGGCCCGGTCCGGTAAAAAAGAAGCGGTCTCCCGCTTCTTTTTTTGCGTCAGCAAAACGGGGCGCGCGGAAAATCGCGCGGATCGTTCGGCAGTCGTATAAAACAGCGGGAAACGCCGGCTTTCCGCAAAATCCGAAGGAAAGGGCGGTTTTGATTTAATACGGATAATATCTTAAACGTACAAAAGCCGCCGTGCGCCGTTAAAACGCGGGCGCGAGACAAACACGCCGGCGGTTCGTAAGGGCTTACGTTTCCGGGATATTAAAGGTAAAGAAAAACGGAAAGCGTTTCGCTCTCCGTTTAATTTAACCGTATTGTATGATTTACTTTCTCGCGATGACCTTTTTCGCCGCGTCGTAAATATCGTTTGAGCGCAGGGCGAATCTCTCTTCGAGGTAAGGTATCTTGCCGACCTCGCCGAACAGATCCTTGACTGAAACGCTTTCGGCGGGAACGGGGCGGTTGGCTGCGAGTACTTCCGACACCGCGCCGAACAATCCGTTGTGTACATTGTGATTTTCGGCGACTACGCAACATTTTGTCTTAGAGACGCTTTTTACTATCGTTTCGACGTCGATCGGCTTCCAGCAGTATACGTTGACGACTTCTGCGTAAATACCTTCGTTTTTGAGTTTATCCGCCGCCTCCAGCGCGCGTGAAACCATGATACCGCTGGCGAATATCGTGACGTCGCTGCCTTCTCTCAGGGTAAAAGCCCTGAACATATCGAACTGCGCGCCGTCGCCGTAGATCTGCTCGCATTTCTTTCTCATAATGCGCAGGTATACGGGACCTTTATACGCCGCTATCTGCGGCATAAGCGATTTCAGCATAGCCGCGTCGGTCGGCTCTATGCAGACCATATTTGGTATGTTTCTCATTATACCCATATCCTCGAAAGGCATATGGGTGCCGCCGTTAAGTTCTGCGGTTATTCCGGGGTCGGTGCCGACGATCTTGACGTTCTGTCTGCTGTACGCTACAGAGATGAATATCTGGTCGTAGCAGCGACGCGTCGCGAACGGAGCGAAAGAAGAGCAGAAGGGCACTTTGCCGCAGGTCGAAAGACCGGCGCATATACCTATCATATTCGCTTCCGCTATGCCGACGTTTATGAATCTGTCGGGGTACGCAGCCTTGAAACGACCCGTCTTTATGCAGTTGGTCAGGTCGGCTTCGACGACAACTATATTTTTGTTGGTTTCAGCCATCTGAAGCAGGCTGTCGCAGTATATCTCGCGCAGTTCTTTCAAATCTTGCATCAGTCCGCCTCCTTATTGCAGAATTCTCTCCATTCCTTTTCGGAGATAGTGAAGCTGTGGCTTCCGACGCCCTTGCTTACCGCCCACGGCACGCCGTAGCCTTTTATCGTATCCATGACTATGCAGGTGCATTTGTCCTTTGTCTTCTGAGCTTTGAGGATGGCTTTTTCCAGCGCTTCCTTATCGTGGCCGTTGACGCGGATCGCCTGCATATTGAACGCTTCGCATTTTTTGTCAAAAGGCTCAACGCTGTTTATGTTGTCGACGTAATCGTCGATCTGCATTCTGTTGTTGTCGAGGAAGACGGTGAGATTGTTCAGCTTTTTATTGCCGGCGAACATAAGCGCTTCCCAGACCTGACCTTCCTGCGACTCTCCGTCGCCGATTATCGCGTAGACACGGTAATCTTTTTTATCCATCTTTCCGGCGAGAGCCATTCCGACCGCGGCGCTTATGCCCTGACCCAGAGAACCTGCGGTCATATCCACGCCGATCGTCTTGTTCATATCGCAATGAGACGGCAGATTTGTGCCGGGACGGTTGAGAGTCTTTATTTCGTCCATAGGGAAGTAGCCCTTGGACGCCAGCGCAGCATAGAGCGCGGGACCTGCGTGGCCTTTGCTCATGACGATGCGGTCTCTGTCCGGATCAGCGGGATTTCGGGGATCGACCTTTGCGAGGTCGTAATATAAAACGGTCAGCAGATCAACTACGGAAAGAGAGCCGCCGACGTGTCCGACGCCCAGGCGACCTATCATTTCGATAAGTATTTTGCGTATCTCGTCGGATTTAGCGTTGAGAAAATCGAGTTTTTGTTTATCCATAAAGCCCTCCATAGCCATTATAACACAAACGCCTTTAACTTCAAATAGCTTTTGTCGATTTTTTGCGATGTTTTAAAAGTTATTTTTTTGACGTACGGGGGTTTTTAATTCCTTCGGGCATACGGCTGCGGCGCGCGTTAAAACTACGTTATAAAGGCGTTCGGCGGCAGGGGAGGGAAGGTCACGGGACAGCGCGGATAGAGAACTTTTGCGAAAAGCGTTGCCGGTTTTCGCATTTTCGTATGAACGGGCGTTGATATGAACGTATGAAGATACGAAAAATGTACGTATGAGCGTATTTTCATATCTGCATTTGCGGGTATGAACGTATGAGAATATCGGCACATCTGCATATACAACGCGTCCGGACGCGCGCCGCGCGCAAAAATATCTTGATTGACCGATATCGCTTGATTTTGAATTGCCCTTATGCTAAAATTTCAACTAACGAACAAATAAAGGATGATTTTTATGTTACTCAGCAAGCTGGTATGCGAAAGAACGAAAGAAGCGCCGCAGGACGCTAAAATCAGGAGCCACGTGCTTTTGTCAAGGGCGGGATTTATCAAACAGGTTTACGGCGGTATCTATACGATGACGACCCCCTGCCAGAAGATGAGCAGGAAGATACAGGCGATAATCCGCGAGGAGATGGACAGAGAGGACGGTCAGGAAGTGCTTTTCCCGGTCGTAATGCCCAGAGAATTGTGGGAGTCGAGCGGCAGATATTCGTCGATAGGCTCGGAGATGGTTCGTTTCAAGGACAGGAACGACCACGATATGCTCCTCGGCATGACGCACGAGGAGGCGGCGGTCCACCTTGCCAACCATACGGTGTCCAGTTATCAGCAGCTGCCGATGATGATATATCAGATCCAGACCAAATACCGCGACGAGGCGCGCGCACGCGGCGGTCTGATAAGAGTCAGGGAATTCACGATGAAGGACGCATACTCTTTCCACAACGACGCGAAAGAGCTTGAAGAATATTATTACAGGATGTTCGACGCATACTACCGCATTTTCAGAAGGATAGGTCTTAAAAATTTCGTCGACGTAAAGTCGGATACCGGCATGATGGGAGGCAGTATCGCTCACGAATTCATGCTGATAACCGAAGCGGGCGAGGACAGCATCGTGTTCTGCAACAAATGCGATTACCGCGCTAATATGGAAGTCGCGACCTCTGTGCAGGACAAGCACGACGACGCGCCCGCAGAACTCAAAGAGGTGTTTACCGGCGAGGACAAGACGATCGAAGAGGTCTGCAAGAGGCTGAATATCCCCGAATACAAGACGATAAAGGCGGTCGTATACGCGGTGAAAGGCGAGCAGGACGAACTGGTCGTAGCATTCGTAAGAGGCGATCTCGAAGTCAACGAGGCTAAGCTCAAAAAGGTCCTCGGCAAGAACGTCGTCGCTTACGACGGAGGCATAAGCGAGGATATCGTCTTCGGCAATATCGGCGCGATAGGTCTGTCCGATAAGCTTACGGTTGTCTTCGACAAGTCGTTAGAGGGTGCGAACAATATGGTATGCGGCGCAAACAAGCCCGAATATCACTACGTCGGCGTAAGTCCCGACCGCGATTTCGGGAATGTGCGATACGTCGATATATCCAAGGTCAAAGCGGGTCAGAAATGTCCGGTATGCGGCGGCGATTTAAGGGTAGAAAACGGCATTGAGATCGGCAATATCTTCCAGCTGGGAACCAAGTATACGAAGGCGATGGGCATGACCGTGCACGGCAAGGACGGTCAGGCGTTCAACCCGATAATGGGCTGTTACGGCATCGGCGTCGGCAGGGCGATCGCTTCGATAGCAGAAGAGTCCAACGACGAAAACGGTCTTATTCTTCCCATGTCGGTCGCTCCGTGGCAGGTGCACGTATGCGCGCTCCGCTACGACGACGAGAATATTGCAAAACAGGCGGACGCGATCTATAAAGAACTCACCGACGCAGGCGTAGAGGCGCTTTTTGACGACAGAAACTGCGGCGCTGGCGTAAAATTCGCGGACGCAGACCTCATGGGTATGCCGATAAGACTGGTCGTTTCGCCCAAGACCTTAGCGGACGGAGAGGTAGAAATCTGCATGCGCGCGACAAAGAAAGCCGAAAGGGTCGCCGTCAAGGATTGCGTTGCAAAGATAAAAGCGGTCATAGAAGAGGAAATGGCAAAATTAAGATAAATAAGCGTCCGGGAAAACCGTTGAAGAAGGACTAAAAGGTAAGATATCTTCGGGTCAAAAATTACTTATGGCAGCGGCGATATGTCGGAGAGCATATTGCTTGCCGCCATATTTTTTATCTGCTTTATTTTTTTTGTGAAAGAAGGCTGTCTGAAAGCGGGTCTCGCTTGGGTCGTGTTCATTATCGTAAGGGCACGGGACGCGGCTTGAAATTGCGTGCATATACGCACGCAGAGGAAAATTCAAATTATCTAAGTGTTGCCCTTGAAAGTATAATTCACCAAAGGCATTAAAAAAGTTCTGTTTTGCGTAACTTTTTTGTTTCGGATATAAAAATAATGCTTTTTTGAAATCGTTTTCGCGGAATAAAAGGCTGCCGTCACATCGCTATGTAATATATCGACAGTGCGTAAAGCACCTGCGCTATGCAATATGTCGGCATCACGATATACGGCGCGACCTTTTCGCTTATTTTAAGCGCGGGGCAGTAGTGGAACAGCCCCAGAAAGCAGTCCGAAAACGCGAACAGTACAGATGCGGCAAGCACTATCCAGCCGACCGCCGCGCCGCCAGAGTTCAGCAAAAAGCTGACCGCTCCTATTATCACGCCGCCCGCGACGGCGAAATATATTACCATCAGATAGCTTTGTAATTTAGGCAGGGTGATCTTGCCCGACAGTATCAACGCGAGCATTATCAGCGGCAGTACCGGCATGGCGAGAAGAAGGAAAGGGGTGCGGCTTATCGGCGCATATACGAAAAGAAGCGCCATATACATCACGTGCCCGATAAAGAATATCGCGGTGCCCGTTGTGTTGAAGAATTTGTGATAATCGGGGGCTTCAGTGAAAAAACCGTCCAGACACAGCAGGATATCCCCTATCGTGCCGAATATCAGCGCGCAAAGTATGAATATCCCGTATTGCATCGACTGCGGGTTGTTGTATATCGCGTATACGGCGCAGAACATAAAGCTCACGCTGGCGAGAAGTTTGGCGATAAATTCCTGCTTTACCGCTTTTTTTGTGTCGAAATAGGCTTTTGCGACAGCGCTTGCTACGCACAGCGCGCCTATCAGATAAAAGAAAACCATAATTTTATGATATATCAACGGCGGGTCATTGTCAACAGAGATTTATTTGGCTATGTCGGCAAACTTTTCCTTGTTTTTCATCCTGACGGAAAGAAAGTCCTTTAACGGGTCGTAACAGGCGAGGAGCACGCGCTTTGCGTCCGTATCGCCCAGCTTTTCTTTCAACCATCCGCGAGATTTTCCGGCGCGTTTCAGCGCGTCGTCGAAAATCATTCCGTCTATCACGAACGGCAGTAACAGCCGCGCCTTGTCAGTCTTTACGTTCAGCTCTCCGGTCGTCGCCGGACGGCAGTCGGAGCGGGGCAGTATGCTCAGCTCTCCGCCCGTTTCGAATACCGCGTAGGCTACGTCGTCGATATCGAAATAGCCTGCGATCCGGCACATTCCCAGCAGCGCGTTGACGTCCAGCTTACTCTTTTTCAGGTTGACGTAATCTATCTCTCCGTCGCTTATAAGCACTATCGGCGAGCCTTTTAACAGTTTTTTCAGGAAAGGACTTTTGCGCTCCGCGAAGTCTATGATGAGGCTCAACGCGAAAAACACGAGTATCGCCAACGCGTAGATATACCATGGTTTGTCGCCGTCGTCGATAGCCCATTCCGCTGAGATTGAGCCGAGGGATATTCCGACCACGTAATCGCAGAAAGTAAGCTCAGCTATCTGTTTTTTTCCCAGTATCTTAGCGATGAAGAACAGAGAGACGAACGCGACCAGACTGTTTATCAATATCTTATATATCATAATATTATGATTGACAGAGCGAGGGAAGGGTAAACGTAAACGCTCGTTTAAAGGCTAAGCGAACATAAAAAAATGCGAAAAAGCCTGTCGTCGTTATTTTTTACGGACGGAAACGCGGCGGTTTGCAACGGCAGCGGCGGCGAATTGAAATAAGATGAGCGCCTGCGTTTTAAGGCGAGGTAAAAGATGCGAGATAAAGAAAAGAAAAAGCGCGGGATAGCCGCGCTTTAAACGTACGATTCTGCCGGTTATCCCGGTATCATATCTTTTTCGGGATAATTCCGTAAAGGTGGGATATATTCATATCCTTGGGGATATTGCTGCCGTGATTGCCCAGACCTATTATCATTCTGTGCACGCCGTGGTCGGGTGCGAAACCTATCAGCGTGTCGTGTTTTTGCCAACAAGTATTTACTTTTTCGCCCAGTTGCTTGAACGCGGCGGCGTAGCAGTCCAGCGCGTGAAGGGAGCGTTTGCTGTTCGGATGAGAGCGGTGCATCGCGTCGTCGTAACGCTGATTGTAAACGCATAACAGGTCGTATTCGTCTTTTTCTATGAGCTCAAGCGCACGCGCGACGACCTCGTCGTCGTAGGTTTCCTGATAATACGCCATATCGCGACCCCTGAATATCTTGTCCATACTCTGGTTTTTCACGCTGACTATACACGGCTTTTTGCCCGCCTTTATGAACGCGTCGAAGATGCTTTCAATCTTTACGACCGGCTTTTCATATCTGGTTATGCCGTGTTTGTCTGGGGCTGCGCCCGTGTACATGCTTGCGAAGCAGACCGGCGTTTTGGGCGGGTATACCGTGATAAAACGCTGTCTTACGGGAGCGATCTTTTCAAGCGGCGCGAATTTGTCGTAATATTTGTCGTAGATATAGTCCGCGACAGCGTCGGGATTGTACATCAATATTCTGTCTACCTTGTCCGTGCCGCCTTGCGCTATGAGTTTTTCTTTCAGTTCTTCGTTCTTCGGCGCGGCGAATCGGGGCGGATCAACTCCCGCGAAGTCGCACAACGTCGCGCAGAGAGAGAGGAGAGGCTGTGTAAAAAATTCTTTGTTCATAGTTATTCCTTTGTTCTGTATATCCAGTTGACGAGGTTGTAAGGCTCAAAGAAGACTTTTGCGGCGAAAAGCTTATCCTTGACCTTGCTTTGTTTTTTCGCGACGTCGTACAGGCTGCGCACCCTGAGCGCTTTGTCAAGGCTTGCCTTGTCCGCGTCTCTTACGGGCAGGGTCACCGTTACAGATGAGCCCGCAGGCATATCGAAGAAGTTGTCTGAAAACTCTCCGTCCACTCCCGCTATGCCGACTTCAACGCCTCTCGCGTAAGCCGCCGCCTTTACCGTGATCGAATAGACGCTGCCGTCGTACGAGGTTGTATAAGTCAGTTTCGGATCGGGGAGGCAGCTCTTGTTTTCCTTTTCCGCTGTATGGTGTCTTTCCGACACGACTTTGCCGTCTTTAGTCTTCATCACAGCGAATACGGCAAGTTTTTTAGAACTTACGTGACCGTGTTCGCACGGCTTTACGACGGCTATCTCTTTGATTTCTCCTGCCTTGAGAGATACGGGGCGCGTTTGCTCATAGACTGTTTTTCCGTCAAAGGTCGCTAAGCCGTACGCTATCTCAAAATCGCCGTCCTTAAGGGTGTCGTTTATCGCGTATACCGTGCGTTTGTCCTTATCCGCGACGATCACGACGGTCTCGGGCGCGTTGAAATGCTTTGCGTTGTAATGCACCGCCTTCGGGTTGCCGTAGTAGTCGTATCCGGACCAGCTGGTAACGCCCCAGCAGTCGTTGAGCTGCCAGTAAAGGGAGCCGTTGCAGCGGCCTTTCCGGGTACGCCAGCTTTCGGTCGCGACCCTCGCGCAGTACGCCTGGCTGAGCTGGGTCATATATACGAGGTCGTCCATATCCTTGGGCGACCAGAAACGGTCGACGATGTAGAACAGGGTGCGGCTGTTGCCGAACGGGGCCTTCTGGTGCGCCTGCATAACGGGGTCTTTCATTGAGACGGGCAGCGCGCCGCCGTTCATCCTGATCAGCGTGTTTTTGTGGGGAATGGATTGCAGTCCGTATTCGCTGCAGAAACGCGGATTCCTCTTTACGAGGTAATCGGACGGGCGCATGCCGTGCCAGACCTTCCACAGATGGCAGTCTCCGTAGTTGTCGCTGTTGTAGTTTTTCATATAGCCGTTGCCGCTGGGCGAACTTTCGTGATAGGGGGTCACGTCGTCGAACTTTTTGATTATCGCTGGCAGATCCTTATAGAAATAATCGCCGGCTTGCGCTATGATATCCTGACGTATCATCCATGCGCCGCTCATCTGTTCCAGCTCGTTGTTGCCGCACCACAGCGCGAGCGAAGCGTGATGGCGCAGTCTCTTTACGTTGTCCTCGATCTCCGCCGCGACTTCTTCGGTGAAGTCTTTGCGGGTGTACGGATAGGGCGAGCATGCGAACATGCAGTCCTGCCAGACGAGTATGCCGAGGTTGTCGCAGATATCGTAAAAGTCGTCGCTTTCGTAATAACCGCCGCCCCACGCGCGTAGCATGTTCATATTCGCGTTTTTCACAGAGCCGAGTATTCTTTCCAGGTCTTTGCGCGTCGTTCTCGTTATAAAGCTGTCCGAAGGCACCCAGTTTGCGCCGCGCGCAAATATGCCCACGCCGTTGAGCACAAATCGGAAATTCTCGCCGTACTTGTCCTCAGAGCGGTCGAGGGTAAGAGTCCTTAACCCGATTTTATAAGTTTTGGTCTGATTGCCGAGAATACATTCAAGGGTGTAGAGAGGTTGTTTGCCGAGGTCCGCGGTCCACCACAGTTCGGGGTTTTCAATGACGAACTCGACCTCGCCTTTGCCCGCCGCAGTCATCGTTTCGCCTGACGGGGCGGTGAGCTTATAGCCGACCGTATTTTCGCCTTCTCCCGTGGTTTCGGGCGTGATATTAAGGGTGACCTTGCCGTCCGCGTGTATCTGTTTTATAACCGCGCCGTCCAGCCTTGCGCCGTTGTAGGTGCGTATATAAGCGGGTTTCATGATGCCGCAGTGCAGAAGATGAGGTGCCCAGTCCCAGCCGAAGTGGTAGGCGGGTTTTCTTATATGGCAGCTTCCTGCCTCGCCTTCCGTAGTGTTCGGGAGAGGCATTGCCTTGTGCCATTGTCTGATATAGTCGAGGGGAGAGAAGAATACGACTTTGACCGTATTCTCGCCTTCTTTCAGAAGTCCTTTTACGTCGAACACGTAAGTGCGGTAGGCATTCTGCGTTTTGCCCAGCGTCTCTCCGTTCAGATATATTTCGGCGAGAGTATCCAGCATTTCGAAAACGAGTTCCTGTTTTTCCGCCGCGGAGTCGTCAGCGCCGGCGGTAAATGTCTTTTCGTAAGTCCAGATCTTTTCACCGACCCATTGCACGCTCTTTTCGTAACACGACAAGAAAGGGTCGGGGATCTTGCCCGCCGCGAGCAGATCGGTAAAGTTGCAACCCGGTACGGTCGCTTCGATTATTTCGTTGCTGTCGCTTCTGGAGAGCTTCCACTCTCCGCATAAAGATATGTAGTTCATATGCACCTCTCTTTATCAGTTTAAATTATGAATCAAAAATAGTCAAATATAAATTCGCGCAACATAAAAACGCACAAAACAAGGACAAAACGGTAAAGCAGTAAGAATTTTGCGTTTTTGACCGTGAAAAGGCGGTTTTGAGCGGTATTCGTACCGTTTTATGCGCGATAAACATTATCGGTCTCCGGATTTTTCCGACGACGAACCGTTCTCGGCTCTGCCTGATACGGTAAAGATAAGCTGAACGGATAAACGCCGTTTGTAAAAAAAATCGCCGTTTTAGAATAATAAGTTGTCAAACTTCCGGTTTTATGTTATTATGCTGGCGGAGGGTTGTGATTATGAAGTGCGGATCATTTACCGAAAAGATTTTAAAAACATTAATTGCCGTCTGCCTGCTTGCGGCGCTTTGTACGGCGCTTCTTGCTTGCGACAAAGAGGAAGAAGACGTGAGAACTTTTGAAGAAAGCTGGATGAGTTATATATCCGACGAGACGCTTGTCAGCGAGGTCGTCATGCCCGGATCGCACGACGCGGGCACGCATGGCTCTAAGTCGCTTTGGGAGACTCAGCACAGCGCGATCGAACGGCAACTTTACGCGGGGACGAGATATTTCGATTTCCGCGCGACTACGCCTTCGTCGGGCGAAGAAAAGGACGTATACTTTTTCGTCCACGCGGACAGCGATATGCCCGCGCTCGTTACCGCCTGCGGTCAGAGAGTCGAAGACACGATGAACGCGATAAATGCGTTTATCGAAAGGAATCCCGACGAGGTGCTGATCCTCGACTTCCAGCACACCTGGATCAGGACCGAAGAGGGGCTTGTCGACCTTATCGAAAACACTCTGTCTATGGACAGGGTGCTGACAAAGAGCGAGTGCGCAGACCCGACTGCGGTCACTTTCGGCAAGATGAGAGAGCTGGGAAAGAATATCATTATTATCTATAAAGACACGTCCGGCGATATATGCAGCGCGCACGACTGGCTTTTCGAGCGCAGTAAATTCCTGCAATCGGATTACGTCGGCAGCGAACACAAGGGCGATGCAGACAGGCTCAAAGCGCAGTGGCAGACTTATTTCAACGATAAGAAAGACGGCGTTTTCTTCGTGCTTCAGTCTCAGCTTACCGGGTCTCCGCTCGAAGGCAGAGAGGCGATGATCCGCCCCGTGCTGGACGATTATCTGAAAAATACCGTTGCGGGTGACGAAAGCAAACTTGCGGATATCAATATCGTTATGAAGGACTTTATCGCGGACGACGTCGCGGAGTGCGCGGTTTCGTCAAAAGAAGCGATACATACGATAATTTCGCTCAACGCAGACAAGGGTAACGTAAAAGCGGACAAGCTGGAAGATTTCAAGACTTCGTGCGGGTACGACAGATAATAAACAGGATATACGACTATCGCGACCGCCTACGACGGAGTGATCGCGGTCAGATAAAGAAAATCAAAACTTTTTCAAATAGATATTGTACAATATCATAGCACGCAGAGATGTCCGAGAGGTCGATGGTGCAGCACTCGAAATGCTGTGTTGATGAAAGTCAACCGAGGGTTCGAATCCCTCTCTCTGCGCCAAGCGGAACCGTGTTTGAACCCACGGTTCCGTTATTTTACTTTCAAAGGCATTTCTGGCTTTATATGTCAAACAAAAAGTTACATACCGAAATTGTCAGATAAATATCTTAAACAAAAACGCAATAAATTCGGAGTTTTCACAAAATAAGACGGCTTTTATGCCGTCTATTTTTATTCATCTTCTTTATCCAATTATTACATAGTTCAAATAATTATCTCCAATTTTTTGAAGCCGTTTCGTTGAGGCTATCGTAGCACGTATTTCTCATAAGCCAAGGCGAAAAAAATTGTTTGCGAGCATAATCTGTATAACCGGGAAGGCAACTTCTCGGTTAATTTTTTTGTGTTTTTTATTAAACAATTTTTTGTCCTTTTTCCTTGACTTATGAACGGTATGAACAACAAGACTTTACCTTTTATCAATACGGGCTTCTTGCCTCTTGCCGAAAGGCAGATCAAAAACTTGGAGGTAAAGAAAAATGAAAAAAGTGGTTTTCTCAGTTACAAAAGCTGGAAAAAACTCAAACAGAGTGTCGGGAGTTGGATATGTAACCGACGAAGATTTGCTTATCCCGATGATAAGCAAAAACGGTAAGGCTTATATAAGGATATTTGAGGACTGAATTTGAAACCAAGAACGATGCCGGATACGAAAAGCGTGAAATTGAAATCAGCTATTACATCTGGTACAAGCTCGCAGATTAAGGAGGAAGATATGAAACTTACATTAGCTAACGTCAAAGACCTTAAAAGAGACAGTGATAACAAACTTACCAAAAGGGTCTGCAATTACGTCATATCCAGATGGAGCGACTACGATGATAAAAAGCATATCTTTACGGACGTGCTCAATTACGGCTGTCAATCAGGAGTGGTAGGAGAACTTATCTACTACTCCGATACGGTGCGCTTCTACAAGCAGTATAAAGACGAAATAAACGCTCTTTTATATGACGCAATGTACGGAACGGGGCTTTATGCTCCGTCCGATCTGTTCGGCAATAAGTGGGATAAAGAAGATCCCTTAGCGCAGGACACTTACAATCAGAATCTTCTGGCGTGGTTTGGATTTGAAGAAACGCTCAGAAATATCGGTTACAACTTTGAAACACTCGAAAATTACATTTAAGGAGGAAAAAACTATGAAAACAACAATCACCAAGAAAGAGAAAGCAATCGAAATCCTGAAGAGGATGAACATTTACAAGCCGTACATAAAGGGCTTTGAGGAAGAAGATAAGGTATGCTTCTTTGAACAGTTCGGCGGTTTCTGGATAGACCAGGAGGCGGAAGTGTACGCAAAGATGAAATTCGGCAGCGTTACCGTACAGAGTTTCGGTGGCGGAATAAGAAGGGTAGCGTGAGGTGAAGTATGAAAGTATATCTCGTAAAACTTGATTGGTCTACCGAAGACAGCAACGACGTTGAGATAACCGTTTGCGGTACATACGAAAAAGCGTACGAAAAGTTCAAAGAACTGATCGCAGACGAAATGAATCCGCAAAACTCCTGGGTGGGAGAAATAGAATGGGATAACAGCGTCCCGAAAGACGACGATATCGAATTCGACTTCCTCGACCGCAGGAGCGACACAGACGAAACTGAGTGCTATTGGATGGTCACCGACACATGGAATTACGGAGTCCATACCTTTATCTCAATAGAGATTAAGGAGGTCTTATGAAGAACGAAAAGGTACTCAAAGCAGTATTGACCGCAGTTTTCGCAATAAACAGAACTAACGAAAATCCGGATAACGACATAACTCTTATACTCGATTATGCGTTCAGAAAGTTTTTCGGAGCGAATACGAATTTGCTTATACTTGCGTGCGCAGGAAAAACAAAACAAGAAATAATGGACGAAGTAGAAGAAATACTACGCAGCTTTACGGATTACGAAAAATATCTGGAGGAATACAAAAATGCAACCGTATAAAACAACAGCACATATCCACTCGCTGGAAGGCGAAACGGCAGAGATAACCGTACTTGAAAAAGTAGGAGACAACGATTATATCGTGGACTATATGGGCGTGAAGTGTCACGCCCTCTTTAATTGGTACGTTTGCGAATACTACGCAGACGATGTTTACAGCATAGTAAAGGAGGACTGAAAGATGGCAAAACTCAACGACCTTAAGAAGTACATAGATTACGAATTTTCGTCCGGATGCTATACGGGCGAAGACTACAAATCCTTTCAGACGAAGTACATAAATTATCTGAAAGCGATGTGTAAAGAAAACCACTGGGAGCTTGTCAAGGTAGGCAAAAACCATTACTGCTTTTCGGCATTTATAAAGAGTTCGGAAAACAAATGCGTTTACCTGTCAATCAGCGACGTAAGATACTTTTCCAACGAGTGGTACAGCCACATACTCGTCCGCACGGCGAAAAACGAAGTAGACTACAGAGGCGGTTTCAACAACTATACGACGCTTGAAAATCTGGACTACACCGTGGCAAGACTTCTCAAAGACTTACCCTTTTAAGGAGGCAGACAATGAAACTCGATCTTGAAGCTAAAACAAAAGAACAGGAACTCGTAAAAGCGTATCTCGAAGAGAACGCAAGCGAAGTCCTGGCAGAGAAAATCAACAACGGAGTCCGTATTGAAAAAGACGGCAAAACGCTGATAAACAAAAAGACATTAGATGGCTTTATGAAATACGCGTCAAGCGAGGCGAGGAAACTTGCCTCCAATGGCGCAAATTCGGCGTGCGTTGAAGATAAAGTCGTGTACGGCTGGGCTGTGCATTACTTTGAAGAAGACTCAATAGAAGGCGCGCTGTATAACGAAGACGAAAGCGAATATAAGCCTGCGCCTAAGGTTACGGACAAGCCCGTCGTAAAACCTGTACAACAGAAGAAGAACTCCGCCCAAATCTCTATGTTCGATTTTGAGGAAAAGGAAGAACAAGAGAATAAAAATGAGCAAGAAGATCAGAATGAGGAAGCGGAAGTCGAAGAAGAACCGCCGACACAGGAAGAAATCAACGAAATGCTTGCAGAGCTCGCTGAAGACGAAAAGCAAGAAAGCAAGCAGAAAGAACGTCAGGTTTCTCCGCTTTACAAGATATATACCAAGGTACAGAAGGAATATCCCGACTGTATTGTAGCGTATAAAATCGGCGACTTCTACGAATTTTTCGATGACAGCGCAAGGGCTACGTCGGAGCTTTGCGATCTGACTTTGACAGGACGCGACTTCGGGCTTGAAAGCCGTGTTCCTATGACGGGCGTTCCGTACCATACGGCGGACATGTATTTCAAAAAAATACTTGAAACACATAAACTTGTGGTAATCGAAACGGATAACAGCATACATACTTACCCCACCGAAACAGACGTAATAAATGCCGAAACCGGCGAGATTATTTCCGAGCCGGAAGACGGGATTATAAACAAGCTGAGGGATATACTCGGCGATTGCATTATAGTGAGGTGAAATATGATAAAATACGTTAAGAAATTGCCGAAGTACATGATTGAAAGGATACGCAAAACGGACCTGAAAAAGTATGAGGCGCAAGACGGACACGTCAGGTTCTACGCTTACTTCGCAATATGGAGCAAAGAGCTCGTCAAGGTAACCGTTGCTGTCAAAAATCACAAAAAGAAGTGGTACTGCAAACAGGTCGCCGTACACGGTATAGACTCCGAAAAATGCGTTATACGAGATATAGAATACAACAGCTATCTTACGATGGGTTACAGCGTGGGCTGGTACGATCTGGGTATTCAGAAATGCCAGAAGTGGTTTGAAGACTCGAATTGGTACACAGCTCCGGATAGAGCGTACGACCCGTTGGCATACATAGTAAACAATGAATTTGTGACTAAAATGCCCGAATACAGATATAGCGCATACGAACTGTATCAAGGCTACGATGCGTTGCAATATCTCCGTCTGTATAGGCAATATCCGCAAATGGAGCTTCTTATGAAACTCGGTTTTGCCCGCATCGCTCAAAGCAAAATGATATTGAAACTGACTTCAAAAGACAAAGCATTCTGCAAATGGCTTATACGCAATAAACAACAGATACTCGATTCGCATTGCTATATCGACGTCATCATAAGAGCGTATCGTACAGGTAGAAATATCCAAAGTCTACAAGCATACAGACAGGCAAAGCTGGCACTTCGTACGGATAGCCACAAAGAGGAAATCAAGGAACTTTTCAAGGGTAAAGATCTTGAAAGGTTCTTTGACTATATCGCAAATCAGAACACTAATATAAACAGCTATTGCGACTACATAAAGGCTTGCAAACATCTCGGCTTGGATCTTACGCAGGAAAAGAACTTGCTACCCCACGACTTCAAGCGTTGGCACGATATACGGACAGACGAATATGCTACTAAAAAGGCGCTCGAAGACGAAGAAAAACGTAAAGAACTATATGCTAAATTTGCGGAAATTGCAATGAAGTATATCCTGCTCGAACATGCAAAGAAAAGTGCCTTTGTCTGCATTATAGCAAAAAGCCCGGCAGACCTTATCCGAGAAGGCGAGATACTGCATCACTGCGTTGGACGTATGAATTACGACCAGAAATTCATAAGAGAAGAATCGCTTATCTTCTTCGTGCGCAACAAAGATAATCCCGACGTCCCGCTCGTTACTCTCGAATATTCGGTGAAAAACAAGAAGATTCTGCAATGTTACGGAGACCACGACACTAAACCCAGCGAAAACATACTGCATTACGTCAACAAAATATGGCTGCCGTATGCGAAAAAAACAATAAAACAAATAGCTTAAAGGAGAAAGACAATGAACAATTATTTCAGAATTACAGCATATCACCCTGCAGAAGATTTATCTGTTATCGCGGACAGCAACGGCAAGTTTGAAAAGCTCTGGGAATTTTCGGCATATATGGTATCCAAAGGTTTCGATATAATTGCCGTAAACAGAGAAAACGGCTTTGAAATAGGTAATATGCCTAAAATCGCACCCGACAAAGATAAAATCACTATTCAAGCATATTTAATCGGAAAACCCGATGTAAACGGAAAAACCATTTCGGTCGGAGAAAGCCATTATGTTGTTCTACTATGAAAAAATCAAATAGTATATTTACAGATTGTATATGTGTATTGAAAATAAATTTATTTAACATGCTGGCTATAAAGCGTAAAATACACCAAGAAAATTATTAAATCTAAAATTAATCGCCGCCTGCGAAACTGATATGCACCCCAAAAGTTCTTTAACTTTTGGGGTGCACTTCACATATAAATAAATTATATTCTTTATAAATTTACCTTTGTTGCATTTCCATTCTACATTTTAATGGTTTGCTTTTTATTATGTTGCATAATTTATATTTCCTTGTGGGATTACACTATCCCACAAGGAATTTGTTCAATTAATCCCAAAATTCTGCATATCTCGATATCAATGTTTCTAACTCTTCCCACGTTATAAGTCCTTTCCCCAAAGAAACTTTAAGATATTGTCCGCCGAAAGCCTCAAATATGATTTCAGGAACAGGACAAATTGCGTTGAATTCTTCGTATGTAAACAATCCATACTCTTCCACATCTTCAAGATAAGCTTCTTGATTTATAGTCATAGTCTCTGCGTCAATTTCAAATATATTTATGAGCCCCGTAGTCGCACCTGGCATCGATAACATTCCGTTCACATAATAGCAAAGATATCCATAAGTTACGGGGCTCCAAGCAGTCGTATATTCATGCTGAACAACGACATTAGTCAACTGTACTTCAGTATTGATCATATTGCCGTTGTCATCAACTGCTTGCTTATTGAACCAATGCCCTATATATTGCGCAGCATCATTTCTCAAGAATACGTACTTATTAAGATCAATATCCCAAAAAGCGTGTTCACTGATAACCTTAGTGGTTGTTCCATCAGAAAAATAGAGATTTACTACCTCATAATATCTTTCCGGATCGCTGTCGATAAATAGAATAGGAGCAGAATCAAATTCTCCTGTAAACATATTCCAAACAAGCAATTCCTCTTCACCCGTTAATTCTTCTACCGCTTTTTGTGTCCCGTCTGCGAGCGTAATTAAACTACCTGATGCCACACAAGAATCTTCTTGATAACAAACATAAATCTTTTTGGCTTTTTTGGCAGCGATTTTATTGTAAATATCTTCATAGCTTATAGTTAAACTATTATTCGTTCCCAATACTTCTTTATATGGCGTTTGCCTAGGATTACAGCCATATAAAACATATTTAACAAACGAATAACCTTCAATAGATGGAGCACTTATTGTCTGCGGAGATCCATAAGTAATAACTTTTTCAATAGAACTTTTAATATTTGCAGGTACACTGCTTGACATAGCATCTCCGTTAACATAACATATTTCTATAGTAAAACTATGCAGTTCCCAACACGCATAAAGTGTAATACTTGAGCTTTCAGTCAATCCTTTAACCGTTTCACAATTATCAAATACTGGTCTATTATTATTCGTCGTTGACCAGCCAATAAAATAATATCCAAATTTTGTAAAACTACATGCACTGAGTTCTTTTTCTTCATGATAAAAGTGCTGGCTAGACGCCATACTTCCCGTACCACCATTTGAATTGTAAACAATACTATACGAAATTTGTTCCCACTTAGCATATAATTGAACCGAACCGTTATTTTGAGCATTATAATATGTATTATTTTGTGTCTTTGGCGTCAAGTCAGGCATAGTCACCCAAATTACTTCTTCACCTGCATAAGAGGAATTTTGATACCAACCTACAAAATGGTAACCCGTATTGGTCAATTCTGTGGGAATAGATATACTTTCACCGTATTGCTTTGTAATTGCTCCAATTGTAGCACTGGTCAGCGTATTAAAATAAATCGTATGAGTTTCTTTTATCCATTGAGGAACAATCTCTATTATTATACCATCTTCTCCCAAGTCTGGAATGCTTGTCCAATTTATTGTTTGGTCATTATATTCAAAATGATCGAATATGTAACCCTCCTTATATCCTTGTTCTGTAGCTTTAAATTCTGCAATAAGATTTATGGAGGAAATTGTCGTCCCATATTCTATCTCGCATTCCTCTTCAGATAATCCGTCAGGTCCAAGCCATGTTATAAATCCGTTACCGTTTATTTTTATTTTATAACTCTTTATTGTCCAGTGAGCCTCTAATTCAAAATTTTCTGTTTTATCTACAAGTTTTACACCATTTCCGTCAGCATCAATATACTTTTCTCCGTCAGCATCATACCATCCTTCGAAAGTATAGCCGATTTTTGTCGGTATTGAAGGATAATTTATCAATGATCCATATAAAACGTCTTGCGTACCCAATACTGCGCCATCATCTTTAAACTGAACCTGTATATCAATAGAGTCAATATATGGACTATACTCTGAAAAAACATCTTCATAATTAGTCTGATAATTGTAAGGTACATACAAAATAAACGTATCGTTTGCGAATGCATCTGTATCCAACTGCGGCGTATAGATAGAATAAAAATAGACGTTTTCTAAATTTTCGCAATCGGCAAAAGCATTTGCTCCTATAATTATCGCATTATTACAATGTAAACTCTCCAAATTACTATTGCCTGCAAATGCGTATGATGAAATTTTGTTAACAGAATTAGGGATTATTAAATTTGATGAAACATCCCCAGCAGTGAATATTGTATTTATTTCCTTGTCATAAATTATATTATTTATTGCACAGTATTCAGTGTTTTCTCCATCCACAGATATATTTAAATTAATGCACTTCCCGAAAGCCTTTTCTCCAATATAAGATGTTACATCAGGCAATGAAATATTCAATAAATTTGTACAATTATAAAACGCCTCATTTCCTATAAATTCTACATTATTCATATTTCTCAAACTTGTAATAGCGTTACAATTTTTGAAAGCAGCTTCTCCAATATGTCTTAGAGTCGTCAAATAATACGACCCTTTTAAGTTTTGACAATTTTCAAACGCATTGCTTTCAATCTTACTGATATTATTATTTATACTTAATTGTATTGTTTCAAGTATCATACAATTCTTAAATGCTTTTGATTTTATTGTTTCAATATTATTTGAAAAAGAAACACTCGCCAAAGCATTTTGAGATTCAAATGCACTTTGTCCTATACAATAAATTTCTGTTCCGTATAATTTTTCCGGTATTTCAATATCTCCTGTAATATTGTATTTTACTTTCGTCAATTCATTTGCAGTATCATTAATTAAAAATAATTCATCTAAAATTTCTGATCCACAATCGCTACACCGTAGCTCCCTGTAAGTAGGCGTCATACCAATTCTGACAACATTATTATAGGAATCAACGTAGTTATGCACATGATTTACTTCCATACTAACTTGAAATCCAATCCAACTTGAAGGAATCCAAACTTGAGTTTTTGAATCTCCATGTCCATAGTGTACCAAGAATCCGAACTCGTTATCTAACTTTGCATAACCGTACGCTACTACAACATGAAAGCTATCTGCACTTGAAAATATGGGAGAGAAGCCTAAAACTATTGGATTGCCGTTATCTATATTTTCCTTTGCTTCTTGTTCAGAAAAAAGGCTTGCACTAATGATAATTTCATCTTTCGGGACTGCGGAATATTCCTCAACGAATTTCTCTGCAGCATCTGCAACTGAAAAAATATTTTGACCTATACCTGGGACATCAGCGAATACTGTTAAATCATATAAAGCACTAAAAAAATTGTTTTCTGTTCCTATCGCTTCCTCCCCTTGATTTGGTGCAATACCTTGAAATTCTGTTACTGGATATTTAGTTAAATCACCATAGTCCTCTGATAAATAACTGTCCGGGATAATCCTTCTATCCGAATAATAATTATGATATCCCATTAGCATTTGAATTGCTACAGTAGTACAAACCCCTTCGGAATTATAATTTTCTGTTGAGCTATCATTGGGATGATGCTTTGGATTATTTAAAAAATATACTACATTATCTATGTAAGTCACTTCTGTAAAATCATCAATTGAAAGAGATGACTGACTTAAATTTGCACCCGAAATCACTTGTTCCGTCTCATTTCTGTTAGTAATTCCTGTGTTTAACATAATTTCATCTGCGCTGCTATTTATATAGCCTTCCTCAGTATAGCAATATTCAGAATAATTAGTACAAATATTTATTCCTACAATCGCGGCTACAATAATAGCGAATATGGTTATTATTATTAAATTTTTCTTATTTTTAGTAAACATATTAGTTTTCCTCCGGTATTTTATAATAAGCTGTAACTTTATCCCGTGCGTTAATGTTATAAAGCTAAGTTTTTTGTTTATCTCACTTCTTTGCTTTGTTTCATATATTTATCGCTTAGATATTACGCTTGAAAATTGCCATTTGTTTTATGCGAAATAAATTCAATTTCCATCACAGCTTGCTCGCCTTCTTCACAATCATGATTATAATCAAATTCTTCCAAAGAGATCAGATTGAGAAATTTATCGCCGATTTTAACAGCAGGTATGTATTCAATATTTCCGTCGATGTCTATTTCGAGATAATATTTCTTTTCATTGTTTACGTCCGCAAGTCTGAACGGGGATTCCGTATACATTACGCCGTTTCCGTTTTCGTTTATTTCCCATAATCTATTCGGATAATCGTCATGGTCCAGATACGCAAAAATCTCTCCGTTTCGCTCTATCTTCAGTCCTTGTTTCCCAGTCCTTTCCCAACGTATGCCATTCTCTTCAAGCACAAGCGTTTCGTCGTTTCTGATCTTATAACGCATAAAACTTCCGTCTGCACCGCAATACATACTGACACCCGCTACTTTCTGCAAAAAAGACGGATTGTGAATCATAACGACGTCATATGTGTCGAAAGTCGCATAATACTCCACCAAAAAACCAAACACATTCTCGTCTGCGTCATATAATGTTTCTATATTGTAATTGCCTTTTCCAACCTTTTCTTCGGCAATTTCAGACACGTTTTTATAATGGTCCTCATAAGAATAAAATTTTGGATTGTTTGCCATTTCAATCCATACGCAAGCAACAGTTATTGCGACAACGACTACCGCCAGCACGCATAATAAAACTATTTTAGATTTTTTCTTCACTATCGACATCTCCCTCTAGTCTGGTTTGCCATTTGAATTTCCTTATTAAATGTTTCATGCATTTCCTCATCAGTAAAACATATTGAAATCCATATAATTAAAACTTGCTTCTACCGTTATTTCTACCGGCATATCAGATATTGCGACATCATTTTTTACCAAAAAAATTGATTACCAAGTTTGATTTTCAATTCGTGCGAAAGTGCATTTTCCTGTGCATAAGCTTTTGTGTCATTAATACAAAATATCAGTACCAATGCCATGGCAAACAAAACAAACACACTTGTTGCTAAAAGTAATGTTTTTAATCTCGCTTTTGTTATCTACATTTTTACTTCTCCTTTTCGATATTATTTGGAAAATATTCATCGCAAGATAGACTTTTTCCTATTAATACTACAAGTAAAAATGTACTTTGTCCGCGCTATTTGGTAATTAAATCAAAATATTTTTCAATAACATCATCTGAACTCGATGTAAGTTTGAAATAATATTTATATCCCTCAAATTCAAACAGTATTTCGTGAGAATATTTTGCCCCTCGCTCTGAAGTCGCATAGCTGATTTTTATTCCGTCCTTTTCCATAACAGAAAAAACTATTTCTTCAATATTAGTCATAGTATAATTGGAATAATAAATCAACAGAATCCCGGTATCAATAACTTCGTCATCAAATGCCAATATTTCTTGCTCCACTCCGACCAAGCTATTATCTGCGTCATAATATGCCCACCACAATCCGGTCGACTGTTCTATTAAATATCTACAACTCAATTTGTTTTCCTCATAAAATAATTGCGGATCATCAACAATATATTTTTTCAATTCAGATTGTTCACAATAGAATTGATTGTCTTCCATCGGCGTATCAGATTCGTTAAAATATATAGGCAATACTACCGCCAGGACAACAGCGATAACTGTGAGAACACATATTGCGCTGATGATAGACAACTTAAAATTAAATTTCATTTCATTTTTGCGGGAACTATTCTCATCCAGTATTTCAGAACAAAGATTTACCGTACGCTCTTTATTGCCTTTGTCTCTGAATAATTGTTTTCCCAGTTCTCTTTTTTCTTTGTTTTTCATTTATTCACCTATTTCTATAATGTAAGCATTGTCAACAGTAAAGTATTCACTATCCAAATAAACTGCATCAAACGCACTTTCTACACCTTTAGATCCTTGTAAAACATAATATTCGTCAATTATACTATTATTTTCAGAATATACTGTAAATTTATCGTATCCGTAAATAACGAAAATATGAGGTACGTCTGAACAAGAAATGCTTAGTGCATTATTACTCACAGTCAAAACGTTATGTTTAGAAGAAAAAACTGCAACAATTTTCCCATCCTCAAATGCTTGTTCAATCGCCGATAAATTCAGGCCTGAACCTGACTTCACACTCTGTTTAATTACTGTTGCTTGCTTATCTCTGCAATAGGATTCAAGCCCATTGAAAAACTGACTTTCACTTGTACCCGGCTCAATTGTATTTGTACCCATTCTACTATACAAATCATTTATCACTGGTTGAACATAATTTCTCATGAATCCATAAGGCAAATAAATCCCCATTCGTTCAGAAAAAGCTGAAATATTAGGTATTAGACTTTCATAATATCTGTCATAAAAACCCAATAACATGGCACCTGAAACATTTGCGCAGCAGTTAGTCAAAGACGAATTTACGTTCTGATATGTGGGACATTCATTTTCCAAAAAGACACTTTGAGTCCTGATAATTCTAGCACTTTCAGGATAGTTGACATGATACGTATTTGTAGAATAAGCTGTCATATTATTTCCACCATCATAATAAATCGTATCATCCTCCTCTGCAAATACTGTTACGGAAAACGATATAATCATGACGATAATCAACATAAAAACTATAATGCTGGTAACTTTGGTTATATAATTGTTTTTCATTAATCATTATCTCCTATCGTACAAATACTACACATAATAAAGCGTCTTTGTCCCATTATTCCAATCTTTTTTTAATCTTTTCATTCAATGCTTTTATCTCTTTCCATATGACTGTTTTTGATTTATTTAATAATTTCCCTATACTTCTTATAGTTTTTTCTTCGACATAATATAAATAAAAAAGTTTTTTGTTATACTCATCCAAATCCAATATAGTCTCTCTTAAAACAATCTTATCTTCAAGGTCAATAGATGGAATGTCTTCATTATAAGAATTTATGTGATCACAGGGGACTTCTTTCATTTTACGATTATAGTTCAGTGCTGTGTTTTTAGTGACTTTGATAAGCCAATTCATTACATTTTTATCCGCATCAATGCTTTCAATGTTCTGACAAAACTTTACATACACTTCATTTACAATGTCCTCAGCCGCCTGTTTATTAATCAAATAACTCTTAGCATAAAACATCATTTTAGAAAAGGTTAAATCATAAAATTCAGAAAAAGCATCTGTTTTTCCGCGCTTAATCTTAGTAACACATTGTTTGATTTTATCTGTAAATTGAAACATATGGCATTACAATAAGTCTTTAAAATTTTTGTAGTTATCAAAGCTAGGAGAATCGAAAGAATCTGCAAACGGAATATTCGAACCATTGCAGATATGTAAAATAATTTTGATTTCGGGATTAGTACTTTTACCGTATAAAATATTTTTAAAATTTGAACACGAAATCCCACACTTGTTCGCAAGAGAATATACGCTGATTTCCTTTTCATAGCATAGTTTTGATAATCTTTTGCCAATTGCTTCAAATATCCACATAAAAACCCCTCCTCATTTAAATAAAATTATATCATAATATAGCCTATAAGTAAACAATTCAGGGTGCACATAATAAAACATAATGATTTGTTGTCAAAATACTAAATCAATTTTGCAACCCTTGCGTGTGCTTGTCTTGATACGAGAGCGCCGGCGCTTCGCGCCGCCGCGACAAGCACACGCAAGGCTGAAATCAGCAGGATAACTCAAACAAAGCGCGACGGAAGCGGAGTCGCCCGCTGAACCGCTTTTTGCGACTTCCGCTTTTCCGTCTCGCGGCATTTTGTTTTTGACGTATATCCTTTTACTGTATTTCAGTTGCCTTTGCGAAGTTTTTCTATCACGTCCTTGCTTACCGGTCCGATATACTCGCCCTCGTCCCAGCATATGAAGTTGTCAAAGAGCAATAATTTCGATTCCTCAACACCTATTTTGCAGACAATATCGTCATCTTCGATATCAGAATAGAAGAATTGCGGAAGACCTTTTGAATATACAATCTTTTCTCCTGTCTTTTCCATATACTTTGCCAAATATGCTATCGCGCTGCCGAGATCGGTTTTGCTGTCAACCGACTTAAAATCAGATCTGCCGAAACGTTCGTTGAAGTACGTATTTTGGGTAGTTACCTGCACTTTGTCTTTTATCGGAGAATAGTCTTTAACGACTATCAGTTCACCCGGCATGCTTCCCTCAGGAATGTAAAACAAACCGTGAAAATGCAGTCTTTTCTTTTCCGGAGACCTTTCCCAAACTCCGGCATACTTCCACTTCTTTCTGTGGCACATCATCTTGAAGCAACATCTCAGCTTTTTCTTAAAATCGCTTTCAGACAGTTTTGCCCCGTCATACGTAAACGTGCAGAAGTAGTTAAACTCCTGCAAATTTATCTTTCTTGTCAATCTGATACGCCGGCAGATAAGATTGCGTTGTTTTCTCTCAAACTGACTGTCAACATAAAGCTTCGCAGTCTTTCTGTTTTTGAAATACGGAAGCATCTCTTTGAGAATAAAACTTTTACGTTCGTTTCTTTTCATGTTAATATTTTCAGCGTATAGCCTTTCAAACATCTCCTTATTAGTTTCCTGTCTCGGCAGTTCATTAAATGCTTCTTTATCGCCATCCTTGTTGCTCACGGTTAATTCAGCATCATTTTCAGCTTCTTCTTTATCGACAGAAAAAGGCAGTTCGTCAGTTTCCACCTCTTGACACTCAGACTTTATATTTGCGTGCATAACGTCTATTTCTTCATCGATCCGAACAGACCTTTTTTTCGCAGGACGTTCCGTGTGCGGAATTGCGATATAATGACTCCCGTCAAAATAAATTTTGCAGTTGCTGTACGGCATATTATCACCTCCTTATTTACCGTCTTTATACAGAGTGTTAATGAAATAACTGTTCTGCATTTTGAGTTCGTCCACGGTAGCCTTTTCGGATGCGTATTCGAGATAATCACTCAGCCCGACGTTGGTCTTCTTCGCCATATCGTTG
>CASEHD010000013.1 GCA_949287655.1 uncultured Christensenella sp. | reverse complement strand
CGTCAGAACGAGCAAGGGCGTCAGAAGAAAGGACGGTTCTTACATCAGATTCGACGACAATGCGGCGGTAATCATAGACAATCAGAAGCAACCCAGAGGCACGCGTATCTTCGGACCCATCGCGAGAGAACTCCGTGATAAGAACTATATGAAGATCATCTCCCTCGCACCCGAGGTTATTTAAGGAGGACAGCGAAATGAGTATGAACGTAAAGAAAGGCGACGCGGTCAAGATAATCGCGGGTTGCGATAAGGGCAAGACGGGTCAGATCGACAACGTCGACACCAAGTCCGGCAGAGTAGTCGTCAAAGGCGACGGACTCAAGACCGAAAAACATTTTGTCAAACCGCGCAACGCGCAGGAAAAGGGCGGTATCGTCGAGAGAGAAAGAGCTATCGACGCATCCAACGTGATGATCATCTGCCCCGCGTGCGGCAAGACCACCAAGGTCGCTCACAAGATGGAAAAAGACGAAAACGGCAAGGTCGTCAAGGAGCGCGTCTGCAAGAAGTGCGGCGCAAGCCTCGACAACGTAAGCAAGGCTAAGGCTAAAGCTACGGCTAAGAAGGGCGCTAAGACCGCTAAGAAAGCGACCAAGAAGGCTGAAAAGACCGACGCGACCGAGAACAAATAACGGAGGATCCCACTGTGGCAGAAGAGAAAAGAGTTTACAGAATTGCGGAGCTTTATAAGAAAGAGGTAGTACCTGCTCTCGAAAAGAAATTCGCATACAAGAATATCAACGAAGTTCCCCGCCTCGACAAGATCGTCCTCAATATGGGACTCGGAGACGTAAAGGACAACAGCAAGAGCCTCCAGCTGGCGGTAGAAGAGCTCAAAGCGATCGCAGGTCAGGCGCCCGTTCTGACCAAAGCTAAGAAGAGCGTCGCTAACTTCAAGGTCAGAGAAGGCATGGTAATCGGAGCCAAAGTTACTTTGAGAGGCGCGAAGATGTACGACTTTATGGATAAGCTGATATCCATCGCGCTCCCCAGAGTCAGAGACTTCAAAGGCGTTCCCGCTGATTCGTTCGACGGACGCGGCAACTACGCTATGGGCGTTAAGGAACAGCTTATTTTCCCTGAGATTCAGTACGACAAGATCGAAAAGATCAGGGGATTCGACGTATGTTTCGTAACGACCGCAAAGACGGACGCCGAAGCTAAAGAGCTTCTCACTCTTCTCGGCGTACCCTTTGTAAAGTAAGGAGGACAAGATAATGGCAAAGAAAGCTATGATAAACAAACAGCAGAAGGCTCCCAAGTTCTCGACCAGGGCTTACACCAGATGCAAGATCTGCGGCAGACCCCACGCTGTGTTGAGAAAGTACGGCATTTGCAGAATTTGCTTCCGCGAACTCGCTTACAAGGGCGAAATTCCGGGAGTTAAGAAATCCAGCTGGTAATCGGAGGAATAAAGACTATGATGATAACTGATCCTATCGCCGACATGCTCACCCGTATCCGCAACGGTCTCGTTGCGAAACACGAAAGCGTCGAAGTCCCCTATTCCAAGATCAAAAAGTCTATCGCTGACATTCTGGTCAAGGAAGGCTACGTCGAGAGCGTAGAGCTTGTCGAAAGCGGTGTTCAAAGTGTTATGAAAGTAAATCTTAAATACGGCGCGAAGAAGGAGCGCGTAATAACCGGTATAAAGAGAGTTTCAAAGCCCGGTCTGCGCGTATACGCTTCTTCCGAAAAACTGCCCAAGGTTCTGGGCGGTATGGGTATAGCGATCGTTTCCACTTCCAAGGGCGTTATGACCGATAAGGAAGCGAGAGCTCAACACGTCGGCGGCGAAGTGCTGGCGTACGTCTGGTAAGGAGGAGTAAGGTATGTCGAGAATAGGTAGACTTCCCGTAGTTATTCCTCAGGGCGTAGAGGTCACGGTTTCCCCCGAAAACCTCGTTACGGTCAAAGGACCCAAGGGAACGCTGAAAAGGCAGATTGACAAGGCGATAACCGTAAAGGTTGAGAACGGTCACGTCGTCTGCACGAGATCAAGCGAAGAAAAAGAAATCAAATCCATGCACGGTCTGTACCGCAAGCTTATCTTCAACATGGTTGAAGGCGTTACCAAAGGCTTCCAGAAAGGTCTCGTCGTAAACGGCGTCGGTTACAGGGTCGTGAAACAGGGCAACAAAGTCGTTCTGAGCATCGGTTACTCTCACAATATCGAAGTGGCGGAGATCGAAGGCATCACCCTCGAAGTTCCGTCCGAAAAAGATATCGTCGTAAAGGGTATCGACAACGAAAAGGTCGGACAAGTGATCGCACGCAAGGAAGGCAAGAAGGGCACGAAGTAATAAGGAGTAGGATATGATAAAGAATATTGATAAAAACGCTATCAGACAAAAGAGACACAAGAGAATCCGCGCCAAGATAAGCGGCACGGCGGAAAGACCGCGTTTCAACGTGTACAGAAGCACGAACAATATTTCCGTACAGATCATTGACGACGTAAAGGGCAACACCCTCGTTTCCTGCTCCACTCTGGATAAGGACGTAGTCAAAGCGGTTGCCGATATGACTAAGTGCGAAGCGGCTAAGTACGTCGGCGGCAAGGTTGCCGAAAAGGCTCTTGCGGCAGGCATCACCGAGGTCGTATTCGACAGAGGCGGCTATCTCTACACGGGACGTGTGAAGATGGTTGCGGACGGCGCAAGAGAAGCCGGTCTCAAATTCTAATCGGAGGAACGGAAATGGCTAAGAAAGAAAACAAATTCCAGAACAGTGAAAGAGACGAAATGCTCAATAAGCTGATCGCTGTCAGACGCGTTACAAAGGTCGTCAAAGGCGGCAGAACGATGAGACTGGCGGCGCTTATGGTAGTGGGCGACGGCAAGGGTATGCTGGGTATCGGCACCGGTAAGGCTACCGAGATTCCCGAAGCTATCCGCAAGGCTACCGCTGACGCTAAACGCAATATGGTCCAGGTATCGCTGGCGGGAACGACCATTCCTCATGAAGCGGTCGGCGAGTTCGGCAGCTCGAAGGTCATCGTCATGCCGGCAAGCGAAGGTACCGGAGTTATCGCGGGCGGTCCCGTCCGTGCTATCCTCGAGGTATCCGGCATCAAGGATATCCGCACCAAGTCTCTCGGCAGCAACAATCCCATCAACTGCGTAAAAGCTACGATGGACGCGCTGAAGAAACTCAGGACGGCTGAACAGGTTGCGGCTCTCCGCGGCAAGACCGTCGAAGAAATACTGGGCTGAGGAGGGTACAAGGATGGCTAATATCAAAGTAACTCTCGTAAAGAGCACTATAAGCTGCAATAAAAAGCAGAAGGCGACCGTCGAAGCGCTCGGACTCAAGAAAGTCGGCACTTCCAACGTCGTTCCCGACAACGGCTGCACGAAGGGTATGATCAAAGTGGTCAGCCACCTCGTCAAAGTCGAAGAGGCATAAGGAGACAAGCTATGAAATTACATGACATGGCGCCCGCACAGGGAGCAAAGAAAGAGTCCAGAAGACTCGGCAGAGGTATCGGTTCCGGTCTCGGAAAGACCTCCGGCAAGGGTCATAAAGGACAGTGGGCGAGAAGCGGCGGCGGCGTAAGACCCGGTTTCGAAGGCGGTCAGATGCCTCTCGTCAGAAGGATCCCCAAAAGAGGCTTCAACAACTACTTCAAGAAAGAGTATTCTATCGTCAACGTCTGCGATCTGGAAAGATTCAACGACGGCGACGTTGTCGACGCGAAAGTTCTCCTTTCCAGCGGCGTTCTGAGCAAGGTCCTGCCTTACGGCGTAAAGGTCCTGGGCAAAGGCGAGCTGACTAAGAAGATCACCGTCCGCGCAAACAAATTCACAAAGTCGGCTGCGGAAGCGATTGAAAAAGCAGGTGGCAAAGTAGAGGTGCTGTAATGTGGCAAACGCTGGTTAACGCTTTTAAAGACAGAAGTTTAAGGATCAAGATATTCATTACGCTGGGACTTCTCCTGGTGTACAGAATAGGCTGTTACATTCCCGTCCCGGGACTCGATTTCAATTCGGTCCAGTCGGCGGTCACGGGCAACAACAACACGCTGCTTCAGATCATGAACGTCGTATCGGGCGGATCACTGGCGCAAGGCACGTTATTCGCACTGGGCATTCTGCCGTTCATCAACAGCTTTATTATCATGCAGCTGTTGACGCTGATAATTCCCCCGCTCGAAAGAATGAGTAAAGAAGGGGACGCAGGCCGCGCGAAGATAACCCAGATCACGAGATACGTAGCGATACTTCTCGCGATCGTACAGGGTATCGGTATAGTGGTCACCTTCCACAACTCCGGCGCTATCGAACCCACGTTCGGAAGTGAAGCGGTCAGCGGCGCGATAATAATTCTTATCCTCACCGCAGGTTCGACGCTGGTCATGTGGCTCAGCGAGAGAATTACCGAATACGGTATAGGCAACGGTTCTTCGATGATAATCTTTATCGGTATCGTTTCCTCGTTCGCGACGTCGCTGGTAAGCGCGTTCAGCACTCTCGGCGACCAGCCCGACAATATATGGTATATCCTCGGATATCTGATTCTCGTACTCGTTATGTTCCTGCTCATCGTCTTTATCGACGGCAGCGAACGCAGAATCAAGGTAAACTACGCAAAGCAGGTAAAAGGCAATAAGATGTACGGCGGTCAGTCCACCTACATTCCGATGAAGGTCAACGCGAGCGGCGTTATGCCGATCATCTTCGCTTCGGCGTTCCTGATGTTCCCGCAAATGATCCTTTCTTTCTTCCCGCAGGACAACTCGGTAGTGTTGTTCTATGTGAGATATCTCGGAGCCGGCACCGCGGTCTACTATATATTTACGTTTATCTTCATCATCTTCTTCGCATACTTCTACGCGCAGATACAGTTCAATCCGATAGACGTTGCGAGAAACCTGCAGCAGTACGGCGGCACGATCCAGGGCGTAAGACCCGGAAAGCCGACCAGCGAATATCTTGCTAAGATAAACAGCCGTATCACATTGTTCGGCGCACTGTTCCTCGCGTTTATAGCCATCGTTCCGACGTTCGGTTTCAACGCTCTCGGACAGCCGATAGGTATGACCAACGCGTTCAGCGCGACCGGTATGCTGATTATCGTAAGCGTTGCGCTCGAACTGGAAAAACAGCTCGAATCGCAGATCATGATGAGGCACTATAAAGGATTTTTGAAGTAATATGAAGAACCTCGTATTTCTGGGCGCGCCCGGCGCAGGCAAGGGCACGCAGGCAAAGAGAATAAGCGAAAAGTACGGCATCCCTCATATTTCGACGGGAGACATACTGAGAGCCAATATCAAGGAGGGAACGGAGCTGGGCAAGCTGGCGAAGAGCTATATCGACAAAGGCGCCCTCGTTCCCGACGAGGTGATCATAAAGGTCATGCAGGCGAGACTCGGAGAGGAAGATTGCAAAAACGGCTATCTCCTCGATGGTTTCCCTAGGACCATAGAACAGGCAAAGGCGCTCGACAAGATCACCACGGTCACTCTCGCGGTCAACATCGTCGTCGATAACGACGCGGTCGTTGCCCGTATCGCGGGCAGACGCATGTGCGCTTGCGGCGAGAGCTACCACGTATCCACTCATCCTTCCGACGTCTGCGATAAGTGCGGCGCAAAGCTGTACCAGAGAGACGACGACAAGGAAGAGACGGTCAAGTCGAGACTTGAAGTCTACGAAAAGCAGACCGCGCCTCTCATCGAGTACTATTCCGCGAAAGGAGTGCTCAAAGACGTGGACGGAATGAAAGACGTCGCGGAAGTGACCTCCGAGATCGTAAAGGCAATCGATGGTAACTGTTAAGACGGCCGAAGAGATCGGTCTGATGCGCAAAGCCAATCAGATAGTCAGGGACAGCCTTTCCCTTATTGAGGAAAAGATAAAGCCCGGCATGACTACAAAGCAGCTCGACAAGATGGTTTACGACTACATTACGGGCTGCGGCGCGAAGCCTTCCTTTCTGGGTTACGAAGGATATCCCGCCTCCGCGTGTATCTCAATAGACGAAGAGGTCGTTCACGGCATTCCGTCCGCAAAGAGATATATCGAAGAGGGACAGATCGTCAGCGTGGATATCGGATCGATATTTAAAGGATACAACGGCGACGCGGCGAGGACTTTCGCGGTCGGAAAGATATCGGACGAAAAACAAAAGCTCATCGACGTCACCAGACAAAGCTTTTTCGAAGGAGTGAAGATTCTGAGAGAAGGAGTGAGGCTGGGAGACCTGGGGCACGCGATACAGTCGTACGTCGAAGAAAACGGCTTTTCGGTTGTAAGAGCGCTGGTCGGACACGGTATCGGAACGGATATGCACGAGGATCCCGAAGTTCCCAATTACGGGAGACCGGGGCACGGCTTAAGGCTCAAAGCGAATATGACGATCGCGATAGAGCCGATGGTCAACGCGGGTACGTACGACGTATTGATGCTGGACGACGGCTGGACGGTCGTCACCGCAGACGGAAAACCGTCGGCGCATTACGAAAACACGGTCGCGATAACCGAGGACGGAGTGGAGATCCTGTCGCTGTGATATGAAAGACAAGAACTTACAAGCGGGCGACGTAACCGTATCGAGAGCGGGACACGACGCGGGAAGATATTATCTCGTCGTCAAGATCGTGGGCGAAGATTTCTGTCTCGCGGTCGACGGCAGACTGAGAAAGCTGGATAATCCCAAAGTCAAGAGGTTCAAGCATCTCAGCAAGGTCGACGAAAGACAAGACCTTAAAGAAGCGCTCGAAAAAGGAAACATTACAGACAAAGCGGTAAACGCGGCGTTGAAAAAATATATTCAGACGGAGAGGAGGTAACAATGTCGAAGGAAGATTGCATCGAAGCCGAAGGCGTAGTGATAGAAGTACTGCCCAACACAAATTTCAGAGTCAGGTTGACGAACAATCACGAGATTGTCGCATACCTGTCCGGCAAGCTCAGAAAGAATTATATAAAGATTCTCGAAGGCGACACCGTAAAAGTCGAACTAAGTCCTTACGATCTGACCAAGGGTCGCATCGTATGGCGCAACAAGAACTAAGTGATCGGAGGATAAAAAAATGAAAGTCAGACCTTCTGTAAAGCCTATGTGCGATAAATGCAGAGTAATTAAGAGAGACGGCAAAGTCATGATCATCTGCTCCAAATACAAGAAGCATAAGCAGAGACAGGGCTAATAACCGTGAATAAAAGAGAAAAAGAAGCTGCGTGGGAAGGAAAAATTCTTTCTGCGCGCGTCTTTGTCTTAAAAAGTGGTAAATTTTATTTGCCATATCAATATTTGGTATGATATAATACCATAGCAAAATTATGTGTCAAATCGTCTAATATACAAACATACACTTTGGAGGTAGTTTAATGGCTCGTATTGCCGGCGTGGACTTACCGCGCGAAAAAAGAGTGGAAATCGGTCTCACCTATATCTACGGTATAGGCAGAGTTACGTCCAACCAGGTGCTTAAAGCTACGGGTATCAATCCCGACACCAGGGTCAAGGACCTGACCGAAGACGAAGTTAGCAAAATACGTGAATACATCGACCACAACCTGACCGTTGAGGGCGAGTTGAAGCGTGAAGTTAAACTCAACATCAAAAGACTTACTGAAATCGGTTGCTACAGAGGTATCCGTCACCGCAAGGGTCTGCCCGTAAGAGGTCAGAATACAAAGCAGAACGCACGTACCCGCAAAGGACCGAAGAAGACGGTCAGCCGCAGCAAGAAGAAGTAAGGAGGTAAAGAAAAATGGCAGTTGTTAAAAAGGCCGCTACTAAGAAGCGCGCCGTCAACAAGCGTCGTGTCGAAAAGGGCGCAGCACATATTCATGCTTCCTTCAACAACACGATCGTCACCATTACGGACCTTCAGGGAAACGCTATTTCCTGGTCCAGCAGTGGTAAACTCAATTTGAGAGGCTCCAAGAAGTCCACCGCTTTTGCGGCGCAGATGGTCAGCGAGGACGCCGCAAAAGTCGCTTACGAGAGCGGTCTCAGAAGCGTAGAAGTCTACGTAAAAGGTCCGGGTACGGGCAGAGAATCCGCTATCAGAGCGCTCCAGGTAGCAGGTCTGGAAGTTACGATGATAAAAGACGTTTCTCCCATTCCTCACAACGGTTGCCGTCCGCCCAAGCGCAGAAGGCTGTAATCAGGAGGTACACATAACATGGCTAAATATACAGGACCCGATTGTCGTCAGTGCAGACGCGAGGGCGTAAAGTTGTTCCTCAAAGGCGCTAAGTGCGTTTCGGAAAAGTGCCCGCTTGCTAAGCGTCCCACCGCTCCCGGTCAGCACGGCACCGCGAGAAAGAAGGCTTCCGGCTATTCGGTACAGCTCAGAGAGAAGCAGAAGACCAAGAGAATATACGGACTTTGCGAAAAGCAGTTCAAGGGTTACTTCGATAAGGCAGAGACCATGAGAGGCATCACCGGTGACAACATGCTCATCCTTCTCGAAAGAAGACTCGACAACGTAGTATTCCGCCTCAGCCTCGCTTCCAGCAGAGCTCAGGCAAGACAGATCGTCAACCACGGTCTCATCACCGTCAACGGCGAATGCGTCAACATTCCTTCCTTCCTCGTAAAGAAGGGCGACGTGATCGCGGTAAAGGAAAACAAGAAAGACAAAAAGATTTTCGAAGAGCTCAAAGCGGCTAATTCCATCGGTCTTCCGAAGTGGCTTGAATTCGACAACGCAACCCTCACCGGCAAAGTACATCTTATCGTCGAGTTGTATTCCAAATAATCGACGGCGCATAGCAGGAGGTATATATGATAGAAATTCAGAAACCGAGAATCGAGTGCGTAGAGACAAACGAAGGCAGAGAAATGCAGTTTATCGTCGAGCCGCTCGAACGCGGATTCGGTACCACTTTGGGCAACTGCCTGAGAAGAATCCTTCTCAGCGCGCTCCCCGGCGCAGCGCCCGTCGGTATCAAGATCGAGGGTGTAAGGCACGAATTCAGCTCTATTCCCGGCGTTAAAGAGGATGTCACGGAGATAATCCTCAACATAAAGGGACTCGCTGTCAAAGCTCATACCGAAGACAAGGATTTCAGACAGGTCGTTACCATTGAAAAGAACACCGCAGGCATCGTCACCGCAGGCGACATACAGCACGGCTCGGAGATAGAAATTCTCAACCCCGACATGTATATCTGCTCACTGGACGAAGGCGCTGATCTTAAAATGGAGATCACTATCGGCGTAGGCAGAGGTTACGTTTCCGCAAACGAAAACAAGGACGAGACCCAGCCCCTCGGATATATCCCCGTCGACTCCATCTTCACCCCTGTGGAGAGCGCGAGTTACGCAGTCGAAAGCACTCGTCTGGGACAGAACATCAACTACGACAAGCTGACGATAAACGTCACCACCAACGGTACTTTCTCTCCGAGAGAGGTCATCAGCCTTTCCGCGAAGATAATGGAAGACCACGTCAACTTGTTCGTAAATCTCGTCGACACGATGAAGGGAAGAGAGATCCTTATCTCGCAGGACGACGAGAAAACTCACAAGAAACTTGAAACAAGCATCGAGGATCTGGACTTGTCCGTACGTTCCTACAACTGCTTGAAGAGAGCGGGCATCCACACCGTTCAGGATCTTACGAAGAAGACGGAAGACGAAATGCTCAAGGTCAGAAACCTCGGCAAGAAGTCTCTCGACGAAGTCATAAAGAAGATCAGAGAGCTTGGATTTGACCTGCGTAGTAAGGACGAATAAGGAGATATAGATCAATGAGAAAATTGGGAAGAACAAGCGAACAAAGAATGGCTATGATTCGCAGTCAGGCTTCTGAGCTTCTCTGGTACGGACGCCTCGAAACGACCGTCGGCAGAGCTAAAGAGGTTCAGAAATACGCTGAAAAGATGATCACGCTCGCGATCAACACCTATGAGGACGTCGCGACTGTCAATAAAGAAAAGGTAAACGCTAAGGGCGAGACCGTCAATGTAGAAGTTACCGTCGACGGCGTAAGAAAGCTCGCTGCAAGACGTACCATGATGGCTAAACTCAGAGAGATGAAGCCTCTCAAAGAGGAAAAGGAAAGCAAGGGCGATTATAATAAGCGTCTTGCTGCCGTAAAGCATCCTCTCATCGAAAAGCTGTTCAGAGAGTACGCGCCTTTCTATGCTAAACGCGCCAACGACTGCGGTCAGAAGGGCGGTTACAGCAGAGTGATTAAGCTGGGAACCAGACGCGGCGACGGCGCAGAAATTGCGATTGTCGAACTCGTCAAAGAGACTCCCGCTAAGAAGGCGGAAAAGAAGTAATATCTTTTCGGACACAAAAAAATAACGCTTTACGCTTTTGCGTAAGGCGTATTTTTTTGTGTTGTTGTGCGGCAATTTGTTATCTAGAAAAAACGTGCCCGTAAACGCGCGGTGTTCTGAAAAAAATGTGTCGGAATGAGCACGGAGAATAAGCAAGGCAATAAATAAGAGTTGCAATATCGCCCTTTCGGCTTAATGCCTTGATAAATCAAGGTTAATGCAACTCTTAAAAGAAGTATAGGGCGAGCAAAGAAGAAAGTCAAACGAATTTTACGGACAAAATAAAATCCGGGTGTGTTTTAAAAAAGGATGAAAAAGCAGAAATAAAAAGGTTGAGCGGTTGACGCGGATATTTTCTGAAAAATGGTTGCGGCGTCGTCAAGAAGGAAAACTCTGAAAGTATAAATAAAAATACGTTTTCAGCCGTAATATTTGAATGTATATTGCAACAACTAAACAAACGTGGTATAATTTATATATGAGGTGAAGATGGACGATAATAAATTAGTTAAAAAAAGAAGAAAAAAGGGAATGATCCCGGTTTTGATGAGGATCGGATTTTTTACGATCTTCTTTTTGTTGGGCTGGACGATCGTCATTCCTTACATAGCCGCGATAATCATTTATAATTCGGTTTTCGGCACCCGCGTGACTCCGATGTGCAATACCGTTACGTACGACGACTATAAGGACATGATGGATCGCCAGCGCATGGACTTTTATTCAGGTAAAAACAAGCTGGGCGCATATCTCTATACGAATAAGGAAGGGAAGAAGGGCAAGGCCCTCGTGCTCGTATGCCACGGAATCGGCTGCAATATGGACGGATATCTCAACCGCACGCAGTATTTCGTACGCAAGGGCTACGATGTCTTTACCTTCGATATGACGGGCACCTGTACGAGTGAAGGCAAGAATATCTACGGACTCAATCAGTCGAAAATAGACCTGCACAACGCGCTTGAATTTATAAGATCTCAGTCGCGTTTCAAAGATATGCCCGTGCTTATATACGGGCACAGCTGGTCGGGTTACGCCAGCGCCAACGTGCTCAATTACGGGCACGACGACCTGGCGGGCGTAGCTACTTTAAGCGGATTCAACAACACCTGGGATACTATGTATTTTCACGCGCAGAGATACGTGGGCAGGCTGGCGATACTGTATAAGCCCTGGAATACGCTCGTGGAAAAAGTCAAGTTCGGTAAATACGCGGGCGGAACGGGCGTTTCGGGTATAAACAAATTCAAGGGTCCCGTGCTTATATCACACAGCAAGGACGACCCGACCGTGCCGTATTCGTGCTCCGTAATCGCGCATAGGGACGAGATAACCAATCCGAAAGCGGAGTTTATGCTGTTTGAAGACAGAGGACATACGCTGAGCCGCCCGAAGGAAGAAGAAAAAAAGATCGCCCAAAGCGTTGTCGGGAAAAAGACCAATATCGTCAAGACGGCGCAATACAATACATTTCAGTATAACGTGGATATCAGGTACGAATTCAGCGATAAAGAGTCGGTATTCGCGATAGACGACGAGTTTATGGACGCGGTAAACGCCTTTTTTGAAAGGTGCCTTGCGGCAAGACAAGAACAACTGAGTTGAATATTACCCCTTATTTTTTTAAATAGGGGGGGTATTTTTTAAGTTCGGTATTGATAGACCGTTAACGTTATGGTATAATAAAAACAGTTGTAAAAGGCTGATAAGTCGATACTTGTCGCTAAAAATCTAAGAGGAATTTAAAATATGTTAAAAAGATCGAGCGGTGTTTTACTCAACGTTTCCTCTCTGCCGTCCGCTTACGGAATAGGCGGTCTGGGCAAAGAAGTCGACGACTTTTGCGAATTTGCGCTTTCGTGCGGTTTCCATTACTGGCAGATACTTCCGGTCACGACGATAGGACTGGGTAATTCTCCGTATTCGGGCGTCAGCGCGTTTGCGGGAAACTATCTGTATATCGACCCCGAAACACTTGCGAGACAGGGGTATATATCTGAAGACGACAGGCGCGCGTGCGAGGAGAGCAACCCTTATGCGGTCGACTACGGAAAGGTGATAAACACAAAGCGCGCGATGCTGAAAAAGGCGTACGACAGCGTTAAAGGCAAGCTTGCCGACAAATTGCGCGCGTTTGAAACGAGCGCGCCGTGGGTCAGAGAATACGCGCTTTTCATGACGTTGAAAAGAAGCTACGAAGGGGCTCCGTGGTGGAATTGGCAGGAATGTCACAGGCGTATGGACGACGGCGCGAAACGCGGCTGTATCGCGGACAATACTGAGGCGTACTATTATTACGTTTTTGAACAGTATCTGTTTGACGAACAGTGGAAGGACGCGAAAAGACGGGTCAACGATAAGGGAATGAAGTTTATCGGAGATATGCCGATGTATGTCAGCATGGACAGCGCGGACGTATGGGGCGAGCCTTCGGCGTTCCTTCTGGACGAAGACCTCATGCCAAAGAAGGTCGCGGGAGTTCCGCCCGATTATTTCAGTGAAGAAGGGCAGCTGTGGGGCAATCCTCTTTACGATTACGATCATATGAGAAAGGACGGTTTTTCGTGGTGGATGAAGCGCTTTGACCGTATGGCGGAGCTTTACGACGTGCTCAGGTTAGACCATTTCAGAGCGTTTTCGGAATACTGGGCGGTCGACTACGGCGAGACTACCGCAAAGAACGGCGAGTGGTGCGAAGGCGTAGGCGAAGAGCTGTTCAAAAAGGTGTTCAAAAAGCACGACAAGGACGGTTTTATCGCAGAGGATCTCGGTATAATCGATGAAAAGGTCAACGACCTTCTTTCAAAACTCGGGCTGCCGTGCATGCGCGTCATGCAGTTCGGCTTCGAGGACGGCGACAGCATACATCTGCCGCACAATTTCAGCCGCAACTGCGTGGGGTACACCGCGACGCACGACAACAACACGACTCTGGGATGGATGTACGGACTCAAAGAAAATATACTCGACTATATGCTGAGGTATATAGAGTGCGACCGCAGGGACTTCGGCGGCGGCGGTTATGACTGCAAGGCAACGAAGATATTTATAAGAAGACTGATCTCAAGCTGTTGCAGACTGGCTGTCGTACCTTTCCAGGACCTTTGCGGCTATGGAGGAGATTGCAGGATGAATACTCCGGGCGTTGCGGACGGCAACTGGACGTTCAGAGCGACCCGCGACGCCATGAGCAGAGTGGATAAAGGCTATTTTCACTACATAAACTGTCTGTACGGCAGAAACAACGAGATATGCTGATATTCCTGTCGACCGTTTGCGAAAGCTCTGAAGAGCTCGTTAAAAGAGCGGACGTCGCGCTGGGGCTTACCGGGAAGCCTATTATAGGAAATATTAAAAAGAATGAGAGCGGCGCGCCTTATTGCGAAAATTACTTTGTCTCAATCTCGCATACTGACGGCGTCGTCATGCTCGCTCTTTCCGATAAACCGGTCGGGATCGACGTCGAAAAGGCGGACAGAAAGGTACCCGTGCAGATGAAAGACGTTTTTAACTGGACTGCGTACGAGGCGAAATGCAAGCTTAGCGGAGAGGGGATAAAGCTTTCCGAAGTTCGCGCGGGCGGCGACTATACGGACGGAGTGAGCTTTCATTCTTTTCTGAAAGGCTACGTCATAGCGGTCGCCGGCGGCGACGACAGCGTTTTCGTCGTATGCGTGTAATACCGGACTCGAATAACAGACGGGAACAAAGCGGAAGATACGCGCGGCTGTCGTGTTATACGCCGCGGCGGAAAACGGATTTTGCCTCTGCAACTTATACGAATTCCGACATTTGCCGCGTTTTAGTAGCGTAACGGTTACGCGTAGGAAAAATCTGTTGCAAATATCCGTGAAAAGCGGTATACTAAACAAGTGAGAAATAAAGACGGTATTACGTGCGGTCGCATTTCAAGCAATATACGGAGGTAAAATCAATGGTACTCGAAAAGGTAAAACAAATTATTGCAGGCAAGATGAGCATATCCGAAGGCGATATCACCGTCGATACGAAACTCAAAGAGGATCTGCAGGCTGATTCGCTCGATATGGTAGAACTGGTCATGGCGGCTGAGGATGAATTCGGCGTTGAAATAGACGAAGACGCGGTCCGTGAATTTTCGACCGTCGGCGATGTGGTCAAATACATCGAAGCGAATAAGAAGTAACAAAAAAAAGAGAGGAAGCCGCGAGGCTTCTTTTTTATTCCTTATTGTCCGGAATAAGACAAGACAAAAGACGTTGAAATACGCGCGGCGGATAAGATATTATCCGCCGCGTTTTTGTCGCCGGTCGGATATTTGTTTCGCCGCGGTTACAAACGAGCGGTAAAGAGAAAGTCCGGGAGTTAAGAGTAAAACGCGCGCAGCATATAAAAAAGTGCGGAGCGTTTACCGCTCCGTACCTCATTTTACTTAAAGTCATACGCAATATGACCGGAAGAAAAAAACTATCACCTCCATATTTATTAAAGTTTCTTAGCGCTTCCCGCACGCGCCATATGACCGTGCGCGGGTTGCCCGCTCCGTTCGCGTCGGCGACCTTAAATGCGTTTATTCCGATAAAAAGCACGGATATCGTTAAAAAACGACAGGCGTTTTTTATTAAAATTTAAACAAGGCGTAATGTTAGCCATTGCTAACACATATACGTCACGCTTTACATATGATATGCTTAGTTGAGCGAAAAAAAATAATAATTCTTGTTAATACGGCATATAATACGGCAGGTCGCGGCAATTCGGCGCGACGGGATCACGGCTGCAGAGCCGTTATTTAACGCTATATGGTTAGCGGTTGCTAACTAAAAAGGAGAGAATATGCAAAGAAACGATCTTTCCACCGTCAGGTTTATGATAGAACTTTACTGCCGAGGCAGGCATAAGACCGAAAAGGGAAAGCTTTGCAAGGATTGCGAAGAGCTGTGGGAATACGTTAAGTTCAGACGCTCTAAATGTCCTTTCGGCGACAATAAGCCGTTCTGCTCGAATTGCAGGATACATTGTTACAAGCCGGAAATGAGGGAAAGGATAAAGAAAGTCATGCGCTACGCGGGTCCCAGAATGATATTTTACGATCCGCGCCTCGCGATATCCCACGTAGTGCAGACCGTGAAGCGAAAACGAGACGAGAAAAAACAGGCTAAGAAAAAAGCCGGAGCCGAAAAGCTCAATAAATCAGGGGAGGATAAAGCGAAATGAAAAAAATCTCTACTGTCATGATCGTCGTCGTATCGGCGATCATCTCGCTGCTCGCGTTTGCGGCGTGCAAGGATAAGGACAAAGAGCCGGTATACGACGGAACTGACGAATACGGCAGAACGTTCGGCGAGATTTACGATATTGATTCCGAAGAGACGGGAACGTTCAGATTACCTTACGAAATAGGCGACACGTCTTCTATGGGAAAGACGATGATATCGGCAAACTGCGCCGATTACGTTACCGTGGAAAAGACCGGGAGCGCGTATATTCTGACTTTTTACTGCAATGACGGCATGTTAGGCGGCGTCAGGCTGGTAAGAGAGTCGGGCACGGTCGCGGGAAAGGAAGACGGTGCAAACGGATATCAGAGCTTTTCTTTCGATATCGGCAAAGAGGAACTGAGCGGAAGGATATCGCTTGAATGTGAAGTAAAGATTATGAATAAGACCGTCTCGTTCTCGATAACCGCAGACGTAAACAACGCTAAACTCGTCGGCTGACGGGGAAGAAGGAAAAATGCTGGATAAGGATCTGTTTTTATTGGCAAAAGGTAGCGGCAGATACGTGGCGGCGACGGTGGCGTTATCCGTCGCCGCTATGCTGCTCAATATAGCGGTGACAGCCTGCATATGCAGCGTCATCGCGCTGGCGGCTGCCGGAGCGGAGGGCAGAGAATACCTGCTTCCCGCGGCAGTCGCAATCGCCTGCGTTGTTTTGAGGGCGCCCGCGGGGATCGCCGTGAACAGGATAAAGGCGCGCCTCGGTGCGAAAATCAGGAAAGAGCTCAGGGAAAAGACGTACGACAAGATAGTCGCTCTGGGCGTTCGCACGACAGAAGAGATGAGCATGGCGGGACTTACGCAGGTCAGTATGGAAGGGATAGAGCAGCTGGATCTGTACTATTCGTCTTATCTGCCGCAGTTTTTCTATTCGGTGATCGCGCCGTTCGTGCTGTTCGCGATATGTGTGTCCGTCGACTGGCGCACGTCGCTCGTTCTTCTCGCCTGCGTGCCTCTTATACCACTTTCGATAATCGCGGTAAGCAAGTACGCAAAGAAGATATTCGCGAAATACTGGGGCAAGTATACCGCGATGGGCGACGGTTTTCTGGACGGAGTGCAGGGGCTGAAAGAACTCAAGATATTCAAAGCGGACGCGCGCTATCACGAGAAGATGAACGCTAAGGCGGAAGAGTTCCGCAAAATAACGATGAAAGTGCTGGTAATGCAGCTTGCCAGTACGACGATAATGGACCTCGTCGCGTTCGGCGGCGCCGGCGCGGGCGTAGCGCTGGCGTTGACGGGCGTATCCGGCGGATATCTGTCGCCGACCGAAGCGTTGTTCCTTATACTCGTCGCAGCTGAATTTTTTCTGCCTCTGCGGGCGCTCGGCAGCGCTTTCCACGTTGCAATGAACGGCGCAAGCGCGGGCAAGAAGATAAAGTCGCTTCTCGACGCAGAGCCGCCGGTATGGGGTGACGGCGAGGCGGGAGATGGAGATATAGAGCTCAAAGGCGTGACTTTCTCTTACGACGGCAAGCGCGACGTGCTCAAAGACGTAAACATGACTTTCGGAAAGGGCATGACCGCGATAGTCGGCAAGAGCGGCAGCGGGAAGTCGACAGCGGTCGGACTGATAACCGGCGCGCTGAGACCGTCGGCGGGCAAGGTGCTGGTAGGAGGCAAGACCTTTGAGGAGTTTTCGAGGGAGAGCTATTATTCCCGCCTCGCGGTGGTCGGCTACAACACTTATATCTTCAACGAAAGCGTAAGAGAAAATTTCCGGCTGGCGAAAAGAGACGTCTGCGACGAAGAGATATACGCGGCGCTGAAAAAGGTCGACCTCGACGACTTTGTAAGAGAAAACGGCGGACCCGACAAGGTGATAACCGAAGACGCCGGCAATATATCCGGCGGGCAGAAACAGAGGCTTGCGCTCGCGGTCAATCTGGTCGCGGACAAGGATATATACGTTTTCGACGAGGCGACCTCGAATATCGACGTAGAAAGCGAAGCGGTGATAATCGACAATATACGCGAGCTGTCTGAAAGGGCGGCGGTCGTCATGATCTCGCACAGGCTTGAAAACGTCGCACTGGCGGATAAGATATATTTTCTGAAAGACGGAAAGGTCGGAGAGAGCGGCTCGCATGCGGAACTTTGCGTGAAATGCGGAGAATACGCAGAGCTTTACAACACGCAGAAGTCTTTGGAAAACGGATATCTCGGTTTCGCGAAAGGAGGGGCGTAATGAAAAAGCAGAAGAGCAGAATGAGCGGCGGCAGGATAATGGCGAGTCTGATCGTCCTTCTCGGCTCGCTTGCGTACGTGATGGCGTTCGCGGTGATAAACGGCAGCCTGGGTTTCGTATGCTCGATGGGCGTCACGGTGTTCGGCGCGGTCGGCGTCGCTAAGGCGCTCGGCGAACAGATAGCGTTGTCTTACGGGGCGATAGCCGGCATGGCGGTCGGAGTGGGAGTGTTGAGAGGCGGACTGAGATTTGTTGAACAGTATTGCAATCACTACATAGCGTTCAGACTTCTCGCGGTGCTGAGGGACAAGATATTTGCCGCGCTGAGAAGGCTTTGCCCGGCTAAACTCGAAAGTAAGCAAAAGGGAAGCATCATTGCGATGCTGACCTCGGATATAGAGACTCTCGAAGTGTTTTACGCGCATACCGTGTCACCCGTCTGCATTGCTCTGACCGTATCGGCGGCGGTGATGGTTTTCGTCGGATTGGCATCGAGTCCGTGGCTGTCTCTGATCGCGTTTGTCGGATATATCGCGGTCGGAGTGATCGCGCCGCTTATCTCGTCGTCGGCGATGAAAGAGGCGGGAGTAAAGTACCGCGCGTGTTTTTCGGCTTTCAACGCGTATTTTCTCGACAGCATAAAGGGTATTAAGGACATCGTGCTGAACAATGCGGGAGAGGAGAGAAAACGCGGCGTTTCCGAAAGGTCGGATGCGCTGGCAGGATATACGCGCGAACTCAAATACAAGATCGCGAACGCGACTGCGGCGACTGAATTCACCGTATCGTTTATGACCCTGGTCGCGGCGGGCGTTGCGGTCGCGCTTGTGGCGGCAGGACAGCTTACGATCGGAAAGGCGGTTATCGGCGTCGTCGCGATATTCGGAAGTTTCGGACCGGTCATTGCTATATCCGCGCTTCCCGGGAATCTCACTCAGACTTTCGCGAGCGGGGACAGAGTGCTTAAACTTCTTAAAGAAAAACCCGTCGTCGAGAGCATTGAAGACGGAAAGGATTTCGTATTCGAAGACCTTGAGGTAAAGGAGCTCTCTTTCGGTTACGAAAAGGATAAAGTGGTCTTAAAGGACATATGTCTTACCGCAAAGCGCGGCGAGATAGTCGGCATAGTCGGCGAGAGCGGCTGCGGCAAGTCAACGCTTTTAAAACTTTTGCTGCGCTTCTGGGGCAAGGACGGCGGAGAGATACTTTATGACGGAACGGATATAGAAAGGATAAATTCGGCAAGTCTCACCGACAACGTGACGATGGTAAGCCAGTCCACTTATCTTTTCGACGAGACGATAGAAGACAACCTCAAAATAGCAAAAGAAAACGCGGGGCAGGAAGAATTGGAAAGAGCGTGTAAAATGGCTTCCGTCCACGATTTTATCGCGACTCTTCCCGAAGGGTATAAGACACGCGCCGGCGCGCTGGGAGACAATTTAAGCGCGGGCGAAAAGCAGAGGATAGGTCTTGCGAGAGCGTTTTTAAGCGGCAGCGGACTTATATTGCTTGACGAGCCGACGAGCAACGTGGACAGTATAAACGAAGGAATTATCTTAAAAGCGCTTGCGGAACAGAAGAAGGACAAGGCGATAATCCTCGTTTCTCACAGAGAGTCCACTATGGCAATAGCCGACAGAATTTACAGAATAGAAAACGGAAGAATATCGGAGGAAAGATAGTTGAAAGACTTAAAAGAAAAAGAAGACGTTTTAAAGAAAAAACAAGTTGTAACCAACACGGGTACGCAAAATATTTCTGAAAATAATCCAGGCGAAGCAGATGAGATCAAAGAAGATGAAGAGTGTTTTTTCGCCGGAAAGCGCGGCAAGGACGAAAGAGAAGACGAAGATAAGATCTTCAGAAAATACAAGATAAAAGACGTCGTTTTTCTCGCGGTGATGTCGGCGATAACCCTTCTTACATGTTCGGTGATGATGCTGGTCGTGCCGCTGCTTACGACCGTGTTCGGGATAGCGCAGCTGGTTACCGGACTTCAGCTTTCGGTCTTTCCGGCGATAGCGCTCTCAAAGGTCAGGAAGGTCGGCAGCATGTTTCTTATCTCTCTGTTTACGGGCGTGATACAGCTGTTTATGTCGCCCGCAATGTTTATCAACAACGTAGTCGTAGGGTTGTTGCTCGAAATTCTCGTAGTGCTGATATTCAGGGGATATAAGTCGGATAAAGCCGTGTTCTTTGCGGTCGCGCTTTACAACCCGCTGTCGCTGCCGTTCAACTACGTTTACAATAAGATAATCAACGACGTCGGAATGACAGCGGTCGCTGAAAACGCGCCTTGGGCGGCTGTCGGCATGGCGGCAGCGGTCTGTGCGGTCGCGGTTGTCGGAACGCTGATCGGACTCAAAATAGCAAAAGAACTTAAAAAAGCGGGGGTGTTGAAAAAGTAATGGGAACGCTCAAAGTCAAAAATCCGGTATACCCGCTTCTGAGCGTGATCTCCGCCGTATTGATCCTGGTCGTCGGGTTGGTGACTGCAAAGACGCTTGCTTCGACCTGTTTCGCGGCGGGAGTGTGGCTGCTTTTTCTCGCTCTCGGGTATTGGAAGAGTTGCCTTGCGGTGCTGCCGTTCGCGTTGGTCATGAGCGGGATATTCTGCGGGGTGACGTACGCGCTGAGCAGAGACTCGGTAACTACGTTCGCGGCTGCCAACAGGATACTCGCGATATCGGTAGCGATCATACCCGGTCTCGCGCTTGAGCCGATGCTTCTCGTAAGAAATCTTTCGGGGCTCCGCGCTCCCAGAATGCTAACTCTCGGCATGATGATCGCGCTCGGATTTTTTCCTCTTTTAAGAAAGGAAACAAAGAGGATAAGAGAGGCGATGAAAACGCGCGGCGCGGGGAATCCTCTCGACCCCAGGATATTCCACAGGGCGTTTTTAGTGCCGCTCGTGGTCAGGCTCGTAAACATTTCGGATACTCTTGCGCTCAGCGTGGAAACGCGCGGGTTTAGCGCGGACGATAAAAACTATACCGTATACCGCGACGTCAAGTTCGGGATAAAGGACGCGGTCTTTGCCGTCCTTCTCGTCGCGGGTTCGGTTCTGGCGGTGATACTGTGAACGCTGTAAGGATAAAAAAACTGAGCTTCGGATATCCGGGGCAGACTGAACGCACTCTCGATAAGGTCGACTTCTCGCTCGACTACGGGGAGATAGCTTTGCTGTCCGGCGACTCGGGTTGCGGCAAGAGCACGCTTTTGTCCGTGATATGCGGTATTATCCCGCACGTCGTTTTTGGCGACATTTCGGGCAAGGCGTATGTTGACGGCGAAGATATCGGAGGTATGACCACGGCGGAGATATGCCGCAAGGTCGGCGTCGTGCTGCAGAATGCGGACGCGCAGATAATCCAGAATACTGTCGAGGACGAGATAGCTTTCGGCTGTGAAAATTTCGGAATGTCCCGCGAGAAGATCTCCGCTAACGTGTCGCGCGCATGCGCCATGATGAGCCTTTCGCCATATTGGGATACGCGCACGCTTTCGGGCGGGCAGAAGCAAAGGCTGATGACCGCTTGCACTCTGGCGACGGATCAGAAGATAATCGTGCTGGACGAGCCGCTTGCGAATCTTGACGGAGAGGGCGCCGAGTTGCTTTTGGGCGCGTTGAAAAGGCTTGCGGCTGCGGGGTACGCGGTGCTGATAGCGGAACACCGCGTGGACAAGGTCGCGCCGTACGTTGACGCGGTGTGGCACGTCGGCAACGGCAGGGTAACGAGAGTGCCGGATAAAGCCGCGTATATCAAAGAGCGCGCGGAGAAAATAGCCGATACCTGCGCTTTAACACCGACGTCGGAAAGACTTTTCACGCTGGAAAACGTCGGGTTTTCAGTCGGCGAAAGGGATATACTGTCCGGTGTAGACCTTGACGTATTCAAAGGGGAAAGGCTGCTTATACTGGGGGAAAACGGTTGCGGAAAGACGACTCTGACAAGGCTTATCGCCGGGCTTTTAAAGCCGACGCATGGACATATAAAACAGTTTATAGACAAAAAATTCGATAAAAGGCGGCGCGGCAAAAAGTGGTTCTCCCGCGTCGGGGTCGTATATCAGGACCCCAACTACCAGCTGTTCATGCCGACCGTAGAAAAAGAGATAGCGTTCGGCGCGAAAGATAAGGCATTTGCGGCTGAGACAGCAAGACTGTTCGGTCTTGAAAAGCTGCTTAAAAGGCACCCGCAGTCGCTGTCGGAAGGGCAGAAAAGACTCGTGACGATCGCGGCGGTATGCGCTTCTGCTCCCGACGTGCTGATACTCGACGAGCCTACTGTAGGGCAGGATCATAAAAACCTGAAAAGACTTGCAGGGATTGTCAACGCGCTGCACGAAAAGACGGGAAACACCGTGATAACGGTGACCCACGACGTAAGGTGCGCGGACGCGCTTTGCGACAGGGCGGCGATCGTCAGCGGCGGCAGAATTGCCGAGGTTGGAGGCAAAGAGGTCGCGGAAAAGTTTTTTAACAAATTCGAATAACGGCGATCTTCGGTATAAACTCCGCTAAGCGCAAAAGATTGCGGCAGAAAATAAGATATCATATTCCTGATTTTAACGGTTTTTCGGGTAAAACCGGACGATGAATCAGCCGCCTTGGCAGTCTGATAAACAAGAAAATCGACATATGTAAAAGTACGATACGCGACGGCAGCCGATGTCTCAGATTGCACCTGGTCACGCCGGGTGGATAATTTATAAAAAAAGTTGTATAAACCTTATGGCTTTTTTGCGCGACAGGTATTACAATAAAGAAAAAAGCACGGAGAAAGGTTTTGGAGACAATATGCAATGGCGGCGGCGTGACCGTAGTCGCGGAAAACGAAAAAGTAGCGAAAAAGATATATTTAAAAGACGGAGTATTTACCGGGGCGAGTTATATTAATAAACTTACCGGCGCGGAATACCGTGTAAAAGACGGTTTTGAATTGATTTTTTCAAAATCTTCGATTTTCGGAAGAAAAAGAACTGTCGGCACAAAAGACTGTACGGTCGCGGTCGATAAAGACGGCTCATCGCTGAAATACGTCTGCGGCGATATCGAGGTCACGGAGTCGTACGACGAAAGCGGAAAGGACGGCGTTCTTCGCGTCAGGATAACGGTAAAAACGGGAGGCGAAGCTCCGGACGCGGTTTGCGCTGATCGGATAGTCGTGCCGAAAGACGCGTATCGCTGGTCGGCTCCGCTTGCAGGTAAGACGCTCATTCCCGCGAAGATAGCGCGACTCGGACAGCCGGTCTATATCGGCGACATGTTTTTCGGGTTGGAGACGCCCGTCGGCGACAATTATATAAAGAAAAATACCGCGGGCTTTTTGTGCTTCAACGAAAAGTACGGGGCGGAGAAGAGCCGCGTTTTCAAAACCGACTGCTTTGTCGCGGGCGCGGCGCAAAAACAAGGCTGCGACAGCGTATGCGAAAGCTTTTTCGACTACCTTTACGGGATAGCGAGAAGACCCGTGTTCAGAGTGCAGTACAACAGCTGGTACGACAATAAGCTGGACATTACGCACGAAAGGATAGAAAAGTCGTTCAGGCTCATCGCCGAAGGAGCGAAAAAGGCGGGAATGGACCCGCTGGACTGCTATGTCGTCGACGACGGCTGGACGGAATACGAAAAGCCTCTTTTCTGGGAATTCAATAAGAAATTCGACGGCGGATTCGATAAAGAAAAAAAGCTTGTCAAAGAGCTGGGCAGCTCGTTCGGCGTATGGTTCGGTCCGCGCGGCGGCTACACGCGGCAGACATACGTATACGCGAAACTGCTTGAGAACATAGGATATAACGTGAACAAAAGCTCGTACGACATATGTACCGCGGACGAAAAGTATATAGACGATCTCTGCGGCAGAATGGCGGAATTCTGCAAAAAATACGACGTGGATTATTTCAAGATAGACGGCTTTGCGTACAAACCCTGCAAAAGCGCGGCTCATCGCCATGCGCCCGCCGGCAGAGACATCAGGGTCTTTTACGCCGGGCTGTGGAAACGCTGGATAAAAGGCTTTGAAAAGATAAGAAGCGTTAACGAAAACGTATGTCTGAACGTGACCTCTTACGCCCATCTTTCACCGTGGTTTTTAAAATACGCGGATTTCGTATGGATGAACAACGCGTCGGATATGGACTTCGTCGGCAAGGGCAGCGATATGCAAAGGTGTCTCAATTACCGCGACGGCAGATACCGCGATCTGTTTGTGAAAAGGCAGTACCGGTTCCCCGCCGCTCATATCTACAATCATGAGCCAACTTATGCCGCCAGAAATTACGCAAGCAACAGGGACGCGGCGGCAAATAAGCCGATAACCTACACGGACGAAGAATTTTCACTTTATCTCAAATGCTGTCTGATGAGAGGAAGCGGACTTGCGGAACTGTATTTTTCGCCCGAAATGATGACGGACGCAAAGTGGAAGATAGCGGCGGAAGAACTTTCTTTTGCGAAGCGGAACGCGGACGTTCTGGGCAATTCGCGTTTCTTCGGCGGCAGACCGGAAAAGGGAGAGGTTTACGGCTATATCGCGGTGAAGGGAGACAAATATATTCTGATGCTGAGGAACTCCGGCAACAGACCGAAGGAGTATTCTTTCGATCTGCCGGCAGTTGGTCATATAGAAGGATATCTGCAAGGTCAGGAGATAAAATTTTCCGGCAACGTAGAGTGAAAAAGCAAAGCATCGTAAAAGATATACGTGTAGCAGGCGCGCGTTTCTAATATTGCAAGCCGCCGTAAGATTTTGATGCCGACGCCCGGAGCGCATTTCCGTCGGCGGGATTTACGATAAGACAGTCATTGTAAAATTTAAGAAAAATCACCGCAAAGGCAACGCGTTTGCCTGAGGCGAGTATTGACACGCGCGTTAAATGCGGTTATAATTTAAGTGTTGTAGACGGGATTGAGGAGATACTCAGACGTCAATGTTCCGGCTAAGGTCGGCAAGATAAAGGAGAAAAATTTTATGGCATACGAACTCAAAGGAACTTTCGTCTATTCAAAGACGGCAAAGGGCAATTTTAATTTCAGGCTTAAAGCTCCCAACAAGGAGACAATCGCGGTCTGCGAAGGCGTATATACCGATCTTAAAAGCTGCAAGGCGGGCATAGATTCCGTACGCAAATTCTGCACGGTCGACAAGATAGAAGATCAGACTCTTGCGCGCGGCTATGAAACTTTGACCAATCCCAAATACGAAATTTATCTGGACAAGCAGGGCAAATTCCGTTATCGTCTTAAAGCGAACAACGGCAATCTTCTGTGCATATCGGAAGAAGGCTATGCCAGCAAAGCTTCCTGCAAGGCGGGTATCGCCAGCGTTGCGAAATGGGCTCCCGGCGCGGATATGGTATCTGAAGAGGACTATAAATAAAGGGATAAAACGATATCCGGTTGCAAGACGGACTTATCCCGCGCGGCTAAGCCGTAAATGTTTGTCGATTGACAGACGCTTGCATATTCGTGACGTTTGTAACGGCTTTTGTAATTTTGTAAAATATAAGTTTTAAACGCGGACGGCAGCGCCGTCCGTTTTTTACGTCTTTTAAACAGCAGCCGAGACGATCGCAGAAATAAAGCCGCGGTTTTATAAAAAACTTTATCGCCTTATACCAGACCAGAATAATACGAACCCGGTTTAAAGCGGCAAATTTCCGTAGCTACTGCGTTAAATGCCTTGATAATATGTGCACTATTACCTGCGGCATTTGCCTTGTATCGACAAAAATTTGCCGGCTTAAAACTGCATGCACCCTCAGGGCGAACGCAGATAATATTATAATATTTTCAAGTGAGAATCGCTAAAAAACGCATAAAAGGCGCGCCTCAGGGCTGGTTCGTATTATTCTGGGCTGGTATGCGGTATAAACCGCCGACGTAACGGTTTTTTGAGAGGAGCGGGCGCAAAGAGAGCCTGCCCGCTTGCGGGGTAAGTTTATTATTGCCTGCGCGGCAGAATATATTACTTTAAGCAAAACGGATATGCAGGGAAAAGAGGGGCGGAGGATATGGCGGTAAAAAAGAACCCTTAAACGGGCGCGGAAAAGCCTTAAAAGGGATCATTTATAAGTGTTTATTATCCCTTTTGCGACTTCGAGTTTTGAAACGCACCTGTCCATCGCCTGTTTTTCTATGTATCTGTGCGCGTCCGCTTCGGTCATTTTAAGCACGTCGATGAGCAGCCATTTCGCACGGTTGACCGCGCGTATCTCTTCCATCTTCTGTTCTACCGTCTGCTGCGATTTTTCGTAGCGTCTCATGCGTTCTCTGGTCGCACGCGCCCAGTCTAGAGCCTGGACGACCATCTGCGGAGAAGACGGGACGGGAAGGAGCAGCGCTCCGAAGTCTGATACTTTCGCGTATGTCTCGGCATACAATTCGTGTTTTACGAAGAGAATGGCAACGGAAGCTTTATCCGTGCAAACGTCGATCGCCAGTTTCGCGGCGCGGTCGTCCGCGCGGACTGCGTTTATCAGTACGATATCGTACTCTCTTTCAAGCATCGCGCGCTTTGCGGTCGCGACGTCGGGCACGCGGACAACGGGCGAAAAAGTTCTTTCGGGGAGCAAAGGAGAAAGGGAAGCGAAAAACTTCTCTCCGTCAGACATTATAAGCGCGCTGTAAACACGTTCTTTAAAGTCCATTGTTCCCTCCGACCCGATCACGTCAGTCCTTGCAATACGCCGCTATCACTTCTTCCGGCAGGCATTGAGAGACGAAGCCGCTCGTTTTAGCAGCCCTGACCGCTTCGGCAAGATCTGCCGGAAGGGTCGAGAATTTTTCAAGAGTCGTTTTGTCCGCGGTGTACAGATTCGTATCCGCGGGCACGGGCAGCGGCAGCCTTTTTTCAATGCCGTGCAGTCCCGCGTATATCATCAGCGCGAACGCGAGATAAGGATTGGACTGAGAGTCGGGGGAGCGCAGCTCCGCGCGCCTGTATTCGCCGACCGCGGCGGGTATCCTTATAAGTTGAGAGCGGTTTTCGCCCGACCACGAGATATAGCGCGGCGCCTTGTTGTTGCCCAGGCGCGCGTAGGAGTCTTTCGTCGGATTGAGGAATACGGTGATATCGCGGATTTTATCCAGAAGTCCCGCGATCACGAAAGGTATCGTTTCTTCGTGCTTCGCGCCGTCGACGGATACGTTTATATGCAGGCCGTTGCCCGGCGCGTCCGCGAGAGGTTTAGCCGAAAAGTCCGCATAAAGTCCGTTTCTCGCCGCGACGGTCTGGACTACCGATCGGAATGTCACCGCGTTGTCGGCGGCGGTCAGCGCGTCCGAGTAGCGGAAGTCTATCTCGTTCTGTCCGGGTCCTTCCTCGTGGTGAGAGCCTTCCGGCATAATGCCCATCTGTTCCAACGTGAGGCAGATCTCTCTTCTCACGTTTTCGCCTCTGTCAAGCGGCGCGACGTCCATATACCCGGCGTTGTCGTAAGGTATCTTAGTCGGGCAGCCGTGTTCGTCCAGCCTGAACAGGTAAAATTCCATTTCTGTGCCGAAGTTGAAGGAGTATCCCTTTTGCTTAGCCGATTCGACCGCCTTGATCAGTATTCCGCGGGTGTCGGCTACGAACGGAGAGCCGTCCGGGCAGAGCACGGAGCAGAACATTCTGACGACTTTGCCGTGTTCCGGCCTCCACGGAAGCACCGTAAGCGTAGACGGGTCGGGATGCAGGAAAAGGTCGCTGTGCGCGACGTCGCCGAAGCCGGCTATCGCGGACGCGTCGATGGCTATGCCGTATTTGAACGCGCGGTCGAGTTCGGACGGCATCAGAGAGATGTTTTTCTGATTTCCGAAGACGTCGGTGAACGCCAGACGGATGAATTTGACGTCTTCCTCTCTGACGTATTGCAAAACTTCGCTTGTCGTGTATTTCATGATATCACCTTTGTGTTAGTTTTCAACATACATGCGTTTATACGGGTTCGCGCTGTCCGGGGTCACGACCGTGAACGGGGAGGCGAGCACCTCTTTTTCGTCGATGCCGAACGCGGCGCAGAACTCTTTAATATAGCTTTCGGCGGCGAGCATATCCTCGCGTGCGGCGGTTTTCGCGGTGACTTTCGCGGGAAAATTCACGCCTTCCGCGTTGCCTCTCAAAAGCACTTTGCCTCCGTGCATGCCGGCGCAAGGGAAGTTGCCGACTATGCGTTTTCCGTCCCGGTTGAGCCCCAGGACGACTATGAGACCGCCCGCCTGATATTCGCTCATAAAACTGCCGCATCTGCCGCCGACTATCATCACGGGGAATTTGCCGTCGTATTCTTTCATATGGATGCCGGCGCGGTAGCCAGCGTTGCCTTTTATATATATTTTGCCGCCGCGCATGGCGTACCCGGGCGCGTCTCCGACATTTCCGTTTATCACTATTTCGCCGCCGTTCATCGTGTCTCCGACCGCGTCCTGCGCATTGCCGTCGACATATATCTTCGCTCCGTCGAGGTAGGCGCCCAGCGCGTTGCCGGGGATACCCTTTATCGTCACCGTCTTGTCCGAAAGCCCGGCGCCGATGAATCTTTCGCCCAGGCAGCCGAATACCTCGCAATCTTCTTTTGAATTTCTTATTTTTTCGTTCAGAGCTGCGTTGTCCGTCGCCCTCGCGTTCAATACGATCATTATATCATACCTCCTTTGATTTGACTACGGAATGAACTCTTATTCTCCCGCGTGCGCCACGCCGAGGACGGAAAGCTCTCTTTCTGAAAGTCCTATGCCGCGCAGCATCAGCCTGTTGCCCCTGAGCGCTTCGATCGAATTGATGCCCATGCCGCCCATTATCTCTGTTATCTCGTGTTTCCACGCGGCGAGCAGATTGACCAGACGGCGGCGTCCCTCTTCGGGATCGAGGCGCTTGACGAGTTCGGGGTTCTGCGTCGCAATACCCCAGTTGCATTTGCCGCTCTGACAGTTTCTGCACATATGACAGCCCATCGCGATAAGGGCGGCGGTAGCGATATAGCAGGCGTCCGCGCCGAGGGCGACTGCCTTCACGACGTCTGTCGAATTTCTTATGCTTCCGCCGACGATAATAGAGACGTCGTTTCTTATCCCTTCGTCGCGCAGCCTTGTGTCGACCGCGGCGAGCGCGAGCTCAACGGGTATGCCCACGTTGTCGCGTATACGCGTCGGCGCAGCGCCGGTGCCACCTCTGAAACCGTCTATCGCGATGACGTCCGCGCCGCTTCTCGCGATGCCGCTGGCTATCGCGGCGACGTTGTGCACGGCGGCTATCTTGACTATGACCGGTTTTTTGTATCCCGTCGCTTCTTTGAGCGAGAACACGAGCTGGCGCAGATCCTCGATAGAATATATATCGTGGTGCGGCGCGGGGGATATCGCGTCGCTGCCTTCGGGTATCATTCTGGTGCGCGACACGTCGCCTGTTATCTTTGAGCCGGGCAGATGACCGCCGATGCCGGGTTTCGCGCCCTGACCCATCTTTATCTCTATCGCCGCGCCCGCTTCCAGATAGTCCTTGTGAACTCCGAATCTTCCGGAAGCGACCTGCACGATCGTGTTTGCGCCGTAGCGGTAAAAGTTTTCGTGAAGACCTCCTTCGCCGGTGTTGTAATATGTGCCGAGGTCTGTTGCCGCGGCGGCTAAGGCGGCGTGCGCGTTGTAGCTTATCGAGCCGTAACTCATTGCGGAAAAGAGTATCGGAAGCTCTAAGGTAAGACGGGGCGGAAGATCGGAAATGAGGCGCCCGTGTTTGTCTCGCGCTATTTCGGCAGGTTTCTTGCCCAAAAACACGCGCGTTTCCATGGGTTCTCTCAAAGGGTCTATCGGCGGGTTTGTGACCTGTGACGCGTTGATAAGAAGCTTATCCCAATATACCGGGTAAGACCGGGGATTGCCCATGGACGACAGCAACACGCCGCCGCTTCCCGCCTGCTTCATTATCTCCTTTATTAAATCGCCCGACCAGTTCGCGTTCTCCCTGAATTCGCAGTTGCTTTTTACTATCTTTATCGCGCGGGAGGGGCAGGTCGCGACGCAGCGCTGGCAGTTCACGCATTTTGAGTCGTCGGAAAGGACGTATCTGCCGTCCTCCGCGCGGTAGTGTACACCGTAAGAGCATTCGCGTACGCATAGACCGCAGTTGTTACACCTGCGGTCATTTCTTATGACTTCGTAAGCGGGATATATATAATCTGTCCGCATCAGTATTTGCCCTCCTCAACTCTTATCACGACCGCTTCGCCGCCTTCGGGCGCGCGCACGTCGACCGCTTCCGGCTCCATCACCCGGATGGCAGCTTCTTCGCTGGCTATAAAGACCTTGTCGTCTTTTTCGGCGACGACCATTGAGCGCAGTTTGAGTCTGTCGTTGAGAGCCATAAGTCCGCCGGTAAAGCCGAGTATTATCGAAAACGGTCCTGTGACGAGAAGTCCCGAAAACACGTTTCTGAGGTAAGTCAGCCGTTTTCTTTCCTCCGGAGGCTTGCTCTCTATCGTAGACCAGAACGGGGCGGCGATGACGCTTGCGGTTTCTTCCGGGGTCAGCCCTTTTTTCCTTATAAGATAATCGGCGATATATGTGAAGACCTCTGTGTCCGTCTGAAGCGTGCATTTATAGCCGTAACCTTCGATATACCTGCGGTTTGCGTCGTAAGAGGATATCTCTCCGTTGTGGACGACGGTGTAGTCGAGAAGTCCGAACGGGTGTGCGCCGCCCCACCAGCCCGGGGTGTTGGTCGGGTATCTGCCGTGAGCGGTCCAGCAGTAGGCGGAGTATTCGTCCAGGCGGTAAAATTCGCCGACGTCCTCCGGGAAGCCGACCGCTTTGAACACGCCCATATTCTTGCCGCCCGACACGACGTAAGCGCCGTCGATGCATACGTTTATATGGACGGAGGCGCGCGCGACGAATTCGCGTTCGTCCACCTGTGCGTCGGCTATCCGTGAACGGAGAGGGGAAAGAAAATATCTGAATATTATCGGCTCGTCGGTGATCGAGGGCTTCTTGCGGACGGGCATAGGCTCAGCTTTAACTATCTCAAAGCCTTCTTTTAAGTACGCTTCGCATTGTTTTTTGCTTTCTTTATTGTCAAAGAACATATGAAACGCATAAAATTCCGCCATGTCGGGGTATATGCCGTAACCCGCGAATCCGCCGCCCAGTCCGTTGGAGCGCTCGTGCATAGGGACCATGCTGGCGACTATCTTTTCGCCGCTCATAAGTTCGCCGCTTCGGGAAATGACCGCAGAGACCGCGCAACCCGACGGGATCCTTACCTGACCTTCTTTGAGTAACATATAAAAACCTCTCTTTTTGCAATAAAAAAGGCAAAGGCGCGTTTTTAAGGTATGAAACCTCAAAAACGAACGCCTTTGCCCGTTTGACAGATTATAGCACGCCGAAAAAAGAATAGTCAAGACAAAATCGTCAAAAATGCCGCCGATAACGGACAAAAATTTTTTTCTGTGAATTTGTTTAAAACCGTTGACAAACGTTTTTGCGTTGTGTATAATCCGAAACATAAATCAAACGGGCAACGGCGTCTATGTTGAAAAGCATAGGCGCCGTTGCCCTTTTATATTGAAAAAGGAGAATAAAATTATGCAAACGGTATCGGACTATTTCGGCAGCATGGTCTTTGACGACAGGGTGATGAGAGCCACGTTGTCTGCAGACGTGTACAGGTCTCTTAAAAGGACTATAGACAGAGGGTCTCAACTTGACATCTCGGTAGCCAACGCGGTCGCGAATGCCATGAAGGACTGGGCGGTCGCCCACGGCGCGACGCATTATACGCACTGGTTTCAGCCTCTTACCGGTATCACCGCCGAAAAGCACGACGGCTTTATAACTCCCGCGCCGGACGGCAGGGTGATAATGGAGTTTTCGGGCAAAGAGCTGATAAAGGGCGAGCCGGACGCGTCCAGTTTCCCTTCGGGAGGACTCAGGGCGACTTTTGAGGCGAGGGGATATACCGCGTGGGATCCGACCTCTTACGCGTTCATAAAGGGAAAAACGCTGTGCATCCCGACCGCTTTCTGTTCGTACGGCGGCGAAGCGCTGGACAAAAAGACTCCTCTTCTGCGTTCTATGGAAGCGCTCAACAGACAGGCGATGAGGATATTAAAGCTGTTCGGCAACACGAACGTAAAATGCGTGCGTACCTCTGTCGGACCTGAACAGGAGTATTTCCTTATAGAAAAAGAGATGTACGACAAGAGAAAGGACCTTATATATACCGGCCGCACCCTTTTCGGCGCGAAAGCTCCAAAGGGACAGGAGCTCGACGACCACTATTTCGGCGTGATAAAGCCGAGGGTCGAAGAGTATATGGCTGACCTCAACGAGGAGCTGTGGAAGCTGGGTATACTCGCGAAGACTGAGCACAACGAGGTCGCGCCCGCGCAGCACGAGCTGGCGCCGATATACACGACGACCAACATCGCGACCGACCACAACCAGCTGACGATGGAGATAATGCAGAAGGTCGCTTCGCGCCACGGCTTAGTGTGTCTGTTGCACGAAAAGCCGTTTGCCGGCGTGAACGGCAGCGGCAAACACAACAACTGGTCTATGGCGACGGATAAGGGCGTGAACCTGCTTACCCCCGGCGAAACGCCGTACGAAAACGCACAGTTCCTGCTTTTCCTTTGCGCGGTGCTGAAAGCTGTCGACGATTATCAGGATCTGCTCAGGATAGCCGTAGCTACGGCGGGCAACGACCACAGACTGGGCGCTAACGAAGCGCCGCCCGCGGTGCTTTCGGTGTTCCTCGGCGACGAACTTACCGCGGTGCTGGAAGCCATCGAAAACGACAAGCCTTACAGCGGCAGGAAAAAGACTCAGTTAAAACTCGGTGTGGACGTGCTTCCTCTCTTTCAGAAGGACACGACGGACAGAAACAGGACGTCGCCGTTCGCATTCACCGGCAATAAGTTCGAATTCAGAATGCTGGGCTCGTCCAACAGTATAGCGTGCGCCAACATAATGCTGAACGCGGCGGTCGCGGAATCGCTTAAACAGTACGCCGACAGGCTGGAAGGGACGGAGGATTTCAATACAGCTCTCCACCTTATGATAAAGAAGACGATAAAAGATCACAAGCGGATAATCTTCAACGGCAACGGCTACGACGAAGCGTGGATAAAGGAAGCGGAAAGGAGAGGGCTTTCCAACTACCGCACGACTCCCGACTGTATGCCGCACCTTCTCGATAAGAAGAACGTGGATATGCTGACCTCTCAGGGAGTATACAGCGAAACGGAGCTTAAATCCAGGTGCGACATAATGCTGGACAACTACTGCAAGGCGGTGCTTATCGAGGCCGAAACGATGGTCGACATGGCTGAGAAGCAGCTGCTTCCCGCGGTCGAAAAATACGTTTCTAAAATTTGCGAAACTGCAATTTCAAAGAAAAATTTTATGCCTGATATAAGTTGCGATTACGAACACGGGCTGGTAAAAACTTTGTCCTATCTGACAGACAGGGGACAGGCTTTGACAGGCGAGTTGAAAGAAGCCGTCGTTCACGTCAGGGATTTTTGTGATATAATATCCGAAGCGGAATACATAAGAGACAGCGTGCTCCCCAAAATGAGCGCTTTAAGGGCAGTCGTAGACGAAGCTGAAACTAAGACCGCGGCGGAATACTGGCCGGTGCCTGCGTACGGTGAACTGCTGTTCGGCGTCAGATAACGGGAGGGTCTTATGTGTTCGATAATGGCATATTGCCGCATAGACACGCCGCGGGAAAAATTCGACGAAGGCTTTTCGCGCACCGTGTCGAGAGGTCCGGACGACAGCCGGGTCATAGATACCGGCGCGGGGCTTATCGGCTTTCACCGTCTTGCCATAATGGGGCTTACGCCCGAAGGTATGCAGCCGTTCAGCCTTGACGGCGACTACCTGATATGCAACGGCGAGATATACGGCTTCGACAAATTCAGAAAGGCGCTTGAAGGCAAGTACGCGTTCAAAAGCGATTCGGACTGCGAGGTGCTCCTGCCTCTCTATAAGGAGTACGGAACGGATACGTTCGCTATGCTCGACGCGGAATACGCTTTAGTGATATACGATTCAAAGCGCGGCAAGTTTGTCGCGGCGCGTGATCCGATCGGTATAAGACCGCTGTTTTACGGCTATGACGAAACGGGCGCGATAATGTTCGCGAGCGAGGCGATAAACCTCGTCGGGCTGACGGATAAAATAACGCCTTTCCCTCCCGGCTGTTACTACGACGGCGACAAGTTTGTAAGGTACTCCGATATCGCGGCGGTGGAAAAGGTCAGCGGGGACGGCATAGACGCCGCTTGCGCGAAGATACGCGAAAAGCTGGTCGCGGGCATAGAAAAACGCCTTGTCGCTGACGCGAAAGTAGGCTTTCTTTTAAGCGGCGGTCTGGATTCTTCGCTGGTATGCGCGGTTGCGGCTAAGAAGAGCGATAAACCGATAAAGACCTTTTCGATAGGTATGAGCGGCGACGCGATAGATTTAAGGTACGCCCGCGAAGTCGCGGATTATATCGGCAGCGAGCATACCGAGGTCATAATAGACAAGGAAAAAGTCCTCGCGGCGCTCGATACGGTCGTGAAGATCCTGGGCACTTTCGACATAACGACGGTGCGCGCCAGTATCGGAATGTACCTCGTATGCAAGGCGATACACGAGACGACGGATATAAGAGTCATCCTGACGGGCGAGATATCGGACGAGCTTTTCGGCTATAAGTATACCGATTTCGCGCCGAACGCGGACGAGTTTCAAAAGGAAGCGGAAAAGAGGGTAAGAGAACTTTATATGTACGACGTGCTGCGCGCGGACAGGTGCATATCGGTCAACTCTCTCGAAGCGAGGGTGCCTTTCGGCGATCTCGATTTCGTAAAGTACGTTATGAGCCTCGACCCCGCGATAAAGATGAACGTATACGGAAAGGGCAAGTACCTTTTGAGAAAGGCGTTTCAGGGCGGCTGGCTCCCTTACGACATACTGATGAGAGAAAAGGCGGCTTTTTCGGACGCGGTCGGGCACTCGATGGTCGACTACCTGAAAGAGTACGCGGACGGGTATTATTCGGATAAAGAATATGAAAAAAGGCGCGCGCGGTATGCGCACGCGCGCCCGTTTACCAAAGAATCGCTGTTGTACCGCGAGATATTTGAGAAGTACTACCCGGGGCAGGCTGAGATGATAAAAGATTTCTGGATGCCCAACAAGAGCTGGAGGGGCTGCGACGTGTCGGATCCGTCCGCGAGGGTTCTTTCCAACTACGGCGACAGCGGAAAATAAAGAAGCAAAAAATATATTTGAGAGGCATATATATGGAAAAAATTCTGGTGCTCGATTTCGGCGGGCAGTACAATCAGCTTATAGCGCGCAGAGTGCGCGAGCAGAACGTCTACGCCGAGATAAAACCGTACAACAAGATCACCGCGGAAGAGATAGCCGCGGCGGGTTACAAAGGGATAATCTTTACCGGCGGACCCAACAGCGTTTACGACGAAAAGTCGCCGCATTGCGACAAAAAGGTGCTTGAACTGGGCATACCCGTACTGGGGATATGTTACGGCGCGCAGCTTACCGCATGGCTTACGGGCGGCGAGATATGCAGCGCGGGCGCACTGGGCGAATACGGCAAGATTGAGCTTTCGGTCAAAGACGACCCGTTGTTCGAAGGAGTACCAGAAAAGAGTATATGCTGGATGAGCCATACCGACTACATAAAGCGGGTGCCCGAAGGCTTTGCCGTGACCGCGACGACGCAGCATTGTCCCTGCGCGGCGATGAGCGACGGCAAGAATGTTTTTGCGGTGCAGTTCCACCCAGAGGTCACGCATACGGTATACGGCAAGAGGATGCTTCACAACTTCCTTTTCGCGATATGCAAATGCTCGGGAGACTGGAAGATGTCCGATTTTGCGAAAGAAGCGGTCGAAAAGTACGCAAAGCAGCTAAAAGGCAAAAAGGTACTATGCGCGCTTTCGGGCGGCGTGGATTCTTCGGTCGCCGCGGTGCTTCTGCACAAGGCGGTAGGCTCCGACCTTACCTGCGTGTTCGTCGATCACGGTCTTCTGAGAAAGGACGAAGGCGATATGGTGGAGCGCACCTTTAAAAACCGATTCGATATGAACATAATAAGGGTGAACGCAGAGGACGTGTTCCTCGAAAAGCTCAAAGGAGTCACGGAGCCGGAAAAGAAACGCAAGATAATAGGCGAGGAATTTATCCGCGTATTCGAGCGCGAAGCGAAGAAGATCGGCAAGGTCAACTATCTCGTTCAAGGCACTATTTACCCCGACGTCATTGAGAGCGGCGCGGGAGACGCTTCGACGATAAAGAGCCATCACAACGTCGGCGGTCTGCCCGGCGTTATCGACTTTGATGAAATAATAGAGCCGCTGCGAGAGCTGTTCAAGGACGAAGTGCGCGCGGTGGGTACAGAACTGGGGATCCCCGCGGACCTCGTATGGAGACAGCCGTTCCCGGGTCCCGGTCTCGCGATAAGGGTCATCGGAGAGATAACCAAAGAAAAACTGGACACGCTTAGAGAGGTGGACGCGATCTTCCGCGAAGAAGTCGTCGCCGCAGGTCTCGAGCGCGACACAAATCAGTACTTCGCGGTGCTGACGGACACCAGAAGCGTGGGCGTTATGGGCGACGCGAGGACGTACGGATATACGGTCGCGTTAAGAGCGGTCACAACGGACGACTTCATGACCGCAGATTGGACGCGCCTGCCTTACGAGGTGCTCGAAAGGGCGAGCAGCAGAATAACCAACGAAGTGAGGACTATCGGCAGGGTCGTCTACGATATCACCTCAAAGCCGCCCGCGACGGTGGAATGGGAGTAATTCGCGGTAAGGAGACATTATGACAAAATACGTATTCGTGACCGGCGGCGTTGTGTCGGGTCTGGGCAAAGGTATCACGGCGGCGTCTCTCGGCAGACTTCTCAAGGCGAGAGGGCTCAAAGTGGCGGCGCAGAAACTCGACCCGTATATCAACGTCGATCCCGGGACTATGAGTCCGTATCAGCACGGCGAGGTGTTCGTCACGGAGGACGGCGCGGAAACCGACCTCGACCTGGGGCACTACGAGAGATTTATCGACGAGGATCTCAACAAGTATTCCAACCTTACGACCGGCAAGGTCTACTGGAACGTGCTGAATAAGGAGCGCAGGGGGGAGTACCTCGGCTCCACCGTGCAGGTCATACCGCATATAACCAACGAAATAAAAGAATTTGTATACCGCGTGGGCAAAAAGACAAACGCGGACGTCGTGATAACCGAAATAGGCGGCACGATAGGCGACATAGAGTCTCAGCCGTTCATCGAAGCGGTAAGGCAGATATCGCTTGAGGTCGGCAGAGAAAACAGTCTGTTCATACACGTCACGCTCGTTCCCTTCCTTCGCGGAAGCGACGAACATAAATCAAAGCCGACCCAGCATTCGGTCAAGGAACTGCAGGGTATGGGCATAAATCCCGACGTGATCGTTTTAAGGTGCGACGAGCCTCTCGAAGAAGAGATATTCAGAAAGATATCCCTTTTCTGCAACGTAAAGCCGGACTGCGTTATCGAAAACATGACTATACCCGTGCTGTACGAAGCGCCGCTTATGCTCGAAAGACAGAATTTTTCGGGCGTGGTCTGCAGAGAGCTGGGCATAGACGCGCCCGCGCCCGACCTTGCCGACTGGGAAAAGATGGTCGAGAGCATTAAAGAAAGGAAACACACCGTAAAGATCGGTCTTGTCGGTAAATACGTGAAGCTTCACGACGCGTATCTTTCGGTTACGGAAGCGCTGCGCCACGCAGGTTATCCGATAAACGCTTTTATAGATATCGAATGGATAGACAGCGAGTTGCTTGACGAAAGCAACGTGAAAAGCGTATTATCTAACGTGGACGGAATAATAGTGCCCGGCGGCTTCGGAGGAAGGGGCGTTGAGGGTATGATCCTCGCGGCGGAATACGCGCGCGAAAACAAGGTGCCTTACCTCGGCATATGCCTCGGAATGCAGATCGCCGTCATAGAGTACGCAAGGAACGTCGCGTTGCTTAAAAACGCTGATTCGGGAGAGTTTGACAAGGACTGCAAGTATAAGGTCATCGACTTTATGCCCGGTCAGAGCGATGAGAGAGACAAGGGCGGCACTTTAAGGCTTGGAAGCTATCCCTGCAAAGTCGAAAAGGGCACTAAACTGTACGAATGTTATAAGTCGGAAGAGATATCTGAAAGGCATCGCCACCGCTACGAGTTCAACAACGATTACAGGGAGGCGTTGATCTCCTGCGGACTGGTCACGGCGGGCGTTTCTCCCGACGGCAGGCTGGTGGAGACCGTTGAGATAAAGGATCACCCTTTCTACGTCGGCGTACAGTTCCACCCGGAATTCAAATCCAGACCCAACAGACCGCATCCGCTGTTCGCTGGCTTCGTCAGCGCGGCGCACGACAATAAGCACAGGAGAGAAAGAAAACAGTGAGAGAGTTTGACAGAAAACTTGTATTGGAGGACGGCTCCGAATATTACGGATACGGCTTCGGCGACAATTCTGAGCGCGTGACTGAGATCGTTTTCAACACTTCGATGGTCGGATACCAGGAAATAGTATCCGACCCTTCGTATACTTACCAGTCGGTAGTGATGACTTATCCGCTGATAGGCAATTACGGCATGACGGACTGGGACTATGAGACGACGACCCCGACGATAGGCGGACTTATCGTGAGGGAGTACAATGACCGCCCGTCCAATTTTGGCGCGAAAGAGAGCCTGGGCGACGTGATGAAGAGATACGGCGTGACGGGCATTTCGGGCGTGGATACCAGAAAGCTGACCCGTTCGATACGCGACTTCGGCAGCCGCAAGGTATTGATAACCGCGGCGGATACGCCCGGGGAAAAGGCGCTCGAAATCCTCGCGAAAACGGACGTGCCGACAGACGCGGTAAGCAAAGTCAGCTGTAAAAAACCGTGGAAATCAAAGTGTAAGGGCGGCAATTACGACATCGTCGCGGTTGACTGCGGGATAAAGCACAATATAATAAGGTCGCTGGTAAAGCGCGGCTGCAACGTGACCGTCGTTCCGTACAATACGACCGCGGATCAGATAGACGTGCTCGCTCCGGACGGAGTTTTCTTCAGCAACGGTCCCGGAGACCCGACGGACGTGGGTTGCGTGGTAGAGCTTATAAAACAGCTCCGCGGCAGATATCCGATATTCGGGATATGCCTGGGGCATCAGCTGATCGCGCTTTCGTACGGCGCTAAGACGTACAAACTCAAATTCGGTCACCGCGGAGGCAATCACCCGGTAAGAAGGCTTGCGGACGGAAAGATAGAGATAACCTCGCAAAACCACTCTTACGCGGTGGACAAGGAAAGCCTTAAAGGTACTCCGCTCAAAATAACTCACGTAAACATTCTCGACGACACGGTCGAGGGACTGGAATGCGAGGAGGACGGCGTGTTCAGCGTGCAGTACCACCCCGAAAGCTGCCCGGGACCGCAGGACAGCTCCTACCTGTTCGATAAATTCCTTAAAATAATCGAGGAGGGAAAGCACAATGCCTAAGCGTACAGATATAAAGAAAATTCTGGTGATAGGCTCCGGTCCTATCGTTATAGGACAGGCGGCGGAGTTCGACTATGCGGGCACGCAGGCGTGTCTCGCGCTCAAAGAAGAGGGCTACGAAGTAGTGCTTTGCAACTCCAATCCGGCTACGATAATGACGGATACGTCGATCGCGGACAAGGTGTATATGGAGCCGCTTACCCTCGAATATATCGCTAAGATAATCCGCTACGAGCGCCCTGACGCGATAATCCCCGGCATCGGCGGACAGACGGGGCTCAACCTCGCGATGCAGCTTGAAAAGAAGGGCGTATTGAGAGAATGTCGCGTTGAGCTTCTCGGCACCAACAGCAAGAGCATAGAGAGGGCGGAAGACAGAGAGCTTTTTAAAGAGCTTTGTCAGTCGCTCGGAGAGCCTGTGCTTCCTTCTGAGATCGCGAACACGGTCGAAGAAGGTCTTAAAGCTGTGGAGCGCATAGGCTACCCCGTCGTTCTCAGACCCGCGTTCACGTTGGGCGGTACAGGCGGCGGCTTTGCGGACAACGAAGAGGAGTTTTTGGAGATAATCAAAAACGCGCTCGCGCTTTCTCCCGTCCATCAGGTACTTGTAGAAAAGAGTATCAAGGGATTCAAAGAGATAGAATACGAGGTGATGCGCGACGCCAACGACACCGCGATCACGATCTGTAACATGGAAAACCTCGACCCTGTCGGCATACACACCGGCGACAGTATAGTCGTATGTCCGTCGCAGACGCTGACCAACAGGGAGTACCATATGCTGAGAGACAGCGCGCTTAAAATTATCCGCGCGCTCGAAATAAAGGGCGGCTGCAACGTGCAGTTCGCGCTGGACCCCAAATCCTTCCGATATTACCTTATTGAAGTCAATCCCCGCGTTTCGCGTTCTTCCGCGCTCGCTTCAAAGGCGAGCGGTTACCCGATAGCACGCGTTTCGGCAAAGATAGGCGTGGGAATGCACCTTGACGAGATAATGCTCGCGAATACTCCCGCTTCTTTCGAACCTTCACTCGACTATGTTGTGACCAAAATGCCGCGCTTCCCGTTCGATAAATTTGCGGACGCGAACAATAAGCTCGGCACGCAGATGAAAGCGACCGGCGAAGTGATGAGCGTGGGCAGGACTTTTGAAGAAAGCCTGTTAAAAGCGGTGCGTTCTCTCGAAACGGGCGTAAACCACGTCTATATGGCAAAGTTCGACGATATGGACAAACAGGCGCTTATCGACTATATAAAGATAGGCACGGACGACAGGATATACGCGATAGCCCGGCTTTTCCGCCTCGGCGCGGCCGAAGAGGAGATAAACGCGGCGACCGCGATAGACGATTTCTTCCTGCATAAGATAAAGCATATCGTAGAGATAGAAAAATCGCTGAAAAAGACGGGTGCGACAAAAGACGCGGTCTTAGAGGCAAAGCGTTTCGGTTTTTCCGACAAGTCGGTAGCGAAGTATGCGGGAACGACGGAAGAAAAGGTCAGAGCCGTTCGTGAAAAGTACGGCATAAAGCCCGTTTACAAGATGATTGACAGCTGCGCGTCGGAGTTTGAAAGCTATATCCCTTATTTCTATTCGACTTACGAACAGGAGAATGAATCCGTCGTATCTGATAAGAAAAAGGTCGTCGTGCTGGGCAGCGGACCCATACGCATAGGTCAGGGCGTCGAATTCGACTATTCCACCGTTCACGCGGTAAAGACGATAAAGAAAGCGGGCTTTGAAGCGATAATAATCAACAATAATCCGGAGACGGTCTCAACCGACTACACGACGTCGGACAAGCTGTATTTTGAGCCGCTGTGCGTAGAAGACGTAATGAACGTGATCGACCTTGAAAAGCCGATAGGCGTCATCGCTTCTCTCGGCGGTCAGACCGCGATCAACCTCGCTGAGCCGCTCAGCGCGCGCGGCGTTAAGATAATCGGCACTGACCGCGACGCGATAGAAAAAGCGGAAAACCGCGACGCGTTCGAAAAGCTGCTCGTCGATCTCAACATACCTCAGCCCAAGGGAAGAGCTGTCACGAAGATAGAGGACGGCATTGCGGCGGCGAAGGAGATAGGATATCCGGTGCTCGTGCGTCCCAGCTTCGTTCTCGGCGGCAGAGCGATGAGGATAGTCGCCGGAGAAGAACAACTCCGTCATTACCTGAAAACGGCGGTCGAAATAGACGAGGATAAACCCGTGCTGGTAGACAAATACATCATGGGCAAGGAGGTCGAAGTAGACGCGGTCTGCGACGGCAAGGACGTGTTCGTGCCGGGCATCATGGAGCTGGTCGAGCGCACAGGCGTGCACTCGGGCGACTCGATAAGCGTTTATCCGTCTTTCTCGATCTCTCAGAAGGTCAAGAACGTCATTCTCGACTATACGCAGAAACTGGGTCTCGGTATCGGCATAATAGGGCTTTTTAATATCCAGTTTATAGTCGACAAAGAAGAAAACGTGTTTATAATCGAGGTCAACCCGCGTTCTTCGCGTACCGTGCCTTTCCTTTCCAAGGCGACAGGTTACGATCTTGCTGACATTGCGACGCTGGTCATTCTGGGAAAGAGCCTTAAAGATCAGGGAATAAACGTGATATATCCAGAAGAAAAGAAGCGTTGCTACGCGAAAGCGCCGGCGTTTTCGTTCTCAAAGCTGCGCGGTATGGACTCCTATCTGTCGCCGGAAATGAAGTCGACCGGCGAAGCGATAGGCTATGACAAGAGCCTTACCCGCGCGTTGTACAAGGCTTTGCAGGCTTCGGGCGTAAAGGTGCAGAATTACGGCACCGTCCTCGCGACGATAGCGGACGGAGATAAGGAAGAGGCGCTCCCGCTGATACGCAGGTTCTACAACCTCGGTTTCAACATAGAGGCGACGGAAGGCACCGCGAAGTTCCTTAAAAGCCACGGGATAAAAACGCGCGTAATGAAGAAAATAAGCGATGGGTCCACCGATATACTCGATTCGATACGCCAGGGCTATGTGACTTACGTCATCAACACACGCGACGTCAGCAACGAAAACAAGATATCGGACGGCTCCGCGATAAGACAGTGCGCGATAGAGAACAACGTCACGGTACTCACCGCGCTCGATACGGTAAGGGCACTTCTCGACGTGCTCGAAGAGATAACCTTAAGCGTATCCACGATAGACGGCAAATAAGGAGAATATATGAAATTCACCAAAATGGAGGGGCTGGGCAACGACTATATATACGTATACGGCGCGCCCAAAGCCCCTGAAGCGCTCAGCGTTAAGCTGTCAGACCGCCATTTCGGAATAGGCGGCGACGGATTAGTGCTGATAAGCCTTTCAAATGTTGCCGATTTTAAAATGAGGATATTCAACGCGGACGGCAGCGAGGCGAAGATGTGCGGCAACGGCATCCGTTGCGTCGGCAAATATGTCTACGACAAGGGGTATACCAAAAAGACGGAGCTTGCGGTCGAAACGCTGTCCGGCATAAAACATCTCAGACTTTCCGTGGCAGACGGTAAGGTTGAAAGCGTATCCGTAGATATGGGACGGGTAGAAGTTTCAGATGAAGAAGAGGTCTGCGGCATGACCATTAACCCGGCAGACGTAGGCAATCCTCACGCGGTGATATTCGTCGACGACGCGGACAAAGCGCCCGTCGATACCGTCGGACCCGCTATAGAGAAGAATACGCGCTTCCCCGGCGGCGTCAACGTCGAGTTCGTAAGCGCAGAAGGTAAAAACAGGTTGCGTATGCGCGTATGGGAAAGAGGCAGCGGCATTACGATGGCGTGCGGCACCGGCGCGTGCGCAAGCGTTGCGGCGGCGGTAAAACGCGGTCTTTGCGACGAGGGCGCGGACGTAGCGGTACGCCTCGACGGCGGCGTGCTGAACGTGAAATACGAGGCAGGCAAGGCGATAATGACGGGACCCGCGCGCACCGTTTTCGAAGGAGAGATACAATGCTGAAACCCAATAATAATTATAAAAATCTCAAAGACTCTTATCTGTTTTACAGAATAGCGCAAAAAACGCGCGCTTACGTCGAAAGCCACGACGGGGCTTATCTTTATCGCCTCGGGATAGGCGACGTATCGCTGCCGCTTTGCGGCGAAGTGATAAAGGCGCTTCACGAAGCGGTCGATGATCAGGCGAAAAAGGAGACTTTCCACGGCTATATGCCCGAATGCGGCGCACATTTTTTCAAGACGGCGGTCGCCGGGTATTACGAGAAGAGGGGAGTCAGACTCGACGTCGACGAAGTGTTCGTTTCCAGCGGCGCCAGCGACGAGCTGGGCGACATTCTCGACCTTTTCGACAGATCGAACGACGCGCTGATAACAGAGCCGGCATATCCCGCTTACGTTGACGCCAACGTGATGGCGGGCAGAAATATAGTTCATCTCCCGTCCGGCGAAGAAAACGGATTTTTACCTCTGCCTGACAAGAATATTAAGGCGAGCCTTCTTTATATCTGTTCGCCCAACAACCCGACCGGCGCGGTGTACGGTAAAGAGCAACTTAAAAAGTGGGTCGACTACGCTAACGAAAACGGTGCGGTGATACTTTTCGACGCGGCTTACGAGGCGTTCATAGAGGACGAAGATCTTCCTCACAGCATTTTTGAGATTGAGGGCGCGAGGACCTGCGCGATTGAGATATGTTCTCTGTCTAAGACGGCGGGCTTTACCGGCACCCGCTGCGGCTATACAGTGATACCCAAAGAACTCGAAAGAGAGGGGATGAATCTCAACGCGATGTGGGTCAGGAACCGTACGACTAAGACCAACGGCGTTTCGTATATTCTGCAAAAGGGCGCGGCTGCCGTGTTTACGGAAGAAGGGCAGAGTGAGATAAAGAAAAATATCGCGGTATATAAGAAAAACGCGAAATATCTTACAGACGCGCTCGACAAACTGGGCATATGGTATTGCGGCGGAAAGAACGCGCCGTATATCTGGATGAAATGTCCGCGCGGGATGAGCAGCTGGGAATTTTTCGATTACCTTCTTGAAAACGCGCAGATAGTCGGCACCCCGGGCGAAGGTTTCGGCGAGTGCGGCGAAGGCTTTTTCCGCTTTTCCACTTTCGGCAGCCCGGAAGATACTAAGGTGGCTGCGGAAAGGCTTATAAAACTTCTTTCGGAATAAAGGAGACCGTTTTAAGCTAAGACGGTAAGCAAGGCAAAAGAACGGCCGTAATGTAAATAAAAAAGAAGATCGCGACTGTCGTAAAAGCGAATCAAAAGTAAGAAAAAGGCGCTCTGCCGCGCCTTTCTTTTTTTATTTTCAATATGCTTATTGTTTAATAAAATTTTCCTGCCCGTGTTTATTATAACTATTTTATCGGTTTAAGCACGCCCGCGTTTTCAGATATCGTGCGGATGTTCCCGTTGTCGAATTTCACGACGTAACTGCCGTTTGCCTTGCTCGTCACCGTACCGTCGCCGAAAACCGGGTGGCGCACCCGGTCGCCGCCTAAGTACGGGCGAAAATCGGGCAGCGCAGGGTGGCTTAAAGCGTATTCGCTCGCGCGTATGTATTCCTTAGCCATCGCGACATATTCGTCCGTCATCACGCCGCTCTTTTCGATAAGGTTTTCGTCGATGTTGAAGATAAAGCGCGACGGCATAAGCCTGCCTCTCGTCTGAAGGTCGAAGCCGTCCGAATCTGACAGATAAAGCATATCTTTCGCGCGGGTAAAAGCGACGTAGGCGACGCGCCTTTCTTCTTCCATCTGTTGCTTGTTTTCAATCTTTATCGACGGGAACAGCCCTTCGTTCATCGCGCATACGAATACGTAAGGAAATTCGAGACCCTTCGCGGTATGTACGGTCATCAGCTTGACGCTGTCCGCCTTGTCCTTCTTGTCGACATTGGATATCAGCGCGACGGCGGTCAGGTATTCGCTCAAAGTAACGTGTTCGCCCGCGTCGTCGACAAAGTCCTTTATCGCCGCTTTGAGTTCGGTCACGTTGTCCAGTCTGTCGCGGTCGCCGCACAGCATAAGGTATTCTTCGTATCCGCTTTTTTTAAGCGCGAAATCGAGAAGGTCGGATATGTCGACGTCGGGGTCTTTTGCGCGTATGCTCCCTTCTTCTATCATATCGTACAGCTTTTTCGCGCCCGTATTTTCAAAAAGAGAAGTAGCGGCAAGTCTTGAGAAAGCATCGTACAGCGATATGTTTTCGCTCAAAGAGAGCGCGGCGATCGCCGCCATACGCTTTTTGCCTATCCCTCTCGCGGGCACGTTTACTATGCGCTCGAAAGACAGGTCGTCTTTGAATTCGAACATTCTGAGATATGCGATACAGTCCTTTATCTCTTTTCTACGGTAGTACTCCACGCCGCTGAATATCGTATAGGGTATTCCGTATTTTAAGAACGCGTCCTCGACAGGGCGGGACATATAATTGCTGCGGTAGAGAACAGCTATATCGCCCAATGATGCGCCTTCTTTTTGCAGGTTCTGTATCTCCGCCGCGATAAATTCGCATTCTTCCTGCCGCGTGCGCGCGTGAAAATAGCGCGTTTTAAGTCCGCTTTTTCTGACCGCGACCAGTTCTTTTTTTATCCTTTCGGTATTGTGGCTGATAAGAGAGTTGCCCACGCTGAGTATCTCCGGGGTGGAGCGGTAGTTTTTGCCCAGGACTATCGTCTTTACACCGCCGAAAGCCTTGTCGAAGTCGAGGAACAGCCGTATATCCGCGCCTCTCCATGTGTATATCGTCTGGTCGGGGTCGCCGACGACGAACAGGTTTTTGTTGAGAAGAGAGAGAATCTCGATAAGCGTGTACTCGGGCTTTGACACGTCCTGAAACTCGTCGACCTGAATGTACTCAAAGCATCTTTGCCACTTTTCGCGCGCTTCGTCCGACTGCGAGAATATTTCCAGGGTAAAGAACACCAGATCGTCAAAATCGAGGAAGTAGTTTTTGCGTTGAAGCTCCAGGTATTTTTTTATGACGAAGTCTATCGACTTTTTGTCGTCGACGCGTGAAAGTCCGGGCACGGAGGTCTGTCCGGTCGGGTCGCTGAAATAAGGCACGTAACCGCACCTTCCCTTATACGCGCCGATCGCGTCCAGACAATGTTTATAGCTGAAATCCTTTGAGGTAAGCCCGTTTTCTTCGTATATCTTTTTCAGCACCGACTTCTGATCCTCTTCGTCCATAATCAGGAAGTTGTCGGGGTAGTGCAGCCGGTGAATCTCCTCTTTGAGTATCTTGTTGCACGCGCCGTGGATGGTCAGTATCCAGCCGCCGTCCTCGTCGGGCATATAGCGCTGAACGCGACGTTTCATCTCCTTTGCGGCTTTATTGGTAAAGGTGACGGAAAGGATATGAGACGGCTCTACGCCCAGTATTTTTGCAATATAGACATAGCGGGTGGTAAGCACCCTCGTCTTACCGCTTCCCGCGCCTGCGACTACGCGCACGTAGCCCTCGGTCTCCGTGACCGCCTGTTTCTGTTCGTCGTTGAGTCCTTTGAGAATATCGTCGATAAGCTCCTGCATTTTTCCCTCTGCGATCCGATTGCTTTATACGAACGCAATAAAATTATAGCATTACGAACGATTGTTCGCAAGAGTAATAATGCGAACATATCGTAATATTATCCGTCAAAGACAAAAAAACGACTCGAATAGTCGCGCCGCTATAATAACTTATCATTATATCATAACGGGCAGGGCGTATATTGTCTTCGCAACATATGAAAAATCTGCCGAAAAAGCAGAAAAATGTGCATTTTTCGCTAAAGTATTGCGCGCGGGCGCAAAGCGTTGTATAGTTCTAATTAAGGCGGTTTTGCCGTCAATAAGTAGGACAGGCGGGAATTATGGACAGATTTTCGGTAAAGACGGAGTCGAAGAGCAAAGAGAAACAGATGGTCAAAGGCGACGGCTGGCGTATAACCGTGCTCACGGACAGGCTTATAAGAGTGGAGACGGGGGAGTTTTGCGACGAAGCGACCCAATGCGTATGGTACAGGGCTTTCGGAGACGCGGAGTTCACCGCTGAGAGAGAGGGCGGCACGATCGTGATAAAGACCGAAAAGACGGCATTTTATTTTGACGTATCAAAGAAAAAGGTCGCGCGGGTCGTACTCTCGGACGGCAGAGTCGTAAAAAATTTCAGGAAAGGCGTTCTTCCCGGCACCTGTCGCACTCTGGATATGACGGACGGCAAGACGAGATTGGGAAAAAGCGTAGTGTCGAAAAGCGGAGTCGCCGTGCTTGACGATTCGGATACGCTGATACTAAAAGACGACAAGGTGATTCAACGCGGCAAATGTAAGGACGTATATTATTTTGCTTACGGCAACGACTACCGCGGCGCGATACGCGCGCTGTACTGCCTGACCGGCTTTGCTCCGCTGCTTCCCAAGTTCGTTTTCGGCAACTGGTGGAGCAGATACAAGGCGTATACGCAGGAAGAATACCGCGCGCTTATGCAAAGGTTTATCGACAGCGATATCCCGGTCACGGTCGCGACGATAGATATGGACTGGCATTGGGTGGACGTCGTAAAGCGGTTCGGCAGGGACGCGCTCGCGAAGCCGACAGACAATATGATAGACCGCTTAGTATACGCGTCGATGCCCGGCTGGACGGGTTACAGCTGGAATACGGAGCTTTTCCCCGACTACCGCGCGCTTTTGAATTATCTGAACGACAACGGTTTCAAGGTCACGCTGAATCTGCACCCCGCGCAGGGCGTAAGGTTTTACGAAGATCAATACGAGGACGTATGCAAAATATGCGGGGTTGACCCGTCCTCGCACGCGCCCGTATGCTTTTCGCTTAAAGACGAAAATTACTTAAAAGCTTATTTCGACGTCCTTCACAGACCTTACCAGAGAGAGGGCGTGCGTTTCTGGTGGATAGACTGGCAGCAGGGCAAGAGGAGCGACGTCAAAGGACTCGATCCGTTGTGGGCGCTCAATCATTATCATACTCTCGACATGCGCGACGAGGGCAAGAGGGCGTTGATATTATCGCGTTACGCGGGGATAGGCAGCCACAGATATCCGATAGGTTTCAGCGGTGACAGCGCGATGACATGGCGTACACTCGACTTTCAGCCGTATATGACTTCGTCGGCGACCAATGTCGGCTACACCTGGTGGAGTCACGACATAGGCGGGCACCATATGGGCTATAAGGACGACGAACTGTATTTGAGATGGCTGCAATACGGCGTGTTCAGCCCGATAAACAGACTTCACTCGACCAGTAACGAGTTTATGGGAAAGGAGCCTTGGAAGACGGGTAAGGCGACCGGGCGCATAGTGGCGGAATACCTCAGATTCAGACATAAGCTGATACCTTATCTGTATTCGATAAATTACCTTACCGCGACGGAAGGACGCGCGCTTTGCGAGCCGATGTATTATTCATACGACTGCGACAAGGCGTACGCGGCGAAAAACCAGTACGCATTCGGTACTCAGCTCGTCGTCGCTCCGATAACTCAAAAAAGCGACGAAAGGACGCACCTCGCGTCGACTAAGCTGTGGGTGCCGGAAGGGGAAAGATATACCGACGTCTTTACCGGCAGGACTTACCTTCCGGGAGAGTACACGATATACCGCGAAGCTGACGATTACCCGGTATTCGCCGGAAGGGGAAGCATTATCCCGCTTTACCGCGAGGCGACGGATAATTCTCTTGCTCCCGATAAAGCGCTCGAGGTCTGGATATATTCCGGCGAAGGAGAGTTTACGCTGTACGAAGACGACGGCGACACTCTCGCTTACGAAAAGGGCGAAAGCTGTAAGACGACGTTCAGGGTAAGAGAAAGCGGCGGCAGTTTGAAAGTTGAGCTCTCGACAAGCGGCGACAAGTCGATTCTGCCCAAAGGCAGAGAGATAACTCTTATTTTCCGCGACGTTGCGAAAGCGGATATCTCGGCAAAAGGCAAGGTCACGGAAAAGGGCGACAACTTTGTCACGCTTGTCTGCGACGGCGACGACGCAGCGGTGACCCTTACAGACTGTGAAAACGTAAAGGCGAGACCTTACAGAGAAGAGATGATAGAACTCGTCTCTAAATTCCAAGGCAACAATATTAAAAAGGCGTCGACTTTCAACAGACTGCTTAGGTCGGACGACGCTTCGCTCGCAGGTATTTCGGAGCGTTTCGCAGGTCCGATAAGAGAGCTGAGAAGGATTTGCAGAGGTTGACGGACAGGCGGATGAACCCGACGTTCACAACGCCGGTATGCGGGCAGGATTTTTCCTGCCCGTGTTTGTTATATGAGATATTTAAGTTTTAATACAATTTTTTCGCGACAAAAAAACGGTCTTCGTTATCATATCGTTTGAGGAAAGCCCGCGCCGGTATTTAATATCGCTATTGACACGCTATAATAGGGTTGATATAATAAAAGCAGGTGATAAACGCAATGTTTGCCGCTATATGCGACGCGTTTAAAGAACGTTAGCTCCCGGTTTTGCGCAAGAAAGCGCAAACGCTTTTAGGAACGGTCGCATACAATGAGCAGTGCGGGTATCGCGCAGACAAGGAGGAAGTTTTTATGAAAGAAGGCTGGTCCGGAAGATGGAAAGCTTTGCTCATTTGGGCGAGCGGTTATCTCAGCTTTATCGCATTCGCGATCGTGGGCGGATACGTTATTGTCAAGTCAGAAGACGAAGAACTCAAAAAGACAGCAAAGCAAGTGTTTATCATTACGCTTATCTTTACGGCAATCTCTATGTTCTTCACGCTTTACGGAGGTATAGGCGCTCTGTCGCCCGATTTCAGTTCATCGGGCGCATATGTTGCTTACGGCGTGTTGCAACTGATCGCGAACATTGCAAAGATAATCGTATACGTCGTCTTCGCGTTGCGTGCGTTCTTCAACGCAAAGCCCGTCGCGGGCGAGTCGGAAGCCGAAACCGGAAAGGAAGAAACGACCGGCGGAAAAGCGGCGGAGCCGACTGAAGAAAAATCCGAGGCTGAAGACGTGAAGTTTTAAAACCCGGATGACGGCGTGTTTACGCCCGGCGCTCGGACAACCGTTGCGGCATTGCGGAACGCTGTGCCGTGAAGCAGTATGCATAAAGGGCGGCTTACCGCCGTCTTTTTTAACATATAATAACCGATAAGCGCCATATCTGCCGTTTTCTGTTATACATATCTGATAAATCATGGCAATTTGGTTGACTTAAAATTATAATTATGCTATCCTATAAGCAAGGTAGCGAACTCAATCACCTTGTGATTGTTTATTGTCGGCTTTGTTCCGACCCGCAGGCAAGAGATAACGTCAGTTATCTCTTTTTTTGGCTTTGTTGTTTTTCCAGTATGGATAAATCATTTGCTTTGTCTTGACATGTCGAATAATAAGTTATATAATCTTTTTAATAGATGAAATATGAAATCTTCTGATTTCTCGTCGGTGGCATTTGCTAGACAAATTGCTTACGAAGTTCATCTATTTTTTTTATCGTCTTTAACTTTATGTTTCTTTTTAAATACATACCAATTCTTTGTTTTTTTGTTGGTAGATTTCTAATATTTTTTTATTGTGTGTCTTACTACCGGCATATCTTCTTTTGCAAACGACCAGCCTTTCTCTGGTTCTTTGAAATAGCGTTTTTGAGTGCTTAAAACTTTGAGCTGTAAGTATGAAGCGGAATCGCTTTTGGGATTAGGATTTTTATGTAGTTTGACATGTCGTATGTTTTCCCTGGGACTGGAAGTTAGTCCCAAGGATTTATAATGATCTTTTGTTTCGCCAAAAACAAAATTAAAATGTCCCCGAGCGAGAGGGCTGTTGTTCCTGCGGAATTCGTTCGTAGGCTTATATTTTCTCGATTCTTTGCGTTTGCGTGCCATATTCACCTCTATTTTCTTTTATTAAGATCTGATCTATCTGCTTTTTCAGATCTTCAAGATTGTCAGCTGTGCATGCCGGTGTGCCGTTATCGACGTCGTAAGCGCCGTATTTGCCGTTTTCTGTTATACATATCTGAAAAAGCATATTGATAATCCTTTATTTCGGTTTGACATAATCAAAATAATATGATAAACTTTTTGATAGTAGTGACAGTTCCTTCGGAACGGTGCTGATGCTCATTGAGTGTTTGGCGGTTCACTACTTTTTTTATCTCTTTTTTTAGGTTTCGCCGTTTTCCCGGACAAAACGGTGTTCTTATGTGCCTTTTGAGGCGGCGTGAAGCAGCGAAACAGGCAACGATACGCGCCGGCGACTAATGCCGCCGGTCGCACCGGCAGGCTGCGAAAATTTGCCGGTTTAAACCGGGTTTGTATTATTCCGGTTCAGAAAAATAGAATATTGTTAAAATCAGAGTATTCGGAAGACAAAAACGAAATCGATAACTATATTTTAAATAAAAGTCAACTAATTTATCAAATAATATTGAATGTTATAAATTTTTATGATAAACTTATAATAGTTGTTAATTTATGGTGCGGGGAATGGCATATCAATCAAAGGAAAAAAAATATATATGTATAATTAACGTAGCCGGTAAAAACGGCAAGATTTGTGAATTGCAAAATTTGCTAGATAATATAATATACAATAAAAGCCCTTTAAAGAATATTAATATAGATAAAGAATTTAAGTTTGTATTCAGAGAAATTACTGAATCAGTCTATGATAATGAATATGAATTATTAAAATTATGTCAAAAGCAAGAAAAAGAAATTTTTAATAAAACAGAGACTTCGATTGAATATGTCGGCAAAAGAAATATCAAAATAAATAAGTGCGATTTTAATCAGGTCAAGAAAGAGAATTTTAAAATAATTATTAATGTAGATTATAGCCCGAATATGAAAAGCGAGGATTTTTCCGGTAAATTTGAGGAAATGTGCGATCCGCTTTTCATGCAATATTTATTGTTGTTGGTTCAAAAACTTGAAAAGAATAAATTCAAATATTTGGTTTTAGTTAGTGATAGTAGTTCGGAGGAACAAAAACGAAAAAACGCTCATTATTTTCAGATTCGGCACTCTTTGCGTATTTATCATGAAAAATTTTCAGAAATTATAGATTGTTTTTTTTATGATGATGGCGACGGCATTAAGCATATATATAGCAAAAAAAAGGAAGAGCATTTCGGCAGGATTTTTCCTTTTATTCCTTTGACAATCGATATATATGGTGATTTGGTTCGAATTAAGGACAATGATGGAGAAAGCGTCAAAATTCTTGAAGACGTCTATGACGATTTTCTTGCAGACTTTAAGGATAGTAAAAAAGAGCAGATTATTGAATCTGAATGTCGTTCCGACAACTTGTTGACAAAGTTTTTATTTATCTATACGCTTCATTATATGCAAGATAGCAATGAGTGGAAAAGTGTTGAAAAGAAGCTGCATATAATTCATGAGGTTTGCGCTGACTATGCAGAAGGCATTCAACAATTGATAGAAAACGCAATAATACACTCAATTCGCAAGAGTTCAGAAGGCAGTCAGGGCGGATGCGGTGTATTTACTTTGAGAATAAGAAAAAAAGAAGACAGTAAATATTTATCCGATGACGTTAAAAACGAAAACGTCTTTAAGGATACGCAATTTTTTATGGAACTTTTTGTCACGGATCTGTCTTACAACGGGGAAGATAGTTATAAAGGGATAGTTGAAAAATTTAAAGAAAATGCAAAAAAACATACATCTGAGGTTAAATTCGATAATTTAAAGTTAGCCGAGCTTTTCGAAGCCAAGGGCAGTAGAGATTTAGATACTTATTATAACAATGCAAAAAACATTGCTTTTCATTTTGGATTGCAGATTTTGGCAAACACAGTTGAACTGAGTAAGGGATATATGTTTGTCAGAAGCGGAAATGAAGATAAAAATACAAGTTTATGTGTTTATGAAAACGATAATAAAATTTCACTTAAAGATAAAAAAGGGAAAATTAAAGAAGAGAAGAATATCTATACGATCTCAAATAATTTTAAATGGCATGACGGTACGGCATACATCATATATTTACCTATCGCTTTGAGAGAAGAGATCTCAAATGTCGATATTCCGGCAGTTGAAATAAATAACGATACAAATACAGTACAAGGCGATGAAAACATAGTATATTTATTTAATGACTTGTCGATCTCGGATGAGGTGCTCGAAGAAATAAGAAAAATCGTGAAACAAGATGAAAAACCCAAAAAAGAAAAATATGTTGATATATTGACCGCAATTTTATCAATTAAGAAATGCAAACCGGGCGTGATTTTGGTTATAGATTGCTTGCGATTGGACGCGATTATCAAAGATGCTATCGTAAGAGCCGGAAAGAAAGATTCGGGGCATGAGGTAGGCGAAAAGATAAAAGACATTTTAAAGCAACTTTCTCAATATAACCTGTATGAGATTTTAGCAAAGGCAATATTCCGTTTTATTGCAGAAAAACCAAGGCAGAAAAGGACAATAGCTGTTATAAATGCGGGCGACAGATATAAGGTGATCCATTTGCTAAGGCAGTTTATGTTATTTTACAGAAGAGGAAAAAGCAAAAAAATGAAAGGTCATAGCATATTTATTGTAGATAAGGAAGCTGAGTTGGATGTTTTGCTTTACGATTCAATTGAAATGATAGCAAAGAATATGTATACCAGCCAGCTGATAGGCGGGCTCGACGACAGAGCGATGGATATAATCAGATATTTTGCAAAAACCAGAAAAGGTAGTGGGGAGAACAGTGATGTCGGATCAAAACTTGCCAAAGCTTAGAAACAAGTTGTACAACTTGGAAATAGGCAGCGAGAACAAAAAAGAAAAAGTTTGGATAAAAAAATTAAAAAATATTTTGGAGTCTGACATTCATCAGAAACCTTTGGGTTGCAAAATCAGCAATACGCACGTAAAAATCGGAGAGGTCCATCTCGATACTTTTTACGAGGCTCAGATACTTTTTTCGCATCCGAGATGGGTGAACAGATTCGCTGATTGGTTGCACGAAAAAATCAATCCTCAAAACGAAAAGATATTGATCATCGGTTATGAAACTTATATAGAACCGGTGTTGGTTGCATTGAAAGATAAAGCAGGATCTGTCGATTATTGTTTGTACGAAGAGCCGAAATATATAAGAAGCGAAGTAAAGTCGGAGCAAAAAATAAGATATTTTGAAAAGTTTATTTTGAAAAAGGAAGATGTCGATTCGTATAAAAAAATCGTGTTTATTTGCGGTATTTCATCGACGTTGAATACTTTTGTCAAAATGAAAAATAAATTTCTCAAAGAACTTGAGTTAAAGGAAGAACTTAAGTTAAAGGAAGAACTTAAGTTAAATGAAGAACTTAAGTTAAAGAAAGAACTTAAGTTAAAGGAAGAACTTAAGAAGTTAGAGCAAGACTTAAATAATGATAAAGGTCAATATTTAAGTATCATTCACGTATTACCGAAGAATGAAGAGGCGAAGTCGAAGTTTGAAATAAGCGACGCTAAAACATTGTCTTGGGACTCGAAAAACAAGTCCGCGACATTGAAAGTTGCCGATCAAAAACTAACATCCCAATATCTTGTTTCGGTAAATTGCACTTGGCATAAAGCGCAAGAGTGTACGTTGTGTTTTCCGAAAGAAGATTTAATGAAAGAACGTCCGATCATCGCAACGAGCGAGACTTCCGTTATACCGATACAGATGATCAATCGGGATTCAGACAAGCCGTCCGATGAACGTAGGGATTCAGACAAGCCGTCCGATGAACGTAAGACTTATATTGATTTTTTTGAGAAAAAAAAGACTTATAAATTTAAGAATTATCTGTATTACAACCATATAGACAGGGAAGATCATCATTATAAATATTATGTCAGAACAGGCAATTTGTTCTATGATATTTATTACAACAAGGGAGAGAACGATTTTACAGAAGAAAGGAATAAATTTTTGGAGTTTTGTAAAGATATAAAAGATATAAAAGATAGTCTTGGAAAGGGCAATTCTAAAGAGGAGAGCGGTAACGGACAGAATAAGATTTTTCTTGACGTAATCATTGCGCCGTCGCATTTCAGCAATGAATTGTTCCCGCATGCGATAAACAGGCATGTTTTCGAAGGTAATGCACACGTAATTGCTTTTGAGCCGAAAAAAGAATATCGTTCCAATTTTGAGACTAAGTTTTCCAATATAGAATACTTTTTGGAGCAGATCAAAAATAAAAATAAAACTAAAAATGATGCCGATGATGCCGCTAAGGTTAAGGTTAAGGTGCGGTTCCATTATGTTGACGATCAAATAGTTACGGGAAGCACCTTTGCGAGAGCAAAGTCGTTGTTATCTTCCCTGATGCGCGGCAATTCTGAATCGTTGGAAAAAAACGTTATAATATTTGATCAGGTTATTACCCTTGTCAGCAGAATGTCTGACAAAACGAAAAAAGATTACGTGAGTAAAAAGAAAAACTATCACGCCTTGATAGATTTTGCAGTTCCGTCTGTGAGAAATTACGGCGATTCTTGCCCGAGTTGTAATATCCGTTATAAAGCGCAAGACATACTTGAAAGCGCTTCGTTGAAGACGGTGGCAGAATATTGGAGTAAAAAGCATTACGATTACAGGGTCAAATCTTTAAAAGAAGCAAAAGAAGAAGCAGAAAAAAACGATAAAAAAGACAAAAGCATAAGAGAACGTCAATTCCGGCGGTTTGCTTTCGAGAATGAACTTTGGATTAAGACCAAGAATTGTAATACGGTCGAAGATTACACAAAAGTATTTGCCGAATTGTTGCATGGAGGAAGCGACTATTCTAAAACGAAAATAGAAAATGCTATTTCCGTATTAAAGGCTATAAGCAGTCCGTTTTTATATTATAAAGAAATTGTAAAACAAGCGGCATTAAAAACCGTTGTCGCTTTATTGGATAAAATAATAAAAAGCGAAAACATATTTGAAAACATATCTATCGATGAAGAGGTTTTAGGCAAACAGATCAAAATTGTGTTCAGCGAAAAAGCAAAGGACAAAGAAGCAAAGAATAAAGAAGCAAAGGACAAAGAAGAAGCACAGGATAAGTATATTTTTATAAATATATTGATCAATTGCTTAGCGCAAATGGAATCAACCTATATATTAAACATTGAGCGAATACAAAAAATTTGCAAATTAATGCAAGAATTGAGTAATCAGAAAGACAAAGACGGTTGGGAAAAATTCGAAGACGCAGACGGATACTATACCATATTGTTGAATGCATATAAGAGAATAATATGCGGGATTGCCGGGGAGCAGAAGAACGAGAGATTCAGAAATGAGATTAAAAAAACCGATATTGCCGATGAATCTGAATATAAAGAGCTGTTTGAAGCTATGTATTTGGAGAGCGTATCGAAAGGGGAATCTTTTCCTAAAAAAGAGGATGAGAAAAAAGACGATAAAAGATCCGTTCTTGAAAAATATTCCGATGTTTGCAAAATGTTATGCAAGCAAGGCGAAAATATTCAAAGCGTCAAACTTTATTATAAAGATGGCAGCATGAATTGCTTAAAAGATGAAATATGGTACATAATTGCAAGTAGCGACGACAAAGAAATAGACGACAAAGAAATAGACGACAAAGAAATAGATGACGAAGAAATAAGAGACGGATATGTTTTGCGTGAAGATATTATTAAAGATAATCAAGATCGTCTGAATGAAATAGGATATTGTGCGGTTGAAAAGAATAAATATATATTTGATTTGATGTTTTTTTCGGATGAGTATCAGAGAAAGATTGCAAAATCTGAAACATCGGACACGGCAATGCCTTACATTGAAGTCACATTCAATGATAAATGTGATCTTGTAAACAAACTTGTAAACAAACTTGAAATTCTCAGACAGATCCTTGCAAAAAAATACGCATTGTCCAAAATGCTCTATGAGGATATAGAAAAGGGTGCAATTAAATCGGCGATACAGGCAAGAGCAACGCAGAAATTTATCAGTGAAGGCAGAAATACTTCGCACAATGCAAGGTCAGCTTTCTTAGATTCGTTAAAGGGTATGCTTGTTGAGAATGGCGATACAGAAAAAATAAAAGAGTTAATTATGCTTGTTGAGAATGGCGATACAGAAAAAAGAAAAGAGTTAATAACGATATTATTTGATCAAATGATCGCTTATGCCAACAATTTACTTGTATTAGCCAGATTTTATGGGCAAGAAATAGATTATAACAACCAACCTTTTAGGCGGAACTATTTTTTTATCAAAAAAGAGGATAAAGAATTAATAAAAACCATTCTTAAAGATAGAATTGATCAAAATGAGGTAATTAATACAGGACTTTCAAGGCTAAATTGTGGCATACTGATGATGGATGAAGATGATGCTGTAAAAGAAACAATGGCGGCAGTATATTTAGCGGGTGTGATTTTAAAGTTTATAGAAAATGCAGAAAAGCATGGTGAAAAAGAATCGTTAGAATATAGTGTAACCGAGGGAGTTGATAATATTGAATTTATATTTAAGAATAAGATTAACAAAAGCAAAGAAGTAAAAAGTAAAGGAATGACAAAAAAATTTTTTGTTACGCTTTTGAATATGTTGCCACAGGATGGTTATGAAATAGAAATGTATGAAAAGGAAAATAATTTTATCTCAAAACTAAAAATATTTAATATAAAAGAATAAAAAGAAGAAAAAGAAGAAAAAAAAGAATCTTCTGGCATAATGAAAGGAACTGACACATTGTTATAAGGAGAATAAATATGACGAAATTAATATTTATAGATGATATGGAAGAAATCAATGAGTGGCAGAAAAAAGTTTTTGAAACAATTATAAAAAACATCTATGGATCTGTAGAAGAAGACAGCGTTATTACCTTGGATGCGAAAGAGTTATTAAAAAATAAAACGACGGAAGGGAAAGTTGATTGGACAAAACTTATAGACGAAGTGCGCAAAAAAGCAAGGCAACAAGACGACGACAATTTGGTTTTTGTTATTGATTATCGCTGGAAAAATTCGCCGGGATCTAAGGATGCATCGGGGCTTGCTTGTGCGGAAGGACTTGCCGAACAATACAAAGATAAAGATAATGTAAAAATTATCTTAGTATCATCAAAGATACATGAAGTCGAAATTAAAGATAAAAACATTATTTGGTGTAAACGTCCTTTTTTCGAAATTAAGAAAAACGTAATTAAGGAAAACGTAATTAAGGAAAACGTAAAACCGGACAATGGGCTCACGACGGATACCTCGTCTGTTGTTAAGAGTGTAGGCATACAAGCATGGGCAAGTGTTTCAGATAAAACTAAAAAAGAAATATACGCTATGTGTACAAGCTTTTATATCAAATACCAATTTATAGGATGTGTTATGGCTTGTTTTATCTTGTTAAAGAAAAGGATGAAAAAAAATAATGAGCAACAGCCTGCTAAGTGAAGTAAAGCATAACAATATTCTTAATGGAGAAAGCGCGGTGTATAAGCCTAAAGATCGGGAATACTGGCACTACACGTCGCTTTCTGCACTGCTATCGATTTTTAAAATAAAAGATAATCCTTACTCGTCTCCCGATTTGACGCGCTGCGAGATGCTTGCCAGTAATATATGTTATTTAAACGACATAAAAGAATTCATCGGCGGGGTTGAAGATTATGAGAAAACGATAGAACGTCTAAGGCTAAGCAAAAGGGCTCCGAAAGAGTTAAGCGCCGGTTTACAAGACGTAAGCGACGATATTTACATTGTCTCATTTTGCGGAGACGGAGATTTGCTGTCGAATTGGAAATATTATGCAAAAGACTGCGGCGTGTCAATTCAATTCAATTTGGGAAACGTTGGGTTTAAATATATACGTTATAAAAAAGATGATATAATTGCGGATGATTGGTATAAACCGATCCCCGTTAACTTTAAAGACGGAGATAAGATGTATGCAAAAAAGGAAGATATCGAAAGTGTTTTTAATTTTAAATTGGATATTAAGAAAAAATCAATAAAGTTATGTTATAATATTTCCCCAAAAAATGGTTATAACGAGTTGAAAATTAAATTTAAAGAAAAAGATCCTTGGAGCGGACCTATAATCGTTAAAATAAATAAGGAGGACAATAAAGACAAAATTTCAATAAATAAAGGAAGCGTTAGCATTCAAACGAATTTATTGTCTACTTTAGAAAAAAGCCTGGGAGACGGATGCGTAGCGAGAACGCCTATTGTAATTACAGAAGGAGAATTAAAATTAAACAGAGATCATCCGGGACTAATTGATGAAAAAAGCAAACCAATGGCAGTGGCATATACTGAAGAAGAGAAAGAAAAATTTATAAAAGAATTAATGAAAACAAAAGCTGAAAGTAAAACTGTCGAATATGAATCTGTAATCAAATACATAGCTATACCATGCTTTAAAAATCAAGGATTCTCTGAAGAAAAAGAGAGCCGATTGCTGTTTTATAAATATGCTTTAAATGAAGAATTAGTATTTGATTTTGACTACAATACCAACAATCCAATTAAAATCAAACCGGCATTAAGAGTACAATTTCTTGCAAAGGACAGCAAGACACGATTGATAGATAAAATTATCGTCGGTCCCGGAGAAAACCAAAATACGGTTTTTAATACGCTTATACATATCTTTGACAGAGATAATTATAAATTTTATGACGATGAAAAGTTTAAAGAGGAAGCGGGTACTGACGCAATTGAAGAGAGTCAATATAAAGACGATGTGACGTATAATTCTGATATTCGATTGGTTAAATGGAAAGAAGGCGACAAGACAATAAAACGTTGGTCTTATAAATGTGCAAACGGAATAATAATAATGAAGTCTTCGATTCCGTTCAGAGGATAAAGGTATACCAGCCCAGAATAATACGAACCTGGTTTAAAGCGGCAAATTTCCGTAGCTACTGCGTTAAATGCCTTGATAATATGTCTCATATTACCTGCGGCATTTGCCTTGTATCGACAAAAATTTGCCGGCTTAAAACTGCATGCACCCTCAGGCGATGATTTTTAGTGTGTGTTTCAGCGAGGC
>CASEHD010000012.1 GCA_949287655.1 uncultured Christensenella sp. | reverse complement strand
TGTGTCGGCTTTGCCCTGATCGTAACCTCCGCCCGCTCTTGAAAAACACGTTTCGCAGATAATTGCGGGATCAAGTCCTTTTGCCTTCAGCTTTGCGATCAGCAGATCGTGATCTTCGTCGGTAAAGACGACTTCTGCATTGCCGAAGCACGCGACTTGCGCGGAAAGAAGCGGCAGTCTCCCGCTGCCTTCCAGCTGTGCAGATAGGTCGAGAGATGAGAACAACGGCATGTTCAGTTCGTATACTTTTTTATATCCGCTCTGCTTGTCGAAAGGACCGCCTTTCAGCTTCATATCTATCCAGTCATATACGGTAGGAGCGGGATATTGCGATAAATCTGTTCTAGAGAAGTATTCCGCAACGTCGATGTCCAGCATACTCTTGTAATCTTCATTACCGCACAAAAACATATCGCGGACTTTGCTCGAACTGACGTCCGCGAAATCTTCCGTAGCGGGCAGTATAGTAAAATGCGATGCGTATCTGCTGAGAAGGGGGTGGCTTTGTATCAGACCGCTTGCGTCCATGTCGGCCCTGTTGAAAAGCACGAACCTGATGTTTTTCAATAGCTCCTCGGCATTGTTCCAGTTGGGTATATTTTTCAGCTTGTCGGCGCCGTTGAGAAAGTATATTTCGCAATCTGCATATTTTTCCTTAAAGTGATTCAAAGTATTGTATGTATGAGTGCTGTCGTTATTTTTGATCTCATAATCTGAGACTTCTAAACCTTCGCTCTTGGAGCATACGATATTGAGCATATCAATGCGCGACTCTGCCGACAGCGCAAGTCTTTCCATATTCTTCATCATTTTCTTTTTCAGATAACCGTCGCAAACGGGCACGAATATGCCTTTGGTTGCGCCGATTTTCTGCATGGCGGTCTGAAGTGATTTGACATGAGCTTTTGTAACAGGGTTGAAAGAACCGGTAAAAACAATAATTTTTTCCATAAGACTTCCTTCAGTTAGAATAACATTATATACATTATAACATAAATAATGGTTTAATCTGAATGTTAAACTTATTATCCTGTCCTTTTTATTGTACTTGAAGATAATTTTTGTTAAAAAAAAGAAACAGCGTAAGCTGAATCGTACAACTTACGCTGAAAGTGGATTAAGCCTTAGGAGGGCTTCGTTATATCCGTTTAACTATGAGCACATTAGCTATTTTATTTGTCAATATGAAAGTGATTTTCTTTCATATTTTATACCAGAATTTATACCAGTTTTTCGTTTGACCACAATATATAGTGGTCGCTTGTCGTCAAAATCACAATATATTGTGGTTTTGGATGGATAGCGCATCAGCTTAGGAGGCGAACGCTCTATCCTACTGAGCTACGGAAACAGATATCTTTTGCTCATTGATTATACAATATTTTTCTCGATAAATCAACAGAATAAAATAAATAAATCGGGGGCGGAGGATTTATAAGGAAGAGGGGCAGAGGGCGCTGACGAGGATAATTGAAAGCTAACGTTGACACGGCGCGGCTGCAATGGTAAAATTTTATTGCGGTGTTTTAGCTGCGCAGAACGTCAAACCGAGTGGGAAACAAGATGGCTGAGAGAATATTGGATATTGGATTTATTATTGTGCTGATCGCGGTATTACTGTGTTGCGCGATGGCTTGCGACGGTGTGAAGATCAAAGATTATCCCGCGGCGCGGACGGACTTTGAATACGACGTCGACGGCAGCATACCTCTTTATAACCCTGAGCAGGGCTACATCGCGAATAAAAGCAGGGGCTTCAGAGGGGAGACCTATATAAACCTGGGCACGGACGAAGGATATCCCGGAAGCGGGGAAAATTATTACGATCTCCTCGACGGGCAACTGAAAAAATACGCCGACGACGGAATAACGCTGTTGCAGGTTTACGTTTATATCGGCAACTATTGCGATACGGATATTCCGGAAAGCGCGTTTAAACAGCTTAAAGAGTATTTCGAAACGCTGAAAAGCAATGGCGTAAAGATTTTGCTGAGGTTTGCTTACGAGACCGAGGGGTCTGAAAAGGGACCCCGTACAAAGGATATCGAGAGGCATTGCGGGCAGATAAAGGAATTTATCGCGGCGAACGGAGAGTTGTTCCGCTCTGTCGTTTACGCGGTGCAACTGGGTATGATAGGTCTGTGGGGCGAAGGACACACCAGTATACACAAAATCGACGAAGAGCGGGTGATAACCGCGCTTGCGGACGCGATACCCGAAAGCATACCGCTGATGGTAAGGACTCCCGAATTTCTCAGCAAAGTGCCGGACGAACTCGAGAGCAGATTCGGCGTTCACGACGATTTTCTGGTTGGGTACGATCACGAATGGGGAATGATGTCGTGGGAGGACGAAAATTACGTCAAGCTTCTTAACAAGTGCAAATATACCGTAACGGACGGCGAGATGCCTTGGGGAAGAGCGGGCGAAAGGATAGATATAGCCGGACTGGTAAGACAGTGCGTAGGTTACGGACTGACAAGTATGTCGATCGAACATAACTACAAAGAGGACGGCAACGCTTACTGCCTTGAAGAGTGCAAGAGCGTGTATCTGACCGAAACGCAGCTTGAAGAGAACGCTTTTCCTTACAATCCCGCGCTGTTGACGGACGGCAGGATAAGCGTTTACGATTATCTGAAATACCACCTGGGTTACCAGTTGGTCGCGAGCAATCTTGAAATTAAAGACGGGAAAGCTTCGTTTATGATAACCAATTACGGATTCGCGAGCCCGTACAATTATGAAATGGAGATATACGTCGACGGGCGTAAAGTCGAGCCGTACGGGGGATACTCTTTTCTCGATCTGATCCAATTCGGGCAGAAAATATACGAATTCGACTATGACGGCGGGGAGATCGCCGTGAGATTCGTCAACGGCATAGACAGGTCGGACGAAATAAGGCTGTATAACGACGTTCCGTTTACAGAGGACGGAAGGAATCTGATATACGCCGGGTGAACGCGTTTAACATTTTATTGTCATAAATTTATCTTAAATCCGACGAATTTATGTCCTAATTAAAGTACCTCGCTTCTTCCGGCGTCGTCGTAAAGGGCATATCTTGACAAAAGCGCGTCAATCGCGTATAATATTTTATAAAGTATTTGAAAGAAGGTTATATATTTATGTTGGACGAAGAAATAAAGAAAGCGAGAATACAGGCGATGAAGGACCGCAACAGGAGCGCGTCGGACGTGCTCAGCGTGGTCATGAACAAAATAATGCTTGCGAAGATAGAAAAACGCGAAAAGGGGCAGGAACTGACAGACGCGGACGTGATCTCAATTCTGCAGAAGACGGAAAAGGAGCTGTACGACGAAAAGGAGAGCTTTGAAAAAGCGGGAAGACCCGAAAAGACCTCCGAACTCGACGCGCAGATCGCGGCGGTCAAGGCGTTTATCCCCGAGATGATGAGCGAGGACGAGATAAAGGAGATAATAATGTCTCTTCCGGACAAGAGCATCGGCGCGGTGATGAAACATTTTAAGACGAATTACGCCGGCAAGTGCGATATGAAAGTTGTCGGCGACGTATTCAAGAGAATATGAAAATAGTTATTCCCAAGGGCATTAAGATCGGACATTACAACGACGAGCACACAGGCGTGACCGTGGTGCTTTGCGAAAAGGGCTGCATATGCGGCGCGGACGTCAGAGGGGGCGCTCCCGGCACTCGCGAGACCGATCTTCTGAGAAGCGAAAAGGCGGCGCAGGAAGTGCATGCGGTCGTACTGACAGGCGGTTCTGCGTACGGTCTCGAAAGCGCCTCCGGCGTTATGGAATATCTTAAAGACAAGGGTTGCGGGGTAAAGGTCTCGGGCAAGCGTGTGCCGATAGTCTGCGGCGCGGTTATATTCGACCTCATCTACGACGACTATTACTGGCCGGACAAGGCTGCGGGCAGGAAGGCTTGCGAAAACGCGTCCGATAAAGACGTCGCGTTCGGGCAGGTCGGCGTCGGCAAAGGCGCGACGGTCGGAAAGTTCCGCGGTATGAAATACGCGACGAAGAGCGGCGTAGGGGCGGCGAGCGTAAAGGTCGCGGGCGTCACCGTAACGGCGGTGGTCGCGGTCAACGCGCTGGGCGACGTGATGGATCCTGAGACGAGAAAGATCGTCGCGGGTTGCAAGGGTAAGAACGGGCAGTTCATCGGCGCGGAAGAGCGCATTTTAAGCGGCGAATATTTAAAGCTGCTGACCGGCAACACGACGATAGGCTGCATAATCACCGACGCGAAGCTGGACAAGGTCGCGGCGAACAAGGTTGCGAGCGTAGCGCACAACGGACTCGCGCGTACGATATATCCCGTGCACACCGATTTTGACGGCGACACGCTGTTCGTGATGGCGACGGGAAAGAAGACCGTGCTTAATCCGGCGCTTGTAGAGATAGCGGCGGTCAAGGCGGTCGAAAAGGCGATATTGAACGCCGTTGACGGCACGGCGGATTATGAGATAGAGTGCGCCGAAGAAGAGGACGGAGAATAATTTTTATCATCGCTCTGCAAAATTCGGCAAAAAGGGCGACCCGGCAGCCGCGTCAGACGGCATTTATGGCAATATCCTTGATAAAGACGGCATTTTGCCGTTAAGAATAATATTTGCCGAAAGGCAAAGGAGGTAACGATGACAGATAAGACGATCATTGACAAATATGAAAAAATTTGTCTTTCGAGTTACCCCCTCGACACTTCTCTTTACGATCTGTACCACGTCAAGCGCGGTCTGCGCGACAAATCCGGACAGGGCGTGGTCGCAGGCATAACAAACATTTCAAAAATCGTATCATCAAAGGAAGTCGACGGCGCGCATGTGCCGTGCGAGGGCGAGCTCTATTACCGCGGGTACAGTATTGACGAGTTGGTAAACGGTCTGATAAAGGGCGACAGGTACGGTTTCGAAGAGATTGCGTATCTTCTGCTTATCGGCGATCTTCCCGATAAAAGCCAACTTAAAGAATTCACGGATACGCTGACCGAATTCCGCAAACTGCCAAAGAATTTCACAAGAGACGTAATTCTCAAAGCTCCCAGCAAAGACATGATGATGAGCCTGTCGAGGAGCGTGCTGACCCTAGGGTCGTACGACAAAAAGGCGGACGACATCGGTATAAACAACGTGATCAGGCAGTGCCTTATGCTGATCAGCGTATTCCCGATGCTGAGCGTATACGGCTATCAGGCGTACAACCACTACATACTCGACGACAGCCTTTACATACACCACCCGGATCCGGAACTGAGCACGGCGCAGAACTTTTTGCGTCTATTGAGACCGGATACGAAATTCTCTGAGCTCGAAGCCAAAGTCCTCGACCTTGCGCTTATACTCCATATGGAGCACGGCGGCGGCAACAACTCAACGTTCACGACGAGGGTCGTAACTTCTTCGGGTACGGACACTTATTCCGCGATATCGGCGGCGCTTGCGTCTCTGAAAGGACCCAAGCACGGCGGCGCGAATCTCAAAGTGGTGCAGATGATGAAACATATCAGAGACCACGTACACGACATAGAGGACGAGGACGAGATATACGCGTATCTTATAAAGATACTCAGAAAAGAAGTGTTCGACCACAAGGGTCTGATATACGGCATGGGTCACGCGGTCTATTCGCTGTCCGACCCGCGCGCGCAGGTGTTCAAGCGTTTTGTCGGCGAGCTTTCAAAGTCGAAAGGGAAGAGCAAACTCTATTCTTTCTACGAGACGGTAGAGAGGCTTTCCGCGAAGGCGATCGCTTCCGAAAGAAGGATATACAAGGGCGTTTCGGCAAACGTCGACTTTTACAGCGGCTTTGCATACAGCATGCTGGGCATACCCAAGGAGCTGTACACCCCGATGTTCGCGATCGCGCGTATAGTCGGCTGGTCGGCGCACAGGCTTGAAGAGTTGATCAACGCGGACAAGATAATCCGACCTGCGTATCAGGACATCGTTCAGATAAGGAAATATAAAGACATAGAGGACAGATGAAAAAATTTTCCGCAGACAGGGTCAAACTCGCGTTGACCCTGTTTTTGAGTTACTTCAAGATAGGACTGTTCACGTTCGGCGGCGGCTACGCGATGATAGCGTTGATAGAGCGTGAATTCGTCGTACGGAAAAAATGGATAAACGAGGTCGAGCTGTACGAGATAATCGCGATAGCGGAATCTACTCCGGGACCGATCGCTATAAACTGCGCGACCTTTGTAGGATATAAGATATTGGGCTTCGTCGGGTCCTTCCTGGCGACGCTCGCCGTATGCATACCGTCGTTCGCGGTAATATACCTTATATCCATATTCTACGACGCATTCATGAAGTTTACCGCGGTCGCGTACGCGTTCGAGGGGATTAAGGTCGGGATATCGATAATGATAACGACAGCCGGCTTGAACATGATAAAAAAGGGGAAGAAGAACGCGTTTGCGGCGGGAGTTTTTCTGCTTTCGTTCGCGGCGGCGACGTGCATAGACACCTTTTCCCTCGACTTTTCGACGGTGTATCTGATATTATCGGGCGCGGCGCTCGGGATAATATTGCAGATAATCAGGGATATTGTCGCAAAGAAGAAGGGCGCGCCGTCGGTCAAAGACAGCGAAGCTGAAAATGGCGGAGCGGACGTAAGCTCAGGCATGGCGTCAAAGATAATTTGCCGCGACGGGAACAACGCCTACGGTATGGGCGAAGAGCTGAGGCGCGCCGTCGAAGGCGAAAAAGAGAGAGAAAAAAATACGGGCGTCTCGGGCGTCGCGGAGGGCGCGGAAGACGACAACGCGGATAAAAACGCGGCAGGAGAGGACAAAAAGAAAATATCACGCGTCGAAAACAGCGGTTTAATGAACACGGGTATGAAAAATACACCCGTAGAAACTGAAAAAGCGCCGGACATTGAGAAGAACGAAAACGACGGAAAGGGCGAAGAAGGCGGAGTATGAACATTTACCTCGAACTCTTTCTGGTCTTTCTGAAGATAGGTGCGGTTTCATTCGGCGGCGGCTACGGAATGATAGCGCTGATACAGCAGGAAGTCACTTCGCGCGGCTGGCTGGACGCAGACTCTCTTTGGAACTATATAGCGATCGCGGAATCGACGCCCGGACCCATCGCGGTCAATATCGCGACCTTTGTCGGCAGCAATCAGGCGGGCTTCCCGGGTAGTCTGATCGCGACGACAGGCATAGTGCTGCCTGCGTTCTGCATAATACTGATAATCGCGACCGTATTCAAGAGCTTTGCGAAAAACAAGTACGTAAAGGCGGCTTTCGAGGGGATAACCCCTGTCATCTGGGGGCTCGTTATTTCGACAGGTCTGCTTCTCGTCGTAAAATGTCTCTACGCGAATTACAACAATTTCGACGTCAAGGGCGAATTCAACCGGCACGCGCTGATAATCTTCGCGATAGTCGGCGCAACGATGGCAGTATACAGGCTGATAAAGAAAAAGAGCATGCCTCCGATTGCGACGATATTGGTATCCGCCGCGGCGGGAATGGTATATTTTATTTAAGAGAAAGGAGATCTGCGGCGTAAAAGTCTGCGCGGAAAAGCTAAAACGCGGCGCGCTTTCTGTTTTTCCGCTTCGGTTATCCGACAGGTTTTTCGCGATAACCTTTGTCGGCGAGGCGCCGTTATATTGATAATATGGATGTTAAGATAACCGCGATAAGAAAGGTGCGTTATGACGACCTTATAAAAATTTACGAAAATCCGATCGGTCTTGCCTGCGATATAGAAGAAGGCGACGAATTTATCTCGCATGGAGGCAAAAGACCGGAAGGGCTTTGTGAAAGCGCGTGGGAGAGTATGAGGTATTTCGTAGAGGAACTTGCAAACGGCGGCGGAGATTTTTACGACGGCTGGATGAAGGACCCGCATTCCGCGATGATATCGTGCAACGACGGTTTCAGGCCGGTGAGTTTTTATATAGAGACGGTAAGGAGAGAAAGAGAAAAATGACTGGATACGAATTGCTTGAAATACTTAAAGACTATCTGAACGAAGCGAGGATAGATTCGTTCATTACAGAGGTAAAGGGGGTCCCCGTACTGAAAGCCACGCTTACGGGACTGGGCGGAAACAACGACGGCAGCGCGATAACCGAGATAAATTTTATAGATTTTGAGGAACTGGGCGCGCCCGCGCTTCAGATGTTCACGACCGTCGCGCTGAATATAGACAAAGACAATCTCGACCCGTGCGAACTCGAACTCAACGACTACAATTTAAGATACGTCGTCATCGGATCTTTTAACGTATACAAACCATACAGGCAGATATACCACCGCTACGCGCAGGTGCTTATCGGCGACGACGAAGAGCAGGTCGCGCAGGCGAAAGCGATGCTGAACGTCGCGGCTACCCAGATATCCGCTTGTTACGACGATATCCTGAGGTATGCGGAGGACGCGCGGTGAAACGAAATAACTTAATCGGTCAACCGCCGCGAGACGGCGGTTTTTTATGCCCCGGGCGCGGAATAAAGACGATTGCCGATAAAAAAATTTACGTGCCCGTGTTCATTAAATGATGTATTTGCGCCGCGTGTGAGGAAAATTAACGATGTGTGAGGAAAATAACGTATGGACAAACCGCGGCGCCGATGTTACGATAATACCGAGGATAAGGAGGTATTATGAAAAAGAAGATACTGGTCGCGGTCATGGTTGCGGCGCTGTGCCTGACCGTGCTTACCGCATGTTACGGCGACAAAGATTACCTGAAAGACGTTGAAAAGTACGGCTTCTGGGAAAATACGGCAGAGACTTCTGTCGCTCAACCGCAGATAGGGAGAATCGTGAGGGACTTTCTGTCTTCTCCGTCCGTCGACGGCAAGCCGAAGAAGGTTGCGTTCATCGGCTATGACGGATGCCGCGCGGACGCGCTTATCAACGCGCTCAGACCTTCGTCGGCAACGGCGAGTTACGACGAGGACAGCCCTTTCAGCGGACTCGCGGAGCTGCTTAAGACTGACGGCGCGGGGATATATCTGGCTTACGCGGGCGGGGATAAGGACGCGGATACTGAACAGGCTACCAGTACGGCTCCCGGTTGGGCTGCGTTGCTCAGCGGACAGTGGGGAGTCGTCAACGGCGTGACCGACAACGGTATGTATAAAGATATCGAATATAAGACATTTATGCTGGAAGCGGCTCTCGGCGAGTACGGCGAAAACTACCGCACAACCTTCGCGGCTTCGTGGGAAGAGCATTTTACAAAGACCTATTTATCCGAAATTGAATATCTGAGGGAAAGGAGCGACGTTGAAAAAAAGAATATCTCCGGCGGCGCCGAATTTGAAGATATAACCGGATATCTGGACGATATATCAAAGTCGTCGACGGTAGATATGGACTATAAATACGTCGCGACAGACGCGGCTCTTCACGAATATCTGTTGTCCTGCGTCGAGGCAGGCGGGGAGAAGGAAAGGGATATTATATTCGGGATATACGAAGGCACCGACCACAACGGGCACGACAGCGGTTTCGGGAACGACAACCCGGAATATATAAAAGGTTTCCGCGACCAGGACGTAAGGTGTTATGAACTTTTGCAGGCGATATATTCCAGACCGTCTTTTGAGGACGAAGACTGGCTTATAATAATCACCGCGGATCACGGCGGGATAGAGACCTGGCACGGAGGGCAGACGCTTGAAGAGCGTACAACCTGGGTCGCGTGCAGCAAGCCGATAGACTCAAAGTATTTTTCGTCGGGTTACGACGGATACAAAGCGGGATAAACAAAAAAACTACCACGCCGCCGCTTGCAGCGACGGCGTTTTTTTATGCCGCGGAAAAGCCTCTCCGTCCTGAGGTATAAAAATACGTTATCAACAAACGGTTGATGGCAATTCAACAATAAGTAGAAAAATCTTGTGCAAAACCGCGAAAAACAATACAATTTGCGGTTTATTTGTACGATTTCAACCAAAGGTAGAGCAACTCCACTTTTCTTCTAATCCAAAACAAAACGGCTGTTGAAATTTGTGTTATGATAAGGTAAAATAAAACCGGAGGGTGATGAAAAATGACATTGGGCAAAAAGCTGGCAGTCCTGAGAAAACAACACGGATTGTCGCAACAAAACCTGGGAGACGAGCTGCACGTCAGCGCGCAGGCAGTCTCTAAGTGGGAGAACGATCTCGCTGAACCCGATCTGACGACCCTGAAAAAGTTGGCTCAGATATATAAGGTAAGGATAGATCTTTTATTGGATTCGGAAACGGATCTGACGGGCGTGGGCGGCGTGGATACCGAAGCGCTTGCGACGACGGTCAGCGAGGCGGTCGGCAAACAGCTGGAATCCAAACCGCAGGCGATCGGCTACTGCAAGACGTGCGGCATCGCGGTGACGAAGGAAAATTACGGCGCCGAGAGCCCGTACGTGATGTGCAAGTCGTGTTACAAGACCTATCTCGAAGGGCAGACCAGCGAGCGCGAGAAAAAAGAAGAAGTGCTTCGCGAGATGAAGAAGCAGAGGAGAAAGAGCATATTCACCGGCATAGCTTTCGGTATATTGCCGCTTATACTCGCTTTCGTGTGCGTCTTTTCCTTCCCGGCAGAAGATACGGACACCTGGGTGGCGTTCATTGCGTGCATAGTCCTTTCTTACTGCGTGTTCTCTTTCGCGGCGACGCTCAGGCTGGATTCGCCCGTGCAGCATATGATGTTGTTTATGCTGACGAGGTCGGTTAAATGGCCGGGCATAATCTTCTCGTTCGACCTCGAAGGTCTGTTTTTCCTTATAGGATTGAAAATATTGTTCGCGGCGCTCGGCTTTATCGTCGGCGTGTTACTGGCGGTGGTGGGAGTGATCGTGGGGCTGATAATTTCGCCGTTCGTATTCCCGATATCCATCGTTAAATTCAACAGAGATATCAAGCAGCAGCAACAGCGTGTGGAACAAACGCCCGCGCAGAGCGAATAACGATAAAGGGGAGGAAAGATTATGAAAAAGAAATGGTTTATCGCGTTGTGCGTTATACTCGTTGCGGCGCTTGTTTTGACGGCGTGCGTTGACGGCAGCGAAAGCACTGACGGCAGCGGAAGCACGAGCGAACTTAAAAAGATAACCGGCAAAGATAACCGGCGTTACCTTCGGCGACGTCACGGCAAACTACGACGGGAAAGAGCACGTTGTGGAAATAAGCGGCACGCTGCCCGAGGGCGCGACGGTAACTTATACGAACAATAAGGGTACGGAAGAGGGCGTCTACAAAGCGACCGCAAAGATAGAGTGCGAAGGCTATGAAACGCTGACGCTGACCGCGACCCTTAAAGATAACCGGCGTTACCTTCGGCGACGTCACGGCAAACTACGACGGGAAAGAGCACGTTGTGGAAATAAGCGGCACGCTGCCCGAGGGCGCGACGGTCACTTATACGAACAATAAGGGTACGGAAGCGGGAGTTTATAAAGCGACCGCGAAGATAGAGTGCGACGGCTATGAAACGCTGACGCTGACCGCGACCCTTACGATAGTCGGCAATGATCCCTCTTTGCCCGATATAGAAGGAGTCGAACTTAAAGACGCGTCTTTCGTGTACGACGGAACGGAAAAGTCTCTCGCCGTCACGGGAACTCTGCCGCAAGGCGCGACGGTCGCTTATGAAGGCAACGGCAAGACGGACGCCGGCGTTTACAGCGTCACGGCGACGGTGGAATGCGACGGCTACAACACGCTCGTGCTCACAGCGAAACTGACGGTAAACAAGGCGAACTTCGCCGCGGGCTCGATAACTTTCACCGGCGCGAGTTTTGAATACGACGCAAAGGCGCATAAAATCACAGTGACCGGCAATATCCCGGCGGGCGCGACGGTGACCTACAGCGGCGGCGAGGACGGCTCAAACGGCGCGACGTCACCCGGGGAATACACGATAACGGCGGCGGTATCGTCAAAGAATTACAACACGCTGACCCTGCAGGCCGTCCTCCGGATCACGTCGGATGAAGAGTACCTCGCGGTGTTAGGTACGGCGGGCGCGGTCTATTTTCAGAACAGTCTCGACAACAACAGACTTTACGCATACGATTTCTCGCAGGGCGCACTTAGCAGAGTCAATTACGACAAGGCGACTTATATGATAAAGGCGGGCGGCGAGATCTTCTACGTTTCCGAAAGCGTTTTGTCCAACAGCATCTCGATATTCGACGGCAACGGCGCCGATTGCGTTCTCGACGTGGACGCGACTGAGATAACGACGGACGGCAATTTTATTTACTATAACGTGAACAGCCTTTTCAACAGCGAAAAGACGGGCATTTACAGGATATCGGTTGCCGATCTTAAATCATCGGATACAGACGCGAGCGCGACAAAACTTACTTCTGTAAAGTCGGAATACATAACTTACGCGGAAGGAAGAATATATTTTTCCAACAAGAGCGACGGCGGCAAGCTGTATTCGGTTTCCGCTTCGGGCAGCGGGCAGACCCCCGTCAAGCTTTACGACTATAAGGTGTCCGATATCGTCGCCGACGACGGAAAGCTTTATTTCACCAGACATTTCACTTTGTCGAACATGAGCGCGGGCGCGGCGATATATTCGATAGACGTGGCGGGCGGTCAAAGCGCCGAGGTCACCGACGAAAACGGCAAGGTCGTAAAGATCACGATGTCGAAGGGAAAATATCTGACCGTACAGGACGGCTATGTCTATTTCGTGAATACGGATATGGTCACTACTAAAATTTCCGGCGACGGTATTTATAAGGCGAAGGCTGACGGCAGCGGCTGGGTAGGCGATACGTGGGAACTTCTGACCGGCGCCGCGAAAGTAGTCGACGCGGGAGACGACGAGGTGTTCTCTCTGTCGAGCAGTAACGGCAAACTGTATTATTTCAGAACGGGCGACAGGCACCTTTACGAATACGACCTTGAAAAAGAGAGCGAAAGAGACCTTATGAACGGCTTTATCCCGCCCGCGACGACAGAGGTCATAACGACTTATTACGAAAAGGCCGAGGAAAAGGACGGAGCGGTCTATTTCATCAATATGAAGGACGGTGGCAGGCTTTACAAGTACGATACGGTGACCGGCGCCGAATACCGCGTGACCGGTCTGCCCGTCGCGGACTTCGCGTTCGACGGCGATTACATCTACTATGCGACGACTAAACTGTACGTCAATTTCGATCTGTACCGCATGTCTCTGGTAAACGGCGAGCCGGAGAGGATCTCGACTGAAAAGTGCATGCATATGTCGTTTGACGGCGACTATATCTATTACGCGAATTTCAGCGGAAGCAATACGCTCAACAGAATGAAGAAGGACGGCTCGGAAGATACCGTGATATTCGAGGCGGAAAGCGTCGACGATTATAAGACGACGATTGCCGGCGGATATCTGTATTTCGTAGCGGACGGGTATATGTACCGCTACGACCTTGAAAACGGCGGCGAAGCGACAGTTTTAAGCGAAGATTTCAAACCCAACGAATATCTGATCTCCGGGGATAAGATCTATATAATGAACGACGGATGGACGAATACCGTCGAAGTCTACGATCTGTCCGAAGGAACGCTGACGGAGATAGCTTCTCTCGGTATGACTGACGACGCGCGCGGAATGTTCGTTTACGACGGCTGTCTGTATTACTACCGCAACGTTGCGGCGGGCAGCGGAAACAAAGGACTTTACAAGGTAAGTCTTTCCGCCACAGAGCCTGAGGCAGAGCTTGTCGACGCGTTCGACGGTCACTACCTGACCAACTGTACGGTAGTCGGCGACAAGGTGTATTTCACCGATGTATGGCAGATCAAGGGAAGCGTTCCTACGACGGCAAGCAGCGGAAAGCTGTGCGTGCTGGATATGAACACGCTGACGGTATCGGAACTCAACTGACGAAACCGAAAGGCAATAAAAAAGACGGGGCTCGTCCCCGTCTTTTTCGTATATCCGGGATGCAACCGGAAAGAGGTTATTTCGCGTTGAGCTTTTCGTCGTATTCCGCAACCGCGCCCACCGTCCTGACAAGCAGTTCGAAAGAAGTCGCAAGTACGTCTTCGTCGAGGTTTTCGACGGTGTCTTTTATCGTGTGGTAGTAGTCGGTCGTCGTCGGGTTCTGAGCGTTAAGGGTGACCGTCTTTACTCCCAGCCTCGTCACGGGGGTGGAATCGCAGCCGCCGGCGGGATTCTTGATGACCTTCGGGTTCAGTCCCATATCGTCCATCGCCTTATAGCAGGTCTCGGTAAGTCCTTTGTCGAAGGTCGAGCGCAGCCATACGTCGCCGTTTACCACGTTGAAATAATCGCGGTCTCTGAACGAGTCGAGGTTGAGTAAATATGTGCGGTCGTCGAAGAAACCGTCGTTCTTATGCCTTTCGCAGAATGCAGACGAGCCTTTGAGTCCCGCCTCTTCGCTGCCGAAGCCCATACAGATCAGCCGGCAGTTTGCGGGCGCTTTATCCGGATTTTCCTTAAAGTATTTCGTTACTGCGAGAGCGAGACCGCAGCCGGTCAGATTGTCCATGGCGCCGGGCGCCGCCTTTTTCTTATCCCACGACAGATAGATGCTCAGCCAGTAGCAGCCGGGCAGACAGAGCAGCGGCAGAAAATATAAAATTATTCTGAAAATTTCGAGTCCGCCGTAGCTTTCCGCGGCAGCCAGATCCTTTATCGACATAAAGCTTAAGTTGCCGACCGCGATCGCAACGATCGACATGACCATAAGGGCGAGTATGCTGACGACGCCGATGACCGTTTTGGGTATAGCCGTTTTGGGGTTTGTCAGCGACAGATTCCAGTTCCAGCTGCTGTCGATGTGCCCTGCGAGAACGATAGTGCGTTCTGTCTTTCCGCTCGCGGGTACGACGCTGTTATATACGTTTCTCGATTCGCCTTTTTTGAATAAAAAGTCGAGTTTTCCCGAATAGGTGAATACCTGTATAGCCGCGAGGATAAAGTCGAACACGGTTGCGATAAGACTGGCTATCGGGGAGATATAATACAGACCGAAGCCGATTATTCCGATGAGTCCGAGTATGGGTATCGCGGCGATTGAAGCGCGCGGCGCGCATATGAAAGTTTCTGTTACGGAAGGGTTGCCGGTAGCTTCTTCCATCTTTGCCGCGATCATTTCGGCGCCGATTTTTTCTTCGGGCGACGTCGGAAGGCGCGGACCTGTTCTGTCTATGATCTCTTTGGTGAAATCAATAACGTATTTTGCGTTTTCGCGTTTGATTTTTTCCATAAACAGCCTCGCGTTTTATTGATATCTTCATTATAGCATAGCGGTTGTTCGCAAAACAATATTATGCCTTAACTATTTTAAATTAAAAACAGTACAAAATAAGTGTGATTTGTATTGTAATACACAGCTATCTTAAAGCTGACAAATAAGGGGCACAGCTTTTTTAAATTGGTTATCTTGTTGAAAAATTAACGATTGACTGCGCGCGTTAAAAGTGATAAACTATATATAATGATTTTGTATGTACAGGAGGTCTTACAATGAAGGTTACATATACTGAGCTTAAAGGTAAGCAGGAAGCAGGTTACGGCGTTACCAGATGGGCTAACGCGCAGGAAATAAACGCCAGCCTCAAACAACTTACCGACGCTAACATTTACAGCGTTCCTATGGACGAATACAAAAAGATCGTATCGGAATATTACGACAAAAAGTGCGCTAAGTCCAAGGCCATTACCGCAGAGGCGAAAGAGTACATCCCCGGCGGCGTACAGCACAATCTTGCGTTCAACAAGCCGTTCCCGATGTGTATGGTAAAAGCGGAAGGCGCGTATCTGACCGACATTGACGGCAACAAGTACATCGACTTCTTGCAGGCGGGCGGTCCGACCATTCTGGGCAGCAACTATCCCGCGGTAAAAGAAGAGGCGATAAAGCTGATAAATGAATGCGGACCCGTTACCGGTCTTTTCCACGAGGCGGAGCTCCTGATCGCGAAAGAGATAAACAAGCATATGCCCAACGTCGAGAAATTCCGTATGCTGGGCAGCGGTACAGAATCCGTTATGGCGGCTATCCGTATCGCGAGATGCGCGACAAAGAAGAAGAGGATCATAAAGATCGGCGGCGCATACCACGGCTGGTCGGATCAGATGGTCTACGGTCTTAAAGTTCCTGGTACCAGACAGTTCCTCGAATCTCACGGTATCCCCAACAACATCTTCTCCGTCGTCGACGAAGTAAGACCCAACGACTGCGAGATGCTTGAAACATATCTGAAACTCAATAAGATGAGAGGCGGCACCGCGGCGGTCATTGTAGAGCCTGTCGGACCCGAATCCGGTACCAGACCCGTCGACTGGGATTACAACGCGAAAGTCAGAGCGCTGTGCGACAAGTACGGCTGTCTGTTCATATTCGACGAAGTCGTCACCGGCTTCAGAGTAGGCCTCGGCGGCGCTCAGGGACTGTTCAACGTAAAGCCCGACCTCACCGTGTTCGGCAAGATCGTCGCGGGCGGCTATCCGGCAGCGGGCGGCGTAGGCGGCAAGAGAGAACTGGTCAACCTTATGGCGGCAGGCGTTGCGGGCGGCGCTAAGAAGGCGTACGTCGGCGGCACGCTGGCGGCGAACCCGCTGTCCGCTATGGCAGGCTATGTTGCGATCAAAGAGATAGCTAAGAACAACGCTTGCGTAAAAGCCGGTCTCGCGGGCAACAGACTTACCGACGGTCTCGTCAGACTTATCGAAGCTTACAAGCTTCCTTACGTCGCATACAACCAAGGCTCGATCGTCCATCTCGAATGTACGGGCGCGATGAGCTACGACTTCTCGTCGATGAATATTCTCAACCTGCTCAAAGTGTTGAAGAAGAAGGATATGATCATGGTCAGAAAGGAAGCGATGGAGCATATGGGCGCGGCTTATATGTCTCACGGCATCGTCACCCTCGCCGGCAGCCGTCTGTACACCTCTATGGCGGACACCGACGAGATCATCGACGAAGCGCTCAACCGTTTCGAAGACGTGTTCAAGCTGGTCAAGGAACGCACCGTTCCGATGGAACAGCAGGTTGCCGAATACCGCGCTAAGAAAGAAGCGGCAAAAGAGGCAGCGGCAAAGAAGTAATTTAAAAATACGGATTTAATATCCTGTGCGGACGGGTTGCACACCGACAAGGTGCGCGACCCGTTTCTATATGAAATAAAGGCGCGGATCGCGCCGAAGTGATAAGAATAGGAGAAAAATATGGGCAGATACATTATCGCGCACGATATGGGCACAAGTTCCGACAAAGCCGTGCTTGTGGATTTCGACGGCAGGATAATCGGCACTAAGACGGAGCCGTATCCGACATACTACCCCAGCCCCGGTTTTGTTGAACAGAACCCGGACGAGTATTGGACGGCGGTCTGTACGGCGACGAAAAACCTCGTCGAAGAGCACAAGCTCGACCCCGCGGACGTCAAAGGCATAGTCTTTTCGACTCAGGCTATGGGCATCATACCGATAGATCAGTGGGGCAACGTTCTTCACAACAATATCACATGGGTTGACGGCAGAGCCGAAAAACAGGCGCGCGCAATAATGAACAAGGTGGGCGGCAAGCGCATTTTCAAACTGCTCGCGGGTACGCCGATAATGGGCAAGGACGTCATCGCGAAACTTATCTGGCTCAAAGAGGAGAGACCCGACGTCTACAACAACACCAAGTATTTTCTCGACGTCAACGGATATCTTAAATTCAAGTGTACCGGCGAGATGGTCGCGGAATACAGCGGCGCGTCCAGTTACGGTCTCGACCTCAAGAAAAAACAATGGCTGTCGATACTGTCCTTTACCGGACTCGATATGTCAAAGCTTCCTCCGCTCGTGAAGAGCACAGACAAGATAGGCTCCGGTCTTACGAAAGAGGCGGCTGAAAAAATGGGGCTGGAAGAGGGCACCGCGGTGTTCGGCGGCTGTGACGATACGCAGAGCGCGTGCGTCGGAAGCGGTATGAACGGCGACGGCGACATACACATATATCTGGGCACCTCGGCGTGGGTCGGCGCGGCAAGCAAGTCGCAGACCGCTTTTAAGCACGGCGCGGCGGCGATACAGAGCGCGGACGTCAATATGAACCTCGTCGTAGGAATCACAGAGGCGGCGGGCAGCAATATTCAATGGTTGATAGATCAGTTCTTCCGCACGGAACAGAAAGAGCTGGGCGACGGCATTTACGCATATATGGACAAGGTGATAGAGAGTATTCCGCCCGGAAGCAATCACCTTATCTGCACTCCGTGGATGCTGGGCGAGAGATGCCCGGTAAGCTCTACGACCACCAGGGCGACCCTGTTCAATATCGGTCCCGAACATACCAGAGAACATCTTATGAGAGCGGTCTACGAAGGCATAGGTTACAATCTCAGATGGATACTCGAAAACTTTGAAAAGGATTACGGCTTCCATTGCAGGCAGTTCCGCATAATCGGCGGCGGCGCGCTGGACGACGCGTGGATGCAGATAATAGCCGATATCACCGGCGCGGAATTCGCGATAGTCGACAATCCGAGAAACGCCGGAGCGCTGGGCGCGGCGATAATCGCGCTGATCGGTCTCGGAGAGCTTGAAAACTTCGAGGCTGCGAAACAGTTTGTCAGAGAGAGCAAGACCTATCGTCCCAATCCGGTAAACGCTCATATCTACGACGAGATGTTCGCGACTTACAAGAGGCTTTACAAGAGTCTGAAAAGAACTTACTATAAGGCAAACGCATTGAGATTCGGAGGAGAGGATAATGATTGATGACAAGATTAAGGAAACCGTTTTGAGTTACGCCGCGAAAGTCGTGGCGGAAGGAATGAGCGGCAGGGGCGACCGCATAGCGATGCGTACGAAAGACGGCTTTTGCGTCAACGACGCGTCCGTCTCTCTCGACGCGCTGACGGAAGAAGGACTTGTCGAACTGCCGCTGACGACGGAAGACAAGGAGTATGCGGTGATCGGCAGGCTGTTTTCCAAGCGCCCCGAAGTGCACGCCGTGCTTTATACGCACGCGCCTTTCGTGTGCGCGGTGGCGAGAGCAAAGGCGACCATACCCGCAGTGCTCGACGATATGACTCAGATAGTCGGGCTCAACTGCAAGACCTGCAAGAGCGCTACCGCCGACGACCTCGTAAACGGACTCAAAAAGAGAAATTCCGTGCTCGTACCTTCGGGCGGCGCGCTGACGGTCGGCAGAACGATGGACGAAGCGTACACTTGCGCGCTCGTACTCGACAAGGCGAGCCACGCGTACGTATGCGGCAGCGTTCTCGGCGGCAACAAGCTGATAAACTGCATTGAAGCGAAGCTTATGAACATCGTCTATCAGAAAAAATACAGCAAGGTGAATCAGGAAAACATATCCAAGAGGGAGGGCGAATAATATGGCTTGGACTAAGGAAGAAGAACTCAGACTGCGCAAGGTCATCAAGGACAGCGGCGTAAATCTGCTGAAAGAGAATCTGGTGCAGGGCACATGGGGCAATACCGCGGTCAGACTGGACGAAGACCATATGCTCGTCACCCCGACGGGTCTCGACTACGTCGCGCTTCAGCCAGAAGATATGCCCGTCGTTCAGATAAGCGACACTTCGGTGTGGAGCGACGGAAAGAAGCCGACCAGCGAAAGAAAGATACATGCGGCGATCATGGCGGACAGACCTGAAATAAACGCGACGATACACTCGCATCCGGTATGGTGCTCCGTTCTCGCTTCGGCGAGGATCGAACTGCCCGTGATGAGCGACGAAATGCAGAAGCTTGTCGGAGGCCCCGCAAGAGTGGGCGCGTACGGACTGCCCGGCACGAAAAAGCTCAAAGAGGGCACCGTCGCGGCGATGAAGGACAGAAACGCATGCTTTATGGCAAACCACGGCGTGTTCTGCGCGGGCAAGGATATGGACGAGGCTTTCGAGATAATCCGCATCATGGAAAAGAGCTGTAGGGAATATATCAAGCAATGCACCCTCAAGATGACGGGGCAGCTGGAATACAGCGACGAATTGCTGTTCGATTATTTTGTCAGTAAGTATGGCAGATAACACCGGTTTTCTGCCTTATGCGGGCGTTACGGTTACGGAAAAACAGGCGCGGGAGATGAACCCTCTCGTGCTTGCCTATATAGGCGACAGCGTGCAGATGCTTTACGTCCGTACGCGCACAGCCGTAGAATCCGGTTGCAAGGCGGGAGTGTTGCATAAGGCGGTGTCGCAGGAGGTAAAAGCTCACTCGCAGGCGGTTGCGGCAGAAAAAGTGCTGCCCGTACTGACTCCCGAAGAAGAGGGGATATACCGCCGCGCGAAGAACAGCCATACCAACAACATCGCAAAGAACGCGACGTCGGGCGATTACAGGAAAGCGAGCGGTTTTGAAGCGCTCGTCGGTTATCTGTACATCACCGGTCAGAGAGAGCGTCTTGCAGAGTTAATGACGACAGCTGCCGGGAACAACGGCTGAACAAGACCGCCCGGCTGTTTTAAGAGGACGCATTGAAGCGTCAGAAAAAATTCAATTAAATTCAGAGATATAATAAGAGACAACGTCTCCGCGCGTAAAGCGCGGACAAGGAGGAAAAATGCCACAGGTCAGACCCAAAGTAGTACTTTTAAAGCACACCCCCAACCCGGAACAGGTCGTCGCGCTGGCGGCTAAGCTGTGTTACAGCGACGCCGACATAATGGATCTAAAAGAGGGCGTAGAGGAAAAGGACGTCTCAAAATTCATCGCCAGGCTGGTCTCGATGGGACACCTTTCGCCGATAGAGCACGCGTCTTTCACGTTCGGCATCGAGGGTGTTTCCAGAAGCCTTCTGGCGCAGATAACCCGCCACAGGATAGCGAGTTTCAGCGTCAAGTCGCAGAGATACGTCGCGGCAAACAAGAAGGGCGCGTTCAATTACGTGATTCCTCCGTCGATAGAGGCGCTCGGCGAAGAGTACGTCGAAAAATTCAAAAAACAGATGGACGAAATTCAGGGCTGGTACGACGAATGGCAGCTTCTCCTCGGCGGCGACTGCGAAAAGTCCAACGAGGACGCGCGTTTCGTGCTGCCCAACGCGGCTGAGACCAAAATGGTCGTCACGATGAACGCCAGAGAGCTTATGCATTTCTTCGAACTCAGATGCTGCAACAGAGCGCAGTGGGAGATAAGAGACGTCGCTTGGCAGATGCTCGCGCTCGTATGCGAGGTCGCGCCGACATTGTTCGCCGGCTGCGGACCGTCCTGCGTGAAAGGTCCCTGCTCAGAAGGTAAGATGAGTTGCGGCAAGATGCTCGAAGTAAGGGAAAAGAGGAAAAATCTCAAATAATGTTTTCGATAGGAAAAAACGCCGTCAGGGAACTTCTCGGGACGGACGCGAAGATATTTAAACTGTACGTGCTCAAAGGAGCGCACGACCTCGACAAATTCGTCGACGGCGCAAAAGCTAAGGGCGCGCGCATAGAATTCTGCGACAGGCGCGTCCTCGACAAGCTCGCGGGAGAGTTGAGACATCAGGGCGTTATCGCGGAAACGTCGGATTTTCCGTATTGCTCGCTTGAAGATATCCTTGCCGAGGCGAAGGAGAAAGGAGAGCGCGCGTTCATACTGCTTCTGGACGGGATAGAGGACCCGCACAACCTGGGAAGTATACTCAGGGTCGCCGAGTGCGCCGGTGTGCACGGCGTCGTGATACCGTCGAGAAGAAGCGCGACCGTGAACGAAACGGTGATAAGGATATCAGCGGGCGCGGCTAATCTTGTGCCCGTCGCAAAGGTCGGCAATATAAACGACGCGATAAGAAAATTAAAGGACGAATTCGTGACCGTATACTGCGCGGATATGGGCGGAGAAAGCGTTTACGACGCGCGTTTCGACGGCGATACCGCGATAGTGATAGGCAGCGAGGGCTTCGGCGTCAAGGAGCTTACCGCAAAGCTTTGCGACAAGACGGTCGCATTGCCGCAGAAAGGCAAGGTGAATTCTCTTAACGCGTCGGTCGCTTGCGGCGTCATATGTTACGAGGTCGTAAGACAGAGGTCGGCAAAGTGAACGTAAAGGACGATCTGACGCTGATAAAAGAGAGCCGGGAGGGGAATATGGCGGCAACCGAGGAGCTTCTGACGAGGTATAAGAGCCTGGTCATATCGGTCGCAAGGCAATATTATCTCGTCGGCGCGGGCGACGAGGACCTTATACAGGAAGGGATGATAGCCCTGTACAGAGCGACAGACGCTTACGACGAGAACTCAAAAGTCCCGTTTTCGGCGTTCGCGTACAGCTGCGTCAAAAACAGGATAATAGACGTCGTGAAGGCGGCGAACCGAGATAAACACAAGGCGCTGAACAATTACGTTTCGATATACGACGTCGACTATTCGATGAGCGCTTCGTCTGCGGAAGACGCGGCGATAATGCGCGAAAATTCTATACAGGTCAAGAAAAACATAACTGAAAACTTAACCGCCGAAGAGACCGGGATACTAAGGTTGTATCTGGACGGCAGAAGTTACCGGGACATCGCGCTCGCTACGGGCAAAAGCGAAAAAGCGATAGACAACACTCTGCAGAAGATAAAGCGTAAAGTACGCGCCGCAGTCAAAAAGAATAAATAGATCTGCGCTTTTGAGGACGCCTGCGAATGTGACGAAGAGTTGAAAACGGCTTTTTCAAACGGCGTTATCCGAGAGGAAAATTATGGACGAAAGGATAGAAAATTACGTAAAAAAAGTCGACGCAGTCATCGCGGCAGGCTCTTTCAAGGATAACTGGGAAAGTCTTTCCGCGCACAAAACGCCCGACTGGTATAAAGAAGGGAAGTTCGGAATTTTTATACACTGGGGCGTTTACAGCGTGCCCGCATTCGGCAACGAGTGGTACCCCAGGCGCATGTACGACAAAGTCGACCCGGTGCATTTATACCACCTTTCAAAGTACGGAAAGAAGTTTGAATACAGGCATTTCATAGACAAATTCACGCCCGATAAATACTCTCCCGCAGACTGGGCAAAGACTTTTGCGGACGCGGGTGCGAAATTCGTAATGCCGGTGTGCGAGCATCACGACGGGATAAAGATGTACGGCAGCGATCTCAACCGCTGGAATATGATGTCTCTGAAAGGGCGAGATTATATGCTTGAGCTCAAAGAGCAGGTCGAAAAGGAAGGGCTTACCTTCCTCGCGTCCAATCACAGGGCTGAACATTACTGGTTTATGAATTTTGCCAGAAAGAATTTTCCCGAAAGCGAAGTCGTCGCGACAGAGGAGTTCCGCGATCTGTACGGTCCCGCTTACTGCCCGCCGAGCGGAAACGCCCGCAAGACGGATAAAGAGATAACCGCGACCGCGGACTGGCTTTGCGACTGGCTTGCCTCTTCGTGCGAAATGGTCGACAGGCTCAAACCGTCCGCCGTCTATTTTGACTGGTGGATACAGAAATCAGAATTCAAACCCTATCTCAAAAAGTTTCTCGCTTATTATTACAACAGGGCTGAAGAGTGGGGAAAACAGGTCACCGTGTTCTATAAGGTCGGCGCGGTGATGAAGGGCTGCGCGACTTTCGACGTTGAACGCGGACAGGTCGCGGATATTCGCCCGGACGTATGGCAAAGCGACACTTCGACTGCGAGAAACAGTTGGTGTTACACCGATCTCAACATATACAAACCGTCCGTCGAGATAATAAGCAACCTTATCGACGTCGTCTCCAAAAACGGCTGCTTTATGCTCAACGTGGGTCCCGGAGCGGACGGCGAGATATGCGAAAAGGACAAAAAGATACTATCCGATATCGGAGAGTGGATGAAGATCAACGGCGAGGCGATATACGGCGCGTCACCTTGCGAAGTCGGCTTCGGCGAGGGCAGAAAGAGAAAGACGGGAAGCTTTGTGGAAAAGCTCGTCTACGGCCCCAGGGATTACCGCTTCACGTTTAAGACGGGCGCGATATACGCGTTTCAGATGTTCCCCGCATACCGCAAGGAGATACGCATCAAAAAGCTGGCGTTTTCAAGCGAAAAAGGCATAAGATACGATATAAAGAATATAGAGCTGCTCGGCTCATCGTTGAAGATAAAATATTATCAGGATGAATCCGGGCTTTATATCGGAATACCGGAAAAACCCGACGTGCCGTTCCCGTACTGTTTCAAGATAACAGTCGATTAACCTGCACGGGCAGCAAAATTTCAGGCGGATAATCCCGCCTTTTTCTTTTATCCCGGAAGGATGAAACGCTTTACCTTTTTCGTTCCTTCGGGTATAATATAGCTGTATGAAAGAATAAAGGTAAAGGAGAAAGAAGATGAAGAAGATAAGGACTCTCGCGCTCATAGCGCACGATCAGAAAAAGGCGGAGATGGTAAGCTGGGCGATGAAGAACAAGCAGTCGCTTTCCAGATTCAACCTGTGCGGCACCGGTACGACGGCGAAACTCGTCGGCGACGCGACCGGGCTCGAAGTCAAGAGATATCTTTCGGGACCTCTCGGCGGCGACCAGCAGATAGGCGCAAAGATAGCGGAAGGCGAGATAGACGCGGTCGTATTCTTCTGGGACCCGCTCAACGCGCAGCCTCACGACCCCGACGTCAAAGCGCTTCTCAGAATTGCGGTCGTCTACGACATTCCGATCGCGACCAATACCGCGACAGCCAATTATGTGATAACGTCCACGCTGTTGCACTGAAAATTTAATGCCGCGCCGGGTGCGCGGCTTTTATATTGTAAAAAACGAAAGAAAAACGACGAAATTTTTTGTACGCTTTACAACCGATATTTGTCGGTGATATAATATCACTATAAGTTGAGGGAGAGGTTTATGTACGAGGTTTTCATTTCATATTCGAGCAAAGACAAGACGATCGCGGACGCGGTCGTGCATACGCTTGAGGAGTACGGCGTCAAGTGCTGGATCGCATACAGAGACGCCGTTCCGGGAGTCAAGTATTCTGAATCGATAATCGCCGCGATAAGAGAAACAAAGATATTCCTTCTTATTTTTTCGGAAAATTCAAAAGAGTCGAGACATGTGAAAAACGAGATAAATTTTGCGACAAAGGTCGGTTCCGTCATGTTCCCTTTCAGGGTCGAAGACGTTGTGCCCGACGATTCGCTGGAGTATTATCTCGGCGCGACGCATTGGCTGGACGCATTGACTAAGCCGCTCCAAAACCATATAATGAGGCTCAAAGACACGATAAAAGCGGCTTTGTCGCACGACATCAGCGTGGCGCCCGTTACGAATGCGACCGACACGATCAGGTCTGGGAAACTCAGAGTCGTTGAGGCGGAATAGCTCTATTCAAAAGGCTACACACCGCTAGCCATAGCAGAGAGGCTTGTACAAAACGACCTGAAACTCTATGAAGGGATATCAGAGCTTAACGAAGGAAGCCCCGATCAGTGGGCGGATTTTATAGAAAACTGTCCCGATTATTTTTGTTATCTGGTAAACGACGGCGACGAGATCGTCGGGGACTGGTCGATGGTCGCGCTCGACGACGAGACTTATGAGCGGGCGGTCAAGGGCGATGTCGCAGAGAACGAGTTCACGCTCGACACCACGGAATATCTGTGTTTTCCCGGGATATACAACGGCTATCTTCTCAATATGTCGCTTAATATGGAATACAAGACGCTGGACAACAATCTGAAGCTCGTGGACAGCTTTTTTGCGAGGCTGCTCAAATATGCCGAGAACGGCATTTTCTTCAGACGTTTTTGCGTAAACGTGTTCAGACGCGATCAGCAGGCATTTTATAAGAATTTCGGTTTTTCGTACGTTTGCGACAATAAGGAGTTCGGCAAAATATACGCCATGGATCTGCTGCCTTATCCCGCTTCGCCTCTGTTTGCCAAGCACGGGAAGCTGAAAGAACTGTATGAAAGCGTTGTTGACTGAGGGCGTCGCGCTGGACGCGCAAAAGCTTGAAGAGACCGGCAGACTGCTTTTTCTGACTGATCCCGAAATATATCCGACGGCGTTCGGCAGCGCGCAGAATGCGGGCAAAGCGTTTGTTTATCTTACAAAGGAAAAAAACGGCATGTTTGCACCGCGAAACATACTGGTCGCGCTCGTCGACGACACGGTGTGCGGTGTGCTGGTCGCGTGTAACGGTGCGGAATGGGAAAAAGGCACGCTTGAGCGGGTGTTCGGCATGGCGGGATTGCCTGTGCCCGAAGGCGCGTCGGACGCAGAGGAAAACTATTTCGTTTACGAAGCAGAACACGAGACGGGCGATTATGTGCTTTGTCTCTGCGTCGCTCCGCAATACAGAAAACAAGGCATAGCTTCTGCGCTTCTGAAAAAATATCTTGCGGATAAAACGCGCGTTTCCCTTGAGTGTCTCTCTGACAACGCCTCTGCGCTTTCTTTGTATTTATCTGTCGGATTTTGTGTTGAAAAGGAATATTTCGGTTATTCGGCTCCCGGTATGCCGCCGGTAAAAGTGACAAGACTCGTTTACGCTAGAAAATTGCGGAGAGTATGATAAAACAAGCGCGTTGCGGCGGCTGAGATAAAAGCTTCGCGTCGGATACAAACAAAAGCGCCGCGGCATGGTGAAGCATGTGCGACGTAAAATAGTGAAAAAACGAAAATCCTCTCCCTTACACGGACAGAGACGTTAAAACGTCGTATTTTATATCGTTTGCAGGGAGAGGACGTTTATTTTGTCGGTTTATCAAAGATTTTTGAGGATCGCTTCGGTCATCTCGCGGGTGCCGAGGACGGGTTTGCCTTCTTCCGCGAGGTCTGCGGTACGCGCGCCGTCGTTAAGCGTCTTTTCTACCGCGGCGTCGAGGGCGTCCGCTTCCTTTTTGAGGTCGAAAGCGTATCTCAGCATCATAGAAGCGGAAAGGATCGTCGCGATCGGGTTGGCGATGTTCTTGCCCGCGATCGTCGGGGCAGAGCCGTGTATCGGCTCGTAAAGACCTCTCGTCGTCTCGTTGAGACTTGCTGACGGAAGTATTCCTATGCTGCCCACGCATTGAGAAGCGAGGTCGGACAGAATGTCTCCGAACAGATTGCCGGTCACGATCACGTCGAACTGCGACGGGTCGCGGACGAGCTGCATCGCCATATTGTCGACGAGCACGTCTTCAAGCTGAACGTCGGGGTAGTCCTCGTGAATGTCGTGGACGACCTTTCTCCATACGCCGGAGGTTTTGAGCACGTTTGCCTTATCTACGCTTGAGACCTTGCCGCGGCGTTTCTGAGCGAGCTCGAACGCAAGGCGGCAGATGCGCTCGACTTCGAGTTCGCCGTACGCCATCACGTCGTAGCCCTCTCTGCCGAACTTGCCTTCGCGTATGCCTTTCTCGCCGAAATAGATGCCGCCGATAAGCTCTCTTACGACCAGCATATCTATGTTCTTCGGATTTTTTAGCGGGCATACGTTGGCGAGCGCGTCGAAGAGTTTTGCCGGGCGCAGGTTAGCGTAAAGCCCCATTGCTTTTCTCACGCCGAGCAGCGCGCGTTCGGGGCGCTTTTCGTAGGGCAGCGAGTCGTACTGAGGACCTCCCACCGCGCCGAGGAGAACGCTGTCGCTTTTAAGGCATTTTTCGAGGCTCTCCGCGGGGAGAGGCTCTCCGTATTTGTCGTAAGCCGCGCCGCCGCAGATGCTGTATTCGAAATTAAAGGTGTGACCGAATTTGTTGCCGATCTCTTTGAGCGTTTCGACCGCAGCCGAAGTCACTTCCGGACCTATGCCGTCGCCAGGAATAACGGTGATATTGTATTTCATTTCAGTTACCTCAGTTGAATTTATCCGCTTTTATCGCGTTGATAAGCCCGCCGCACTCGATTATATTCTGAATGAACCCGGGGAACGGCGCCGCCTGCCAGCTCTTGCCGGTCGTGACGTTGGTGATGACGCCGGTGTCGACGTTCACTTCGACGGTATCGCCCGCGTTTATGCCGTCGACCGCGTCGGGACATTCAAGGATATAAAGACCTATGTTGAGCGCGTTGCGGTAAAAAATACGCGCAAAGGATTTTGCGATGACTATAGAAACGCCGCAGCCCTTTATCGCAATAGGCGCGTGTTCTCTTGAAGAGCCGCAGCCGAAATTCTTGCCTGCGACGATGATGTCGCCCTCTTTGACCTCGCCGTAAAATTCGGGGTTGGTGTATTCCATGCAATGTTTTGCGAGTTCCTTCGGATCGAAAGTCGAGAGGTATGTCGCGGGTACGATTATATCGGTATCGATATCGTTGCCGAATTTAAATACTTTTCCTTTTATCATATCAGTCCTCCAATTTGTCCGCGCAGGTTATTTTTCCGGCTATCGCGCTTGCCATAGCGGTCGCGGGAGACGCGAGGTAGATATAACTGTCCTTCGCTCCCATTCTGCCGATAAAGTTGCGGTTGGTCGTCGTGACCGCGACCTCGCCGCTCGCGAGTATGCCCATATGTCCGCCCAGGCATGGACCGCAGGTCGGGGTGGAGACTATCGCGCCGCCCTTGATAAAGGTGGAGATGTAGCCCTTTTCGAGAGCCTGAAGATATATCTTGTTGGTTGCGGGGATAATTATCGTGCGTACGTTCTTGTTTACCTTTCTGCCTTCGAGCACCTTAGCCGCCTGAGCAAGGTCGCTGAGTCTGCCGTTGGTGCAGCTGCCGATGACGACCTGATCTATTTTTATATCCTCTTTGAGCTCGTCCACGAATTCTGTATTGCCGGGAAGATGCGGTTTCGCGACTATCGGACGTATCGCGGACAGGTCTATGTCGATCGTCTGCTCGTATGAGTCCGCGTCGGGCGTTTCAAAGCGGTCGAACGTTTTTCCGCACGACTCTTTCGTATATTCGTCCGTCGTCTCGTCTATCGGGAACACGCCGTTTTTCGCGCCGCACTCGATCGCCATATTGCATATCGTGAAGCGGTCGTCCGCGGTCATGTATTTCACGCCTTCGCCTGCAAATTCGATAGACTTATACAGTGCGCCGTCGACGCCTATCTTGCCGATGATGTAAAGGATAACGTCCTTTCCGCTGATAGAGGGGGAGGGTTTCCCGATAAGGTTGAATCTTATCGCGGACGGAACTTTGAGCCATATCTTGCCGCTCATCATTATGCCGGCGATATCCGTGCTTCCGACGCCCGTGGAAAACGCGCCGAGCGCGCCGTAAGTGCAGGTGTGGCTGTCCGCGCCGATGATCACGTCCCAGGGCTTAGCGATGCCTTTTTCCGGAAGTAGCGCATGCTCTATGCCCATAGAGCCGACGTCGAAGAAGTTTTCGACGCCTTTTTCACGCGCGAAATCGCGGACTATTTTGCATTGATTAGCCGACTGAATGTCGCGGTTGGGAGTGAAGTGGTCGAGCACGAAAGTAACCTTTTTCGCGTCGCACAGCGCGCAGCCGCTCTTGTTGAACACGTCTATCGCGACGGGCGCGGTGACGTCGTTGGAAAGCGCGGTGTCTGCTTCGACCAGCACGAGATTGCCCGCTTTAAGAGAGGGGTCCGTGGCTTTGATACCCAGTTTTTTCGCCAGGATCTGTTGAGTCATTGTAGCTTTCATATAAAAATTCCTCGTTTTGAGTTTTTTTCTTTTAAGTTGCCTGTCGCCGGGAAAAGAGGGCTGAGGGTTGCTGCACTAAAACCCGTCAATAGTCGAATTTTTGCGCCTTGCGTTTCTTGACGACAAGGACGACGACTATCGCGGTCGCGACTATAACGACGGAAAAGACGACGATAAGCGTTATCTGCAGCGGCGTTATGCCTTCTGAAATAAGGTTTTGAGTCTTTACGTAGCCGACCATGTCTTTATACACTATCTTAGTCCACTCGCTGTCTCCGTCCGGTTTTTCCTGCGCGAGCGTTATCTTGTCTCCGTCGGTCAGAGTGCCCAGTATCTCGGACTCCTCGTCGGGGAGAAGGTATACGTTGATTATGCCGCCCAGCGATCCCGCAGACACGGTCGCGCCGGTAGAGAAGGAGGGCAGTTTGAAATTGGTGTATTTGCTCGCGTATTCCGCCTGCAGATATCCGTAAGTCAGCGTTCCGTCGTCTCCCACGATACAGACTTTGTACCAGCCCCATACGTGGCTGTCGCCGTCCTGCGCAACGTTGTCTACGACGATAAGCATCACGTCGATATTCACCGTCGCGACAACGTCTTCGGATACGTAAGGATACTTGTAGACGTTGGTGCCGTCGTGCAGCGCCTGCGCGTATTTTCCGATCGCCGTGCTTTCGCTCGCTTCGAGGAGAGAAAGCTCGCTTTCCCTGATATAAGCGGTCTTGCCCTCTTCGTTCCTCACGTAATAATAGCCGTCCTGTTTCGCGAGAGCGAGCACGTAATCGCCCGCATTGAGCGTAAATTCGATTTTAAGATTTTTGGGCGAATAGTACGCGTCGGCATCCGCAGAGGCCTTGCCGACTTTGAGCAGGTCGTAGTTTTCGGGGTTCTGATAGACAACGCCGTCGAACACGTTGAAATAGGTCAGCGTCGCGTTGTCAAAGGCGCCTTCGCAGACGTATTGCTTTATGCAGTTATTCGCGACGTCCTGCGCGAGAAGATAGGTGACGCCGTCGCCTTCGAGTATGCGTATCTTGCCGTCGAACGTGTCGCCCGTCAGCTTCTTGTACGCAAAGCCCGCCGGGTTGATCGCGTAAATGCCGTCGTCCGAAAGCGCGTAAATTATGCCGTTTGCGTACGCGAGGGAATTGATCTTCAGTCCGCTTTGCTGCAGATTTGCGGGGTTTCTCGGGTTCATATCTGAAGAATACAGTTTGCCGTCCATATTGAAATATACGACTGAATCGTCAACCGTAACGAAATCCGTCGCGGTCGCAAAATTCTTCATCGTGACGTAGGTCGTATTCCATTTTTTGGTGGAAAGGTCGCCCCAGAACAGGCAGTCGTCCGTTCTCTCTCCGTCGGAGTAGAGGTTGTCCGAGCGCGACATGCAGTATATCTTGTCTCCGCTTATGTATACGAGGTCGTAGCCGCCCATCGTTACGCCGCCCGAAGTGTCTTCGTTGACTAAAAATTCGTTGCCGGCGATCTGTTCGGAGGTGACGTTATCGAAAAGTCTGAGCGCGGGCGTGCCCTGCGCGACAGATACCGGGTCGACCGAATAAGGATAAGCCGTGAACGAGACGGTCTCCGTGCTTTCGCCCTGAACGACCGAGATAAGGAAGATATAATTGCCGTTCATGGCTATGCTGCGGCTTTTGCCGGCGTAGGCGTTGGACAGGGTATACGAGCCGCTTTCGGTAGAAAGGACCAGCTCGTTCTTATTCGTCGTGTACGCTATCGCGTCGCCGTACGCGCAATACTGCGAGGTCTCGTCGGGATATATCTTTATCTCGTCCGCGACGGCTTTATCGGCGGGGTAAAAAACCGCGGACGCAGCCAGCGCGACGCAAAGCAGACAGAGAGTTAATACAACAGCCGTTTTTTTCATAGTCAATATTATATCATAAAGAAAATAAAAGTACAAATGTTTTTTGCGCGCGTCAGCGCGCGCGAAGCGGATAAGATATTTGAAACGCGGATTGACAACGGCGCGCGGGGCGCGTATAATTTAATCAGTACGTGTAAGGAGAAAGATAATGTTACCACATTACGCAGACGTAAAAGTTACAGAGATAAACGCGATAAGACGTTATGCGTGCGGTTTTCCGCTCGACAAGGACGACAAAGAGAAAGCCGTATGCCTGGACGGAAAATGGAAGTTCGCATTTTGTAAAGATCCTTCCGCAATACCGTCGGGATATGAAAAAGAGGGCGCGGATCTGTCTTCTTTCGACGAAATAAAGGTGCCGTCCGAATGGCAGATACAGGGCTACGACGTGCCGATATACACCAACTACATATATCCGTACGCGCTTGAGCAGATCAATCTTCTGAACATACCGCATATTAAAGAAAAACTGAACACGGTCGGTTGTTATGCGACCACGTTCAACGTGGAAAAGACGGACGACAGAGTGTTCATACATTTCGGCGGCATCAACAGCTGCGCGGACATATACGTGAACGGCAAGTTCGTAGGGTACAGCGAGGACACCTTCGATTTTCAGGAATACGAGATAACCGACTTCGTAAGGGAAGGGGAGAATAAGCTCGCCGCGACCGTCTACCGCTACTGCACCGGAAGTTACCTGGAAGACCAGGATATGTGGAGACTTTCGGGTATCTTCAGAAGCGTTTACTTAGTGTACAAACCAAGGACGCAGATAGCGGATTTTTCCTGCCGGTGTAGTTTAAACGAGGATTTTACTTCTGCGGAATTTAAAGTGAAGGTAAAGCTTTCGTGCGTCGGGGACAAGCTGGAAAACGGCAAGGTCACCGTATGTCTGACAAAAGACGGTAAGACTGCGGCTGCGCTTTCTGCCGAAGAGAACGTAGCGGACGGAGAGCAGAAGTGGGTAACGCTTTCGTGCGTAGTGGACAACCCCGCGCTGTGGTCGCACGAAAAGCCGGAGCTTTACGACGTCGCGGTGACTCTCGAAAATGGCGGCAGCGCAGTCGACCGCCGCAAATGCCGCTTCGGTTTCAGAAAGGTGGAGATCGCGCCGATGAAGGACGGCAGAGGTCCGTTCATCCTGTTGAACGGCAAGCCGATCAAGATATGCGGCGTGAACAGGCACGAATTTCATCCCGAATACGGTCACGCGGTGCCCGAAGAGCTGATAAAATCAGACCTTCTTCTTTGCAAGGCGAACAACATTACCGCGATCCGCACCAGCCATTACCCCAACAGCGAAGCGTTTTACAGACTTTGCGACGAGCTGGGCATACTCGTTATGAGCGAGACCAACCTCGAAACGCACGGCCTCGCCAGATGGATCCCGGCAGGCGATCCCAAGTGGACGAAAGCGTGTATAGAGCGCGCCTGCAATATGGTCAACAGACTTAAAAATCACCCGTGTATCATAAGCTGGTCGCTGGGCAACGAAGCGGGCTACGGTTCCAATTTTGTGCGTATGCGCGACGCGATAAAAGAGCTCGACGACACCCGCTTTATACATTATCACCCGGACCAGACCGGCAAGGTCGGCGAGGTGTTGAGCGGTATGTACGTAAAGATGGAAGATACTGAGGCGATCGCGAAAAACAAGACGTTTATGCATTGCGCGGCGCTCTGGGCGATATTCGGCACCAGATATACGCCGGATATGTATAAGGATCTGCCTTTCATAGAGTGCGAGTACGCGCATTGCATGGGCAACAGTCTGGGCAATTTCTCCGACTACTGGGATATGTTCAAAAAGTATGACCGCTTGTCGGGCGGCTTTATCTGGGACTTTGCGGATCAGACGATACTGCGCCGCGAAAACGGAGTGGATAAGTGGCTGTACGGCGGCGACTTCGGCGATAAGCCCAACGCGGGCAGATTCGCGTTCAACGGCATAGTCCGCGGCGACCGTTCGCCCAACCCGGCGCTGTATGAGGTAAAGCACCAGTACAGACAGGTCGACTTTGCTTATAAGGACGGCAAGCTCACCGCGCTGAACAGATACCGCTTTACCGACCTCGACGAATTCGACGCGGTATACAGGATATCCGCAGAAGGCGAAACGCTCAAAGAGGGTGCGCTCGCGGTCAAGGGCGCGCCGGACAGTGTGACGGAATACGATATACCGTCAGTCGGGTTCCCGGCAGGCAAGGAATGTGTGCTGGACGTCGAATTAAAACTCAAAAAGGATGAGCCGTACGCAAAGAAAGGGCACGTCGTCGCAAGCGAACAGTTTATACTTTCTCCTTACGACTTCACCCCCGCGGCATTGATGAAAGGCGCGAAATGCACCCGTTTGAAGAAGGGCGCTGAGATAGAATGCGGCAACGTAAAGTATACGGTAACGAACACGGGCACGATAAATTCTATCGTAAAAGACGGCAAGGAAATACTTTCTTCCCCGATCTCTCCCAACTTTTTCAGAGCGACTATCGACAACGACAGCATGCCGCATGTACCCGATTTTGTCGGCAAATATTTTCTGCTTCTTTACAAGTGGAAGAACGCGCAGAAAAAGCTTAAAGGCAGGATAACGAAGATAGAGGAAAAGGACGGGCTCGTCACCGTAAACGTGCGCTGGTCTATGCGCTGGCTCAAATCGCTTACGACCCGCTACACGTTCGGCGCGGACGGCGTTAAACTCGAAATGGACGTCAGCGCGTGGGCGGCGATGGAAAGATACGGCTTTACCTTTGCGCTCGCGGACGGGGCGGACGGCGTAAAATTCTACGGCAAAGGACCGCACGAAAACTACTGCGACAGGGCGACCGCGGCGACCCTCGGCGTATACGAAGGAAAGGCGGCGGACTTTATTCACGACTACTTGGTTCCGCAGGAAAACGGCAATCATACAGAGGTGCGTTATGCGGAGATAGGCGGCGAAAACGGCGTGAAGATAACTGCGGACGGCGCCCCGTTCGGAATGAGCGTTCATCCGTACACCTGTGAAGAGCTGTTCAACGCAAAGCATGCTCACGAACTCAAAAAGGGCAGCAGACTTACCGTATGCGTAGACGGCAAGCAGCGCGGTGTGGGCGGCGACGTTCCGGCAATAGCCAGCCTCAAACCGCAGTACAGGATACCCGCGTTCAGGAAACATTCTTTCGCGGTGAAACTTAAAGTCTGATAAGACGGCGTAAAAACTTTGCGGCAGGACGGGGTATACGCGGCTTTGATAGCGTCTTCGCAAAGTTTTGCCGCGGGAATTAAAGATAAATGTTGATTAAGTATTAAATTTGTGGTAATATCGACTCATATGGGAAAAGACAACAGAAGACGCAATAATAAGAAAAGAACGGGCGACGGCTACGAGCCTAAGGGCGACGCGGCGGCGCTCGCCACGCCTCTCGAAGAACTCGGACTTTCAGAAAAGACGACGGGCATATTGAAAGACGGCGGCATAGCTACGGCAAAGGATCTTGCAAAACGCCGTGCGGGAGAGATGTACAGGATAAGGTACGTCGGCAAGCGCGAATGTCTTGAAGTCGCGGGCGCGCTGAAAAAACTGGGACTTGATTTCAGACCGGACGAGCCAAAGCCGGAAGCGCAGGAAAAACCGGCGGGCAAGCCGCAGGAAAAGACGCGCGCGGAAGGCGAAAACAAGAACAACAGGAGCGCCGATAAGAACGCCAACAAGAAACAGGGCTCAAACGGCGGACAGAACAAGTCCGACCGCAACGGCGGCAAACAGCAGGACAAGAATAAGAACCAGAAGGGCAATAAGGATCAGCGCGAGGATAAGAGCGGCAGACCCAGGTACGACTATAAACCGTACGACAACGTCAATCTGCACGACCTCGTCTACGGCAAGCGCGAAAGACCCGCGCCCGAAAAACCGCAGAAAGAGCAACTCACGCCCGACAGCATCGTCAAATTCTGCCGTCAGGGAAAGTGGGGTTATAAGGACTGGAAGGGCAACGTGCTCATTCAGCCCGTTTACGACAACGCCTATTCTTTTCACGAGGACAGGGCGTGCGTAGAAAAAGACGGCTTGCTGGGATATATCGACAGCAAGAACCGGATGGTCATCGACTATAAGTACGACAGCGCGACCAGTTTTTCAGAAGGACTCGCGGCGGTCAGCATAGGGGAAAAGAGCGGATATATCGATAAGGACGGCAACGAGGTGCTTCCTGTGGAATTCGACGTCGCGACCGGCTTTGAAAACGGCAAGGCGATTGTCCGACAGGACGGCAGATGGGGAGTCCTCGACAGAGAGACGCTCAAAGTTCTGTGGAGATAAAAAGTTTTCTTTTTGCGCCTGATCATTGAAATAAATTCGGTGCGGGTATTATGCCGACACTAATAACGGAGAAAATTGAATGAACTATGAAAATAAACCTCCTGTAGAACAGACTGACGGGAATTATTTATTTGTATCATATAGTCATAAATTTAGTAATACCGTTTATGAGGATATATGGTTTTTTCACGATCAAGGGATAAGATATTGGTATGACTTTGGTATTGAACCCGGTGAAAATTGGCAAAAGATAGTTGCTCCTAAACTGAAAAATTCAGCTGTCGCGCTCGTATATATCGACGATACCTTTTTCTTCTCGGATTCAATTGAAAAAGAAGTTAGATTTATAAAAGAAAACAACATACCATTTATACCGGTGTTTAAAGAAGGCACTTATAGAAGCGCAAAAGGAAAAGCGTATTGTACGGATATAGATATTCCGGAAAGCAGAGAAGATCTGTTTGACGAAATGTTTAAATTAAGCAGCGGTATTGTTTTTGATAACGAAAACAGCTATCATAGTCAATTATCGGACAAATTGTCAAAATACGGTGTTGCTTCAGATGATATCAGCGTAAAGAAAGCAAAAAAAGTAAGCAATATATGTGTGTTGGCAAAAGACAGTCTTTTCAGCAGAGCTATCAAGGAGGGGCTGCAGTCCGGATTCGAAAAGTCCGCAGATTATTCCGTAAATTATAAATTTATTAAAAACGGGTACGATTATGCCGCAAAAATAGAGTTCTGCAATTTGCTGAGGAACTCTAAAGACGATTATGATATATTTATTATAAGACCTTTAGACGAGGTTGATGACGCATTATTTGACATTATTTCAGATTTGTCGACAGATAAAAAAATCGTTTTGCTGGATATAGATTTGTCGTCCGAACAGCGAAAAAATATCAAAGGTCGGCCGCCGATATTTGTTTGTTCGGATTTTAAAGAGGGTGGGAAGAGTCTCGCAAACGCGATATATTCAGCATTCTTTAAATTAAATACTTCAAATACTTACCTTTTACTGTGTACGGGCCCAAATAAAAAATCTGCTCAGGAAAGATGCGAATCACTAAAATCTAATTTGTATGAATACGGTATCTCTGACAGGGTTCATGAACTTAAGCTGGACAGCTTTGATCATGAAGCCGCGGCAAGACAGATAGAAGATCATTTTACGCAATTGTTTTCGCAGACATCCTGTTATGAAAACCTGTTGTTGTTTGCGGGAAACGATACTATAGCTAAATACTTGATGAAGATCTATTACGGATTCAAGGACAGTCGACTTAAGGAATATTTGCACAAGTTTAAGTGGATGACTTTGTTCGGATACGACGGCGTTAAAAATATCACAGGGGAAAGTGTTCTTGCGGATGGAGGTATGAATTATTGTACCATAGACGTGGCGCCCAAAAGGCAGGGCGAAGCGGTTGCCTCCATAATTATGGAAAGATTTTGTTCTGAAACAGAAGTAAGGGTAAAACCCATAGTGGACACAAGAATAAATATCAGACCCGTAGTAGTAAAGAGTTTATCTCCTCTGGTAAATTATATCAGGCACAAAAAAGTTTATATTTTTGATCTGGACGGTACGATAGCCGATACCGAAACGTTGCATTGGCAGGCGTATAATATATTGTTGAAAAAGTACGGAGTTGAGCTCAAATATGAAGATATAAAAAGATATATCGGAAACAGTGAACTGTCAATTTACAAAATGATAGAAAATGATTACGGTATAACACTCAATAAAAAGGACTTTTTAAGCGAAAGACTTAAAGTATATCTGGATCTGGTAAAATCTACAAGACTTGAACCGTATTGTTGGGTGAGGGAGTTCGCACAAACATTTAAGGGGGCAAGGACTGTTTTGTTGACTTCACAGGTGCCGGAAATAGTTGAATATCTGATGTCGTATTGGAAGATTGACGATATTGTTCCTAAGCAATATAGATACAGTGCTCACGACGGAAAACTCACGAAAAAGGAAATCTTTGAAAACATATCCGAATATGTCGGAGATAAAAGTATAACTGCTGAAGACGTTATTGTTTTTGAAGATTCCGCACACGTTGTTGAATTGGCTAAGAGTTTTGGTTATGACGTTGTCGGAATAAGACACGGCTTTAATACCGATAAATTGTCGGAATGCGATTTTATTATTGACGAAAATTATTGCAGAGGATTGTTTATCGGACTCAGTGGACTGGATGTTGTCTATAGAGATGTGAAGTGTTTGCCTCAGGAAAATATGAAAACAAAGTCTTCTGATTTTTATTTGGACATAGGAGGTCCTGCCGCGAAAGCAGCGCTGACTTATGCGTCAATGGGGGGCAACGCCACACTTATTACGCACCTGGGGCAGTCCTCTATCGCAATAAACATGAAGGAGATTCTTAAACAGAAAGGCGTAAACGTTATAGACATTGCGGAGGTGGGAGAAAGTTGTCCAAACATATCTTGCATTATGGTAAGTACTGAAAAAGCTACCAGAACGATTGTAAGCGGACAACACGAAGTGAACAGCCTGAATGTTTTAAATTCTTTGAAACTGTCTGAATTTACTTTTGCGCTTTATGATTGTAACTTCCCGAAGCTTACGGACAGAATTGTAAATAAACTGCGAGATTCCGGAATTGAGCTGGTTCTTGATTGTGGCAACTGGAAAAATAATATTGAAAAAGCGCTTGATTATGCCAAAGTCGCGATTGCTTCGGCTACTTTCAGCGATTACTGCGATAACGATATAAATTGTCTGAGAGATAAATATATGATTCCTTTTACAGCAAAGACATGCGGAGAAAATTCTATAATCTACGACGAAGGAGACGGGTTAAAAGAAATAGAAGTAGCGCCTCTGCATGGAGTTAATACGTTGGGTGCGGGGGATATGTTTCACGGGGCGTTCTGCTATTATTATTATAATAAAAAGCAGCAATTTTCCCAGGCTCTGAAGAGCTCAAGAGACGAGGTATACAGACTTTTGAAAAGCAGGAAATAAAAAATTACGAGATTTTGAAATTGTTCAGGAAGTGAATCGTCAAACCAAGCGCAACACTTTGTTAATTCATGTCAAAACAAAACTGCACTTCTATGGCAAGATGAGCATAGTCAAAACGGGTCGACGACCCGTTTTTTATCGTTATAATTGAAATGTCTTAAATTTATTTTTTGTCAATAAGAGAGACAAGACAGTCTGTGACAAGCGTTTTGAATATGTCGTAATCAATATATTCGTGATGGTCGTAGATATATTCGTGCGCGAAAGACTGCAATACGTCCATCGCGAAATGGACTTTTTCTTTTGCGTCCTCATTGAGTACGTTAAGACGAGTCAATCTGTCGGCGATCTTTAGAGTGAGTTCGTCTTCAAGGCTTATAAACTGCGCGCTTATCTCCGGATCGGTATGAGTGAGAGAGTGCAGCGCCTCGTGTATCCCCGCGTTTTCGCCGTGCGCGCTGATGACCAGATCGACGATTCTTGACACGAGGTCGCGCGCGCCGAAAGGCGCTTCCAGGTTGTCGAACAGGTTGAGTATCGGTTTTGTGACCTTATCCATATAAAGAGCGGTGACCTCTCTCAGAATGTCTTTTTTGTCGTGGAAATAGCCGTAAACGATGCCGGTGGAAACGCCTGCGCGTTTCGCTATCTGCACGGTGTTGGTGTTGTAATATCCGTTTTCAGAAAAAAGTTCGTATCCGGCGTTTATTATTCTGTTTTTTTTGTCGATCGAGCGTTCCTGCTGCGGCTTGCGTATCGTTTTGGGCATAGTTATTCCTCGTTGTCATTATAATATAATCGGTTTAAAATTGCAAATACAAAAACATGAAAAATGTTTCATATTCTGCTTGACAGAATAAAATGAGGTTGCTATAATTTAGTCGAAATATGAAATTTATTTCACATTTAAACACATTTTGGAGAGAAAAATATGCCGATAGTATTTGCGCCGCAGGGCGAAAATCTCAGAGTGATCCGCGTAATGGCGGACGAAAAGACGAAAAAACATCTTGAAAACCTGGGCATAACGGTCGGCTCCGAACTTACCGTTTTGTCGGTGAGCGGCGGCAGCGTCATCGTTATGGTAAAGGATTCGAGACTGGCTTTGGACAAGGGCGTCGCTACAAAGATCCTCGTCGCGGTATAAGGAGGTATTATGCAACTTAAACTCAGTGAATTTACAGTGGGGCAGTCGGGCGTGATAAAGAGCGTGTCGGGCGAAGGCAGGATGCGCCGCAGACTGTTCGATATGGGTGTGACGCCGGGCGCGGAAGTATATCTCAGAAAGCGCGCGCCGCTCGGAGATCCGATTGAGGTCACGATACGCGACTATGAACTGACTTTGCGCAAAAGAGAAGCCGAACTTGTCATTACGGAGGTGAAAGGATGAAGAAATTTGCGCTCGCGGGCAACCCCAATTGCGGAAAGACGACGCTTTTCAACAACCTGACCGGCTCGACCGCGCACGTAGGCAACTGGCCGGGCGTAACGGTCGATAAGCGTGAGGGCATATACAAAAAGCTGGAAGAACAGATAGCGATAGTCGATCTTCCGGGTATATATTCGCTGTCGCCGTACACGCCGGAAGAGGTCGTTTCGCGCAATTACATACTTGACGAAAAACCCGATTGCGTTATAAATATCGTGGACGCGACCAATCTTGAACGCAACCTTTATCTCACCACGCAGCTGCTTGAGATAGACGTGCCGGTAATCGTCGCTCTCAATATGATGGACGAAGTAAAAAAGGCGGGTGACAAGATAGACGCGGCAAAGCTTGAGCGCAAGATAGGCGTGCCCGTCGTCGCGATATCCGCATTGAAAAGCGACGGCATAGACGAGTTGATGAAGCGTGCATACGAATGCTCGAAAAACAAGAGAAACGGCACGACGGTGCTTGAAGGCGGCGCGCTGACTCACCTTATAAGAGACTGCAAGATAGCGCTTGAAGGCGCGGGCGTAGAAAACGCTTTGTTCCACGCAGTAAAGCTGGTTGAGCTGGACGAGATTGAGGTAGCCCAGCATCCGCAGGCGGCTGAAACGGTACAGAAATTCAAAGAGACTTTCGACGACGAAACGTTCGGCTCGGATTTTGAAGCGATCGTCGCGGATTCGCGATACAGATACATATCTCAGAACTATTCGAAAGCGCTTGTAAAAGGTCGGAAGTCCGGCAAGGACAAACTCACCGCTTCGGATAAGGCGGACAGGATACTCACTCACAGGATATGGGGCATACCGATCTTCCTGGTGATACTTTTCGCGGTATTCCATCTGACTTTTTCAGAAGACTTTTTATATCTCGGTGCAATGGGTGCGCTCGGAAAAGACTGGGTATCGCTGCAAGGAATGTGGGGCGAAGGAATGTTCGGCTCTGCAGAAGGCATAGCTTCTCCCGGCGTTATATTGTTCAATCTGCTCGACAGCATCACGTCTTCGATATCGGGCGCGGTCTCAGGCGCGATGACTAACGGCGGAGTCGAGCAATGGGCGACAGGTCTCGTCGTCGACGGTATGCTGGGAGGTTTGTTCTCGGTTATGTCCTTCCTGCCGCAGATATTGTTGCTGTTCCTGTTCTTTTCTTTGCTGGAAGACTCGGGATATATGGCAAGAGTTGCGTTTATTCTCGACAGGATATTCCGCAGATTCGGGTTGTCGGGCAGGGCGTTCATGCCGATGATAATGGGCTTCGGCTGTTCGGTGCCTGCGATGGCGAATACCCGCACTCTCGCGGACGAAAACGAGAGAGTGGCGACGATACGCGTCATACCGTTTTTCAGTTGCGGCGCGAAATTGCCGATACTGACCGCAGTTGCAGGCGGGATCGCTCAGCTGACCGGTACGGGCAACGCCGATCTGATAACCTATTCGATGTATCTGCTGGGAATAATCGTCGCGATATGCGCGGTCCTGCTTATGCGTTCGACGACAATGCGCGGGGAAGTCGCGCCGTTCATTATGGAGCTGCCTTCGTACAGAATGCCTCAGCCGCACAGCCTTGCGATGCTGCTCTGGGATAAGGTCAAACACTTTATCAAAAAGGCGTTTACGATAATTCTGGCGTCGACGATAGTGATATGGTTCATCAGCCACTTCTCGTTCGACTGGAAATATCTGACAGACGACAGGATAAACGAAAGCATCCTGGCAGGCGTAGGTATGCTCATTCAGCCGCTGCTGACCCCGTTGGGCTTCGGTTCTCAGCTGGGCGAATGGGGCTGGGTATTCGTCGTCGCGGCGGTAACGGGTCTTATCGCGAAAGAAAACGTGATCGCGACTTTCGGCACTCTCGCGGCATGCATTTCAAGCAGCTTTGTCGCGGATGAAGCGCTCGGCGGCGTGGATGCCGTGGCGCAGATGATAAGCGCGACCGGCATAGGCGTGCCCGCGCTGATCGCCTTCATAGCGTTCAACATGCTGACCATTCCGTGCTTTGCCGCCGTCGCCACCGCTAAGGCTGAAATGCCCAACAAAAAGAAATTCAACTTCACGTTGCTGTTCTGGTTGGCTACATCGTACGTCGTGTCGTCGATGATATATCTCGTCGGCGAGTGGTGGTGGACAGTGTTTATCTGGGCGGCTTTGTGGGCAGCGGTTTTGGCGATAGTCGTGCTTTACAATAAAGGCAAGCTGAATTTCGACAACATAAAAAAAGCGTTTGCGAAGAAGAGGAAAGAGTGATATGGGAGCAGTTGAAATAACCGTAATCGTCGTCGCCGTGCTTATTGTCGTTTCGGTCGCGGCGGCGGCAATAGTCCGCAAGGCTAAGGGAAAGGGCGGTTGCTCGGGTTGCTGCGGCTGCGCGGGTTGCAGACAATGCGCGCGCTGCGCCGCGCAAAAAGATAAAGACCGCGAAAATAAAAACCGGCAGCATAATATATCGGCTGCGTCCGGAAAATAATATCCGATCGGATAAAGGAAAAGAGAAAGAGAAGGAAGAGAATGTTTTTTCTTCTCTTTTTTTATTGTCGAATATGAGAACGCGGACGCGCGTCTTGACTTGTTTTACGAAAGAGTGCGAATGAACGGATCTGAGGAAAAAGGATTAAGAGCGCCTGTTTTGTTTCTTAAATGGTTGAGAGGAGCGCCGGAATAAAAAAGAGCCGCGGTTATTCGCGGCTCAAATCGTTTATCTGCGATTTTGTTACTCGGCTTTCTTAAGAGCGTCCAGTTTCTTAGAAAGTCTTGCGACGTATCTGCTCACGGTATTTGCATGATATACGCCGTCGAGTCTTGCGCGGTCGAGAAGAGATACTGCTTCTGCGAGAAGAGCGGTAGCAGCTTCAACGTTCTTTTCAGCGACTGCAGCTTCAAACTTCTTGATGCTGTTGCGTACGCGGGTACGCTTCGCGGAATTGATTTCGTTCTCCTTTTTCGTGATCAAAACTCTCTTTTTCTGGGACTTAATGTTCGGCATAGGTTCCCTCCGTTTTCTTATTTGCTAAATTATTCTATCACAACGAAAACCATAAAGCAATAAAAATCGAGCAGATTTACGACTTTTTTTGCAATATTTTTTTTACCTCGCGTATAAAAGGGAATAATAAAATCGCCGGCTTTGCGCGTTTGAGATAAAGTCCGTACGGGCGTGTTTATTCAAAAACCCGTGTTTTCGGCAAAAAAGGGCTAAGAGGTGAAAATATGCAGCGGCTTATAATCGAAGCGGACGAAATAAGGACGGTAAAAGGTAAGAAATACGAAAAGTTCGGCGCGACTTTCGACGCTTACGAACTGGATGAAAAACTCGCGGCAAAATGCGGCAGAAAGGCGGGAAATTATCTTACCGTTCAGACCGATGGCGGCAGCGACGCGCAAAAAGCGCTCTACCACGCGCTGCGCTCGCTGGTGAAAAGAGGAAAAAAAGTCCTCGTCGTCGGTTTCGGGAACGGCGACGTAGTTGCCGACGCGCTGGGCAAAAAGGTCGTCGAATACTTAAAGAAGCGCAACCTTTCGGGCGGCAGAATAAGCGTTTTCGCGCCCGACGTCGGCGCGCTTACCAACCTGGATTCGGTAAGGCTGGTAAAGGCGGTGGCGGACGGCTTTTCGCCCGACTACGTGATCGCCGTCGACGCGCTCGCGACCGCAAAAGTCGAAAGGCTTGGCGCGTGCTATCAGTTCACTGACGGTAGTCTGCGCCCGGGCGGCGGGGTCGGAGAGGGTAAGACCCTGGACGCAAAGACTTTAAAGACGCGTTTTATCGCCGTGGGCGTGCCGTTCATAATAAATTCGTCCGATATCTGCGCCGGCGCGGACGGCGGGTATTTTGTCCCTTACGACGTCGACGAAAGGGTGAAGAACTGCGCGAAATTCATAGCGGGCGCGGTCTTCGACTGCTTTTCTTAACATACCGGACCAGAATAATACGAACCCGGTTTAAAGCGGCAAATTTCCGTACGAACGCAGATAATATTATAATATTTTCAAGTGAGAATCGCTAAAAAACGCATAAAAGGCGCGCCTCAGGGCTGGTTCGTATTATTCTGGGCTGGTATAAGGCGCGTCGACGCGCCATATATAAAAGTATGAAAATTGCGTTTATAGACAGCGGCATCGGCGGGCTTTCCGTCGTGAAAAAGGCGTTTGAAAAGAGGGGCGGGGAATTTATTTATTACGCCGACGGCGACTATATGCCGTACGGCGCGCTGACAGAAAAGGCGCTTTCCGATCATCTCGCCAAGGTCGTGCAAAGACTCAAAGACGAAGGCGCGGGGGTGATAGTGCTTGCCTGCAATACCGCGACTGCGGTCTGCATAGACTTTCTGAGAGAGAAATTCTGCGACCTCGTATTCGTCGGCACGGAGCCCGCGGTAAAGCCCGCGCTTTGTTTCGACGGAGATATCCTCGTTCTCGCGACCCCGCTCACGCTGGCGCAGAAGCGGTTTTCGCGCCTGTTGACGTCGGATAAGGCGAAGGCTTTTTATACGCCCGACTGCTCGCGACTCGCCTATCTCATCGAAAGAGATTTCCCGTATCTTAAAGAGGCGGAAAGGGCGTTGGATAAGATTGTCGCGCCTTATCTTTGCAAGGGCGTCGGCGCGGTCGTCATAGGCTGTACGCACTATGCGTATCTTGAAGAATATATAAAAAAGCGCTACGCTTTCAAAGTGGTGAGCGGCGCGGGCGGCGTGGTCAGGCAGCTTTTCAAGGTCGCGCCGTCGGAATGTTTTTCGCAAGAAAAACTGCTTTTGGCAAAAAACGGCGACGTGAGCGGGCAGAAGCTGCTCGAAGAACGCGCGCGCCTTATCTGCGGCGTAGACGTCGCTCCGCTGTGACCTTAAACAAGGTTTTGAAATTTTGCTTTATCCGGATATCGCAACAGGATCAAAGAATTGAATAACGGAAACAAACTTAACGGGGAGCGTTTTCGCTCCCCGCGTAATTTAGCTTTTGCCGGGTAGAGGATATTTATGACTGAAAGGTAGCTTCATCTTTTGTACACTACATACTATGCGGGCGGGGCGGCGGACGTTACGCTTTTTCAAAAGACGTTTCAGCCAAAACGCGGGTATTTTATCGAAAAAGCCGCTCGGATCCGATTTTTTAAAAAAAATTTTTAAAAACCCGGTAAAAAACACATATCTAGATGATAATTATAATATTTTAGGCGGAGACCGAGAAATATTAACGAAAGGTTATTTTTAACTGTTGCATTCGTTTGAGATACGTGTTACAATTGCAAAAAAAGTTAAAACCCCGTTCGCAATGACCCGCCGCGGAGTTGAAGGAGGGAACTATGAAAAAGAACAAATGGAGAGAACTTTACGACAGCTATTCGGAAGAGTTCAGGGCGACTCTGAGCTGGGACGAGTTTATGACGATGCCGGAGACGGTGCGCGTAAATCTGATACCGCTGACCTACGAGCAAATTAAAGAGGAATATCCGGATCTGAATGAGCCGGGACGGGAAAACGCCGACTGCGACGACGCGACGTTTGAGCTCGACTGCAAGATCGAGAACTATGAAATAAGCGCGCTGAAAGCCGTTTACGACAGTTTTCCCGACTGGTTCAAGAATGACTTTATGTCCTTGGGAGATTTCCTCTCTTAGGACTTATCCGCCCGCGTGACGCTATCTGCGGACCGCGGGCTCGTTAAATTGCTTTAAGAAAGGTTACATATTATGGATAACGGATTTTTTGAAAGGATATCGGGTGCGGCTTCGCTTTTCGTCGGCGGCGCGCCGTTTATCGCGCGCCTTGCGGACAGGGCGGTGAAGGACAAGAAGGGCGGGATACCGGATATCCGGATGGCGGAAGACGAAAGGCTTGAAAACGTTGTCAGGGGCGAAAAAGTCAATACTTATCCCGAAAAACCGCGCGGGACATATATCTTTTTCGCCGGGGTAAACGCCGGCGGCAAAAGCACTATGATAAAGTCGCTTAAGTCGTTTGAAAAGTATTCTTCTTATTATTACGTCTGCGAGGACGAGGTCGAAAAGAAGCTGAGAGCGGTTTCCGATAAGACTGAAAGGATGCTCAGAGCAAGAGAATATGCGCTCGCGTACCGCGAAATTCTGCTTAAAGACGGCGAAAACGTGATATTCGAAAGCGTCGCTTCTCATCCGTCGCACGTCGAAGATCTGAAGAGAATTAAAGCCGCCGGCAACAAAGTTATCGTCGTCTATATCGGCACGTCCGACCCTGCGATAAATATCGCAAGGATAAAAAACCGCGGCAGAGAAAACGACGCCTTCTTAATCGACGAGCGCGTTATCCGCCGCCGCGAAAACAGCCTTAAACTTTTGAAAGACTTTATCGCGATAAGCGACGAAGCCGTCGTCTTCGACAACTCGGTATCCTACGCGCCTGTTTTTTACAAGTCCGCCGACGGCAAAGAGTTCGCCGACGAAACGTCGTGGATTTTTAAGCACACGGAATGATCTTGATTTTATAATAATTATTGGATTTCGATGAGCGGTGGTGTCGCGAAAAAAACACCTCGAAAAAGTAATCGTCGCAACGAAGAAACCAACCGGGCCTTACAGCGATTGGCGGTGCGACCGCAGCGGTATAGGAAAGTTTCGATACGCGAAGCCTATAATGCGCCGGGTCACACCCGGTCGCGTGCAGCGGGTAAAGGATTGGAGCAAAGCGAACAATATTTCAAACACGGGTGAGATGACCGGTGGAGTCACAAAAAAAAGGTGGTCGATAAAGTAATAAGCTACGACGAAGAAACCACCGGGAATCGCCTTACAGCGATTGGCGGTGCGACCGCAGCGGTATAGGAAAGTGCCTTACAGCGATTGGCGGTGCGACCGCAGCGGTATAGGAAAGTTTCGATACGCGAAGCCTATAATGCGCCGGGTCACACCCGGTCGCGTGCAGCGGGTGAAAGATTGGAGCGTAGCGAACAATATTTCAAACACGGGTGAGATGACCGGTGGAGTCACCAAAAAAAGACACCTCGAAAAAGGTGTCTTTTTTTGGTGACTCCACCGGGAATCGAACCCGGGTTACCGCCGTGAAAGGGCGATGTCTTAACCGCTTGACCATGGAGCCGATTAAAATTGCTTTTACAATATAATATAAACGGCGCATTTTGTCAACTAAAAAATCGGAAAATAGCAAAAATAGTTTTCGGCTATCGCTTTACGCGCCTTGTCGCGATATTGTATAATATCAAATATGAAATACGCGGTTGTGGATATTGGCTCCAACAGCATAAGGCTGTTGGTATCTGACGGGAATAAAGCGCTTCTGAGAATGCTTGAAATAACAAGGCTGGCGGAAGGTCTGAACAAAAGCGGAGTGCTTTCGGATGCCGCTATGGAGCGCACGGCGGCGGCGATCGTCAGATTCAGAGACGTTGCCGTCAAAGAAAAATGCGACAAATTTTTCGCTTTCGCCACCGAGGCGGTCAGGAGCGCGGCTAACGGCGGCAAGTTTGTCGAAATGCTGAAAAAAGAAGGCGTAAATATAGACGTAGTTCCGGGGGACGTAGAGGCGCAGATAGGTTTTGCCGGCGCGTACACGTCGGGCACGATCGCCCTCGTCGATATCGGCGGCGCGTCCACAGAACTCGCGATAGGCGACGAAAACGGGATAAAATACGGCAAAAGTTTGCACGTCGGATGCGTAAGGCTCAAAGAAAGTTTCGGCGAAGATATCGCCGCGCTGAAGACGTTCGGCGACAAAGAAGCCGAAGAGTACGGCGTTAAGGGAATAAAGTTCGATAAAATGTATTGTATCGGCGGGTCCGCTTCTACGCTAGCGAGCATAGACGCGCGCCTTGAAAATTACGACGAAAAGGCGCTGCATCACAGGACGCTGTCCCGCGAAAGGATAGTCGAGATGATCGACTTCATACACAACACTCCGATGGACGAAAGGGATAAGATAGTCGGGCTCGAGCCCAAGCGTAAGGACATCGTTGTGTGCAGCGGTGTGTGGCTTCTTTGCATAATGGATTACCTGGGCGCGAAAGAGGTCGTGAACAGCGAGACCAGCAATACGGAAGGATATCTGAAATACAGGCTGGCGTCGAGACGGAGCGAGAGAGCCGATTTTTGAAAAACATCGTCAATCTTCTTGACAAAAGAAAAAAATTATTTTATTATTATACAGCATTAAGCAACGCGACGCTTGCCGCGGGGTGGAGCAGTGGTAGCTCGTCGGGCCCATAACCCGAAGGTCGTTGGTTCGAATCCTTCCCCCGCAACCAATAAATTTATGTCGCGTGCGCGATATTCGTCGCGGGGTGGAGCAGTGGTAGAATCCTTCCCCCGCAACCATTTGGCGGTGTAGCTTAGTTGGTTAGAGCGGCCGGTTCATACCCGGCAGGTCATTGGTTCGACTCCGATCACCGCTACCAAAAAAATATTTTTTGAAAGCGATAATTCTCATCAGGGAATTGTCGCTTTTTTTATTGTCTTCAATTCCCACAGCAGCAACACAGCCAATAAGCGGACGTCCTGAACAGTCTACCCCCCTTCTAAACACAAAGACCTATCAGATCATCTCATCACACAAACAAAGACGTCCGCTTACATCAAAAAACGCTCAGAGGTGGAAAATGGTTAAAAATTTTGTTCGGCGCGAAAGTTATATTACAATACTCGGTTGGATGGTTACGGATCTTAACTTGAAGGGTAATGAATTGTTGGTTTATGCGATGATCTATGGCTTTTCTCAATCGGATAATCAAAATTTTACAGGCAGTCTGAGCTGCTTCGCAAGTTGGACAAATAGTACGAAACAAGGCATTATAAAGACCTTAAAAGTGCTTGAAGAAAAGAATCCGATTGAGAAAAGCGGAAAGTATGTAAACAGTGTAAAATTCTGTGAATATCGAGCAACACCAATCGGTTTTGATTGAAAAAAGGGGGGTATTAAACTCAGTTTATGTTATACTTGCCATAGCGAACGAGTCTCCTTTTTGCTTTTTTAACATTAAAGAGGCAAGTTCGCTACTTTTTTGCCCGATTTCGCGCGCCTCCCCCTCGGGGAAGGCAGATTGCTTTCTTTCGCTTAAATGCTGCATTGCTTTGCTTTTACCTCCTTTTTCGTTAACATCATGACTTTGTAACAATTGTATTGTAAACTTTTAACGAATATTTTAGATTTTTTCTTGCAGATATTGACACATTGCGCGAATACAAAATATAATAATATTACTTATAGCGCGCGTTATATATGCGTGTGAGAGATATTTATACCAAGGATAAAATTATGAGAAGGAAGTTGTTTATTGCGTCGGTCGCGTTGTGCGTACCGGCTTTGGCGGTTTGTTTCTTTTCAGCTTGCAGTTCAGACTATCCCGATACAGACTATTCCGATACATATTATTCCGATACAGACTATCCCGATACGGACGATTCGGAATGTGCAGACGATTCTGAATACACCGTTACGTTTATAGCAGACGGCAAAGTGATTGCGGTCGAAACTTTCCGCGACGGAGACAGCGTTAAAGAGCCGGCGGTGCCGGGAAAGGCAGGATATACCGGCAGTTGGCAGCGGTACGAGGCGGACGGCGGCGACAAGATCGTGAGCGCGGTCTACGTGCCGGTGGAATACAAGGCGACTTTTGTCGCAGACGGTATGACGGTGAGCGCTACTACTTTTACCGTCGAAGACGCGGGGCTGGATGAGCCTGAGGTTCCGAAAAAGGAAGGATACGTCGCGAAGTGGGAAGAATACGAGCTCGGCGCCGGTGACATAACCGTAAACGCGGTATATATTCCCGGCGACTATACGGTGACTTTTATCGCGGACGGAAAAGTCGTCGCGAAGGTTCCTTATAAGACGGGCGACGAAAGCGTAGACGAGCCCGCTGTTCCTGTCAAGGCGAATTATGTGGGAAGATGGAAAGATTATGTGTTGGGCGGAGACGTCGCCGTGGAGGCGGTTTACAAAAGCGCGTTGAGTTTTGTTCTTACGGCGGGCTGCGATTCGTACGAGGTGCGCGCGTGCGATCCGGGGGTGACGGTGGTCGAGATTCCGGAGAGATACGACGAGCTGCCTGTCACGGCTGTCGCGGACAACGCGTTCAAAGACTGCGCGTCGCTTGAAAAAGTCGTCTTGCCGGATACGCCGGTAAGTATAGGAAGCGAAGCTTTTGCGGGGTGCGCGTCGCTGAAAGACCTGAATATCCCGGTAAACATAACGACGCTCGGCGTAAGAGCTTTTTATCAATGCACGTCGCTGGAAGATATCCTTCTCGGCGGCGTTTTTTATTTGGGAGACGAAGCGTTTGCCGGTTGTACCGCGTTGAAAAGAGTGACTTTCGGGGGCGACCTGAAGACTGTCGGGAATTACGCTTTTTCGGGTTGTAAAAAGCTTTCCGAAGCGTTTTTACCAGACGGCGTTACAGAGATCGGCGAAGGCGCGTTCAGCGGCTGCACGTCGTTGAAGTGCGTCGAGCTGCCGGCGTCCCTTGCGGCGATACCCGATAAGGCTTTCAAGGATTGCCGGGCGCTCGTCTTGGTAACTGTGCCCGCCGGCGTCGTAAAGATAGGCGCGCACGCCTTTTCGGGCTGCCTGTCAATGGAGGAGCTGGCGATATACGGAGATATTGCGGATTGGGGCGCATACGCGTTCTCCGACTGCCGGAGTCTTGGCAAAATATATTTCGGGTCCGGGGTCGAATGCGAGGTCGACGAAAACGCGCGTGTGTTTTACGGCGCTGGAACAGACGGAGACGGGATAGTATTAACGGCAGACGGAAACGCTGGTCTGCCCGAAAATATGTTCAACGAGTATGAGGACGGGAAAACTCCTAAGGTGACGAAGGTGATCTTCGGGCAGGGCACGAGCGTGCTGAGCGACGATTCCAACCTGTTTCCCTTTCTTGAAGAGGTCTTTATACCCGACAGCGTTGCCGCGATAACCGCAGGCGCGCTGAAAGGATATATGAGCGCGGCTGAAAACGTAGGCAATGTCGCGTATCTGGACGGCTGGGCGGTTGCTTGCGACGAGCCTGTCGGCTCACTCTGTCTGCCATACGGTACGCGAGGCGTTGCCGATATGGCGTTTTATTCGCGCGCGGATCTGACGGAGGTGCATATACCGTCCGACGTAACGCGGATAGGCGAAAGAGCTTTCTCCGGTTGCGAAAATCTCACGATTGTCTGCATTGAAGGGGAAAATACGAGCGTCGGAGCGGGAGCGTTCAGTGATTGCTCCGCGCTTTCGCTGGTGTCGTGGGACGTCGCGTATGCCGACGACTTTGAAAAAGAAGACGGGATATTCTCAGGCTCAGGCGTATGCGGCGAAGGCATCTTTGTCCGGTTCGGAGACAACGTGAGGAGGATCCCCGCGAATATTTTTTATAAAAATCCGTATCTGACCTTAGTTGTAATGCCGGACAGCGTGACAGAGGTCGGGAAAACCGCATTTTACGGCTGTGCCGGGCTGATCGGTGTGAAAATCGGCGCAAACGTAAGTATCGTTGAAAGAGACGCGTTCGGCGGGTGTAATATAGCTTATGCGGTAATACCCGTCGGTGCGATAGACTGTATAGACGTGACGAAACTCGTAGAATTGACGATAACCGGCTCCGGAAAGATCGGCAGCGAAACGTTCAGCGAGTGTGAATTGCTGTCGAAAGTGACGATGGAGGATATCACGTCCGTCGGGAAACGAGCGTTTTACGGCTGTTCGGGGCTTACCACGTTCTCCGCGCGCAAGCTGACGGAAGTTGGCGAAGGCGCATTCGACGGCTGCACAAACGTCGCATACGTTACGGCTCCGATATGCGTATTTGAAAGTTTTCCCGAAAACAAATTCGTAGAGATAGTCATATGCGGAAGCGGAAAGATAGAAGCGGGACAGTTTGCTGGCAACGTTTATCTGAAATCTGTCGTGATATCGCCGGAGATATCGGAGATAGGCGAAGGCGCTTTTGAAGGATGTACGTCGTTGGAGTCGCTGGTCATCGCGAATTGTTAATGTCGGTCGGCGGTTGAAGAGGAAAGAACAGGCGACGATATGCAGCGCGAACGGGGCGGACAAGACGTAATCGGCTTGCGGGTACTTTGTCAGGAAATGAGCCGCCTGTAAACGTATCCGTGCGCAGGGGCGTAGTTACGTTCGCCAAGTCGGCGGCGGAACGGGTCGTAAAACACGGCAACTAAAACGAGCAGATGTATTCATATAGTGACGTCATCGTGAAGACGTTATTTTTTTGTTTTATGCGGGGTTGCGGACGGCATGTAAAACAGTCTGCTCGGGCGAGAAAAAAAGCTTGTATTTGCCGTCGAAAAAAACCCACATGTCGGCAGCCCGAACTTGTTATTTTAGACGGTACTATTAAGTATTATTAATGTCGCAACGGTTATATTGTGCAATTTTCTCTTATTTTCGTATATAATCGAGGACGAGGAAAGATACGCTGCGTATTAGATCCGACGTCTCAGAGCGTCTGGGCTGCGTTTTTATCGTTGAATTGCAGTAATAATAATTATTATCAATGTCGTATAGGTTATAAACGCTTGTTGCAGAGGATATTCAACGCAGTTTACTTATCGGAACGACCGACAGTAAGAGGACAACGCGTGATATGCCGCCGAATCGGAATAAATATCGTTACGGGCATGGTGACCGATACCGGAACGCGCATAAGACCGGCATAGGAACCGATGCCGTAACCGGCATTGAGATTGTTATCGGAATGTACGTTGTGCAGGGCTTCGGTTGCATACTGTCGCGGAATCGGAAAGGTTATCAGCATCTGAGCGACGGGTATTTGAACGTGCATTGCGACGTATACCAGCCCGGAATAATACCGGCAAATTTTTGTCGATACAAGGCAAATGCCGCAGGTAATATCAGACATATTATCAAGGCATTTAACGCAGTAGCTACGGAAATTTGCCGCTTTAAATCAGGTTCGTATTATTCTGGTCTGGTATATGGCGACTGACGTCGGGGCGGACGTTTCTGCCGACGGCGATTTAAACGGGGCAATAAATTGTTGTCTTTTAACATTACAGATGCTATAATTATGGAAACAAGGGGGCTGTTTTAAGCGGAGGCTAATTGATTAATTATGAAATTTCTGGTTATTGAAGACAACGAAACGCTCAATCATTCTATCGTCGAGATACTTGCTCCGATGGGCAAGAGCGACAGCGCATACGACGGGGAAGAAGGTTTTTTCATGGCGGGGACTAAGAGTTACGACCTTATCGTACTCGACCTAATGCTGCCCAAGATGAGCGGTCTCGAACTTCTGAAACAACTGAGGAAGACCAACAACTGCCCTCTTCTGATCCTCACGGCGCTCGACGACGTGCATAAGAAGATCGAAGGGCTTAAACTGGGCGCGGACGACTATATGACAAAGCCTTTTGAACGCGACGAATTACTCGCGAGAGTGGAAGCCATACTTCGCAGACACAACAACAATTTCAAGACGAATTACGTCTGCGACAATATTGAGCTGGACTTTGCCGGCAAGATGTTTAAGATAAACGGCAAGTACGTCAAGGTTTCAGGCAAGATGTACGATATCCTCGAATATCTGATCAGGAACAGAAACATAATCATTCCCAAAGAGCAGCTTTTCAACAGGATATGGGGCTTTGACAGCGATACGATAATCACCGTCACGGAGGTCTATATAAGCAATCTTAGAAAACTGCTGGCAAAATACGGCGAAAGCAACCACCTTAAGACGGTAAAGAACGTCGGTTATATGTGGAGCGAATTCCCCGAAGACTGACCATTACGTGCGCGGAACGCAGTCGCGCGGCGGAGATAAGGAGACCATGTCTTCAAACTGAACATGTACGGAAAGAAAGCTGACAACAAGGCGATAATTTCACAGGTCGGCGCGCTCGTTATCACGGACGTCGTCATTCCTTTGCTTATGCTTATAATCGCGATCGTCAGTCTCGTGGTCGGCGTGAATTACTCGTTTTTCAAATACAATTCAGAAGACGTTGAGCTTGCGGCGGAGCGTTTGTCTCAGAGCGAGGTAAAATCGAAAGAGGCGCTTGAACGCGTTTATCCTGACTATATAATCGTATATTACGATATCAACAAACAGCTTATTGCAGAGGAAGGCTTCGGTAATTACGATTACGAAGGAGTTTCCTATTCTTTGCCTTCCGAATATTACAGCCTGGTGCAGATGGAGATAGGCGGTTCGTCCTATCTCGCGGCGACGCATACTATGAGCGCGCCGTACAACGAAAAGGCGGTTTACGTAAGGGTGTATATAGATCTTTCCACTTCGGACGCGCTGAAAGACAGTATACTTCTGATATGTTCGCTGATGATAACTTTCGCGTTCGTAGTGCAAAGTTTTACGGGTATTTTCGCGGTCAAGAGCCAGACCAAACCGCTTGTCAGATCGCTCGAAAGGAATGCGAGGCTGATATCGGATATCTCTCACGAATTCAACACTCCGCTCGCTATAATAAATACGAAAATATCGGCGGCGCTTGCAAATCCCGACAAGAAAGTGGAGGACGTTTCCGAAGAACTGGTCAGCGCGATCAACGAGACTCAGCGGCTGAAAAGGATGATAAGGGAAATGCTGATATTGTCGTCGTCCGATTCCAACAGGACCATTCTCAACATGGAAGACGTGGACATCAGCGATCTTACGAGAGATGTAGTCGAACCTTTCGCGATGATGTGCGAAATGGACGAAAAGGAGTTCGTCGACGGGATAAACGACGGGATAACGTTCACGACGGACAAGGACAAATACCGCCAGATGCTGATAGCTCTTCTTGACAACGCGTTGAAATATACGGCGGCGGGCGAGACGGTAGGCGTATTCCTGACCGCGAAAGAAAACAAGATCTATCTGAGCGTAAGAGATACCGGAAAGGGCGTGGATGAAGCGGATATGCAAAAGATATTCGATCGCTTTTACCGCAGCGACGAGTCGAGAAACGGCAAGACCGGCGGCGCGGGGCTCGGGCTTGCGATAGTCAAGGAGATAGCGCGCTCGCTGGGCGGTAAGATATACGTCAGGAATAACGTTCCTCACGGCTTTATCGTCGAGATCGAATTCGCGGTAAAACCGAAAAAATAAGCGGCGGGAAAGTCTCAAAAGATCTGAATAACATCAAAAAAATTCTGAAAAAAGCGGCTTTATGCCGCTATTTTATTGCCGCCGGATTCCTTTGAGAGAGCTTTCCGGCGTCGGGTAACGGTCTAAATGACGCGGTAAAGCGCGTTCCGATAAGAAGAAAAACGCAGTCCGTTCCAATTTTACCGCGCGCGGATATTCTTCCTCTCCGTCGGGACGGCGGGCAGGGAAACGGCTTTCGTATTTTAACTGTTTTTATCGAAAATACAATTAAAAAGAGTGTAAAAAACAATGTCGGGTCAATAAGCTCCGGGGCGCTTTGCGGCTTACGTTTTCACATCGTTCGCGTTGCAAAGTCAGCCTTATACCGTCTGAAAGTGCGAAAAACGCCTGAAAACAATGTAAAATTTATGTAAAAACAATTTTAAAGCGAATTATTAAAATTATGTGAAATGTGTTGATAATACAGGGTTTTCAGACAAAATCGTTTATACATATAAAAAATCTTTAAGGAATTTTTAAGCGGCTTCCAGCAATATTAAAAGTGAACAACTGCACGCGTGCAGGTAATGATATGCGTGCGAAAAAATATGGGAGAATGTGTTATGAGAAAGAAAGCATTGCTGGTAACATCTGTTTTAATTGTTATCCTCGCATTGGTGCTTGTGACGGTAATAGGCTGTACGCCTGAAGAAGTTACTTATCCCGTCACTCTCGATCTCGGAGACGACATTCAGGTCCGCAATCTTACGGATCTGAAAGTGGCGCCCGTAGCTCCGACGAAAGAAGGCTACGAATTCGACGATTGGTACACCGATGCGGAATTGCAGAACAAGGCGACTTTCCCGATGGAGTTGAAGTCGGAACTGACTTTATACGCCAAGTATCTGCAGAAGTTTACGCTTACGCTCGTCAGCCCCGGGGCGGACAATACGACCCAGTCGGTGGCGAAGCTTAAACTTGCGCCGACCGCGCCCGAAAGGGAAGGGTATACTTTCCAGGGGTGGTATCTCGATTCGAATTACAGGACGGCGGTCACCTATCCGTACATCCTTGAAAAGGACACGACTTTTTATGCCAAATGGTCTACCGGTACCGATTCGGGTTATACCGTCACGTTCGTCACGAACGGCGGCACTCCGGTGGACGATATGGTATGCACGAGGATAAATACTCTGCCCGTAACGACAAAGACGGGCATGGTGTTCGCAGGCTGGTATACCAGCAGTCGTCTGGTCGGCAACCCGGTGACATTCCCGTACAACGTGACAAAGGATATTACGCTTTACGCTAAGTGGGCGGAAGACGAAGGCGACAAGGAATACGAGTACATAAAGGAATACAGGAACGCGAAGAGTTCTCTTGAGACGATCTTCGGGCTGTTCCCTGATCCGCAGACGACCGCGACGCTCGATCTGCAGACTACGATGACGACGGACAGCGGCACCGCGCAGATAGACATGCAGGGCAATTTCGTCGTAGGCGGGCAGAACGAATTTATGTTCAGGGTCACGATGCTGGATAAGACTACGTTCGCCGTTTACTTTATCGGAAACGATATGTATATGGACCTCGGCGACGGCAATCCGCTGGTGCATTTCAGCGATATCAAACCCGACTACGTCGTGGCGTTCCTGGGCGACCTGCTGGTCGACCTTGACGTGAACGAGCTGCTCGATTCGCTGAAGGATTCCATCGGCGGTATAGATATAGCGGGCACGCTGATCAACCTGTTGTTCAACTCGCCTTACTATACGGCTACGAAGAGACTTGCCGACGATCAGATCATAAACGAATCCTATCAGTTTGAGATAAAGCTCAATTCGTTGGTCAGCAGTATCAATACGCTTATCGGTATGTTCGATATCGGCTCGCTCATAGGCATCAACCTCAATCTGACCCCGTTGTTCGATTGGCTGAACAGCAACATACCTCAGCTTAAAGTCTATATGTACGCCGATACCGAATACGACGAAACGGCGAAGAAGACGGTTGTGACTCAGATGCAGCTCGTTGCCGAAGACAACGATCCCGATAACGACGTCGAAGGTCAGGTATTCGGCTGGATAATCGACAAGGCGGATATCAGAACGACCGATCCGATAGACTTTACATCCGTGATAGCGGACATCGAAAACGAAGAGACCAGAGACTTCTCGCTCAGCAATATCCAATTCGATCTCGACCTGCAGCTTTACAGCGACGAAAACGGACTTGACGTTGCTAAACTCGTCAATCTGTTTGCGCCCGATCTTGGGCTGCCGGAAGACACTCTCGTCCTGCATTCCGAATTCGGATACAGGATTAAAGCAAATATCGACCTCGATCTCAACTATCTTGAAAGCGAGGACGACAATAATCTCATAGCACTTGAAATATACGCTGTTGACAGGGACGGAAACATCATCCTCAACGATAAGGTACCGATGCTTCTCGGCATTTATTACCGCAACGGATCCCTTTACGTGTCCCTCAACAGTATGATGCCCAATTACTGGAAGGCGGACAATATCAGAGTCGACGGAATAAATCTCAAAGGCGTCGTATCTTATCTGGTGGATATGGTCACGACGGCGATAGACGGTTATTTCGGCACCGACTGGGACGATTATAAGACCGGCGCGAAAGAGCTCTCCCTCTCTCAGTCGGGCAGAGATATCGTCACGATAGCGGACGACGAAACGACGGGCGAAGAAGTCGTTTACATCACTCCGACTATCCAGACTCTTATCACGGCGGTCGCCAGCGTAGTCGGCTTTGAAGAATGTCTGTACGCTAACGACGATCAGATAATCGTAGAAGTCAATCAGAAGCTGTTTGCGGCGATCAACCAGTTTATGGGCGACAGTCCGATAGAGCTTCCGATAGCCCTTGACGGCAAAGTGGCGCTCAATATGTTCGACGAAGGGCTCGAAAGCGTTGAAATAACCGCAACCGTCGGCGTTCCGGATAAGGATGAGGAAGGCAATAACGTCGTAGACGACGCCGGCAACATAGTTACGAGCGATCCGATCGAAGTAAAACTTAAGGCGCACAACTTCATGCTCGGATTCACGCAGAACGAATTTACTGAGTCGGACGCTGCCACTCTTGCGGAGTATATCGACGAAAAACTCGCGCTGACCGATTACGAGAGCAATCTCGGCAATCTGCTCAGCTCTGTGCTTTCCGGCGTAGATCTCAACGCAAGAGCTAAAATCACGTTCAACGAAGGCACTTATGCGATAGGAAAATTCCTGGGAAATCTCGGTCTCAAGGAGCTGGAGGGCGTACCTCTCGAGTGGACTTTCACCGAGGACTTCTATATGAACGTCGGGCTTTCGGTAATGATATCGATAGACAGGAACACCAGAGCGAACTCAATGTTCGCGATCGAGATCACCGCGCTTGAAGACATAAGCGTCGGCGGAATGACCGGTATGACCGCGGGCACCGTAATGCTGGGTGTATACGGCTTCTATACGCAGGACGCCAGCACCGGTACCGGAGAATGGAAACCGTACATTCTTCTCGACCTGTCCAACGTCAAGATAATGAACATAACGCTGCCCAAGCTGAGCATTGAATTCGACTTCGTGCAGACGTTGCTCGATCTGTTCGACAAGATAAAGATCGGCGATCAGTTGCTCAACGATTTCGACCTTGAGCTCGACATAATGTCGCTGCTGGGAGGAGACGACAGCTCTTCGGGCGAAGTTTCTGAAAGCGCGCTGTTTACGGAAAGCGACGGCACGGCGGCGGGCACGACTCTTTCCGATTTCGGTTCGATAATACTCGGACTCAATGCGGAAAAAGTTTATGCTTCGCTTACCCTCGGCGCGGTCGGTAAGCTGCTCAATCAGGTGGGCGTAGACCTGGGAGGTTTCGATCTGAGCACGATCGACCTCGCCATAGATATGGATATTACGCGTACGGAAGGCTGGACGATAACCGCTGCCGGCGACTTTATGCAGCCCGAAGAAGAGAATCAGTCGCAGAACTTCCTGATGGAGATAGAGATCGGCACGGAAGACTATCCGTTCACCGTCGGTTACGTGCGCGATAAACTGACGGAGACGAAGGACAGAGTAGTGGCGGCGGTCTCAAGCTATACCGACGACCTTATCCGGGCAATCATCGATACGGTAGGCTTTATGTCGATCGACGTCACGATGGATCTGGCTACTTATGACAGTCATATAGACTTTACTAAGATAATCAATAATATATTGGTATCGCAGGGACAGTATCTTGATCTTCCGATAGACATGTACCTCGACGACTGGAACAGCGTTTCGACGGTCACTTTGCAGTGGGACCTCGACCTTGAAGTCGTCACCAATTCAAAGCTGCTTCTCGCGTTCAAATACGGAGAGAAAGAAATACTCAGCCTCGGTATCACGGGCGGCGACATAATAGTCGACCTCTCGGGACTCGGACTGTTTGCGTTCAAGCTTTCCAACAGCAATCTGGTATCGCTGCTGATCGGTTACCTCGACGATATGATAGCCAATATCGGCGACCTCAATCTTACCGATATCATCAACGGTCTGCTTTCTCCCGAAGAGAATGTTCAGCTTGACGAGATCGCCGGCGAGATCGCTCAGGGTCTGAATATGGCTGAACCCGCGGCGGAAGAGGAAGGCGACCAGACGATGGATCTGATAATGATGCTGCTCACAGGCGTACACGCTGAAAACGTCAGCCTGTTCGTCGATCTGACCGCTCCGACCATCGACAAGATATTCTCGTCGCTGCTCGGCATCGGCCTAGGATTCGACATTGACCTCGGGCTCGAGCTCGACATGGTCGACGGCGAGATCAACCTCGGCCTCGGGCTCAGCGACGTTGTGGATTTCAATTCCGCATTCAAGTTGCAGGTCGGTAAGCAAAGCGAAGACGACGAAGTAATAGTCAACACTTCCGTGCCGGACGTAGACGCGACCAACGGCGCAACGATGGCTAAGACTCTTCTCGACAACCTCGACATAGCGTTGTCGATCGACGTGCTCAGCAACAACATAGATACCGGCGGTTCGGCAAAATACCTCAGACTTTCGGTTGAAAAGCTTAAAGCTCAGAGAGTTCTTGCAGACGCCGCGGAGACCCCGACGGTCCCGGCGGGTGCGCTTCTCGTGACGATTGCGAGAGTAAACGCGGACAGCGACTTCAACGACACGACTTCGACGTCCAACACGAAGGCGCTGGCGTACCTCGCGCTCAACTACAACGCGGGCAAGATGTCCGTATATCTTGCTAAGAACAACATTAATCTGGTCGTCGACCTGGGCAATTACGTTGCAATTGACATAGATCTAGATCTGGTCACCACGCTCGGAGAGCTGTTCCAGGGTCTTATCGATCAGATAGACGCGGCGGCTCAGGGTACCGAAACGGCTGCGATGAGCGCGGGAGGAGCGGAAGCGCTCGCTCTTGCCGAAGGAGATACGGCAGAAGAAGAGAGTCCGTTCAGCGCGTTGTTTGCAGACCTTGACGTGATCAAACTGCTCAACGGCGGTATTGACGTAAGACTTACGTCGGCGGGCGTGTTCAACATCGACGTATCCTTCAACGCTTACGAGATCAACAAGATGATCGACGGCGTGATGTCGCTGATATTCGGACCGAACACGATCCTCAACCTCGCGGAGCTCGCTCCCGACATGTTCGGCAGCAACTATCTCGCGAACGTCAACTGGGACAGAGTAAACAACGACTCCAGAGGCTTCTGGGAGACGCTGAAAGCTCAGCTTACCCCGATGCTGAAAGAAGTCCTTTCCAACATGGTAAGCAGCGCGCTCGCTCCGCTCGTCACAGACACTCTTCTGAACAGCGTTTACGACGAGATACACGATATCCTTATGAGACTGCTGCCGCTCCCGGTATTCAACAGGCTCAACGTGGGTATCACGACGCTTGACGGCACGTTCTCCAACCTTTACATAAAGGGATACGACGACAATCAGGCGGTCACGGACGACGACGGAACGGTACTTTCGCATACGACTTACAACGGCGGCGAGAGAACGACTTCCTATACGGCAAATTCGAGAAATTCGAATTATAAGACTGAGATATACCTGTTCAATAAGTCTTCCAGCGTGGGAAGCGAGGACAACACGGTCAGCGGCGAAAGCACTCCGGGCATAGTCGACTGGGGCGACATAACGCTGTCCGTCAACTACGAGCCGTACGAATACAGCGGAAACTACAATGCGACGACGGCAGAAGAGATATCCGCCGCAAGTTCGGCTGCTTACAGTGAACTTTATAACAAATATTTTGCCAACAAGACGGCGCGTTATCAATACAACTCGACCGTTCAGAAGTCCAACGTGACTTTCTATGCCGCGACAAAGAACGACGCCGGCGAGTTAGTCAAAGGCACGCAGCTGACGTCGAACACGGTGAACGCGCTCAACGTATGGCAGATAGCGAAAGACGCGGCGTCAAGAGGAGAAAAGACCGCGACGCAGATGTACGTGATAGGCGAAGCGTCGTTCAGCGGCGAAGTCAGGACGCTGGAGATCACGGTAAACATATTGCCGGCGAACGAGATCAGGACGATAATCCCGATCGAGACGCACGCGTACGACGCGCTCGAGACAGAGATCACGATAGAGCTCGTGACAGGCGAGACGCGCAACATCCGTACCGAGGATATGGCGACGTTCACTTACGCGGCGAACTCGTACACCGCTCACACGAAGCAGGTCAACGTCACGTTCAAGAACGGCGTTACGATGCCGATGACGGTCAACTTCCTCGACAGCACGGTAGCGGATATAGTCGGAGGCGGCGCAGAACCCAACACTTACGAAATCGACCTCTACGACTTTACCTCGACGGACAGAACGATAGACAGGTTTACGCCCGAGTACCTGTACATCAAGTATGCCGACGGCGCGACGACGAGGATACCTGTCGACCAGTGGGTAGTCCCGACAGAGTCCGCAGCGGCGATTGAGAATAAGGAGCAGACGGATATGACTTACATCAGCGTTCCCGTCCAGGCGCTTATAGCTCAGTCGACGGCGGCGGCTCAGACGGTCACGCTTACGGTCAACGTAAAAACAAAGGTCGTCTCCGCGCTGGGTCTGGGCAGCACGCTCGACTCGCTGGAGATCAACCCGTACACATACTTCCTCAATATGATAGGTTACAGCGAGGAGACGATCAAACCCGACACCGCGGTGGCTTACTATTATGAGGACAGAGACGGAAAGGTCCAGTCTTACAACGAACAGGTCAACGTCGTCATCGACATCAGTACAGACACTGAGGGAAACCAGTTCAACGAGACAAATCTTTCTTATCAGAGCGAAGGAAAATACGGCGGCACGGTCAGCCTCGACACGTCATATTACGGCGCGAGAAAGGGCGTCGATCCTGCCACCGAAGGTTACGACGCTCTCGAAGGCGGCTACTTCAAGTGGAACAAGAACATCACGGTCAACGTCGTGAAGAACTCGATCATCGCGGTCTATTTCGACGAGGAACTGACCAAGGAGATCTTCACGGTACACCCGTACGAATACAACGCGCTCGACGACGAAGGCAAGCTGGCTTACTTCCCGGACACCGCATATATCCAGTTCTCTTCGAACGCGGTAATGGAAATGCCGATACGCTGGTATGACGGCGCAGGCAATCTTCTCGACCCGCTGACCTATGTTCCCGACTACGAGAGCTACAGCGAGCAGTGGCAGATAGAGATCGGCTTCCTGACAGAAGAATACCGCGCGGCGGCGACCCAAAACGGCGTCAATCCCGACACGTTGCAGACCAACTTCCTGCAAAAGGCCAACGTCGGCGTGTTCGTCGACGGTATGGAGATCGCTTCGCTCAATATCCCGGGCGCGGGCGAAGGCGGCAGCGATTACTTAGAGGTAGACCCGATCGACGTGCTGTATATGGGCGAAGATCCGTTCCCGTCGTCGATAGAGGTCGTCTACACGGACGGCTCGAAGGCGAACGTCGGCGTATATCAGTGGGTAGGCGTCGACGACATTGAGATCACGATGGCAGGCAGTGAGGTCAGAGAGATCACCGTAATGCTTACCAAGGACGGACTCAATAATTACACGATAAGATACAAAGTCGTCGCAAAAGACGCGCCGATATACGCGTATGAAGAACTCGTGCTCGACCCGTTCGGATACGTGACCTCGACAGAGAACGGTCAGACGACCAGAACTTATAAAGAATTCGGAGCAACCCTCGACGTAGTATTCGATACCTTGAACAAAGGAACCGAAACCGAAGAGAAAGAAGCAGAAGTTGTGACGGTCAACGTAGCGGAGTGGGATTTCACCGGTATAACGTTTACTTCGGGCGCGGAAGGCGAAGCGGTAGCGAAAGTCGCTAAGACGGACGGCACCTATCAGAACGTTACCGTACCGGTCAGAATGAAGACGATCGCTGAGAAAGACAACGGAGTGCTCGATCTGTCGTACGCATATTACGGCTATGATTTCGTAGCGGTAATGTATGATACGAGCAGCGGCGTTTATTTTGCGAACTTCTCCGAAGAGATCAGAGGTCTCAGGGAAGGTTACGTCGACCTGATGATGACTTACTGGTGCGAAGGCGACTACGAAGTCTACACCGGCGAGATCACCGACGATATCATGGACGATATCATTACCGAGACTAATGAGAATGGCGAGCGAATCAACTATATCAAGGTATACACAACGCGTCAGATAAACGTTTACGCAGACTTTAACAATATGCCGCAGAACGTCAATTCAAGCGTATCGCTGTATTACCTGGAAGACAATCCCGTCGACAGTCCGGCTAACCAGCAAGCGAGGAAGAACGCTTACGACATTCCCGTAACGTTTACGGACGGCGGCGGTATCTACTACGAATATACCATGAAGGGTATGGTGTGCGTGCTGGGCGTTTCCGGCACGAATACGGACGCGTCGTCGGCGACTACCGGCGTATCGGAGGGTAACTGAAATGGAGAGAATTAAGAGAAATAAATTTACCGTATCGGTAGTTCTTCTGATGATCGCCGCAATTCTTGCTACGGTACTCGTGACCGTTTTCGGCAACGATAAATTGTCTGAAACGGAAGCGGCGACGATCACCATAGAAGACGCTGAAAACGCAACGATAGGCGACCACGGAGTGGGCGAGGCTGAACACCTCGCTCAGTCCGGCGGAGATAACGCCGTCCTTGAAAGATGGGGTCTTCTGGGAAGTACGGACTACCGCGTAGTGTGGGTAAGCACTTCTGACGAACTTAGAAAAGAGCTTGGCACCGCTACCGCAGCCGGAACCGCAGGAACAAATACCATCATCGTTTTCGCAAAGGACATCGACTGGAATCAGAGCAGCATAGCCGACGACGTAGGCACTCAGAAATTCGTGGGTATACTCGACGGCAACGGCTACGCTCTGAACATAAACCTTACTGCCAACACATCGGGAGGCAACGGTAAGAAACAGGACAATAACGGCGCTTACTATATGGTAACGCAGAACGACCTGGGTTCTTCTACCGATAACTTCTCAGGAACTGACGGCAACGGTATGCGCGGTATGGGTCTCGTCGTGGGCGTAAACGCCGGCACGATTGCCAATATGAAGATAAATTACACCGCGACCGGTAGCGCTATGACCAACGTCACTCAGTCGGGCGGAAGTCCCGTGGACGGCGCATCGCTCGACTCAGCGTCAAATCCCGACGTTCCGTACGGCTTCGGCATCGTCACAGGTATCAATATAGGCACGATAGACAACGTTTACGTCAATCAGCAGTCGATATTTACCGGCAACGCGAAGTCTCATGCAGGTTCCGTGATGTACGACAATCCCGCAAACGCGTTTGAAAACTGCGCTTCGGTAGGCGGTATCGCCGGCGCAAATATGGGCTACGGCAAGATCAACAACTGCTATATGTATATCGGCAACACGATCTGGGCTCAGGCAGACGGTCACGGCGGCAGCGGCGGAAGCGCGGCGTACAGCGCGGCTTTTGCAGGCGGTATCACCGGCTGGATAAGAGGCAACAACAGCCAGATCACATATTGCTATATAGACGGCAGCGGAGAGGTGAACAGCTGGGCTATGAGAGGTAAGGATTACCCCGGCGTCAGCACCAATTACTGTATCAGTTTTTCCGGCGGCGTTACCACGGGTAAATTCCAGCTTTACATAGAGTCTCAGTCTTCGTACAGATACAGTTACGTAACCCCTCAGGACATGGGTGCAAACCAGGTCAAGGGTATAATCTCCAACTGGAAGGGTATAAGAAGAGATTCTTATGCGAGCGGCACTTATATGTCCAATACTTCCGACTATATGACGTCGGCAAGGAAAGCAATGGGTATGCCTTTCGATTTCCTGAAATCGGCTGACCAGGGCAGCGATAAGCAGGATATGATCGTGTTTACGTACAACTATAAATACGAGACGGGCAACAATGCGCTCGACATGCCTCATTCAAACTATAACGGTTCGACGGACGGAAGCGCAGTGCTGACTTCCAACTGGATAGAAATTTACAGCTGGACGCACTCTTTGTCCAGAAACGAAAGCTCAGTTTCGGTAGTTTTCGAAGACGGATATCTGAGAATGCAGGCAAATGCTGATCAGTACGTAAATTCAACAGGCGTAGATCTCGATTCAGTTACCAGAAGTACGCATCCGAGCGGATATATGCCGACATATAACGACTCTTACGTGGGTAATATGATATGGGGTATAGATATCTATACGATAGGACCCGATATCCCCGTTGAGTCTGCGGATAATATTGCGAGCGTCGTTGTAAGACCGACGGCGAAGGTCGGATCTTACGTACGTTATTTCAACGCGAATATGACGAAGGGGTCTTACGTCGTCAAGTTCGGCTCTACGTACGGCTATACGGTCACAGACAACGCAATGGCGACGACAAGACAATATAACGGCAGCGATATATCAGATATGACTCCGTCTATGTCGTTGATAAATTCGAAAGGAGACACGATAAACAGCCCGAATACTTCTTATTATAAGTGGACGTACGCAACGGGAGGCTCTCAGGTCGCGCTGGAAGACACGATCTACCCCGCGACATATACGATTCAGCCCAGCGCTGTTATCGGCGGCGAGGCGAACTCAGAATACGTCTATTACGACGATACGCAGAGAACGCTTGCCGTAAACAAAGGTTATACCTCTACCGTAATAGTATCCAACGCGACGTTGTCGCTTAAATACAATGAGACTGGTTGGGTCAACAGTGCGAATATAAACGTCGAGTTCTCGTCGAACGGTTCGACGTACTGGGATACGCCTATAATAGACGCGTATTCTTACGAAGGAGGCACAAATAACGCGATAACGGATCTGAATCTTACGGGGACAAACAACTTTACGATAGTAGAGAATACGACCACCCCCAAGAACGGCAGACAGATATTCAACGTTTCCGCATACGTAAAGAAGGAGGACGGGACCTACGTAAAGGTCGCCGACACAACGAAGGCGGCGACGGAAAACAAGGTCGTCACGATAAAGATAGACAACGCGGCTCCCGTTCTCATTGGTGAAACTTTCTATCTTGCGGAACAATTCGGCAATGTATCGGTAGACGATATCGGCTCGATGATAGCCGCAGAGCCGACAAAATACGAGTCGTTGAATTACGAAGACGTTAAAAACGGTAAGTGGTTCGGCGAAAACGTGATCGCCGTGGTCAACGTGGGCGACGAGTCCAGAAGCGGCGTGAACGCGTCCACGGTCGGCGTGCAGGAAGCTGCCGGTAACACAGGCGTATTCGGCAATATGCTTGAAGATAATTACTGCACTGCCGAAGGAGCGGACGGCAACGTCGTTGTCGTTATGAAAATAACCAATTCGGCGAGAGTGCGAATCACTGTAAGCGACGTTAAGGGCAACAGTTCCAATATCGTCGTGAACGGCGGTGCGGCGGTAAATATCGACACTACGCCCGTTGAGCTGAACAGCGTCGGCATAGGAAACAGACTTCTCGAAGTCAGTTACGATATCATACCCGCGGCAGGTATGGCGTACAGCAGACTCAGAATAAAGTTTAAAGCTACTTTCGGCGGCTCCGGGCTCAACGTCTGGTATTTCGTCGACAACAACACTAAGCTTGGCGACGACGAGACGGAGGCACCCGAAGGCGCGACCTGGACTGAGTATACGTTCTCAACAAGCCTTATCTCAGGCGACGCCGTAAGCGTCATCATTCCCGAAGGTATGGAAAACGCCGCCGTGTTCCTCATGTTCAAGAACGGCGTTGAAGAGAGCGAAGCGATAGTGATGCGCGTGACTTCGAGTTCTTATGTTACATATTCTGTCGACCTTAACGGCGCGGATATCGCGTTTGACGCAAATTATATCACCGTTATCAGCAAGACGACCGGCGCGGACGGCGGAAGCGTCGAAACCACGTATAATCTCAACCGGCTTGTAAACGGCGGTTATGAAGGTATTACGCTGCTTGACTTTTTCAGCAAGACTTACGACGGAACAAACGTTCTCAACCCCAACATCAGCTTCGGATTTACGATGGACGAAAACGAAGCGCTGATCGAGGGCGTTCATTATACAGGTATGTTCAATGCGAATACCGAGCAGAGTAATTTCAGAACGTCGTGGTTGCAGATGATTGCAGAATACGATGAGGTGAATTCCGGAAGTTGCGCGATAAGGCTGTCCATGACCACGACTTCGGTAAGCCCGATAGATATGAATATAAGCATAAACTACGGCGAGGAAGTCGGCACGCAGCAGACTTTGTCCATACCTACGCGTATAGACAGAATCAATATGGCGTTCGACATCTCTCAGATATTCAGCGAAGGCGCGGATATCACGATGAGCAAAGGTTCTTATAGCCTCTCAGAGGGCGGCGTGACCTTCAACTGGGTATACGGCGACCCGTTCGACGGAGTTGTCGTAACGATCAACAACGACGAGGCGGGCGGCACGATGTCGTTCAGATTCAACAGCAGCGGCAAGGGCGGCGAAAAGTATATGAACGCGGGCGGAAGTTACAGCGCTTACGTAGACGCGATAAAGATCGACAGCCCGGTATATCATATGGACGATTTCGCTCAGCTTGTCAATTCCGGAGACGCGTATACGGGCGACGCCGGTCTCAACTATACCGTTGCGATAAGCGGAGAGATCCCGATAAACGTGACGGCAAGGGGAGTCAGACTTACCTTTGCGCTCGACGGACTGACCAGATACTCTTTCTCAATACCTTACGATACCGACAGCCACGAGATGACGGCGGCTTACACCGACATCGACGGCAACGTGCAGTACGCTAAGATAACCTGGAAGAACAGTTCCGGCGCGTCGACTACGCTTACCTCCATCACAGAGATCGGCACTTACACCGCGGTCGCTTCTCTTACGGACGGCAACTATCAGATAAAAGGTCAGAATCAGCAGACGATCACGATACAGGCGACTTACCTCGACATACTCGTACCCGACAAGACGGTACAGTACAACGACGGCAACGCGGTGACTTATGTGCCTGATCTTCCCGCCGACTCACCGATCGCGGGCAAGACGGTCGTCTATACGATAACTTATTATAAGAAACTTGCGGATTCGATACAGCTTCTCGGCACCGACGTGACGATAACGGAAGTCGGCGAATACTACGTCAGCGTGACGTTCGATCCCGACCTGCAGACAGATCCCGACCTGCAGAAATTCGCGAGAAAAGAGTACACCAAAGGCACGGGCAGCGGACTCGACAGCTATATCGCGTTCAACGTTGTCAAAGCGGATACCGTGATAAGCGGCGTTGAAAGCAGCCAGAAGAATACTTACAACGGTACGGCGCAGATCGTCAGGTATTCAGATTCCGCCGTCAAGTCGCAGGCAAGCGGCAAGGCGGTGAGCGGCGCGACGGTAACGCTGCAATATTGGGACGACGCGGCGCAGGCTTACGTTGATTTCGACGCCTCTTCCAATAAAGGCAAGTACGAAGACGTCGGCGAGTATAAATACAGGCTCGTATACGCAGGAAACGAAAACTATAACGAGACGTCCGTGGAAATGACTTTGACGATAGATCCCGCTGAGATAACCGGCGTTATATTCGGCTCTGCGATAGCCGGCGAGACGGTGACGGGCGTTTCTAAGGTCTACGACGGCAACGAGGTGTCTCTTGAGGCGAGCCTTGCAGAAGACAGCAACGTCAGGAACAACCCCGATCTGAAGATCGAATACAGAAGAGCCGCCTTCGGCGCATACAGTGAAACGCTTCCGACCTATGTCAACAGGGGCAGGTACCAGGTATGGCTCAGGATCACTTGCGGCGACAACTATCTGCCGTACGAGACGACCGCTTACGTGATAATCACGGCAGCTCCCGCGCCCGACGACGTCATCACTTTCGACGCGTCCAATCCCGGCGGCATAATGCTGGAAGAGATCGAATACGACGGCAAGGAACATTCGATAAAGTACACCGTAAATACCGGTAAGTACGGCGAGGATCTGTATATCACGGCAAACGGCACCAGCGCGACCGATGTCGGCGAGTACAACGGCTCGATAGAGATCGTTATGAATAACTACGAGACCTTTGTCCGCGAGACCAGCTTTACCATCGTACCCAAGAAGGTAACCAAGGACGATATCGATACTTCGTCGATCGATCAGTTGCTGGAAGAGGAAGGACTTACTTCAGACACCAATCTGTACAAGATAAGCGTTACGTTTGAGGGCGTTGACGGCGAGACGGTAGAAGCGGGACTGACTTTCTGGGACGAATCGGGCAAGATAGTGTTCCCGGACGCTCTCGGCAGACTGCCGGCGGGCACTTATAAAGTCACTTACGACGCGGGCGGCAACTACGACCTCAGCGCGGCAAGCGGATCGCTTACCCTTGCGCAGGGCACGGGTGAGATAACATGCGATCATGTCGACGAAAACGGCGACGGAGTCTGCGATATCTGCGGCACACAGCTGGAAGACATTGACGAGACCTGCGACCACGTCGACGAAAACGGCGACGGCAAGTGCGATAAGTGCGGCGCTTCTATGGGCGGCGGGGCAACGGCTCCCAAGGAGACGCCCGACGTTGCGGTATACGTAGTCGTCGCGATATGCGGGGTGCTTATAGTCGCGTCGATCGCGGGCGTAATAGTTGCGGCGGCAGCTAAGTCAAAGAAGAAGAACAACAACCGCTACAACATAGTTTAAGAAGTGATATCCCGCGGCGGTCAAGCCGCGGGGAAAAGTAACTGTAAGACAGTTTACGGAGGGAAATATATGGAAAAGACAAAGAAAAGGCTGATATCCACCGCTGTGGTCACGGCGATAATCCTCGCCGTCGTTGTATGCGGATTGGTGTTCGGTCGCAACGGTAACGCTGCGGACGATACCGCATTTTTCGGCGCTCAGTCGGACGGTACGATAACCGGCGTTTACAACGAATTAGAGGACAAGACGGCGTACTTCAACAATCTGGTCAGTCAGGGATATAACGCTGTCAACAGCCAAACTGATTTCGATAATTATTTCAATACGAATGCGGAAATAAACGGCGGCAGATACGCGCTTAATCCGGCAGTGAGTTTTACTGCGAAGAACGCTAAGTATATCAAAAACGCTGAGATAGACGGTTGCGGAGCAAGCGTTACCGTCAGCATCAACATTGACGAAGCGTTCGGCGATGGCAGCTTGTATTCCAGCAGCAGCACCACCGGCATCGATGAATTCGGATTTGGGGCGAACACGATGTTCTATTACGCTCCGCGTGCAGGTTCTGAAAGCGTAAGGATAAAACCTCACGGCGGATTTGCCGATTATGCGGTAAACGTTACCGTTAAAAACGTCGAATTCTCGATGACGGGAGGAAGCGACACGGAAGTGAGCAAGAGCGATTACGGCTCTGTACTTATCGGAGGCGTATTCGGTATCGCCAGCGGCTCGACGATCAATAATTGCAGTTTCAGCTACGACGCGAAGATCAATGTATCAAATACGCTTTCCAGTATCGGTCATGCTTTTGATTACAGAATAGACTATCGCAGCCGTCCTTACGATCTGACGCTGTCTTTCGGTATGTTGACGGGCTATCTGTACGAGAGTTCGGTCAGCGACTGCAATTTCAATATGAGCAGCACATCGTCTATACGTTTGAAGACGAACGGCGTCAATGATGGCCCTTGGACAGGGAATCAAGGAACTCCGCGTTCGATCACAGGCGGACTTATCGGTATTGCTCAGAATAACAATACGATAAAGAACATTGCCGTTTCGGGCGGTGGTTCTTTGACGGCAGACCCGGGTTCAACTTATTGGAACACGGAAGGCTCCGCTAAGATCGGCATCGCGGGCGCGCTTGTCGGCGCCGTAGCCGACGGGGAAAATCAGGCGGACGAGTATATGCTCAAAGCAGAGGGCAATACGCATATATACAATATAGTCAGCACGTGGTCCGGATCTGTGACCATGTGGGGTATAGTCTCCGGTTCCCTCAACTATACGATTTCCGGCGTTACGGGCACGCTCGTAGGTATCAAGGGCAAATACTCATACGGCGAAGGCGAGGCCGCAAGCGCTCCCAACAGCGCTTATCTGCACGGTATTTACAAACTTTACAGCGGCGACGCTCAACCCGCGGGCAATGCGGTTTCGTATTCCTACGTAAGGGACGCTTCCGATTCAAACGTGAATTACTCGGCGGCAGGTATTGAATTCTCCAACGTAAGAATTACGGAAGACGGACAGGAATGGCTGGGGATCACGGGCGACAAGAAAGTCGATATAGCATTCAACGAAGAAGGTCTTACGATCACGTACGACGTTTCTTCGCCTGAATATACGTCTTCCCGCGCGATGCTGTGGGAAAGCACCGAATACGTGATCTCAGGCGATCAGGTGACCGATACCACGACGGAAGCATGGCTGAAAAAGAACGTGGACGGATCGGAACAGATCATATCTTCTTACGACGACGCCGTAAAGACTTACAGCGTTACGATTTCCAACAGCAGTGTGGTGAACAGACGTTACGATTTCGTTACCGGTTACGCGACTTATTACAAAGTCAGCGGAGAGGAAAGATTCGATTACGCCGACAGTCTGAGAGGAAGTATCGGCACCAGAACATACGACGTTATTACGCGTGAATATAACGGTAACGTTCTGACGGCTCCCGTCGTGCAGCTTTATCTGAGCAGCGATTATTCCGGCTCGCCGGTAGTCGATTCTTCTTCCGAAAGCTCTCAATGGATAATCCAGAAGAACGGAAGCGGCAGTTATATCTCCGTCGGCGACAATCAGACCAAGAGCGTCAACGTATGGTATATGAGCCTCAGAAACAACGAGGACGAGAGCGTAGGTTATCTTTACAAAGCTTCATCCGACGGAAAAAATTACATTGCGTATAAAGACGACAACGCGCTCGCGTCGCAGGAATCTTCGCTTAACGGCACTCCCGTTACTACGAGATATTACGTATATACCATAGTTCCCAAGGTCGTCACCCCCGCCATCGTGGATAAAACGACGGAGGAGCTGATATACGACAACGCCGCGAAGATATATGCCGTAGATTTCAACGGTCAGATATACAGCGGCGATATGGTTACGCCCACGCTTTTGTATTATTCATTGGACGGCGAGACTGAAAGTTCTGTCGAAAGCGCGGTAAACGCAGGATCTTACAGGGTCAGACTTACGGCTATCGACAACGGCAATTACGCGCTTTCTTCCGATCAGATATTCAAAGACTTCACGATAACAAAGAGGGTGCTTGAATCCGATATCGACGAAAGCACGACGGAATTTGTATATAACGGAAACGTTCAGACCCCGGTTGTCAATATAAGCAATCAGATAAGCGGCGTAGACCAAAGCGCGGTCGTTTCCATATCTTATAAGAAAGACGGCGTCAACGCGACCAGCAAGAATGTCGGCGAATACATGGTCGTTGTCGATCTCACGACAAACGCTAAGAGCAACTACGACCTGATCGGCGACAAAGAGCTGACGTACAATATTACTCCCGCGACGCTTGAATACAGCGGCGTAGAGGAATATTCGTTCGTATACGACAGCCTGGGCGTGAATTACGATAAACTCGCAGGTCTCACGGTCAATCCCATCAACGTCGGAAACGCCGCAACCGGCGATCCGCAGGTGGAATACGACGTGTATTTCAGACCTTACGCCGAGGGCGACGATTCGATGGACGGTTACGATCCGTCGGCGATATTCAACGCCGGCGTGTACGACTGCATGATCTATGCAGAGGTCAGCAATTATAATGTATTTTCACATAAGATCAAACTGACCATTACTCCTGCACCGGTTACTTTCAGCATCGCTCGCGAAAGCGGAACTCCGAACGATGACGGCAATTACGATTATAACGGTAAGGAAGTCAGCTTTACCGCTCACTATTCCGGCATCGGCTCCGTCGATACGAGATACATATCTTTTGAGACGAAGATATATCCCGCGACAAACGAATCCGGCGAATGGAAGATCGTAGACGGATCGGAAGGCGTGTCCTCAGTGATCAACGCGGGCAACTATATCGTAAGGATAGAGCAGACAAAGGGCGCAGATATCGACGCGAACGCCAACTACGATACCGTTTCCGACCCGGGCACGAGAGAACTGCCGTTCACTATCAACAAGGCGACCCTTGTATGGCAGTTCAGCGGCGAAGGTCTTAACTACCATGAAGACAGCGGCGAATATTATGCCGAATACAACGGTCAGACGTATACGCTCGCGCTCGAAGGCGGCGACCTCGACAGTCAGCTCGTTGAAGGCGATAAGGGTAAATACACCCTTACCGGGAATGTGGAATACTTCCTTGATACTCAGGAAGGCGCTCATTCTGTCGGTACCGCAGGGGTGAGGAACGCGGGCACATATATCGTCGCTCCCGAAGTCGAGTTTGCCGACGGCACGCCCGATCTTACCGTAAACTATGAGATCAAGGGCGGAGAGATCGTGATAACGCAAAGACCGGTCACGATAGTCGTAAAAGACGTTGAGATACCTTACGGCACTGATTTATACTCTCTCGGCGAAGAGACTTTCGCCGCTATGTGGAGTTACGCTGAAAACAGCAATCAGTTCCTTGAAGAGGACGGACAGGTGCTCACGTTCGCATGGCTTGAATCTATGCCCGACAGACCGGTAAGAGGATCGTATCCGTTTGAGTTTATTCCCAGTCTTGTGAATGAAAACAGCGGCAACTATGAGATCACCGCAGTTTATACCTCGGGAGACAATTCTATCTGCAAGATAACCGGTCTCGCGCTCGAACTCGAAGTCGTCGTCACCGATAACGGCGGCATAGAAGTCGCGTCGTTCACCGTGGAAGAAGGCAGGACCGAGGTCAACGCGAACGCTGTCTATTACGGCGGCGAATACGCCGTGACCGTCAGAGCGACCAACCTTATAGATGGCAACCCCGGCATAGGCTGGCAGACAGACGGCTATAAGTTCACGAACGTCGCCGACAGCACTACCGTTACGTTCACGCTTACAGGCGAGGCGAATCAGGTCTATTATATCGGTCAGGATCTGTCCGAGGAAGGCGGGTCCGACGGCGTGCTCAGCGTGACTTTCACGGTAGACAAGCGCACCGTCACCGTTACCCCCAACGACGTTGAAGTCGAATACGGCATGACTTTCACTCCTGCCGGCTCGACCGTCGGCGGCGACGGCTTCGTTGACGGAGAACAGGATTGGTTCACGTATTCCTATAACGCCGACACCCTCGGCGCAGAGATAGGCAGCGTTGCCGATATCACCGTGACCGCTCAGGTCAAAGCGGAGCATACCGGCGCAGAGAACAACTACAACTTCGAATATAAGACCGGCGTTGCGACCCGCGTCCCGAGAGAGCTTAACGTAACTCTTGAAAACAAAGAGAAGATCTACGGCAGCACGCTCACCGTCGGTGCGGACGACTATTCTTTCGCTGACGGCGAAAGCATTGTCGAAGGCGACGATCTTGAGCTCGCTTACGCAGTCGTCGTAGAAGGCGAAACGATAGCCGACGCGGCGAATATCGGCGTAGGAGAATACGCTCTTACGCTTACCTCTGGCAACGGCAATTACTCGCTCGTTGTCGCAGAAGGCGCGACTCTTACGGTAAATCCCAAGACCGCGAACGTAACGCTTGAATCTGTAACAACAGAATACGACGCACAGGCGCATCCGATAACGGTCGTTCAAATAGACGGTCTTATCCCGGGCGATGAAAGCGTTACCGCTGTCGTCAGGTATCTGCTCGACAGCCAGGCGATCGACGGCGAACCCGTCAACAGGGGCGTTTATACCGCAGACGTGACCGGATTCTCTTCGCCCAACTATACGGTGGGAGAGGTCACCGGCGGCAAAACCGTTGAGATCACCAACGTTACGGTCAACGTTACCGTATGCGACGCGGTGACGGCTTACGGCACCGGCAAGATCGTTCCCGCGGACGGCGCGGCGTTCTTTACGTCGGACAGCGAACTGTTTGACGCGGACGCTCTCGATCCGTCTTACGTCTACAACGACGGTCAGGGAGACGTGACAGCGCTCGCGATCGGCAGCTATGAAAATTCGCTTGGTCTCGACTTCAACGGCGAAGCCGCTCAAAACTACGCCATCACGTTTACCAACAAGGCGAAGCTCACCGTCGAAAAGGCAAACCTTGCAGAAGTGGCTTCCCTTGATGAGGTCAGCGGCGTTTACGACGGCAGCGAAAAGACGATAACCGTGCTCGGCGTTCAGACAGAACAGGTCAACATCGGCGTCACAAAGGACGGCGCGGCTGTCGAAAGCGTGGTTGACGCAGGCGAATACATCGTCACAGTGACTGCAAACAGCGGCAACTACGAAGGCACGGCAACTCTGACTTATACCGTAGACAAGGCCGTATTCGACGGTACGCTCAGCTCTGTTTCGTCCGTCTACAACGGCAGCGCGGTCGACCTCGCCGGTCTTGTGGACGACAAGTACGGCGACGTCGCTTTCGCGATAACGCTGGGCGGAGAGACGGTAACGGAAGTGAAGAACGCGGGCGTTTATACCGTAGTTATCACGGCGGGCGAAAACTCCAATTATACCGGCTCCGTCGATGTAACTTACACCGTGAACAAGGCGACCGCAAAAACCCCCACCCGCAGCGATCTGACGATCACCGCGGTCTGGAACGGATTTACGATCACCGATAAGAACGGCGTGCACACCGTGCTCGTAACGCTGACGGAAGGCGACTGGGACGGCGCGACCGATTCGATCACCGGACTTAAACCGGAGACCGAATACACCGTCTACGTCAAGTTCGCTGCCGACGACAATTACAACGAGTCCGGCGTGGCTTCAATGACCGTCACGACCGGCAAGAAAGTCGCGGCGGTGCTCGATCCGAGCGACGTGACTTACACCGTTTACTACAACAGGATTGAAGTTTCCGTCGACGGCGACGGCGATTACGCTTACAGCAAGGACGGCGGCAAGACCTGGCAGGACGGCAACATCCTCAGCGGTCTGGAAGAGAATACCGAATATTCGATATCCGTTAAGATCAAAGAGAGCGCTTCTTCCGGCGAATCCAACGTCGTCACCGTTAAGAAGACTACCGGCAGCGATCCCGCGGCGTTCAACAACGCGCTCAACGGATTCGGCGATACCGTTACGGCTGCGGATCTCGATAAGTACGACGATATGATGGACGCTTACGGCACTCTCGCAGACGGCGACAAGGCGGCTGTCGATACCGCTAAGCTCGAAAAACTGCAGGCGTCTTACAACGCGCTGATCGCAGAGGTCAACGGCGACGTCATCGCGGCTCAGAACGTCGCGAGAAAAGCGGCGGGCAAAGGCGCTGCGGCTGCGGCGGCAAGCGTGCTCGCGGCAGTAGCGGCGGCAATAGTCGCAAAGAAAAAGTTTGTATTCTGAGAGGTGAATGAACTATGAAAAAATCGATAACCGCATTTTTGATCGTACTCACGGCGCTCGTGCTCGTACTTTCGTTCGTCGGCTGTAACGTAAAGATCACTACCGACGAGATATGGAATCTCGCTACGTTCAAGACGTCCAGCGGAGAGGCGGGCAGAGACGTGTACGTTAAAGTCAGCAAAGACGGCGTTACCTTCTACGAATACAAGACCGAAAACGGACAAGTGACCGTCAACGAAAAGCGCGAAGGCATCGAGGCTCCTGAACTCGACCTTTCCAAAGACGGCGCTTCGCTCAACCTTTCGGCGGATTATCTCGCCAACGAGCAGACCGGCTTTGAAGACAATATCACGACTTATAAGGCCGATATACAGAACACGAAAGCCGTGCTCGACGTAGAGAACGCAAAGAACGCCAAGATCACGATAAAGGTCGACAGCGAAGCAAAAAAACTCATTTCCACGCAGATCGAATACGTCGGAGAAGGCGGCAGCAGCGTAATAGTCACCGTCACGCCGTATTTTGCCTGAGGAGAGAGAACTGAAGTAAGTCCGTCGGCGCGCAAACGCGTCGACGGGCGTCGCATCGCCGCGCTTCCGCGTTTTAAGACGCGGAGGCGTTTTTTTTTGCTCTGACATTTTTTCCGTTCGGGTCTGCGGCAAAAAGACCGGGCGGCAAACGGCGTTTTTCAAAGAAGAATGTGATTTTTTCGCGAAAAGCCGATTTAATTTACGATATGTCCTTCTGAGTGAGCCGCATAAAGACCGCAACGCTTGAAAAAAGGACGGGCTTTAAGTTATAATGTAGTTATGGAATCTCAGGATATAATTATCGGCGGCGGCGCCTCCGGCATTGCCGCGGCAATAATGCTTGCGCGTAAAGGCAGAAAAGTACTCGTTTTGGAAGCGCAGGACAGGGCGCTTAAAAAGCTGCTCGCTTCGGGCAACGGCAGATGCAATCTTTCCAACCTGGCGGTATGCCCGGAAAGGTACAACGCGCCGTCTTTCGTCGCGCCCGCGCTGAACGCGTTCGGGACAGACGGGGTAAGGGAGTTTTTTCTTTCCGTCGGGATAGAACTCAGGGAAGAGGACGGCAGACTGTATCCTTACAGTTTCAACGCGGGAAGCGTAGTCAACGCGCTTTTACGCGCGGCGGAAAGGGCGGGCGTAACCGTTATCTGCGGCGCAAAGGCCGAAAAAGCGGTAAAGGATAAGCTTTTTCTGGTAAGCGCGGCGGGCAGGACCTATTCTTCGGAAAACCTTCTTTTCACCGCGGGGAGCAACGCGACGAGCGGAATCGACTCTCTGTCGCTGCTTTCTCCTTTCGGGCACCGCTCTACAAAAAAAATCGCAAGCGTGAGTTATATCCCGTCAAATTCCGTAAAAGGCGCGTCCGGAGTGCGCGCAAAGGCGGCGTTAAAGCTTATTTCGGGAGATACGGTCGTTTTTTCGGGCGAAGGCGAGTTGCTGTTCAAAGACAATGCGCTGTCGGGAATTCTGGCTTTTGAGGCGTCTTCGCGTTATGCGCGTGCGTTGAGAGAGGGAAAGAACTGCGCCGGTATTATAGATTTCGCGCCGGACAGGAGCGAGGAACGGTTAAAGGCGTTTTTTGAAGATTGCGGTCTCGACTGTATCGGGGCGCTGTGCGCGTACGTCCACCGCGCGCTTGCGGTCGCGATAGCCGGAAAGGCGGGGGTAAAAGGACTTGCGAAAGAGAGCGCGGAAAAACTCGCGCGTTTTGTGAAAAATTACCCGGTAACGTTTAACGGCGTCTGCGATATAAAGAACGCGCAGGTCGTATGCGGCGGTCTTGAGTTAAAGGATTTTGACCCGCACGGCTTGCAGTCGCGCAAGGTAAAAGGACTTTTCGCGGCGGGAGAGGCTCTCGACGTGGACGGCGACTGCGGCGGCTTCAATCTGCATTGGGCGTGGGCGAGCGCACACGCCGCAGCCGCAAAGATAACGGAGGGCTGAGATGTTTAAACTCAACAACGTCATTCTGCCGGAGGGGTATCGGGAAAGGGATTTAAGGCGCGAGACGGCGCGTATTCTCAAAATAAAAGAGGAAAGGATATCTGATATAAAACCTCTGCGGGTCTCGCTCGACTGCAGGGGAAGAAGGGCGTCTTACGTGCTTACGGTAGGCGTTTCGCTTACCGGCGAAGAGGAATTTTTAAAGAACAGCAAGGAAAGATATTCGCCCTGCGAACAGACTGAAAAGCTGCGCGAGATAGCGGAAAGGTGCGGCGCAAAAGCGCCGGATAAACCGGTCGTCGTGGTCGGCAGCGGTCCCGCCGGACTTTTCGCCGCGCTGACGCTTGCGTATGCGGGCGTAAGACCCGTCGTGCTGGAACGCGGCGACAGCGTGGAAGAGAGAACGCGGAAGGTAAACGCGTATTCCGCCGGCGGAAAGCTGGACGGAGAAAGCAACGTGCAGTTCGGCGAAGGCGGCGCGGGCACTTTTTCGGACGGAAAGCTGAATACCGGCGTGAACAACTCGCTGGTCGCGACCGTGCTTTCGGAGTTCGTCGCCTACGGCGCGCCCGAAGAGATAGTTTACGATTCAAAGCCGCATATCGGCACGGACAGGCTGGTAAACGTGGTCGCGGGAATGCGCAACGCGGTGATCGCCGCGGGCGGAGAGGTGCGTTTCAACAATAAGCTGACAGATATCGTCGAAAAGGACGGCGCGCTTACCGCGGTCACGGTAAAGGGACCGCAAGGGGAGTACGAGCTGCCCTGTTCGGCGTGCATAATAGCGATAGGGCACAGCGCGAGGGATACCTTCGAAGCGCTTTCGCGCCGCGTACTTATGGCGCAGAAGCCGTTTGCGATAGGGGTCAGGATAGAACACCTGCAAAGCAATTTAAACGCCGCGCGTTACGGCTTTGAGCACAAGAAGCTTCCGCCCGCAGATTATAAAGTCGTCGCGAAGACGTCGGACGGCAGAGGATGTTATTCTTTCTGTATGTGTCCGGGCGGTTACGTCGTCGCCGCCGCTTCCGAAGAGGGCGGGATCGTCACCAACGGTATGAGCAGATACGCGAGAGACGGGATAAACTGCAACAGCGCGCTTCTCGTCGGCGTGAATACAGCCGATTTCGGCGCGGACGATCCGCTCGCCGGCATGCGCTTTCAGAGAAGATATGAAAAAGCGGCTTTCGCCCTCGGCAAGGGAAAGGCCGTGTGTCAGAAGGTCGGGGACTTTATTGCTAAAAAGGTTTCGTCGTCGGCGGGAGAAGTCAAGCCTACTTATCCGAGAGGGGTGGAATTTGCGCCTCTAGACGACTGCCTGCCCGCTTACGTATGCGGCGGGATAAGGGAAGCCCTGCCTCAGTTTGAGAAAAAGATAAAGGGCTTTGCCTCGGCGGACGCGCTGCTTACCGGCGTGGAGACCAGGTCGAGTTCTCCTGTCCGGATTTTGAGAGACGAGGCGGGAGACAGCTCCGTCAAAGGGCTTATGCCGTGCGGCGAAGGCGCGGGTTACGCGGGCGGCATAACTTCGGCAGCCGTCGACGGGATAAAGACCGCGCTGTGCCTGCTGAAAAAGCTGCTAGGGCGTTGAAAAACGCTTAAACGCGTTGAAAATGCCGCGTTTTGCCGCGCCGATTTTGAGTTAAACGATTTTTTTAATTGATTGTAGGCAAATGCTGTGTTATAATAGCGTGTGAGGGCGATTTTTCGCGCGTATATCTATGCGTTGAAAGTATATAAAGCCTTTCAGGAACCATACTAAATAAAATCGTAAAGGTAAAAGATATGACTTCTAAACAAAAAATCATACTCGTTTCCGTGCTCGTCGTCGTCGCCGTTGTTCTGATAGCGGTCGGCGGGTATTTCATCGCGGTGTTCTCTTCGTCCAGCGGACAGAGATCGAGCGGCGGTTTTACTTACGACGTAGACGGAAAAACCGTCACGATAATCTCGTATACCGGCAGCGACGCGACGGTGACCGTGCCCGCTAAGATAGGCGGCAGGAGAGTCGCGAAGATAGCGAAAGGCGCGTTCGCTTCGTCAAAGGCGACCAGCCTCGTATTCGACGACGAGATAGCGCAGATAACTTTTGAGGACGAATGTTTCAAAGGGCAGACGACGCTGACGTACGTTCAGCTTCCGTCCTCGCTCAAAGAGATCCCCGAAAGCTGTTTCGAGGACTGCACCGCGCTTGAGCATATCGTGTTGCCTTCCGGCGTTACGACGATTGGCGCCGGCGCGTTTGAAGGCTGCACTTCGCTGACTTATACCGGCAACGACAGCACAAAAAAGGTCGTGACCCTGCCTGAAGACCTCACTTCTCTCGGCAATTCCGCTTTCAAGGATTGCTCGAAAATATCAAACGTCGTATTCGGCAGCCGGATCCGGACGATCACAAAAAGCGCGTTTGAGGGCTGCACCCAGCTTTCAAAGATAGAATTCGGCGAGGACAGCGCGATCACGAAAATAGACGACAAGGCGTTCTATAAGACCCGCGTAAACGGTTTTACTCTGCCGGACGGTTTGCAGACGATAGGCGAGTATGCGTTTGCGGACGATACGTCCAGTTCTTTCACGGCGCTTGCGATCCCCGCGACGGTTACGCAGATAGGGCAGTATGCGTTCAGCGGCTGCACCTATCTTCAAACGGTGATTTTCGGCGAGGACAGCGCGCTCACGAGTATGGGCGACGGCGTATTCAGGAAATGCACCTATCTTTCTTCGATAACTCTTCCCGATTCGCTGGTTGAAATTCCCGCGCTGACCTTTAACGGCTGCGGCAGACTGGTGAAATTCGAGATCGGCGCGAACATAACCAGGATAGGAGAGGGCGCTTTCGGCGGTATCGCCAACCTCAGCACCTCGACGATAGAATTCACGGTCGCGGACGGCAACAAGAACTTCACCGTCGTCAAACTGGACGATTACTATAAGGTCGGCACGATCGGCAACACCGCTAAGTCGCACTATCTGCTGATGAACGCGGACAAGAGCGAGCTGCTGGCGTATATCGGTCAGTTCGACTATGACGACTGTATAAACGATACCGACAACCCCGATTCCGATTCCTTCAAATTCCTTATCTCCGCGGATATAAGCAAAACGCTGAAGAAGATAGGCGCGTACGCGTTCAGCGGACTTAAGGCTGATAAGCTGTGCCTGCCCAATACGGTCGGCGAGATAGGCGCTTCGTTCATCTCCGGCAGCGAGGTCGTGAGCGTCTATTTCGAAAACGGAGACTGCACGCTCGACGAGGACGCGTTCGAGGGCATAAGCGGCAAACTCAACGTGCTTGCGTTCAGCGAAGGTTCGGTCAAGGAGTTTATCGACGCGCTGAACGACGAAGGCAACAACGATATCCTGTTCTGGGTCGGCGTAAACTGGCCGGATTGATAAGAATATCCCGTCCGTTTTCCCCGAAGGGAAGCGGGCGGTTTTTTACGGAAGCGGCGTTATCGCAAAAAAGAATATAAAAAGCATAATTTTACATATAATCAGTTGCAAAAATATGCAATAGTTGTTAAAATTATAGCGATGTCGAAAGACGCAGATTTGAATATATTTTTTGGAGGATTTATATATTATGGCAAATGTTAGAGTCGCTATCAACGGTTTCGGCCGTATCGGCAGATTGGCTTTCAGACAAATGTTCGGCGCTAAGGGCTATGAAGTAGTAGCTATCAACGACCTCACCAGCCCCAAAATGCTGGCTCATCTTCTCAAGTACGACACCATGCAGGGCAACTACGCGAGAAATCATGAGGTAACTTATAAGGACGCCGTTATGGAAGAGGACGGCAAGACCGTTAAGGTTCCCGGTTCCATCATCGTCGACGGAAAGGAGATCACCATTTACGCTAAGGCTAACGCGGCTGAGCTCCCCTGGGGCGACCTCAAAGTAGACGTAGTTCTCGAATGCACCGGTTTCTACACCAGCAAGGCTAAGGCTATGGCTCACGTAAATGCGGGCGCTAAGAAAGTCGTCATTTCCGCTCCTGCGGGCAACGACCTTCCCACGATCGTTTACAACGTCAACCACAAGACCCTCAAGGCAGAGGACAACATCATTTCCGCTGCTTCCTGCACGACCAACTGTCTCGCGCCGATGGCTAAGGCTCTCAACGATTACGCTCCCATCGTCAGCGGTATCATGACCACCGTTCACGCTTACACCGGCGACCAGATGATCCTCGACGGTCCGCAGAGAAAGGGCGATCTCAGAAGATCCAGAGCAGGCGCTCAGAACATCGTTCCCAACAGCACCGGCGCGGCTAAGGCTATCGGTCTCGTTATTCCCGAACTCAACGGCAAGCTGATCGGTTCCGCTCAGCGTGTTCCTACCGCTACCGGTTCCACGACCATCCTCGTCGCGGTTGTCAAGGGCAAGGACGTTACAAAGGAAGGCATCAACGCGGCTATGAAGGCTGAGGCTACCGAATCTTTCGGTTACAACACCGACGAGATCGTTTCTTCCGACGTTATCGGCATGACCTACGGCTCTCTGTTCGACGCAACTCAGACCATGGTTTCCAAGATCGACGACGACACCTATCAGGTACAGGTCGTTTCCTGGTACGACAACGAGAACAGCTACACCAGCCAGATGGTAAGAACCATCAAGTACTTCGCTGAATTGAAGTAATTTCGGGCGGACAGCTCAATTTAAAACGAACTTTTTCGCCCCGTAGCACAGATATGCCGCGGGGCGGACTTATAAAAAATAATCGGAGGAAAAGATTATGGCAAAAAAACAGAGAACTGAAGGCGCTGCAAAGAGAGACCTGACCAAAATCTGCGCGTTCTGGGCGTTGTTTATCGCAAGCGTACTGTTCGTGGTACAGCTTATTCTCAACGCAGTCGGCGCGGACATGGGCTCGCTCAAAAACATCTTTACTATAATCGCGGCGTTAATGCTCGGTATCGCGATCGCGTTCCCCGCATGGTCTTACGCTTGCGCGAAGGGCAAAGGCTGGAAGATAGTATGCATTATATTGCTGGTACTTTATTTCGTACTTGCTATATGCGGTAACATCATCTTCTGATAAATACCAAAGAGATACGGACCGTCCGTCAAGGGCGGTCTTTTCTTTTGACCGGCGATAATGCGAGCAGTGTTTAAACCGTCATATATTGCAGTCGCCGGCCGATTGCGCTGACAATACGTCTGAGACGCAGGCAGAAAAACAAGTATCTTCAAAAACGCCTGCAAAAGGCGGGCGGAGATAAAGTCAGACTTATCTTTCTTATTCGCCGCCGAGTACTTTTTTGCAGAAAGCCGCGTTAATAAGGACAAAAGAGAGAAGACAAGGCTCTTTTATTTTCTTTGAGAATAAAGTCGAAAGTTACAAAGATCTGAAAAAGGGGGATTATCTTACGCTTTTGCGCGTACGCGCAGTGCGCGCGCGAAAATAAGCGTTGACAATCGGGGGATTTGCGAGTAAAATATTCAAGGTAAAGGACATAATATGACTGCAAAAGAGAGAAGAAGCGCTTACGCGTACAAGATCAAGAATATTATTATCCCCGTGATCTTTTATTGCGGTCTTGCGGGTATACTCGCAGGGCTTACCGTCGCGTTCTTCAACCGTGCGGCAAATCTGCTGACGGGATATTCGACTCAGCTTTACGGTTGGTTTAAAGATAACCCCGCTTATATTCCGTTGCTTTTCCTCGGGCTTGCGCTTTTGGCGGGCGCGATGTGGCTGATCCACAAATTCACGCCGGAGGTCAGAGGAAGCGGTATTCCGCAGACCGAAGGCGTTATGAGAGGGCTTCTGACGTTCAGATGGCTGAGAGTTCTCATCTCCACCTGTATCGGCAGCTTCATCAGCTTTTTCGCCGGACTTTCTCTGGGCAGCGAAGGACCCAGCGTACAGATCGGTGCGACTACGGCGCAGGGCGCGGCAAAGCTTATGCACGCGCGCGCGGCATGGCAGAGATACGTCGTGACCGGCGGCGGCAGCGCGGGTTTAGCGGTTGCGTTCAACGCGCCGCTTACAGGCATACTTTTCGCGATAGAAGAAGGGCACAGAAGAGTAACCCCGATGCTTCTTCTTTCCGCTTCGTCCTCAGTCATTTTCGCCACGATAACGTACAGGCTGGTCGCTCAGCTTTGGGGCGGTGCGGACAATATGCTGTTTGAACTGGGCGTTCTCGAAATGCTGCCGATAAATCAGCTGTGGATGTTGTTCCTGCTCGGTCTCGGCTGCGGCGTCGCGGCGATATTCTTCAACTTTGCGCTCAACCGTTCGCAGAGAGCGACGGATAAGATAGAAAAGAAGACGCCTTACTGGGCGAGGCTTCTTGCCGCGTTTCTTCTTACCGGCGTGGTCGGTCTGCTGCTTACAGACGCGAATACCGGCGGTCACGGGCTTATAGAAAAGATCGCGGAACAGGATTTCACGATACAGATGCTTTTGCTTCTTCTCGTCGTTAAGACGGTGATGATAGTGATATGTTTCAACAGCGGCGCGACGGGCGGTATGTTCGTTCCGATGCTCGCGATAGGCGCGCTGGTAGGCGGCATATTCGGCAAATTGTTCATGCTGTGGGGAATGGACCCCGACTGCTATAAACTTGTAGTCTGCGTCGCAATGACGACCTTCTTCGGCGCAAGCGTGCGCGCTCCGCTGACCGCGATCGTGCTTATAGTCGAGATTACGGGTTACAACGCGGGGTTTTTGCCCGCTTCGATAGCGATATTCACCGCCTTCCTCGTCGCGGAGCTTCTGGGTAACCGTCCTCTATATGACGAGATGCTTGAGCGCACTCTCGAAAGGAGACAGAAGACCGAAACGAAAGACGTGCGTATGGAAGTGGAAATAGAGCTGGGCAGCTTTCTTGCGGGTAAGAGCATAAACGACGTGCTGTGGCCGGCAAACTGCCTCGTCACGCGCGTGATAAGAAAGGACGAAAGACTTATTGCCGACGGCGAAATGAGGCTGCAACCCGGCGATATAATCGTGATAAAGGCGAATACCGACAACGTCGAAAAGACTTACGAATATATTCAGAGCATGATAAAATGACAAACCGACAATAAAAATAAGGCTCCGCGGAAGCGGAGCTTTTTTATACGGTTTCATACGGGATACCAGACCAGAATAATACGAACCTGGTTTAAAGCGGCAAATTTTCGTAGCTACTGCGTTAAATGCCTTGGTAATATGTCTAATATTACCTGCGGCATTTGCCTTGTATCGACAAAAATGCGAACGCAGATAATATTATAATATTTTCAAGTGAGAATCGCTAAAAAACGCATAAAAGGCGCGCCTCAGGGCTGGTTCGTATTATTCTGGTCTGGTATAAACGGCGGAAAAGAATAAAAAGTCCTGCTTGTCGCGGCGGAGAACGGCGCGGTTTATCCGTGTTTTACGGTTTTACGAACTCGTCGCCCGCCGAAAGTTTTTTCGCCTGTTTATAAACGTCGTCGCCTTTGCGAAGAGTGACCTGCGATACGGTTTTTCCGTCGCATACGGTAAGCGTTATCTTTCCCTTTTCGCTGACCGGGTGACGGAGCACGCGCGCTTTACAGGTCGGTAATGCGCCGTCCGTGCGGAATGCGGAGTATGTGAACTTTTCGTCCTCGAAAGGTGAGTCTCCGTCCTTTAAGAATTTGTGAAGCCTGCTTCTCTCGACGCGGCGGGAAAAGTGACACCAGTCGCCGGCGGGCAGCGGACAGACCGCGTCCGCAGGACAGGGAGCTGAAAGAAACGCGCCCTTATCCGTCAGATATTTTCTTATTTCTTTTTGAAGCGCATACGCTTTGGGAGTGCCGCTTTCGACGATAAGAAGAAGCTTTTTCGTCGCGGCAAGCAATTTGTCGAGAAGCTTTTCGCGCGTTTCTTCATTCATTTCGTTCAGCGCGTACGATACGGTGACGAGGTCGTATTTCCCGTCGGGAGTAAAATTTGCCGCGTCGCTTTTAATTATCTTTGCGTTCAGTTCTCCCGCTTCGCAGAAAGCGCGCGCGACCGATATCATCGCCTTTTCGCGTTCGACCAGGACGGCTTCGTTTACGCCCGTTAATTCGCGCGCCGCGAAAAAAGCCGCGCCGGGACCCGCTCCGACGTCGAGCATGGACGAAAAACTTTCGCCGTCCGCCGAAGCTTTTAAAGCCGAGTATACGGCGGCGTAAGTCGCGGGCATGCGCGCCGCGGCGTATACGACAGCCTGTTCGTCCGTCGTAATAAATCTGGCGCCGCCGCCTTTGTTGTTGACATACGCGTCCGTCATGGCGGACGAGATCTTTTTGAGATCGGAAGGCTTATACCTTTCGGCGAGTTTTTCCGTCTGTTTCCGTATATAGTCGGGCAATATCATATCTTTATTATAATGCTTAACGCTTCAAAAAACAACGCGTTATCGGGCATAAAATACGCTCCCTTTTAAAAAAGGAGCGCAACCGGCGTTTAATATATCCGCGCCGTCCGGCACATTTGCCGCCGCAAGGCAGGGCGGCGAAGCACGCGTCAATGTCCGAGCTTTACGTTTTCCACGTCGAACACTTTGTCGCACAGTTTTTCCGCATAAAGAGGTTCGTGGCTGACCAGTATCACCGCGCCTTCGTATTCGGCAAGCGCTTCGAACAGCGCTTCCTTAGCGTTGACGTCCAGGTGGTTGGTCGGTTCGTCGAGAACGAGCAGGTTGCTTTCTTTCTGCATCAGAGCGCACAGCTTTATCTTGACCTGTTCGCCGCCGCTTAAATTTCCTATCGCCTTTGTCGCCAGGTCGCCCTTAATGCCTACGCCCGCAAGTTTTGTACGTATATCCTTGGCGGACATCCTGGGAAAAGTCTCGTTCATGAAAGACACCGCGTTGTAGCCGTAAGTTCTGAATATAAGGTCCTGTTCGATATAATTTACCTTTGCGTTGGGGTTGTAAGAAAAACCGCCGGATACCGGTTTCAGCTTACCCATTATCGTTTTGAGAAGGGTGGTCTTGCCTATGCCGTTGGTGCCGCGAATCCACAATTTGGTATCGCTTCCGACCGTGAAAGAGACGGGCGGCAGGATGGCTTTGCCGTCATAGCCGACTTCGAGGTTTTTTACTTCGAGCAGCTTTTTGGTCACGACGAGAGAGTACGGGAAGCTGAAAGACGGCTTTTCAACGTTTACGGGCTTTTGCATGACCTCTATGCGGTCGAGCATCTTTTTGCGACTGTTAGCCATACCCGCGGTCGCCGCGCGCGCCTTATTGCGGGCGATGTAGTCTTCCATCTTCTTTATCTCGCGCTGCTGGCGCTCATAGTTGTCGGCGTACTGTTTCGCGTTCTGTTCGTGCTGGGCAAGATATTCGTCGTAGTTGCCCCAGTATTTCTTTATCTGACCGTTTTCGATGTTTACGATTATCCTGCAGACGTCGTTGAGGAACACGGTGTCGTGAGAGATGAGGATAAACGTGCCTTTATATCCGTCCAGGAATTTTCTCAGCCATTCTATGTGTTCCAGGTCGAGGAAGTTGGTCGGCTCGTCGAGGAGCATTACGTCGAGGTTTTCGAGAAGGAGTTTCGCCAGCATGAGTTTGGCGCGCTGACCGCCGCTTAGTTTTGATATCGCGGTGTCGTAGCCGAACGCGCTTATGCCCAGTCCTCCCGCGACCTTCTTTATCTGAGAGTCGAGGTCATAGAAATTCGCGTTCTCCAGCTGTTCCTGCATACGGCTGCTCTTTGCGATCATCGCGTCCAGTTTGTCGGGGTCAGACTCTTCGCTCATCGCGGCGTACAGGTTTTCGAGCGCCTCGTTCAGCGTGAAAAGGTGCCGAAAGGAACCTTGCAGATACTCCATCACGGTTTGAGAACGGTCGATATCGGCGTGCTGATCCAGGTAGCCGAAGCGTATGCCTGAAAGCCACTTTATCTCGCCGGCGTCCTGAGAAAGCCGCCCGGAGATTATATTCATAAAGGTGGATTTGCCCGCGCCGTTGAGTCCGACCACGCCGATATGCTCGCCGTTGTTGACGGTGAGATCCGCATTGTCGAAAAGCACTTTATTGTCGAATACGTGGGTAAGACCCTTTATCGTAAGAATACTCATAGCACCGATTATTTTACAATAAGCGTATAAAACAGTCAACTTTTTCGCGCGCTCTGTTGAAAGAGAGCTTTTATAATGATAAAATTGAGAAAAGGAGAAAAGTAAAAGTATGAAAAAATTCAGGTGGGGCGTCATAGGCGCCGGCATGATCGCAAAGGTTGCATGCAGAGAGATTGTCAAAAGCGGCAGGCACGAGATAGCCGCGGTATATTCGCGCACTTACGGCAGCGCACTCAGATTCGCGAAAAAGTACGGCGCGAAATGTTACCGAACGCTCGAAGAGATGCTTGCGGACGAAAACGTCGACGCGGTGTATATCGCGACCCCTCATTCCGCGCACTATTCCAACCTTATCGCGTGCGTGAACGCCGGCAAACCCGCGCTTGCGGAAAAGGCTTTCACTGTCAACGCGTCCCAAGCGGAAAGGGCGTTTGACCTTGCGAAGGAGAAAAAAGTCCTTATATGCGAGGCTATGTGGACGAGGTTTCAGCCTGTCGTCCTCGAAGTCGCCGAAGCGGTCGGAAACGGAGAGATAGGCGAGATAAAATGCTTCAGGGGCGGCTTTTCCACCCCGGCGACATGGGTAAGACGCTTTTTGTCCGACAGGCTGTTCAAACCCGAATACGCGGGCGGAGCGCTGCTTGACGTAGGAGTGTATCCGATATCCTTTTCGCATATGCTTCTCGGCGTTCCCGACGTTGTCGAGTGCGCAGCGAAGCTCGAAGGCGGGATAGATCTGACCGATGACATACTGCTTAAATACGCCGGCGGCGCGGTATGTTCGCTGACCTGTACGCTCGAAGGACTGAAAAGCTTTACCGGTGTGATAGAGGGAGACAAAGGCAGGATAGTCATGCCCGACTATACCCGCCCGAAAAAGGCGACCGTCTACGGCGAGGACGGCAAGGTAACGCGCGTTATCAAAGGGAAAAAGGGCTACGTCTATGAATTCGACGCGTTCGCCGACTGCGTGAAAAGGGGAGAGACGGAGTGCAGATTTATGACCGCGCAAGACACGGTCGAGGTCATGAGAATTCTGGACGAATGCAGAAAGGCGACCGGTCTGAGATATCCCGACGGCATAGAGAGCTTATAAATACGAGATTTTACCCGTAAGCGCCGTCGCAGGCTCTCTTTTTAACGTATAAAACGGAAAAATCGGACAAAAAAGTTGAGATTGCATATTGAAAACGCAGAATATAGTATGATATAATAATTACAAGTAAAATACCAAGAGGAAGTCTGTATGGCAGAAAAAACCAAGAAGAAAGAACTCAGCTTGCCCGTATACCTTTTCCACGAAGGCACGAATTACGAGGCGTACAAGCTTTTTTGCCCGTCTTGCGATAAGAAAGGCAAAGTCAACGTATGGACTTTCAGAGTCTGGGCGCCGCATGCGCAGAGCGTGAGCGTCGTCGGCGATTTCAATAAGTGGGACAGAGACGTCAACCCGATGACGAGGGACGGCGATATCTGGGAATGCAAGATCGAAGGTCTTGAAAATTACGCGGCTTACAAATTCAGCATCCAGACGAAAAGCGGCGATATTCTGATGAAGTGCGACCCGTTCGCGACCCACGCGGAGACTGCTCCCGCCAACGCTTCGAAGCTGTTTAAAAGCACATACGTCTGGGGCGACTCGAAGTGGCAGGAATCGAAGAAAAAATACGACCCGTACCATTCGCCGATGAATATATACGAGGTTCACCTCGGCAGCTGGCGCAGGTACGAGGACGGCAATATCTACAATTACCGCAAGATAGCCGACGAACTCAGCGAATACGTTAAGGAAATGGGATATACTCACGTTGAGATCCTGCCCGTCACAGAATATCCGTTCGACGGCAGCTGGGGTTACCAGGTCACTGGCATGTACTCTCCGACTTCGCGTTACGGCACCCCCGACGATTTCAGATATTTTGTCGACAAGATGCACAAAAGCGGCGTCGGCGTTATTCTCGATTGGGTCGTCGCGCATTTTCCCAAGGACGCGCACGGACTCTGTGAATTCGACGGAGAACCGCTTTACGAATATTCGGACGAACTCAAAATGGAGCATAAAGAATGGGGTACCCGCGTGTTCGACTACGGCAGGACGGAAGTCAGAAGCTTCCTTATCTCTTCGGCGAGCTACTGGGTCAACGAATTCCACGTCGACGGCATAAGAATGGACGCTGTCGCCAGCATGCTGTATCTCGACTACGGCAGGAGAGACGGCGCGTGGCGCGCCAACGCTTTCGGCGGCAATTACAACTTAGAGGCGATTGATTTTATTAAACAGCTCAATACGGAGCTGCTTTCGAAACACCCCGGGCTTCTGATGATCGCGGAAGAGTCCACCGCGTTCCCTATGGTCACTAAACCCGCGTACGACGGAGGGCTGGGATTTAATTTCAAGTGGAATATGGGCTGGATGAACGACATACTCTGTTACGTGTCCGCCAACCCGTTCTTCCGCAAGGATATGCACGACAAGATAACGTTCTCGATAACGTACGCGTTCTCAGAAAACTACGTTCTGCCGATATCTCACGACGAGGTCGTTCACGGCAAGAGGTCGCTTCTGAACAAAATGCCGGGCGAATACAACGAAAAGTTCGACGGCGACAAGGCGTTCCTCGGCTATATGATGGCGCACCCCGGCAAGAAGCTGTTGTTCATGGGCTCTGAGTTCGGTCAGTTTATAGAGTGGGACTATAAGAAACAGCTTGACTGGTTTCTTCTCGACTACGACAGCCACCGCAACCTGCACAATTTCGTAAAGGATCTGAACGCATACTACCTTACGCATAAGGAGATGTACGAGGAAGACTGCAGTTACGACGGCTTCAAGTGGATATGCGTCGACGACAATACGCAGAATATAGTCGCGTTCAAGCGCGACGCTAAGGACGGCGACTACACCGTCGTTATGATCAATTTCAGCCCTGTAAGGCGTCAGAACTACTGCCTCGGCGTGCCCGAATTCAAATATTACGATGTCGTGCTGGACAGCAATTCGCCCAAATACGGCGGCAATTCGACTGCGCTTAAATACGAGCCTTTTGAGGGCGAGATGCACGGCTTTGAGCAGTATATCAGCGTCGACGTCGCGCCCAACAGCGTAATTTATCTGAAAGCGGGCAAGGCGAAGAAGAGAAAGAAAAAGGTCGAAAAGACTGCAAAACGAAATAAATAAACTGCGGGAGCGCACGCGACCGCGACATATCTGATGAGGAGGAGAATATGTATTCCAACAACAAAGAGTGCGTAGCTATGCTTCTTGCGGGCGGACAGGGCACCAGGCTCTACAGCCTGACCGCAAACCTTGCAAAGCCGGCGGTATCTTTCGGCGGAAAGTACAGGATAATCGACTTTCCGCTGTCAAACTGCATCAACTCGAATATCGACACGATAGGCGTTCTGACCCAGTACAGACCCTTCGCGCTCAACCAGTATATCGGCAACGGTCAGCCGTGGGACCTGGACAGGCTCAACGGCGGAGTTTTCGTCCTGCCCCCGTATATGAAGAGCGCAAAATCCGACTGGTACAAGGGCACCGCGAACGCGATATATCAGAATATCGAATTCATCGACAAGTTCTCGCCGGAGTACGTGCTTGTGCTTTCGGGCGACCACATATATAAGATGGACTATTCCGAGATGCTCGATTTCCATAAAAAGAAGGGCGCGGACTGCACGATCGCGGTCATCAACGTCAGTATTGAAGAAGCGTCGCGTTTCGGCATAATGAACACCAACCCGGACGGCTCTATCTACGAATTCGAGGAAAAACCAAAGAATCCGAAGAGCACGAACGCGTCGATGGGCATTTACATCTTCAACTGGAAAGAACTCAAAAAGTATCTTATAGAAGACGAAGCGGACGAAAAGAGCAGCAACGACTTCGGCAAGAACATCATACCCGACATGCTCAAAGACGGGCAGAAACTGTTTGCATACAGATTCGAAGGCTACTGGAAGGACGTCGGTACGATATCCAGCCTTTGGGAAGCGAATATGGATCTCCTCGACAAGAAAAGCGGTCTGCGTCTTGACGACAGCAGCTGGAAGATATACGCGAGAAACGCGGCGGAGCCTCCTCACTTTATGGGCGATCATGCTGAAGTCGTCAATTCTCTCGTCACAGAAGGCTGCGAGATAGACGGTATTGTCAGAAACAGCGTGATATCTTCCGGCGTCAAGATAGAAGAGGGCGCGGTCATTGAAGACAGCACGATAATGCCGGGCGCAGTGATCAAGGCGGGCGCGCAGATAAGATACGCGATCGTCGGCAACGACGCCGTTGTCGGCGAGAACGCTAAGGTCGGCGATACCCAGACGGGTATGGTCAACGGCGAATGGCAGATAACCGTCGTCGGACCCGGCGCTCAGGTAAAAGCGGGTCAGATAGTCCCCGTAAAAGCAATGGTCGATTAAGGGAGGAAAGTATGAACAATCTTATAATGAGTATAGTTTTCGCAAGCGATAACGAAACAAAGCTCAACGAACTCACTATTCACAGGACGACGGCGTCCCTTCCGTTCTGCGGCAGGTACCGTTTCATTGACTTCACGCTGTCCAACCTCGTCAACAGCAACATCACGACGATCGGCATTGTCACCAGGAGCAATTATTCCTCGCTGACCGACCACCTCAGAATGGGCAGAGACTGGGACCTCAACCGCAAGAACAGCGGTATCGCGATCTTCTCGCCCTATTCTTCCAACACTTCGCGCAGTATGTTCAAGGGAAAGATTGAGGCGATGTACGGTATACTCGACTATATGGAAAGGGCGAGCGAAGAATACGTCATCGTCACCAACAGCAACATAGCTTCGAATATCGACTTCGAGGACGTCTACAAACAGCACGTTTCCAACGGCGCGGACATTACGATGTTGACATACACCTCGCACCCGACCTCGTCGAAGAGAGTCATCGTCGACAAGGATTTCACCGGCAAGGTGACCGGCGTAAGGCTTACCTCCAACGCGTCGGAAGAGCAGTGCGAAGTCGGACTCAATATATATCTTATCAAGAAGAATCTATTGATGAGCCTTATCACGGATTCTTACGAGAGAGGCAATCTCGATTTTGAAAAGAATATAATCCAGCAGAAAGCGGATACGCTGTCGATATACTGCTACCACGTGGACGGATACGCGGCGATAATCGACGACGTAAAATCCTATTATACAGAGAGCATGAGGATTCTCGAACCCGCGGTCAGAAACGACCTGTTCTACCGCTACGGCAAGATCTTCACGAAGGTCAAAGACAGCGTTCCGACCCGTTACAGAGAGAGCGCCGAAGTCAAGAATTCTCTTATCGCCGACGGCTGCGACATCGCCGGAAAAGTCGAAAACAGCATACTTTTCCGTGGCGTAGTCGTAGAGGAAGGCGCGGTGATATCCAATTCGATAGTTATGGAAAACGGTCATATCATGAAGTATTCCGAACTCAAATATACGATAACGGACAAGGACGTTACCGTTACCGAAGACAAGACGATAAGCGGATCTCAGAATTATCCCGTCGTCATCGTCAAAAACAAAGTAGTATAACAATTCATTAACAGGAGAGACAAGAATGGCTAAGAAAGCTCAGACAAAAAAGCCTGCGGTTGAGGAAAAAACCGTAGTCGCAGCTCACGTCGCTCCCGCCGGAAGCGATAAGAGACCCGTTAAGGAAAAAGCAAAGGAAAAAGCCGCAAAAGTCGCCGAAAAGGTAGAAGCTGCGGTATCTAAAGCAGGCGAAAAGGCTGAAAAAGTCGCGGCTAAGGCTGAGAAAAAGGTCGCCGAAGTCGTAAAGAAAGTCGAAGAAAAAGCGGCTCCCGTCGTAAAGAAAGCCGAGGCAAAGAAGGCTGAAAAACCTGCCGAGAGCACAAAAGCGGCAAAGGCGGAAAAGGTTGTCAAAGAGGCTGCCGCAAAAGTTGCGGACAAAGTCGGAAAGGCGGTCGATAAAGTAGCCGACAAAGCAGAAAAGGCTGCGGAAAAGGCGGTCGAGAGCAAGGCTGCGGTAAAGGTCGCGAAGGCGGTCAAGGCTGCGGAAGAAAAAATCGACGTCAAACCCGTCGAAAAACAGTATAAGAAGAAGATTCTTTTCGTTACGGCAGAAGCTTTGCCGTACGTAAAGACGGGCGGTCTCGGAGACGTCGCGGCGGCGCTCCCCAAGGCGCTTGTAAAGGAAGGCTACGACGTAAGAGTAGTGCTTCCGCTCTATTTCAATATTCCCGATAAGTTCAGGACGACGATGCAGTACCTGGGGTGCTGCTATGTGTCGCTCGCGTGGAGATATCAGTATTGCGGCGTGTTCACCCAAAAATACGACGGCGTGACTTATTATTTTCTCGACAACGAATACTATTTCAAGCGGAACGGTCTGTACGGTCACTACGACGACGCGGAGAGGTTCGCTTTCTTCTCCAAAGCGGCGCTCGAGGCTCTGCCGATAATGGACTTTACGCCCGATATCATTCATTGCCACGACTGGCACAGCGGTCTTACGCCCGTATATCTCGACGTGTATTACCGCAACGTTCCGAATTGCAAGAATGCGCGTACCGTGTTCACGATACACAACATTCAGTTCCAGGGCAAGTACGGCAACGAGATCTGCGACGACATCCTGGGTCTTCCCGCGGATAAGAAATCTCTCGTTCAGTATCAGAACTGCATCAACTTTATGAAGGGCGCGATAGAGTGCTCCAACAAGGTCACGACCGTTTCGCCCACTTACGCGAACGAGATACTGAACAGCTACTACAGCTTCGGGCTGCAGGATATCCTCGGCGCGAGAAAGTATAAGCTTTCCGGCATCATAAACGGCATCGACGTCGATACCAACAATCCCGCGACAGACAAGGCGCTGTTCAAGAATTACGACAAGGACACCGTCGCGGACAAGGCGGCGAACAAGAAGGGCTTGCAGCAGATGCTCAACCTCAATCAGAATCCCAACGTGCCCGTTATAGGCATGGTCACCCGCCTTACCGAACAGAAGGGTATGGAGCTTATCGCCAACGTGTTCGAAGAAATACTTTCCAAGGGCGTTCAGATGGTCGTGCTCGGCAGCGGAGACTGGAAATACGAGTCCCTTCTCAAGGATATGCAAAAGCGTTTCCCGGATAAACTGCGCGCGGTGCTCGGTTTCTCCGGCGACCTTGCGAGCAAGATCTACGCGGGTGCGGATATCTTCCTTATGCCCAGCAAGTTCGAGCCGTGCGGTTTAAGCCAGATGATCTCGATGAGATACGGCACTATCCCGATCGTAAGAGAGACGGGCGGTCTCAAAGACACCGTCGTGCCGTACAACGGCGTGACGAAAGAGGGCACTGGTTTTACTTTCTATTCGTACAACGCGCACGATATGCTTTACGCGATCGAAAGGGCAGTCGGGCTGTATTACGATTACAAGGACGACTGGAAGCAGCTCATGAGAAACGCCATGAGTCAGGATTTCTCCTGGGATAACATCTGCAAGCAGTATATCGCGCTGTACGAAAATCTGTAAAAACCGCCCTTTTGCGGGTATCATTCGCTATACAAAAGGCAAAATTTAGTTTATAATACAGTTATTGTGCGATAAATAAAAGGCTTGTCTTAAAGGCAAGCCTTTACAAAGTTTTTTAACGGAGAATGTATGGAACAAAAACTTAATACAAAGAAGATAGAAGAGATTCTCGAAATGAAATCTCAGACTTATTTCGGCAAACCGCTCGCGGACGCGAGTCCCGCGCAGGCTTACCGTGCTGTATGTATGGCGGTAAGGGATATATTGACAGAAAAAAGACTGGATTTCAAGAGGAGAAGAAAAGAACAGAAGACCAAACAGGTCTACTATATGTCGATGGAATTCCTGCTCGGCAGATCGCTCAAGAACCACCTGTTCAACCTGGGCATGACCAACGAGTTCGCAAAGGCGGTGGAGCATTACGGTTTCAACCTCAACGACCTCTACGCGATAGAGCCGGACGCCGGTCTCGGCAACGGCGGTCTGGGCAGACTTGCGGCGGCTTATATGGAGTCGCTGACCAACCTCAATTACGTTGCGAGCGGCTTCTCGATAAGATACGACTACGGCATTTTCAAGCAGAAGATATCGGACGGCTGGCAGCTCGAAATGCCGGACGAATGGCTGAACGAAGGCGACGTATGGCTGGCGCCGAGAGTCGAGGATACGTTTGAGGTCAGATTCGGCGGCAGCGTGAGCCAGCGCTGGGAGAACGGCAGACTTTACATTGATTATCACGATTGCGACACCATTCAGGCGGTGCCGTACGACATGAATATAAGCGGCTACAACGTGGACGCGGTCAATAAGCTGCGTCTGTGGACTGCGAAAGCTCCCGTCGACTTTGATATGCAGCTTTTCGCGCAGGGCGAATACGTGAAATCGCTTGAAAACAAGGCGCTCGCAGAGAGCATCACAAAGGTGCTTTATCCCGCCGACCACCATACCGAAGGCAAAATGCTCAGACTTAAACAGCAGTATTTCTTCGTCTCGGCGTCGATACAGTCCATATTCAAGACTCATTTGAGAGACTACGGCACGCTGGATTCGCTTCCCGACAAGGTCGCGATCCACATAAACGATACGCACCCGACCCTCTGTATACCCGAACTTATGAGACTTCTTCTCGACGAGTACGGTTATTCGTGGGACAAGGCGTGGGATATCGTTACGCGCACCATCTCTTATACCAACCATACGGTTATGGCGGAAGCGCTCGAAAAGTGGCCTGAAAATCTGTTCAAACAGCTTTTGCCGCGTATATATCAGATAATCGGAGAGATCAACCAGAGATTCTGCAATAAACTGTGGGAGTTCTATCCCAACGATTGGAACAAGGTCGCTTACAACGCGATCCTCTCTCACAACCAGATCAAAATGGCAAATCTGTGCCTCGCGGCGTCGCATACGGTAAACGGCGTTTCGGAGCTGCACAGCGAGATACTCAAGAACGACGTGTTCAACGATTATTACAGGATGAACCCGGGCGTGTTCACCAACGTCACCAACGGTATCACTTACAGAAGGTGGCTGTGCCAGGCCAACCCCGGGCTGTCCGCTTTCATCACCGAACTCATCGGCGATTCCTTCCTCAAGGACGCGGACGAGCTCAAAAAGCTGGAACAGTTCAAGGGCAAGAGGGACGTCCTCGACAAGTGGCTGGCGATCAAGCGTGAAAACAAAGTGGAATTCTCCAATTTTGTAAAGGAGACGGCTGGCGTTTCGATAGATCCGGATTCTATATTCGACGTACAGGTCAAGCGTCTGCACGAGTATAAGCGTCAGCTTCTGAACGCGCTGCACATCCTCGACCTCTACTATAAGATAAAGAGCGATCCCGGCATAAAGATGAACCCCAGAACGTTCATTTTCGGCGCGAAGGCGGCTTCCAGCTATTACATGGCTAAGCAGATAATCCGCCTTATCTATTCTCTCGGCACTCTCATCAATAACGATCCACAGGTCAACGACAAGATCAAGGTCATATTCCTTGAAAACTACCGCGTGACTCTCGCCGAAAAGATAATGCCCGCTTCCGACGTGTCGGAGCAGATATCCATCGCGGGTAAGGAAGCGTCCGGTACCGGCAACATGAAATTCATGATAAACGGCGCGGTCACGATAGGCACGATGGACGGCGCGAATATCGAGATACATGAGAGAGTCGGCGACGAGAATATATTTATCTTCGGACTTCTCGCCGGCGAGATAGAGGAACTGTGCAGAAACGGCTATGAGCCGACCAGATATTACAACAACAACGCGCGTATCAAGGCGGTCATCGACGGTCTCAGACACGGCATTGCGGGCGTCAATTTCGGCGAGATCGCAGACAGCCTTACCGTCGGCGGCGGCGGGAACGCTGACCATTACAAAGTCCTCGCCGACTTCCAGTCGTACTGCGACGCGCACGAAAGACTGGATAAGGCATACGGCGACAGGGAGAGATGGGGCAGAATGTCACTTATGAACACCGCGAACGCGGGCTTCTTCTCTTCCGACAGAAGCGTAAAGGAATACGCGACAAGGATCTGGAACCTCAAACCGGTAAGAGAAAGCAAAACGACTAAAAAATAATGCAATTTTATTTTGACAGCCGTTCAAAAGACTGCAAAAGACCTTTTGGCGCGGTCAAAGAAGGCTCCAAATTAGATTTCAACACTTATGCCCGGGACGGCGTGTTTATAAACTGCGTCGTCCTGACGCTGACTGACGACGCAACAGGCGCAGTTATGCGCTACCCATTGGAATACGCGGGAAAGAGCGGAGAGAATACCAGCAGATTCCACGTCAGGATCACCGTTCCCAAGGCGGGACTTTACTGGTATAAATTCGAGATATTCAGCGAAAAAGGTATCCTCGAATACGGAAACCCGCGCACAAAGGGCGATTTTCAGCTCACCGTTTTTTCTGACGATTACGAAACTCCCGAACGCTTCAAGGGCGGGATAATCTATCATATTTTCGTCGACAGATTCTGCAAAGGAAACGATCCGGGCGTGGATACGTCAACTCACAGCGTATACAAAAACTGGGACGAGCCTCTGACTCTTAAAGACGCAGACGGCGTTTACCGCGCAAACGACTTTTACGGCGGCAATTTTCAGGGCATTATCGATAAGCTTCCTTATCTGAAATCTCTCGGGGTAACTTTAATATATCTTTCTCCGGTATTCAGATCTTCGTCTAACCACCGTTACGACACCGGCGACTATATGACGCTCGACCCCCTTCTCGGCAACGAGGAAAAATTCAAAGAGCTTATAGACAAGGCGAAGAGAAAGGGTATTTATATAATGCTGGATGGTGTTTTCAACCATACCGGCGCGGACAGCGTTTATTTTAATAAGTTCGGCACTTATGACAGCCTGGGCGCATACCAGTCTAAACAGTCGCCTTATTATAAGTGGTACGACTTTATCAGATATCCCGACGAATACAGGTGCTGGTGGGGCGTCACCGTTTGTCCTACCGTGAACAAGAAGGCGGAAGGATATCGCAATCTTATATTCGGGAAAGGCGGCGTTATCGATAAGTGGTCGAGGCTGGGAGTAAGCGCGTGGAGACTCGACGTCGTCGACGAGCTCCCCGAAGAATTCGTAAGGCAGATAAGGACCGCCGTCAAGTCGGTCAACGAAAAGAAACTGCTAATCGGCGAGGTCTGGGAGGACGCGTCGAATAAGATAAGCTATTCGAAAAGAAGGCATTATCTTCTCGGCAGAGAGCTGGACGGCGTGATGAACTATCCGTTTAAGGACGCGATAATCAACCTTGCGAGAGGAGGCAGACCGCGCGCGTTCGTAGAGGCGGTCAATACGATAATCGAAAACTACCCCAAAAAGTCGCTGGACTGCACGATGACCCTCGTCGGTTCGCACGATACGGTAAGGGTGCTGAACAGACTGAGCGACTACAACGTAAGCGGGCTGGACAAGTTCGGCAGAGCGGGGATAGTCCTCGAAGGCGATATACTCGCGACGGCGAAGGCGAGGCTTAAGATCGCGTCGGCGCTTCAATTCTTCCTGCCGGGTATTCCGTCTATATATTACGGCGACGAATCGGGCATGCAGGGCTACGAGGACCCGCTTTGCAGAAGACCGATGAACTGGAACGCGCAGGATGCCGAAATACTCGAACACTACAAAAAACTGGGCGCGCTCCGCAAAAAATACAGAAGCCAGGTGACCGGAAGCACGAGGCTTTACGAATATGGCGGCGTGATATATCTTGAACGGCGCGCGAAAAAGAAAAAAGTTACTGTCGCGGTCAACACTTCGGGTGCGGCTAAGGCGCTGAATACTAAGGCGGACGTGAAAGACCTGTTGAGCGGGGGCACGCTTGCGCCGGGCGCTAAGATCGCAAACAACGTCGCGGTGCTCTTCGAAAGCGCGGCAAAAGACTGAAATCAAAAAAGTTTTTCTTATCGAAAACATCTGCTCCGCCGTATAGGGCGGAGCTTTTTGTTCTGAACCGCACCGCGAAAGAAGAGGAAGAGATTTGACAAACGCCGCCGGTTGCATACTTGGCACGAATAATACGGACCGGCAATAAGACACGTCTTTTGCGCGTTTTTTAACGATGTCCGCTTTAAAATATTATAAATATCTTCGACAGGAAGATGATCCCGGTTTATTTGAGAAGAAAAGAGGCTTTTGAGCGCGCATTGACCTGAGGAAAGGTTTTCCGTGAGTTTTCCGGCCGTTGATAAAAAATCCCCCGGGCGACGCCCGAAGGGATCTTTTGCAATATATAGATAGTTGTGTTTTACTTGAAGAAACGGTCGTACAGACCCTTGAAACCGCAGCCGTGTCTCGCTTCGTCCTTAGCCATCTCGTGAACGGTGTCGTGTACCGCGTCGTAGCCGAGCTCTTTAGCGCGCTTTGCCAGTTTCATCTTGCCGCTGCAAGCGCCGTTTTCGGCTTCCATACGCATTTTTACGTTCTTCTTGGTGTCGTTTGTCAGGACTTCGCCGAGCAGCTCTGCGAATTTAGCCGCGTGTTCAGCCTCTTCGAAAGCGTATCTCTTGTAAGCTTCCGCAATTTCGGGATAGCCTTCTCTTTCTGCCTGTCTGCTCATTGCGAGGTACATACCGACCTCTGCGCATTCGCCGTTGAAGTTTTCTCTGAGACCCTGAACGACCTCTTCGTCGAGACCCTGAGCGACGCCGACTCTGTGCTCGTCAGCCCATACCATCTCTTCCGCCATCTTGTCGAACTTGCTTGCGGGAGCGCCGCAAACGGGGCACTTTTCGGGAGCGCTGTCTCCCTCGTGAACGTAACCGCATATCGTGCATACAAACTTTGCCATAGTTATTATCCTCCGATTTTTTTATTTATTTGATTTATTATTTGTTTTTATCGTTGCTCTTGTTTTGCTTTACATTCTCCGCAGACCTTGAAAAAGGTCAGGGAATAACATTCGCTGTCGTTGTTTTCGCACTCTTTTAAAAGCGCGTCGTTGAGAGAGGGGGAGACTTCTTCATCCCAGACTCTGCCGCATACCGGGCATGCGCCGTGGCAGTGAAGCGAAGTGTCGGCGTCGTATCTGTACCTGTCCTGACCGACGGGCACCTTTATGACCTGACCGGAGGCGACAAGCTGTTCCAGATTGCGGTAAACGGTCGCGAGTCCGATACCCGGCATCACTTTTTTACATTCGCCGTAGATATCGTCTGCCGAAGGGTGTTCTTTCGTCGCCCTGAGCACGCTTAAAACCGTTTCGCGTTGCCTCGAATAGTTCATCGCTTTTCCTTGCCTCCTGAGCCTATTATATAGCACAATAAAAAGCTTGTCAAGTAAAAATGAGAATAATTATCATTTTTTTTAAAACAATTTTTATGCGGGGAAAAGAGGTAAGAATGTTTGTAAAATATCTGCGGGGAAGTTGTAGTAACGTTATATAAAATGCCGGCGGCGAAGTAGTCGCCGCTCAATATAAAAATATATGTGAAAGAGGTTGAGGGATTATACGAAAGCATATGCGGGAAAATCGCCGTGGAGTAACAATAGTTTCTGCGGGGAATCGGTTGTGCGATATATAATAAGTATCTATAAAATAATGCTCGCGAGGGTAAGATCCGTATTAAATGCGCACGAATAATCCTGCCCGCGCATTCCGACCGGGCAGGTATGATAGCAAAAGTACGAAAAAAGCGCCCGTCGGCGCTTTTTATATCTTTATGATTATTTTATTTTATCTTATGATAAAGCTGCTTTGTCGAATATATCGGCTCGCTGGTCACGTCTACTCCCAGTTTTCTGAATACCGTCTCGTCGACGGGAGAGAGAATTACGGTCGTGTGCACCTGAGTGCCCTTGAGTTTGTCCAGTTGAGCCATCGCCTTTTTCGCGGTGTCGTTGGTCGCCGCGGATATAGAAAGGGCGATCAGCACCTCGTCCGTGTGGAGCCTCGGGTTGCGGCTGCCCAGCACTCCCGTTTTGAGCTTTTGTATCGGCTCGACTACGACGGGGGAGAGAAGATTTATATCGTCGTCTATATTCGCCAGCGCTTTCAGCGCGTTGAGAAGCATTGCGGAAGAACAGCCGAAGAGGTCGGACGTCTTGCCGGTGATTATCCTGCCGTCGCTGAGTTCGATAGCCGCGGCGGGTCCTCCGGTACGTTCCTTGACCGCGTTCGCCGCGGGAACGGTCGCGCGATCCTCGACTTTGAGCCCCAGTTTATCCATTATAAGCGATATCTTGCCCGCTTCGTCTCCGCGGTCGACGCCTTTGCGCTTTGCGACCAGCGCAGCAAAATAGCGGCGGATTATTTCCTGTTTGCTGGCTTCGCAGCACACCTCGTCGTCGCATATCGCATAGCCCGCCATATTCACGCCCATATCGGTCGGAGACTTGTAAGGGGAGTGTCCCATCAGCTTTTCGAAAAGCGCGTTGAGCACCGGGAATATCTCAATGTCTCTGTTGTAGTTTACCGCGACTTTGTTGTACTCCGCGAGGTGGTACGGGTCGATCATGTTGACGTCGTTGAGGTCGGCGGTCGCCGCCTCGTAAGCCATGTTGACCGGGTGGTTGAGCGGCAGATTCCAGATCGGGAAAGTCTCGTATTTTGCATATCCCGCCTTTATGCCGCGTTTGTAGTCATGGTAGAGCTGAGAGAGGCATGCAGCCATCTTGCCGCTTCCGGGACCGGGTGCAGTGATCACGATGAGCTCCCTTGTCGTCTCAATATATTCGTTTTTGCCGTAGCCGTCGTCGCTGACGATGAGCGGTATATTGTGAGGGTAGCCTTCGATATGATAATGGCGGTAGACTTTAAGCCCCAGCCGTTCCAGTCTCGCCTGGAACGCTTTGGCGGGCATATTTTCTTCGTTGAATTGAGAAAGCACTACGCTGCCGACGTATAAGTCTTTGCTTCTGAATATATCGATAAGCCTTAAAACGTCCTCGTCGTAGGTAATGCCCAGGTCTGCGCGCAGCTTGTTTTTCGCTATATCGTTTGAGTTGATGACTATGACTACCTCCGCTTTGTCTTTAAGGGTCTGCAACATGACTATCTTGTTGTCGGGCGCAAAGCCGGGCAGGACCCTGCTGGCGTGGAAGTCGTCGAACAGTTTGCCGCCGAATTCGAGATACAGCTTGCCGCCGAATTGTTTTATGCGCTTAGCGATATAATCCGATTGCATCGACAAATATTTTGCGCTGTCAAAACCTGTCTTTCTCATACGTAAACACCTTTAATGAACTTTACAAACATTATATAATAACGCGCGCGAAAAATCAATATCAGGCGGATTGTAACAACAAAAAAAAGTGAGAAAAATTTTATTCAAAACAGTTGACAAAAGCACGCGCTTTTGCTGTCCGCTTTATTAAACTGTTGTAATTGCCGCGCACGTTTGTTATAATGTATCTATGGCAAAAAAGAGTATCGGAACGCTTATGATAACGGCTGTCGCGCTCGTTCTGACCGCGGCGCTCTGCGGCTGCTCGCTGGTCGTCGACGGAGTAGACGTGACAGATTATACAGGCGTGCAGTACACGACGTACGATTATTTCAATACCAACTGTACGGTGAGCTGCTATCTGCCCGCGGAAAGAAACGGGGAGCTGAAAGAGCTGTGGGAAGGGGAGATAAAGGCAGCGTTGCAAAAAGCCGAAAGTCTGCTTTCACAGGACGGTGAGAAAAGCGACATACGCGTGTTCAACGAGGCGGCGGCAGGGGAGATTCTGACCGTAGATAAGATTACTTACGACGCGCTTACCCTCGCAAAACAGGCGTACGCGGAGACGGACGGCGCGTTCAATCCCGCACTCGCGCTTTCGGTGGATCTGTGGGGATTTTCGCCCCGTTTCGGTGAAATGGACTATGCGCCCGAAAAGCCTTACGACAGAGCGGACTATAAGAGCGAACTGCCTGCGGAAAAATACGTGGAAGCTTTTTTAAGCCTTTCGGATTTTTCTGATACGAAAATTTATGAAGACGGCGGAGCTTATTACGTTAAAAAGAGCGATGCGGTTGCCGTCGTCGACGGCGTAAGTTATACGCAGGAGATAGACCTCGGCGGCATCGGAAAGGGATATTGCGCCGATCTTATCGCGGATATATTGAGAAAACACGGTTTTGATTTCGGATACGTCGATATCGGCGGCAGCAGTATCGCGCTTCTTAAAAACGCGCGAAGGGAGGGGAAAGCAGAGCTCGGCGAATGGGAAGTATCAGTCCTCGCGCCGGATAAAAGCGGCGTGTACTATTTTAAGGCGTACCTTAAAGACGCATCTTTGTCGACGAGCGGAAGTTATCAGCGGTATTACGATATAGACGGCGTGACATACAGTCATATCATCGACGGGACGACGGGCGCACCCTATACGAGCGACGTGCTGACCGCGAGCGTATACGGCGAAAACGCCGCGCTTGCGGACGCATATTCGACCGCTCTCTGCGTTATGGGAAGCGAAAAAGCCGTCGTGTTCGCGTCCTCTCTGAGCGGCTATACTTATACCTTGGCAGTTAAAGACGGCAGCGGCTACAAGGTGCTGACGAACGCGGACGGAAGAACGGTAAAATAGCATTTAATCTACACGGACAGGAAAATAATGAAAAAAAGAAGCGTTGAAGACGTAAAGAACGGTAAGTATTTTTCGGTGTGGGACATAATACCTTACGCCGTTGTTCTCGTCGTCGCTGTCGCGCTTATGCTTGTGTTCCTGCTGCCGGACAAAGAGAAGATGAGCGGCTTTTACGTTGAGTACGGGGAGACGAGAATATTGTCTTACGATTTTCCGTCGGACGAATTTACGGTGACATCAGGCTGCGAGGACGGCGTTGCCGTAAAAGAGGAAAACGACGGATATACGGTAGAGATAAATACGGCAGACGGCTTCAACGTCTTTTTCGTCGACAAGCAGAACAGGACGGTGAAGATGATTGAAGCGGATTGCAGTTTTACCCGCGATTGCACCTATATGCCGGCGATGGAGGAGTCTGGCGACAGCATAATATGCGTGCCGCACAAATTGAAGATCATAGCAAGCGGCAGCGACGTCAGCTCTCCGGTGACGGGCTGAGTTTGCGCCAAGGGTTTTTAGCCGAGAAAAAGTTTCCGTTTTTGAGTTGATCCTCAAAAGTCTGACAAAAAATCAATAAATCGTATTTGAGAGAGTCGGGTATCGCTCAGAGCTTACTTTTTTAATTTAAGAGCCGTTCTTATATTGTTGTAATACCGCATATACTTTTCCGCTGTCTTAAATTTTTCGCCGTAACGCATTTAGGTTTTCAATCCGGCGGTCGGCGCCGCGTTTATATCCGACGTTTGGTTTTATAATTGCCGAATTTATGATAATGAAATATACATGATAAATGAAAGATGGCTGAAACGCGTGCGTTTTATACATAAGCCTACAAGAAAACCGGTAGTGAAAACGCGCTTAAAACGGCTGATCGATACGTTTTTGTTATAAAATCGACATAATTACCGGGTCGAAGAAAAAATATATAAAAAAGTCGTAAATTCAGTTGTTAAATTGTTGACAAACTTAATTGACACGGATATAATATAGTCGTTGATTGTGAAAAATTTAACAAAATCAACGTAAACGCAGACTGCCGCGCGGCTTTTCGGAGAGTCTTGAAAAGAGGAGAAGAGCGACTTGCGGAAATTATTTCAGGCGGTTTGCGCATAATAAACACGATACAAATTTTTTTTCATAAAGGAGTTATTTGTTATGGCAAACATCGTCAACGACGAGGTTACTTTGCTGGATAAGATCGCGCGCGTCAAAGCGGCGCAGGCAAAGTATGCAACGTACACTCAGGAACAGGTAGACAAGATCTTTTTCGCTGCGGCTATGGCGGCAAACAAAGCCAGGATCCCGCTCGCGAAACTCGCGGTCGCGGAGACCGGCATGGGCGTGGTAGAGGATAAGGTCATCAAGAACCATTACGCTTCAGAATACATCTACAACGCTTACAAGGACGTCAAGACCTGCGGCGTTCTCGAATACGATCCCGGATTCGGTATCACTAAGATAGCTGAACCGGTAGGCGTGATCGCGGCGATAATCCCGACCACAAACCCGACTTCGACCGCGATATTCAAATCCCTTCTCGCTTTAAAGACGAGAAACGGACTTATCATTTCCCCGCACCCCAGAGCTAAGAAGAGCACGATAGAGGCGGCTAAGATCGTCCTCGACGCGGCTGTCGCGGCAGGCGCTCCCGAAGAGATCATCGGCTGGATTGACGAGCCTACCGTTCCGCTTTCCGCTATGATAATGAAAGAGGCGGACCTCATTCTCGCGACGGGCGGTCCCGGCATGGTAAAGGCGGCGTACAGCTCCGGCAAGCCTGCGGTCGGCGTAGGCGCGGGCAACACTCCCGCGGTCATAGACAGCAGCGCGGATATCAGAATGGCGGCGTCTTCGGTCGTACATTCCAAGACTTTCGACAACGGTATGATATGTGCGTCCGAGCAGTCGGTCGTCGTTCTCAAAGACGTTTACAAGCAGTTTAAAGAGGAGATGCAGTCGTGCGGCGCATATTTCCTGAGTCCGGAAGAGACGGATAAGGTCAGAAAGACCATTCTCATAAACGGCGCGCTCAACGCGAAGATAGTCGGACAGTCCGCATGCACGATCGCGAAAATGAGCGGTTTTGAAGCACCCGAGGGAAGCAAGGTCCTCGTAGGAGAGGTGACCAGCGTCGAGCTTTCAGAAGAATTCGCTCACGAAAAACTCAGCCCCGTCCTCGCGATGTACAAGGCGGAAGATTTCGACGACGCGATCGCGAAAGCGAGCAAGCTTATCGCGGACGGCGGTATGGGACACACATCCGTGCTTTACGTCAACGTCGAGACGGGCAAGGAAAAGATGGACAAATTCGAGCGCGCGATGAAAACGTGCCGTATTCTTATAAACACTCCTTCTTCGCAGGGCGGTATCGGCGACCTGTACAACTTCAAACTGGCTCCCTCCCTTACGTTGGGCTGCGGCAGCTGGGGCGGTAACAGCGTCAGCGAAAACGTAGGCGTAAGACATCTTATCAATATCAAGACCATCGCGGAAAGGAGAGAGAATATGTTGTGGTTCAGAGCACCCGAAAAGGTTTATTTCAAGAAGGGTTGTCTGGGCGTCGCTCTCAGAGAACTCAAATACGTAATGAATAAGAAGAAGGCGTTTATCGTCACCGATACCTTCCTCTACAAGAGCGGCTTTACAAAGGCTATCACGGACAGACTGGATGAGATGGGAATCACTCATACCACGTTCTATAACGTCGCGCCTGATCCGACCCTCGCCTGCGCCAAGGAAGGCGCAAAGGCAATGGCGGCGTTCGAGCCGGACGTCATCATCGCTATCGGCGGCGGCTCCGCAATGGACGCGGGCAAGATAATGTGGACGCTTTACGAGCATCCCGAAGTCGATTTCCAGGACCTCGCTATGAGATTTATGGATATAAGAAAGAGGGTATACACCTTCCCGCATATGGGAGACAAGGCGTATTTCATAGCCATCCCGACCACCGCGGGTACCGGCAGCGAAGTCACTCCGTTCGCGGTCATCACCGACGAGCAGACGGGCACCAAGTATCCGCTTGCGGACTATGAGCTCCTGCCCGACATGGCGATAATCGACGCCGACCTGATGATGAATATCCCCAAGGGGCTTACCAGCGCGTCCGGTATCGACGCGTTAACGCATGCTCTCGAAGCGATCGCTTCGATGATGGCGACCGACTACACGGACGGTCTCGCGCTCAAAGCGGCGAAGCTGATATTCACATATCTCCCCAGGGCGTACAGCCTGGGCGGTCACGACGCGGAGGCGAGAGAAGAGATGGCAAACGCTTCCACCCTCGCGGGTATGGCTTTCGCAAACGCGTTCTTAGGCGTATGCCACTCGATGGCGCACAAACTCGGTTCTTATCACCACCTGCCGCACGGCGTTGCCAACGCGCTTATGATAGAAGAGGTTATCCGCTTCAACTGCGCAAAGGCTCCGACAAAGATGGGCACATTCCCGCAGTATAAGTACCCCGACTGCGTCAGAAGATACGCAGAGGTCGCTTCCTTCATAGGTCTGACCGGCAAGAGCGACGAAGAAAAGGTCGAAAAGCTTATCGCTAAGATAAGAGAGCTGATGAAGGAGATAGGTCTGCCGATGACGATAAAGGACGCGGGCGTCGACGAAAAGGTGTTCCTCGAAAAGCTGGACAGCATGGTTGAGGACGCGTTCGACGACCAGTGCACGGGCGCTAATCCGCGCTATCCGCTTATGAGCGAGATTAAACAGATGTATCTGAACGCTTACTACGGCGAGAAAAGATAAAGATCATTGAGGATTTTTCCCAAATAATAACCCCTTCAGGCGGCGCTTCCGGCATATGTCGGCGGCGCCGTCTTTTTATTAGTATGAGTTTACGCCACAAATTTAACGAAATCGGGGCGCAGTTATCTATCTGTTGACAGCGTGGAGCAAGGTATGATTAAATAGAAACGGATCGGAAAGATCGCAGGAGGAATTATGAAAAACAAATTTATCATTTTTGCGCTTCTTACGGTTTTGTGCTTTTCGCTCGTCTTTGCGGTCGCGTGCGGCGGCAAATATACCGAATTGAAGGCGAAAGACGAAAACCTCGGCAACTACGAAGGACTGGATGTAGCGGAGGGTATGAGCGCGTACGATCTGGTAATGGAAGCGTATGAAAACTGGTGCAACGACACGAATTACGTCAGGGATGAAAAATTTTCTTTTTCTGCCGGCATTTTCGCTTCCAGAAACACTCATCTGATAAGAAAGATAAAGGGCGAAGAGATCTATTCTCAGGAGATAATCTACGGCACGGGTCTCGACACCGGCTCGTGTACGAAAAAATATTATTTCGACGGCGACGACGCTTATTTCACCAACGTCGCGGGAACAAAACATATAAATTTCGATCAGGGAAACAATTTGCTTACGACAACGGACTGGGGGACGTTCGCGCCGTTTACCGGCGACGTCAGGGAAGAAAACCGCGTGCTTACGGAGCATATGACGACTTACGACCTTACGTCGAGAGAATATCTCGCCGACGAGCACGATGACAAGGTTTACGTCGATGACGGCGTATATTATTGCACGCTTACGATAGATTGCAGCGAAGAGATGATGAAGACGGTGCACAGGGCGGCGCTCGACGAGTTCCTCGCGAATACAGGCGCGAAAGAAGAAGGCTTCGCCTGCGAGAACACGACGATAGATTTCGCGATCGAAAAGATAGACGGCAAGATGAAACCGGTCATCTGGAAGAGAAACGAGGTGTACAGCGGCAAACATTCCTCTGTGCCCGTTACCGTCAATTGTCAGCAGACTTGCCTCGCTTACTTTACCTACGGCAATGCGGAGATAACGTCGGACGACCTCGCGGGGTTGAAGAAGTAAGCCGTCGAATACAGAAGCAAACGAAAAACCCGATACGTATCGGGTTTTTCTTGTTGTTTAAATAATTTTGCGCATATATTGCGCTGCGTGCAGGTTGTCCTGCGCTCTTTCTTTTGCATTGCGAAAGAGTTTTTCGGCAAAGCGGCGTTTTGACGTGTCACGGGAATATGCCGCGTTTCTTTTTTGCCGTGCAAAGCCTTTCGATCGCGACTGCGTACGCGGCAAGGCGGTAACTTATCTTATAGTCGCGCGCCTTGTGATACACGTCGGTAAGAGCCCTCGTCATGACCTTGAACAGGGTAGCGTTGACGTCGTTTTCGTCCCAGGTAAGCGATTGCAGATTCTGCACCCATTCGCAATAGGAAACGATAACGCCGCCTGCGTTGGTCAGAATGTCTGGAAGCACCACGATATCGCGCTTTTCCAGCACCGCGTCCGCTTCAACGGTGGTAGGACCGTTCGCCGCTTCTATGACGAGACGGCAGTTGAGTTCCTTCGCTATATCCGCGGTGATCTGGTTTTCGAGCGCGGCGGGAATGAGTATGTCGCATTTTGTGGTCAGCAGCGCGTGGTTGTCGATATGTTCGACCCCGTCCGCGTAATAGTCTTTGAGAAGTTTTCTCTGTTTTACGAATTCGCAGATCTCCGGGATATTCAGTCCGCTTGCTTTTCTTATGCCGCCCGAAACGTCGGATACGGCGACTATCCTGCAGCCCTTTTCGTACAGCAGTTTTGCCGCGACGCTTCCGACATTGCCCATACCTTGTACGGCGACGCTTACGTCCGACGGCGCGAGCTTGTATTTATCGAGGACTTCCATCGTGATTATCATAACGCCGCGCCCCGTCGCTTCCGGTCTGCCGAGGGAGCCGCCGACTTCCAGATCTTTTCCGGTAACGACTCCCGGTATAGTGTAGCCGTTCATCATGGAGTAGGTATCCATGATCCAGTCCATGACCTGGGCATTGGTGCCCACGTCGGGAGCGGGGATATCTTTTTCGGGACCGATTATCGGCAGTATCATCGCGGTATATCTGCGGGTCAGTCGTTCAAGTTCGGCTTTCGAAAGGGTGGAAGGGTCGACCTTTATGCCGCCTTTCGCGCCGCCGTACGGTATATTGACGACCGCGCATTTAAAACTCATCCATGCGGCGAGCGCTTTTACCTCGTCGATATTTACGCTCTGATGATACCTTATGCCGCCTTTGCACGGACCGCGTGAAGTGCTGTGCTGTACGCGGTAGCCTTCAAAAACGCGAACGCTTCCGTCGTCCATTTTTACAGGTACGGATACTTTCAGCTCTCTTTCCGGATATTTTATCAGGACGTATTCTTCTTCTTTCATTCCGACCGCATTGGCCGCCTTGTCAAGGACGGACAAAAAGTTGTCGTAAGGATTATATCTTTCAGCCATATTTTCCTCCTTGCTTTTTCTGATTATATTTTAACACACAAATGCGTATGATTTCAATATTAAAAAAATTTTTCCCTGAGTGCAAAAAATTGTTGATTATTCCCCGTTTGTATATTAAAATATAATCAGAACAAGCACAGGGAGAGATATTATGGAACATGTAAATAAGTTCAAGAACGACAAGCGCAGCCGCAAATCCAGACAGGCGATAAAGGAAGCGTTCAAGGAAATGGTGCTGACTCAGGAGATGAGCCACATCGTGATCAAGGACCTCGCAGAAAAGGCTGACGTCAACCGCAAGACCTTTTATCTGCACTACACGGACGTTTACAACGTGCTTGAGGACGTTGAGGACGAGCTTCTTGAAGATATAAAGAATATTTTTGCAAAATTCGATATGGACAAGATAAAAACCGATCCGTACCCGCTTCTTATCGCCATCAGCGACGGCGTATCGGGCAGCGAAAACGAGACGTTCAACAAATTGTTGTTTTCCAGTACGATATCGGGCAACTTTATGAGAAAGATAAAGGACATGCTGAAAAAGCAGCTGTTCGACTCTTACAAATTCAACGGCGTAAACGCGCCAAAGGCGAACATAGTACTTTCATTTATCGTTTCGGGGGTGGTCGATTGCTACCGCGACTGGTACCTGTCTGACAGAAGCGAAAGCCTCGAAGACCTCGCCAGGGAACTTTCGGAGCTGATAAAACACGGCGTAGCCCGTTATTTCGAGTGCTGACGTTGAGCGGGGAGTGCCGGCTGTGCCCCAGGAATTGCGGCGTCGACAGAAGCGTTAAAAAGGGTTACTGCTCCGTCGGCGACAAGATAAAACTGGGCGCGGCGACTTTGCATTTCTGGGAAGAACCGGTCCTTGCCGCAAAAGGCGGCAGCGGAGCGGTTTTTTTCAGCGGATGTCCGCTCAGGTGCGTTTATTGTCAGAATTTCGCGCTGTCGAGGGGAGAGGGAACTGAGATAACCGTAAGCCGCCTCGCCGATATTTTCAAGGAGCTTGAAGAGAAGGGCGCTGACAATATCGACCTGGTAACCGGCAGTCATTTTATTCCCGGGATAGCGGAGGCGTTAAGGCTTTACAAACCGTGTGTTCCCGTCGTATTCAACTGCGCCGGTTACGAAAGCGCAGAGTCGCTTAAACTTCTCGAAGGTCTTGTAGACATCTATATGCCCGATTTCAAGTATTCGGATAAAGACATCGCGGCGAGATACTCTAAAGCGCCCGATTACCCCGAAGCAGCTCTGAACGCGCTGTGCGAGATGAAGAGACAGACCGGCGAAACGTTCGTCGCGGACGACGGACTTATGAAAAGAGGGGTGCTGGTAAGACATCTTGTTTTGCCGAATGCGGTCGCGAATTCTAAAAAAGTCCTGGATATCCTTTCGGGCGTTCTTGATAAAGAAAATGACTATATATCGCTTATGAGCCAGTATGTGCCTTTCGGACAGGCTGAAAAGTACCCCGAAATAAACAGGAGGCTCAAACCTATCGAATACAAAGCGGTCGTCGCGCACGCGGAAAAGCTGGGTTTCAAAAACGCGTTTATCCAGCTTTCGGACAGCGCGGATACCGGGTATATCCCCGATTTTGACGGACGGGGAGTTTTAAAAAGAGAAGATTGAGACGGGCGCAAGCCCGTCCGTTTTTTTATGCGGCGGCTTGCCCGCTCGCGCGGAACAGTCGTCGGTTTTGCGTCGAGCGCCCGCGTTTTGAAGAGAAGCGCTTTTTCCGGATATCGTCGATACGTTTTGAGGACGGCAGGGCATGAAAAACGCCGCCCGTAAAGACGGCGAATATTTTTTTGTCAGGGAACGAATCCCGTCTTTATTTTGCCCAGCTCGTGTCAGAGGGTATCTGATAGAGGGGAGCGTTCTCTTTGTTGTAGGTGAAATACTTATGCCATTCGTTCGTGCTCGAACCTCCCAATTTGAATATGCCGGCGCCGAAAGAGCCTTTCCAACCGTCGTAAGTTTCATAACGCCTGAAGAGACCGCAGTCCCAGATCTGACATTTTATCGTCTGATGAGAATAAACGATATCCTTACTGCTGGCTGAATCTCTTGTGGATTCGGTCGCGAGTTTAAGAGCGTCGGTGGTGATGTCTACGGTTATTTCTATTTCGTAATAACCTGCTTCGTTATGAACGATCGAAGCGTTGATAATCGTATCGGGAGTTATCGTTGCGTTGGTCGTTTCGACATAAGACTTGTTGTAAAAGTCTTCTTGCATAAACGCTTCGACGGACATTGATTTGGAGTCGCATTTATTCCAGTCGATAAAAGCGGTTTCCGTGAAAAAGTTGTTCAAAGAATTTTCCAGAAGGGCGGAAGATCCTCCTTCCTGTACGTAAAACGTTTTTCCGTCCGGCGTAAATTTGCGGTTGCCGTAGTCGAGAAGGAGACGGCACGCGCTGAGAACCGCCTCATTCGTCTTGTCCGGCGTATCGTTGTTATAGCCGTTGACGACTCTGCCCATAGTGACCATATACATAGCCGCGTCGTCCTTGATACGAACTTCGCGCACTTCCATCGAACCGCTCATTTTAAGGTTGGTAACGGTCGCAACGCCGCTGCCGTACGCGTAGTTGGCGTAATACGATACCTTAGAAAGATTGTCGTTGGCGAGATTGAAAAGATAGGTGGCAGCTTCTTTTACCGCGGCGTCCTCTGAAAGTGAGGAACTGCTCGCCGTAAGCTTTGAAGCTTCGGGTTTGACTATACCTTGTTGGGCTTCTTCGTTCGGAGCCACGCCGAGGTCGTCGTGATCGAGATTCTGGTTTTCGTCGAATTGTTCGGTTTTTCCGTCGCAGGCGATAAAGAACACAGCGCTCAAAATAAATACGATGCTGATTATTGCCAAAAGCAGTTTCTTTTTCATAATAACCTCCTTGTCCGGCTTTCGCCATCATATTAATTATATAAAGTTTTTTTGTTAAAGGTCAAGTTTTTTCTTCAAAAGGAAGGTAATAATACCTTCAGCTTTTCGTAAGGATATCGTAAGTTTTGCAAATTATCAGTCAATATACGGCAAAAACGCAGGATAACGCGCATTTTGCCGATATTCGTATTTTTTTGCTTACGCGAATAATCGGGCGCCCATTCGTTTGAGTTTTTACGCGCGCTATGTTATAATAATCAAAAACGTTTTGCAAGGTATCTGACAGGACATGGCATGGTGGGGTAAGGCGTTGCTCATAGCGGCGGCGTATCTTATAGGCTCGATAAATTTCGCGATAATTTTTTCAAGGATAAAAGGCACGGATATCACTAAAAAGGGCAGCGGCAATCCCGGCACCATGAACGTTCTGCGTTCGGTCGGCAAGCTGTGGGGGGTGCTGACCTTTATCTGCGATTGCGCAAAAGGCGTGATATTCGCGGTTATAGGTCTGTACTGGATAGGCAGTCTCGACTGGCTGTTCATTCTGGGACTTGTCACGATAATAGGACACGTTCTGCCCGTTTACAGCAAATTCAAGGGCGGTAAAGGGGTCGCGACGTCTATCGGCGTGTTTATCGTCGCTTATCCGATAGTCGGCTCAGTCGTGCTTGTTGTGCTGATACTAATGCTCCTGTTCATAAAATACGGCTTTATCGGCTCTATTGCCTGCATTTCGGCGATAACCGTATACAGCTGCATAGCAAGCCGCGATAACGCAACGGCGATAGTATGTTCGCTCGTGATATGGGCGATCGTCGTCGTAAGACATTATTCGAATATAAAAAGGCTGATCAGGGGGGAGGAAAACACCCTGAAACTCGTAGGTAAAAACCAAAGTAAAGACCTGACCGAAGACGGTAAAGAGGAAAAACCCGACGACGGTCAAAAGGAGAATTAAATGAAACTGGGAGTAGTAGGTCTGCCCAACGTGGGCAAAAGCACGCTTTTCAACGCCATCACTCAGGCGGGTGCGGAGAGCGCGAATTATCCGTTCTGCACCATAGAGCCCAACGTGGGCGTGGTAGCCGTTCCCGACGAAAGACTGGACAAGCTTGCCGCGCTTTACGACTCGAAGAAGATCACCCCGACCGTGCTGGAATTCGTCGATATCGCGGGACTCGTCAAGGGCGCGTCGCACGGCGAAGGTCTGGGCAACAAATTTTTGTCGCATATAAGAGAGGTCGACGCGATAGTCCACGTCGTAAGATGTTTCGACGACGAGAACATCACCCACGTCGACGGCAGCGTGGATCCGCTCAGAGATATAGAAACGATAGATCTTGAGCTGATATTCGCGGATATGGAGACTGTGCAGAAACGCTCCGCAAAGGCGAGAAACTCGGCTAAGGGCGGCGACAAGAAGTTCGCGGAAGAGGCGGATTTTCTCGACGGCGTGCTCAAGGAGCTCGAAAACGGCAAGCCCGTCCGCCTTATGGAGTTTTCCGAAGACGAACAGGCGATAATAAACGATATGTTTCTGCTGACCGCAAAGCCCGTCATATATGCTGCCAACATAGGCGAGGACGACCTCGGCAAAGAGGACAACGATTACGTTAAGGACGTAAAGAGATTCGCCGCTTCACAGAACAGCGAAGTCATCGTGCTCTGCGCGAAGATAGAAGAAGAGCTCGCCGGTATGGACAAAGAAGAAAAAGAGATGTTCCAGCAGGAGCTGGGCATCGACAAGAGCGGTCTCGATAAGCTGGTATCCGCTTGCTATAAGCTTCTCGGACTTATAAGCTATCTGACCGCGGGCGAGAAAGAAACGCGCGCGTGGACGATAGTGAAAGGCACAAAGGCGCCTCAGGCTGCGGGCAAGATACACAGCGACTTCGAAAAGGGCTTTATACGCGCTGAGGTCGTCGACTGGAAGGTGCTGCTCGAATGCGGCTCGTACACCGCTGCGAAAGAAAAGGGCAAGGTCAGAAGCGAAGGAAAGGATTACGTCGTTCAGGACGGCGACGTCGTACTGTTCAGATTCAACGTCTGATACGAGAGAAAAAATTTTAAGAGGTATTTGATGGATTACAAAAAACTGCTTGCGGATACAGTTATCCTCGGGGACGTGAAAAGCGGCGAGATAGAAGCGCTTATCACCGTACCCAAGGACCCTGCGATGGGCGATTATTGTCTTCCGTGTTTCAAGTTCGCGAAAGAGATGAAAAAGAGCCCGATGGCGATTGCCGAGGAGATAGTCTCGCGTATCGTCGCCCACGGTTTACTCGAAAAGGCGGAAGCCGTCGGCGGATACGTCAACTTTACGCTGAACAAGAAGATGGTCGCTTCCGCGGTCGTAAAAAAGATCTTGTCGGAAGGCGAAACTTACGGCAGATCGGATATCGGCGCGGGAAAGACGGTATGCATCGATTTTTCTTCGGTCAATATCGCAAAGCCATTCCATATGGGGCACCTTCTGAACACCGTCATAGGCGGCGCGTTGTGCAGGATATACCGCGCGCTCGGCTATAAGGTCGTCGGGATAAACCACCTCGGCGACTGGGGCACGCAGTTCGGCAAGCTGATCGTCGCGTACAAAAAGTGGGGCGACAAAGATGATATCGACAAACGCGGTGTGAGAGGTCTCCTCGATATATACGTTAAATTCCACGAAGAAGCCGAAAAGGATCCTTCTCTCGAGGACGACGCGCGCGCATGGTTCAAGAAGATAGAGGACGGCAATAAGGAAGCGATAGATCTGTTCGGATATTTCAAGGACGTTACGATGAAAGAGGTCGAAAAGGTATATAAGCGCCTCAACGTGACTTTCGATTCTTACGCGGGCGAAAGTTTTTACAACGATAAGATGCAGCCCGTTCTGGACGAACTGGAAGAGAAAGGACTTCTCGAAACGTCGGACGGCGCGAAGATCGTCAGGTTCGAAGGGGACAAGATGCCGCCCTGCCTTCTGGTCAGGAGCGACGGCGCGACCCTTTACGCGACGCGAGACCTGGCGGCGGCGGTCTACCGCAAAAATACTTACGATTTCTATAAGTGCCTTTACGTCGTCGCTTATCAGCAGAACCTGCATTTTAAACAGATATTCGAGGTGCTGCGCCTTATGGGCAAACCCTGGGCAAACGATATGGTCCACGTCGCGCACGGCATGGTATCGCTCGAAGACGGCGCGCTTTCCACGCGTACCGGCAGGGTTGTCTTCCTCGAAGACGTGCTGAACACCGCGGTAGCAAAGGCTGGTGAGATAATCGCGGAAAAGAATCCCGACCTCGAAAACAGAGAGCTTACCGCAGAGCAGGTCGGTGTAGGCGCGGCGGTGTTCGCGATGCTTTTCAACGGCAGGATAAAGGACGTCGTTTTCGACTACGACAAAGTGCTGAACTTTGACGGAGAGACGGGTCCTTACGTACAGTACACTTACGCGCGCTGTTGTTCGCTTCTTGAAAAATGCGCGCCCGAAGGCGACGCTTTCGACGAGGACGGCATATCGAACGACGAGGCTTACGCGTTGGTCAAAGCGCTGGAAAAGTTCCCGGAAAGCGTAACGGCCGCAGGCGAAAAGTATGAGCCGAGCATAGTCACAAGACAGATAGTGGACGTCGCTCAGGCGTTTAACAAATTCTATTTCGAACACAATATCAAGGACGCGGCTCCCGCGGTAAGAAACGCGAGACTCGCGCTCGTCGCAGCGACGAAACAGGTCGTCGAAAGCGGGCTTTCGCTTCTCGGTATAGCGGCTCCGCAAAGAATGTAAAACCGTGTTCGACCTACACGGGCAGGAAAATTTTTAATAGAAAAAGCACGTCCGCGGCAGTTGCGGATCTTAATGCGATACAGCGTTAAAAGACAATATGCCGCACGCTAAAATATCACGGCGGAAAATATGCGCCGATCGCTTTAAAGCGGAAGGAGAAAGAAAAATGTTGGTAGACAAGAGAATAGAGACTCTGGCAAAAAATCTGGTCAATTATTCGTGCAACGTTCAGAAGGGCGAAAACGTCCTGATCGAAGCGTTCGGGATAGATTATCAGCTTGTGAACTGCGTGGTCAAAGAGGTTTACGCGGCGGGCGGTTACCCGTTCGTCAGCGTGTTCGACAACCGCATACAGCGCGAGATTATGAAGGGTATGGATGAGACTCTCGCAAAGAAGATGGCGGAATTCGACTGTGCGAAAATGGATAAAATGGACGCGTATATCGGCATCCGCGGCGGCGAGAACGCTTACGAGACCTGCGATATCGACGCGGCGAGAATGGGCGCTTACAGCAAATTTTATTCGCTGCCCGTTCATCACGACAGACGTGTTGCGCATACAAAGTGGGTCGTGCTCAGATATCCCACGCAGGGCATGAGCGCAATGTCGGCAATGAGCACTGAAAGCTTTGAGGACTTCTATTTCGACGTCTGCAACCTCGACTACCGCAAGATGGGAGAGGCGATGACCCCGCTCGTAGAGCTGATGAACAAGACCGATAAAGTCCGCATCGTCGGTCCGGGAACAGACCTTAGTTTCTCTATAAAGGGCATTGGCGGCGTCAAGTGCTGCGGTCTCAGAAATATCCCGGACGGAGAGGTCTACACCGCGCCGGTAAAGGACAGCGTGAACGGCAGGATAACTTACAACGTGCCGACAAGCAAGGACGGCATCAAGTTTGAAAACGTATCCCTTCTTTTTAAAGACGGCAAGATAATCGAAGCTACCGCGAACGATACCGAGGCGATCAATAAGATATTCGATACAGACGAAGGGGCGAGGTACGTCGGCGAGTTCGCCGTCGGAGTCAATCCGTTCGTTACAAAGGCGATGGGAGACATCCTGTTCGACGAAAAGATAAGCGGCAGCATACATTTCACGCCGGGCAGCTGCTATGACGACGCGTTCAACGGCAACAGAAGCGCGATCCACTGGGATCTCGTTCTCGTTCAGACAAAGGCTTGCGGCGGCGGCGAGATTTATTTTGACGACAGACTGATAAGAAAGGACGGCATTTTCGTTGTCGACGAGCTCAAAGGTCTGAATCCCGAAAACCTCGCGTAAACAACAAATAGCGTTAAATTTGCTGTAAAGCATTGTAATTTTTTTAACGTTGTGGTAAGATATAAGCGATACGAAAAAGCGTAAAAAACGCGTTTTTCGCAGACTTAAACAGGGTAAAAACGCTTAATCGGCGCGATACGAACAAAAAAGATAACAATTTTGGAGGTAATTTTTATGCCATTGGTTACATCTGCCAATATGTTTAAGAAGGCATACGAAGGCGGTTACGCTATCGGCGCTTTCAACGTGAACAATATGGAAATCATCCAGGGTATCGTAGAAGCCGCTACCGAAGAAAACGCTCCGCTCATTCTTCAGGTTTCTTCCGGCGCGAGAAAGTACGCCAACCCCACCTATCTTCGCAAGATGGTAGAGGCTGCTGAAGAAGTCAGCCACCTGCCCATCTGTCTGCACCTCGACCACGGCGATACGTTCGAGCTTTGCAAGAGCTGTATCGACGGCGGTTTCAATTCTGTCATGATAGACGGCAGCCACCACGCTTTCAAGGATAACATCGAACTTACCCGTAAGGTAGTCGAATACGCTCACGACCACGGCGTAGTAGTAGAAGGCGAGCTGGGAAGACTTGCAGGCGTTGAAGACGACGTAAAAGTTTCTGCTGAAGACAGCTCTTACACCAGACCCGAAGAAGTAGAAGAATTCGTTACCAAGACCGGCGTTGACAGCCTTGCTATCGCGATCGGTACTTCTCACGGCGCTTACAAGTTCAAGCCGGGCACCAAGCCGCAGCTCAGATTCGACATTCTCGAAGAAGTTGCTAAGAGACTGCCCAACTTCCCGATAGTCCTGCACGGCGCTTCTTCCGTTCCGCAGGAATTCGTAAAGATCATCAACGAGAACGGCGGCGCGCTCAAAGACGCGATCGGCGTACCCGAAGATATGCTCAGAAAGGCTGCTTCTATGGCTGTCTGCAAGATCAATATCGACAGTGACCTGCGTATGGCTTGCACCGCAGGTATCCGCAAGCATTTCGTTGAGCATCCCGATCACTTCGACCCCAGACAGTACCTGGGCGACGCAAGAGCGAATATCAAGTATATTGTCAAGCACAAGCTCACCGAAGTTCTCGGTTGTGCGGGCAAGGCTACTGAGATCCTCAACGCGTAATCGGCGAAAGGACATTTTGCAAAAAAACAGGACGGGCGAAAAGCCCGTCTTTTTTTGTTTTGATTACGTTTTGAATTTTCAATTATTGCGGTGTGAATTCTCTTACGGAAAGCTTTAGCGTTTGATATCATGAAGATATTAAAATACAGCTTGACAAAAGAATGCTGTAAAACTATAATATAAATATTGATTATAACAATATGCGCGAATGTTTGATATTTACGCAGACTTTGAAAGTTGTTTCGGCAGAGAAGACTTTAGGGGGTATCAACGGAAAGTAGCTGAAAAAAACGGGAGGTGAACGCTGTGATATATTATATTTCAGACTTGCATTTAGGGCACGAAAACGTGATAAAAATGTGTTCGAGACCTTTTGAGAATATCGAAGAAATGAACGAAGCGCTAATTGCCGCTTGGAATAAGCGCGTGCATAAAGACGATACGGTGTATATTATCGGAGATTTTGCCAACCGCTCAAAAATACCGCCTGAAGAATACTTGAAAAGGCTTAAGGGTAAAAAGTATCTTATAATCGGCAATCACGACCGCAGCTGGATAGACGGCGTCGATCTGTCAAAGTATTTTATCGGTTGGTCATCATACGACGTGATAAATACGGGAAGAGGAAAGGCAACCCTTTGTCATTTTCCGATGCTGGCGTTTGAGGGCAAATTCCTTATCCACGGACATATGCACAACAACACTAAGCGCCCTTACTGGAGTTATCTGAAGAACATGGAAAGAGCGTTCAACGCAGGCGTTGATATCAACGGCTTTATGCCCGTAACTTTTGACGAGCTTGTCGAAAACAATCTGAGGTTCAGGAGCGAAAACTGACCTCGACCCCGCGCTTTAAAATCAAAAAGCGCGATAATATCGCCGATACAGCCATACGGCTCGGAGGCATGCGCGAAAGCGTTTGCGTGCGAAGGGGGTAGGCTGTCATAGGAGCGGAGCGGAATTTTCCGCTCCGTTTTTTTCTTTGGCAGCAATCAATTTATTTGGTTATTTAGTCTCGTAAGAGTATTACCCGCAAACGTTCCGCGTTTAGCCTGAAATTCGTTTGAATATAGATTTCGCAAATCTGATTCCTATAATTACGTTTCATGTCGGATAAAGAACTGAAGCAACTAATTTTTTAGTGAATAATTATAGTAAAATATCGTTTTTAGGTCTTTTGACCTAAAAACAATAGGGCGAAAACGTAAATTTATTATTAGCTTTGCAGATAACGGTCAGGTTGGCATACTTTAACAAATATAATTGCTTATCTAAGCGGAAATAATCGAGATCAAGTAAAAAACTGCGGATTTTTATATAATCAAATGGTCAGACGCTTTTTCTCACAAGGCGAGAGAAGTCGAGTTTTCTCGTGATTTCCGTAACGCCGAAAATCTCGTCGGGAGTAATACCGAGCGTTTCGTAAATTTTCACTATGTTGTCATATCCGGGCTTCTTTTTTCCGGATTTCCATTGACCTATCGTGGTTTGGTTTACGTCAAGAAGATCGGCAAGTTCGCCCTGATTTATCTTGCTGTAAAACATTATATCGCGTATGATTTCAGGAAATTCCATATCAGTTGTCCTTTACGTGTGCGTCTGTTATTTTTTTCAGTATTGATAATTATTTGTCGACATAAATGATTATAATTGGCTTTAGGTCAAAAGACTTGACATAGGTCAAAAGACCTAATATAATATCAGTAGTAATATTTTGAAAGACTTGATTCAGGTAGAAGACTTGATTGGGGCAGAAGACAGGACATTGGTAATCAGACTTAATTCAGGTTAAAAAAATTGTTTTAGGTCAAAAGACTTAAGATAATACCTATATAGATATATTAAAAAGCCTGACATAATATCGATGCTAATAGGTCAAAAAATTTGATTCAGGTCAAAAGACCTAAAGTTGGCAGTATATAATGTATTGATCGGAAACAGGAAAAGATTCTTCAAAGCGATGAAAACAGGTGAAAATTAATTATTTTGCCAAACATTGAAACGTACAGCAAAAAGTTGTCGTCGACTTTTATAAATAACGTACCATAATATATTCAGGGGTTCGAATATTTTTATATTTTGAAATTTCGAGCCGTAATTAGGAGGAATTTATGATTTGCAAAAAATGCGGCACTGAGTTTGACGGGGCATTTTGTCCCAGGTGTGGGGAGAGGGCAGAAGAAAAACTGACTGTCTGCCCCGTATGCGGCAAAGAGAGAGCTGAAGGCGAGACGTTCTGCTCAAAATGCGGATATTCTTATGAA